>JOBE01000002.1 GCA_000717735.1 Streptomyces griseoluteus | reverse complement strand
GGTCGCCGCCGCACCCACCGCCCCGCCGCACGTCCGGCCCCCCGTCCCGCCCTACGGCCACACCTACGCCTACGGCGCCGCCACCCCCGGCGCCCTCCCGCCCGAGGCACCCGTCGAGACCACCACGCGCCTTCGGCCCGTACGTGAACGGCGCACCGGGCGGAACATCGCAGCCGCCGTCTGCGCCGTCCTCGGTATCGGGCTCATCGGCGGTGCCCTCGCCGGGGTGTGGCTGGCCGCCGCCGAGCCCGGGGAGCGCCCCGAACCCGCCGGGTACACCGAGGCGATGGACCTCTGGCACAACGCCCCCGTCGACACCCTCTTCCCCCGCACCCTCGCGGGCCCCGAAGCGGGCCCCGGCGCGGCCGCACGCACCTGGACCCGGATCGTCGTCGCGCCGGACGCCGCCTGCTCGCCCACCGTCCTCGCCAAGGGCCTGCTCGCCGCGCTCCGGCCGCTCGGCTGCGAACGCGTCCTGCGCGCCACCTACACCGACGCCACCGCCAGCAGCGTCATCACCGTCGGCCTCGTCTTCACCCGCGCCGACGTCACCGCCCAGCGCACGCTCGGCCAGGGCGGCCTCACCACCCGCCTCGGCCAGGACGTACCCCCCGCCCTCGCCGGCCCCGGCACCGTCGCCGCCCGCTTCGGCGCCGACCAGCGCGCCAGCTGGTGGCTGAACGCCCCCGCCGACCTCCCCGTCGTCGTCACCGCCGTCTCCGGCTTCGCGGACGGCCGGGCCGTCGAAGGGCCGCAGCCCGCCGACCGGACCATGGCCCGGGGCCGTACCGACGCCGCCGCGCAGTCCGGCCTCGGCCACGAGGCCAAGGGCATCACGGTGCGGATCGAGCGGCTGCTGCGCACGACCGCCGCCGCGGCGGCGAAGGAGAAGAACGCCCGGTGAACCGCCTCCGTACCCCCGCGGCCGTCCTCCTCGCCACCGCCTTCTCCGTCCTGCCCGCCACCACGACACCCGCCCACGCCGACACCATCCGCGCCCGCCAGTGGGGCCTCGAAGCGCTCCACACCGCCGAGGCATGGCGCACCACCAAGGGCGAGGGCGTCACGGTCGCCGTCCTCGACACCGGCGTCGACGCCGGGCACCCGGACCTCGAGGGCTCGGTCCTCACGGGACGCGACCTCATCGGCTTCGGCGCGGCCAAGGGCGACCGCGCCTGGGCCCGGCACGGCACCGCCATGGCCGGGATCATCGCCGGACACGGCCACGGCTACGACGGCCGGGACGGCGTCCTCGGCATCGCCCCCGAAGCGAAGATACTCCCCGTCCGGGTCATCCTCGAAGGCACCGACAAGGCCCGCGACAAGGCCCGCAAGTCCCGCGGCGCCGCCCTCGCGGAAGGCATCCGCTGGGCCGCCGACCACGGCGCCGACGTCATCAACCTCTCCCTCGGCGACGACTCCAAGTCCGCCCACCCGGACGCGGGCGAGGACGCCGCCGTCCAGTACGCCCTCGCGAAGGGCGTCTCCGTCGTCGCCTCCGCGGGCAACGGCGGCGAGAAGGGCGACCACATCTCGTACCCCGCCGCGTACCCCGGCGTCATCGCCGTCACCGCCGTCGACCGCTACGGCACCCACGCCTCCTTCTCCACCAGCCGCTGGTACGCCACCGTCAGCGCCCCCGGTGTCGACATCGCCATCGCCGACCCCGACCGCCGCTACTACGAGGGCTGGGGCACCAGCGCCGCCGCCGCGTTCGCCTCCGGGGCCGTAGCCCTCGTCCGCGCCGCGCACCCCGACCTCACCCCCGCCCAGGTCAAACGGCTGCTCATCGATACCGCCCGAAGCCGCCCCAAGGGCGGGCGCAGCGACGCCAAGGGGTACGGGACGGTCGACCCGGCCGCCGCGATCGAGGCGGGCGGCCGGCTCAAGGGCGGCGACCCGAAGAACACCAGCACCGGCTACAAGGGCCGGTATTTCGGCCCCGGACCGCTCCCCGCCCCCGAGGAGAGCCGCCCCATCGGGCTGCTCGCCCCGCTCGCCGGCGGGCTCGGCGCCCTGCTCCTCCTCACCGCCCTCGTCCTGCGGCGCGCCCACCGGAACCTCTAGGACCCGGCGGGTCGAGCGCCCTCGCCCGCCGGTTAGGCTCGGTGCGTGGCGCTCAAGAACATCCCGGACCCCGGTTTCTCCGACGACGACGGCACCGCCGACCCGCGGCTCGCCGCGGCCCTCGCGGCCTGGGCGGAGGACAGAACCGCCCACGGCCCGGTCCTCGACGCGCTGCGGAAGGCCCGGCTCCTCGTCCCCGTGGTCGCCGTCCTCGGCGAGGTCGAGACCGACGAGAACGGCCTGCGCCGCGAGAAGACCAGCGACATGGCGGTCCCCACCCTCACGGCCGGGGACCGGCGCGCCCTGCCCGCCTTCACCTCGATCGCCTCGCTCGCCCTCTGGGACCCCGAGGCCCGGCCCGTGGCGGTCCCGCTCCACCAGGCGCTCCAGGCGGCCGCGCACGAGAAGGCGGACACGGTGGTCCTGGACCTCGCGGGCCCCGTGCCGTACCAGCTGACCGGCCCGGCCCTGCTCGCCCTCGCCGAGGGCCGGACCAGCGCCGACCCGCTCGACGACCCGGCCGTACGGGACGCGGTACGGGCCGCCGTCGTCGCCGAGCCCGCGGTGCTCCGCGCCCACCTGGGCCCCGGCGCCGCCGACGGCACCCTCGCCCTGGTCCTCGCGGAAGACGCCGCCCCGGCGGAGGCCGCCCAGCGCGTGGCCCGTGCTCTGGCCGCCGACGAAACACTGAGGGCCCGCCTGGTGCGGGGCCTCGACCTGGCACTCCTGCCGGCCTCGGCCACGCCTCCGGGCGAGCCCTTCTACGTAAAGCGGTAGCGGAGGGGGCGATCCCCGTACCCCGGGGGAGCCCCTGGCCGTACACCGGCCCCGTGGCTGTTCTCTTCCGGGGGGCGACCCCCGTACCCCCGGGAGCCCCTAGCCGTACACCGGCCCCGTGTACTTCTCGCCCGGGCCCTGGCCCGGCTCGTCCGGGATCAGGGAGGCCTCGCGGAAAGCGAGCTGGAGGGACTTCAGACCGTCCCGCAGGGGAGCGGCGTGGAAGGAGGAGACCTCCGTCGCGCCGGCGTCGAGCAGACCCGCGAGCGCGTGCACCAGCTTGCGCGCCTCGTCGAGGTCCTTGTACTTGTCGCCCTCCTCGGTGAGCCCGAGCTTCACCGCGGCGGCGCTCATCAGGTTGACGGCGACCGTCACGATCACCTCGACCGCCGGGACCTCCGCGATGTCGCGGGTCATGGCGTCGAAGTCAGGGGCGTCGGGGGAGTCCGGGGACTCGTTCTGGGGCGTCTCGCTCATGCCTCATACGATATGCCGCTCCTCGGTTAGCGGAGACCGCCGGGTCCTGCTAACCTTGTGTAACGACCGGCCGGACACATGTGTGCCCGGCCCACAAGTGGAGGCTCCGAACTCCCACCTGACCACCCTCGCGGGTGGCGGGTCACCGGTCAGGTGGCGCCCATCGTTCCGTACGGACGATGGAGCCGCCCGATGTGCGCCCCGCGGTTGACCGCGGCGGTGTTCCGGTATTTCCCTGGAGCCCCGCCTGTGTCCCGTCCGGGGCGTTTTTCATGTGCCGGCTCGGTTGGTCTCAGAAACAGACGTTGCGCGTCCGTCCGCCAGGCGGTCGCGTGGTGCTACCTAGGAGGATCCATCAGCGCCGAGCCCCGCATCAACGACAGGATTCGCGTTCCCGAGGTGCGACTTGTCGGACCCAGCGGCGAGCAGGTCGGGATTGTTCCGCTTGCCAAGGCCCTGGAGCTCGCACAGGAGTACGACCTCGACCTGGTCGAGGTCGCGGCGAACGCCCGTCCGCCCGTGTGCAAGCTCATGGACTACGGGAAGTTCAAGTACGAGTCGGCCATGAAGGCCCGTGAGGCGCGCAAGAACCAGGCGCACACGGTCATCAAGGAGATGAAGCTCCGGCCGAAGATCGACCCGCACGACTACGACACCAAGAAGGGTCACGTCGTCCGGTTCCTCAAGCAGGGTGACAAGGTCAAGATCACGATCATGTTCCGTGGTCGTGAGCAGTCCCGTCCCGAGCTTGGTTTCCGGCTGCTGCAGCGGCTGGCGTCGGACGTCGAGGAGCTTGGCTTCATCGAGTCCAACCCGAAGCAGGACGGCCGGAACATGATCATGGTTCTCGGCCCGCACAAGAAGAAGACCGAGGCCATGGCCGAGGCGCGTGAGGCTCAGGCCGCACGCAAGGCCGAGCGCCAGGGCGTCACCTCCGAGGAGACGTCCGAGGCCCCGGCCGACGAGACCGAGGTCGAGGCTCCGGTCGCCGAGGCCGAGGTCGAGGCTCCGGCCGAGAACCCCGAGGCGTGACCCGACGGGCTGCCATCCAGGCAGCCCTGGGGCCCGCCCGGACCCACCAGACGAAGAATTGACGCTCCCGGTTGTCCGGTGCCCACACCGGGGGAGCGCCACTGACGAGGAGATACGGCGCGATGCCGAAGAACAAGACGCACTCCGGTGCCAAGAAGCGCTTCAAGGTCACCGGCTCCGGCAAGATCATGCGCGAGCGCGCCGGCAAGCGCCACCTGCTCGAGCACAAGTCGTCCAAGCTGACGCGTCGCCTCACCGGCAACGCCGAGATGGCCCCGGGCGACGCGGCCAAGATCAAGAAGATGCTGGGCATCTGATCTGATCACCCGCCCTCGGCGACGAGGGCTACCGGCCAGGTCCGGGACCCATTCGTTTTTCGGGTCGTGTGAGTCCAACCACGACCCCGCTACAAGGAGTTAACAAGTGGCACGCGTCAAGCGGGCAGTCAACGCCCACAAGAAGCGCCGGGCGATCCTCGAGGCGGCCTCCGGCTACCGCGGTCAGCGCTCGCGCCTGTACCGCAAGGCCAAGGAGCAGGTCACCCACTCGCTGGTCTACAACTACAACGACCGCAAGAAGCGCAAGGGCGACTTCCGTCAGCTGTGGATCCAGCGCATCAACGCCGCTGCCCGCCTGAACGGCATGACGTACAACCGCCTCATCCAGGGTCTGAAGGCCGCCAACATCGAGGTGGACCGCAAGATCCTCGCCGAGCTGGCCGTCAACGACGCCAACGCGTTCGCCGCGCTGGTCGAGGTCGCGCAGAAGGCTCTGCCGGCCGACGTCAACGCCCCGAAGGCCGCTGCCTGATCTTGCAGGCCGCAGTACCTCTGCCCGGACCCGCAGGCGCGCACGCGTCTGCGGGTCCGGGTGCTTCAGCCCCCGGATCCCGTAGCCTCCGGATCCCGTAGTCCCCGGCACCGAAGAGAGAACCGCCGCACCTCATGGTCACCCCCGAGCTGATCTCCCCGCGTTCCCCGCGCGTCGTCGCCGCCCGGCGGCTCGCCAAGCGCAACTTCCGGGGCAAGGACCGCCTCTTCATCGCCGAGGGCCCGCAGGCCGTCCGCGAGGCCGTCGAGCACCGCGGCTCCACCGGCGAGCCGACCCTCGTCGAGCTCTTCACCACCGTCGAGGCCGCCGAGCGCTACGCCCCGATCATCGAGGCCGCCCTCGCCTCCGGTGCCCGCGTCCACCACGCGTCCGACGCCGTCCTCGCCGAGGTCTCCCAGACCGTGACCCCGCAGGGGCTCGTCGGCGTCTGCCGGTTCCTCGACTCGCCGTTCGAGCAGATCGTCGCGGCCAGGCCCAAGCTGGTCGCCGTCCTCGCCCACGTACGCGACCCCGGGAACGCCGGCACCGTACTGCGCTGCGCCGACGCGGCCGGCGCCGACGCCGTCGTCCTCACCGACGCCTCCGTCGACCTCTACAACCCCAAGTCCGTACGCGCCTCCGTCGGCTCCCTCTTCCACCTGCCGGTCGCCGTCGGCGTCCCCGTCGAGCAGGCGGTCGCCGGACTGAAGAGCGCGGGCGTACGGATCCTCGCCGCCGACGGGGCCGGCCAGGACGACCTCGACGCCGAGCTGGACGCCGGCACCATGGGCGGGCCCACCGCCTGGATCTTCGGCAACGAGGCCTGGGGGCTGCCCGAGGAGACCCGCGCCCTCGCCGACGCCGTCGTCCGCGTCCCGATCCACGGCAAGGCCGAGAGCCTCAACCTCGCCACCGCCGCCGCGGTCTGCCTGTACGCCTCCGCCCGCGCCCAGCGCCCCCGAACCTCCGCCTGAAGGCCCCCTCCGTCCGCCCCGCCCAGTAGAGTGACGCACTCGGGGGCCCACTGCGCTACACGGAGGGGTGGGGTACGGGGATGACGGTCGGCACGGACAGTCCCGCACAGGCACGGAGCACCGCTCCGCCGTGCGCCCCGGAGCCCCGGGACCGGCACCCCGAGGCCGCACCCGGCCCCGCCGGTCCTGACGAGAACGCCGGGTTCGCGGGGCTCCACCCCGACGACCTGCCCGACGGTCTCGTCATCGCCGACGAGACCGGCCGCGTCGTCTGCTTCAACGCCGCCGCCAGCCGTATCACCGCCGTCCCCGGCGACCGGGCCCTCGGCCTCCCCCTCGACCAGGCGCTGCCCCTCGAAGACCTCAAGGGCCGCCGCTGGTGGACCCTGACCGACCCGTACGGCGGCCTCGCCATCCGCCGCGGCCAGCCCGAGCGCAACCTGTTGCTGCCCGGCGGACGCGAGGTCCTCGTCTCCGCCACGTACGTCCGCGAGCGCCCCACGGGACCGGTCCGCCGGGTCGTGGTCTCGCTGCGCGGCACCGAGGCACGCCGCCGCACCGAGCGCAGCCACGCCGAGCTCATCGCCACCGTCGCCCACGAACTGCGCTCCCCGCTCACCTCCGTCAAGGGCTTCACCGCCACCCTCCTCGGCAAGTGGGAGCGGTTCAGCGACGAGCAGAAGCGGCTGATGCTGGAGACCGTCGACGCCGACGCGGGCCGCATCAAGCGGCTCATCGCCGAACTCCTCGACATCTCCCGGATCGACTCCGGCCGGCTCGAAGTCCGCCGCCAGCCCGTCGACATAGCCGCCGCCATCGGCCGCCACGTCCAGGTGCACACCACGGGCGGCCAGTCCCCGGACCGCTTCTTCGTACGGATCAGGCCCGGCCTGCCCGACCTCTGGGCCGATCCCGACAAGATCGACCAGATCCTCGGCAACCTCCTCGAAAACGCGGTGCGCCACGGCGAAGGAACCGTCACCATCGAGGTGGCACCCGCCAGGGCGGGCGACGACGGAGAACAGGGGACGGAGGTCACCGTGAGCGACGAGGGACCCGGCATCCCCGAGGAGTCGATGAGCCGCGTCTTCACCCGCTTCTGGCGCGGCAGCAAACGCGGCGGCACCGGGCTCGGGCTCTACATCGTCAAGGGCGTCGTCGAGGCCCACGGCGGAACCATCACCGTCGGAAGGGGCCCCGGGGGCGGGGCCGAGTTCCGATTTATCCTGCCCGTCGGCACCCCGGCCCATCTCCTCTGACGTCTCACCTGACGAGACCACGAGAGATCAGGAGCCGTCCGGCCTGCCCACGGGCTCATTCGCGTCCCCCCACCCCGTTAGACTCGTCCTTTGGCACGTTTGCGCCCTTGACGTCGAGCGGGGCCGCCCAGCCAGCCAACGGAAGCACGGGAAGAGATGTCCGCACCCAATAAGTCGTACGACCCGGTTGAGGTCGAGGCACTGAAACCGGAAGAGATCGAGCGCATGCGGGACGAGGCGCTCGCCGCCTTCGCCGCCGCGGGCGACCTCGACGCGCTCGCGCAGGCGAAGACCGCGCACACCAGTGGCACCTCGCCGCTGGCGCTCGCCAACCGGGAGATCGGCGCCCTGCCTCCGCAGGCCAAGGCCGCCGCCGGAAAGGTCGTGGGCCAGGCCCGCGGCGCCGTCTCCAAGGCGCTCGCCGCCCGCCAGACCGAGCTGGAGGCCGAGCGCGACGCCCGCGTCCTCGTCGAGGAGGCCGTCGACGTCACCCTGCCGTACGACCGCGTCCCGGCCGGCGCCCGCCACCCGCTGACCACCCTCATGGAGCGCGTCGCCGACGTGTTCGTCTCCATGGGGTACGAGGTCGCCGAGGGCCCCGAGGTCGAGGCGGAGTGGTTCAACTTCGACGCCCTGAACTTCGTACCGGACCACCCGGCGCGTCAGATGCAGGACACCTTCTTCGTCGAGGGCCCTGAGGGGACGACGGGCGACGAGTCCGGCGTCGTGCTCCGTACGCACACCTCGCCGGTCCAGGCCCGCACCCTCATCGACCGGGAGCCCCCGGTCTACGTGGTGTGCCCCGGCCGCGTCTACCGCACCGACGAGCTCGACGCCACGCACACCCCGGTCTTCCACCAGATCGAGCTGCTCGCCGTCGACGAGGGCCTGACCATGGCCGACCTCAAGGGCACCCTGGACCACATGGTCCAGGCGCTCTTCGGCCCGGACATGAAGACCCGGCTCCGCCCGAACTTCTTCCCCTTCACCGAGCCGTCCGCCGAGATGGACATGCTCTGCTACGTCTGCCGTGGCGAGTCCATCGGCAACCCGGACCGACCCTGCCGCACCTGCGGCAGCGAGGGCTGGATCGAGCTCGGCGGCTGCGGCATGGTCAACCCGAAGGTGCTCGTCGCCTGCGGTGTGGACCCCGAGAAGTACAGCGGATTCGCCTTCGGGTTCGGCATCGAGCGGATGCTGATGTTCCGCCACAACGTGGACGACATGCGAGACATGGTCGAGGGTGACGTCCGGTTCACCCGGCCGTTCGGGATGGAGATCTGATGCGGGTCCCGCTTTCTTGGCTGCGGGAGTACGTCGACCTGCCGGCGACGGAGACCGGCCGCGACGTCCAGGCCAAGCTCATTTCGGCAGGCCTCGAGGTCGAGACCGTCGAGCAGCTCGGCGCCGGCCTGACCGGCCCGCTGGTGGTCGGCAAGGTCCTCACCATCGAGGAGCTGACGGAGTTCAAGAAGCCCATCCGCTTCTGCACCGTCGACGTCGGCCAGGCCAACGGCACCGGCGAGCCGCAGGAGATCATCTGCGGCGCCCGGAACTTCGCCGCGGGCGACAAGGTCGTCGTGGCCCTGCCCGGCGCCGTGCTCCCCGGTGACTTCCGGATCGCCGAGCGCAAGACGTACGGCCGCGTCTCCCGGGGCATGATCTGCTCCGGCGACGAGCTCGGCATGGGCGACGACGGCACGCACGGCATCATCGTGCTGCCGCCGGAGCACGAGGTCGGCACCGACGCCACGGTCCTCCTGGAGCTGTTCGACGAGGTCCTCGACATCGCCGTCACCCCGGACCGCGGCTACTGCCTCTCGATCCGCGGTGTCGCCCGCGAGGCCGCCATCGCCTACGGCCTGCCGCTGCGCGACCCGGCGCTCCTCGACGTGCCCGCGCCGAACTCGTACGGCTACCCGGTCCAGGTCACCGACCCCATCGGCTGCGACCGCTTCACCGCGCGCACCGTCGTCGGTCTGGCGCCCGAGGCCCGCTCCCCGATCTGGCTGCAGCGCCGTCTCCAGAAGGCCGGCATGCGCCCGATCTCGCTGGCCGTCGACGTCACCAACTACGTGATGCTGGAGCTCGGCCAGCCGCTGCACGCCTACGACCGCACCCGGCTCGACGGCCCCATCGGGGTCCGCCGCGCCGAGGCCGGCGAGAAGATCACCACCCTCGACGGCACCGTGCGCGTCCTGGACGCCGCGGACCTGGTCATCACCGACAACCGCGGCCCGATCGGCATCGCGGGCGTCATGGGCGGCGCCAACACGGAGATCGCCGACCCGGCGACGGACCCCGAGACCGGCTTCGCCAGCGGCACCTCCGAGGTCGTCATCGAGGCCGCGCACTTCGACGCGATCTCGATCGCCCGCACGGCCCGCCGCCACAAGCTGTCCTCCGAGGCGTCCAAGCGCTTCGAGCGCGGTGTCGACCCGCAGGCCGCCGCCGCTGCCGCGCAGCGCACGGTCGACCTGCTCGTGCTGCTCGCGGGCGGTACGGCCGAGGCCGGCGTCACCGAGATCGTCGCCCCGTCCGCGCCCCGCACGATCACCATGCCGGCGAACCACCCGGACAAGGTCGCGGGCGTCGACTACGGCCGTGAGACCGTCGTCCGCCGCCTCCAGGAGGTCGGCTGCGACGTCTACGGCCAGGACGAACTGGTCGTCACCGTGCCCTCGTGGCGCCCCGACCTGGGCGCGCCGAACGACCTCGCCGAAGAGGTCATCCGCCTGGAGGGCTACGAGAACCTGCCCTCCACGCTGCCGAAGCCCCCGGCCGGGCGCGGGCTCACCGAGCGCCAGCGCGTCCACCGCCGGGTGGGCCGCGCGCTCGCCGGCGCCGGCTACGTCGAGGCCCTGAACTACCCGTTCATCGGGGAGCAGGCCCTCGACAACCTCGGCCTCGACGCGGACGACGCCCGCCGTCTCCTCGTGAAGCTGGTCAACCCGCTCTCGGACGAGGAGCCCGCGCTCCGTACGACGCTGCTCCCGGGCCTGCTCGGTGCGCTCCGCCGCAACGACAGCCGCGGCAGCCACGACCTGGCGCTCTTCGAGACCGGACTGGTCTTCCGGCCGGAGGGACAGCCCGGCGTCGCCGTCCGGCTGCCCGTCGACCGCCGTCCCACCGACGCGGAGATCTCCGAGGTCAACGCCGCGCTGCCCGCGCAGCCGCGCCGCGCGGCCGTCGTCCTCGCCGGTGCGCGCGAGCAGGCCGGCTGGTGGGGCAAGGGCCGTCCGGCCGACTGGGCCGACGCGGTCGAGGCCGGCCGGACCGTGGCCGCGGAGGCCGGGGTCGAGCTGATCATCAGCGCCGACCAGCACACCCCCTGGCACCCGGGCCGCTGCGCCGCGTTCCACGTCGAGGTGGACGGCGAGAAGGTCCTCGTCGGCCACGCCGGCGAACTGCACCCGCGCGTGGTGAAGGCGTTCGGTCTCCCGGCCCGCAGCTGCGCCATGGAGATCGACCTGGACCTCCTGGAGAAGGCGAACGAGGGCCCGCTCAAGGCTCCCCGGATCTCCTCCTTCCCGGTCGCCACGCAGGACGTCGCCCTGGTCGTCGCCACGGAGGTCCCGGCCGCCGATGTCGAGGCCGCCCTCACCGAGGGCGCGGGTGAACTCCTGGAGTCCATCCGCCTGTTCGACGTCTACACCGGCGACCAGCTGGACGAGGGCACCAAGTCCCTGGCGTACGCGCTGAAGTTCCGCGCCACGGACCGCACCCTCACGGTCGACGAGGCCTCCGCGGCCCGCGACGCGGCCGTGGCCCTGGCCGCCGGCCGCACGGGCGCCGTCCTGCGCGGCGCCTGACGCACGGCGAGCACGAGTGAGGAGGGCCGCTCCGGGGATTCCCCGGGGCGGCCCTCCGCCGTTTCCCCGCCCCGAACGGCGCACGCGTACACGGGATCCGACCGTCCGTACGCATGGCGGAGCCCTGGCGGAGGGCGGCGCGCCGGGGGTGCTCACTCCTTCGGGTGAGATCGTCGGGCGGTGTTCCGCGGTGGGCCGTGGGCTCGGCAGAATCGACCCGGCCGCAGGGGCGGACCTGTGTGCCGCAGGGCCTTCGGGCGCTGTCGGGGCTCGGGAAGGGCCGTGCATGATCCGTATGAGGTCGTTGGTCTCCGATGGCTCCCGGCTCCGCCGGCTGGCCCCGCTCGCTCTTCCCACCGCGTGGGGTGCGGTGGCCGTGGCATGGAAGTTCGGCTGTCCGCTGGCCCGGCAGCCGGGGCTGCCGATGAGGATCGCCACCAGTGTCGTCTTCCTGACCGTGGGCATCGGCATGGTCCTCGGTCTCCGGCGCGGGCTCGTGCGCGAGCTGGCCCGCGTGCGGGCCGTCGCCGTCGCCACCCAGCAGGTGCTGCTGCGTCCGCCGCCCGCCCGGCTCGACGGTCTGTCCCTTGCCGCCGGTCAGTTGTCCGCCTCCCGGGGCGCGTCCGTCGGGGGCGATCTGTACGAGGCGGTGGCCACCCCGTACGGCGTGCGGATCGTCATCGGGGACGTCCGGGGCCACGGTCTCGCCGCGCTCGGCGCGGTGGTGGCGGTGCTCGGCAGCTTCCGCGAGGCCGCCCATGACGAGCCCGAACTCGGCGGGGTGCTGCGGCGTCTGGAGCGTGCCCTCGAGAGGCATCTGCGGGAGCGGGCGCGGGACGAGCACCCGGCGCGGAGCGGGACGGATCCCGAGCATCCGGCCGCGGAGGAGTTCGTGACCCTGCTGCTTCTGGAGCTCGGGTCCGACGGGCGGCTCGCGGTGTTCAACTGCGGTCACCCTGGCCCGTATCTCCTCGGGCGGACGGTGGAGCGGCTTCCGGTCGGCGACCCGCTTCCCCCGCTCGGCGTCCTGCCGCTGCCCGCCGTCCTCGTCCCGCACACGGTGGCCGGGCCACTGCCGGGGGAGACGCTGGTCCTCCACACGGACGGCGCCGAGGAGGCCCGTGACCACCGGGGCCGGTTCTTCGCGCTCGACAATGCGCTGGCCGGGATGTCCGGTGAGGTGCCCGCCGCGCTCGTCCGCCGCGTCCACACGGCCCTCCTGCACCATACGGGCGGCCGGCTCACCGACGACGTCGCGCTGCTCGTCGTACGCAACGACCGGGTCCGGGTGCCGGCGCAGCCCGCCGAACCCGGGCTGCGCCGCTCCCGGCCCGCCCCCTCCTCCCACTGGTGAGCGGAGGGGGCGGGCCGGCGTCGCCCGCCCCGCCACGGAGTGTCGGGCAGATCAGCGGGGCGGGCGACGCGGACCGGGCGGCCGCACTGTTGAGGGGGGAGCCGGCGGCCCGGTGGTCGCCTTGCGGCGAGAAGCACAGTCAACCGGTACGGGGACGAGTGCGGCAGAGTACGCGGACCGGAAGAACGAGCACTTCGTTCACACCCCGTGCGAAATCGTCCGGGCGGAGTTGACCCGAAGGGGGCCCTCCACAGTGGTGCGGTCCGTACGAAATCAGCCACCGCTACGCTGAGTTCACCGAGCGACCGGAGTGACCGGAGCGGCCATGCAGCCCAACACCTTGCTCGACGCCCTGCTCGACGAAGCGGGCGTCTCCCACGCAGGCCTCGCCGCCCATGTGAACCGGGCCGGCCGGGCCAGGGGTCTCGCCCTGCGCTACGAACACACCGCCGTGTCACGGTGGTTGAAGGGTCAGCGGCCGCGCGGCCAGGTCCCGGACCTCATCTGCGAGGTGCTCGCCGCGAGGCTGCGCCGCCAGGTGACCCTGGACGACATCGGCCTCGGGATGCCGGACGGGCCGCTCCCCGCGGCCGGTTCGCCCCTGTCCGGGTTCGTGGAGCGGGCGGCCGCCCTGTGGCGTTCCGACGAGCAGCAGCGGCCGCACATAGTCGGTGCGCCGGCCGTGACCGGCACTCCGGCGGTGATGCCCGTGTGGGAGTGGGAGAACCCGCCGGAGGACGGGGACGTCTCCCGCACCGGACGGACGTCGGTCTCGGCCGCGGACATCGCCGTGCTGGGTGCCGCCCGGTCCCACTACGAGCAGATGTACCGCAGGGCCGGGGGCATCGCGACCCGGGCCCGGATCGTCGGCTTCCTCACCACCGAGACCGCGCCGCTGCTGCGGGGCTCGTACAGCGACGCCCTCGGCCGGCGGCTGCACCGGGCCACTGGTGGACTCGTGGCGGTGGCCGGCATCTGCGCGTACGACGCGGACGCGCACGGTCTCGCCCAGCTCTACTTCCACCAGGCACTGCGGCTGGCGAAGGCGAGCGGGGACCGGGGGCTCGGCGCCTACGTGATCGCGCTCCTCGTCAACCAGTCGCTGTTCATGGGGGAGTACCGGCAGGCCGTGGCGTTCGCGGAGGCGGCGCTGCGGGCCGCGGGGCGGCAGATCACCCCGGCGCTCGCGGCCGATCTGACGGCGATGCAGGCGAAGGCGTACGCGCATCTGGGCGACGGAGCGGCCGCGTTGGCGTGCATCCGGCGGGCGGAGACGGCGGCGGAGCGGATCAGCCCGGGGGAGGAGCCGGCCGAGACGGGCTATGTGCAGCCGGGGCTCGTCAACGTCCAGGTCGCCGAGGCCCTCCTCAGTCTGGGTGACCTCGCGGCGGCGCACGAGCACGCGTCGATGGCGGTGGGGACTCCCTCGCACGACCGGGGCCGGGTGCACCGGCTCGCCATGCTGTGCCAGATCGAGCTGCGGCAGGGGGAGGCCGACGGGGCGGCGCGTACGGCGGTGGAGATGACCGAGCGGGCGCGGGGGATGGAGTCGCGGCGGCTGCGGGACCGGCTGCGGCAGGTGCGGGAACACCTCCTCGCGAGCGGCGGAGGGGAGGCCCGGGAGGCCGCGGCTCTCATCGACGGGGCGCTACGCGTTCCCCTATGAGCGCCGAGCTGCTGCGATATTGCCACCAAACAAGCACCGACCAGTCGGAAGGTGGCAAGAACGTGCAGTGGACGAAACTCAGCGAACGCTCCGTCTATGAGAATCGCTGGTTCCGGGTGAACCTCGCGGACGTCGAACTCCCCGACGGCCGCCACCTCGACCACTATCTGATCCGGCTCCGTCCGGTCGCCGTCGCGACCGCCGTCAACGAGGCCGACGAAGTCCTGATGATCTGGCGCCATCGCTTCATCACCGACAGCTGGGGCTGGGAACTGGCCGCCGGTGTCGTCGAGGACGGCGAGGAGATCGAGACCGCCGCCGCCCGCGAGATGGAGGAGGAGACCGGCTGGCGGCCGGGGCCGCTGCGCCATCTCCTCACCGTCGAACCGTCCAACGGCCTCACCGACGCCCGGCACCACCTCTACTGGGCCGAGCGGGCCACGTACACGGGACCGCCCGAGGACGCCTTCGAGTCCTCGCGGCGGGCCTGGATCCCGCTGAAGGAGATCCCGGACATGATCGCCCGGGGCGAGATCCCGGCCGCCAACATGGCCGCAGGGCTCCTGATGCTCCGCCATCTGCGCCTCGGCTGACCACCCGGCGCGGGAAACGCCGGACGGCCCGTACCTGTGCGAGAGAACGGGCCGTCCGGTGATCAGGGGTGACGCGGGGGTGCTCAGGCGTACGCGGTGCTCAGGCGTACGCCGGCGTACTCAGGAGTACGGGTAGAAGCCCCAGCCCGTCTTCCGGCCGAGCCGGCCGGCGTCCACCATGCGCTGCAGCAGCGGCGGAGCGGCGTACAGCGGCTCCTTGAACTCGGCGTACATCGAGTCGGCGATCGAGGCGATGGTGTCCAGACCGATCAGGTCCGACAGCTTCAGCGGGCCCATCGGGTGGGCGCAGCCGAACTCCATGCCGTTGTCGATGTCGTCGCGGCTCGCGATGCCCGACTCGAACATCCGGATCGCCGAGAGCAGATACGGCACGAGCAGCGCGTTGACCACGAAGCCGGACCGGTCCTGCGCGCGGATCGCGTGCTTGCCGAGCGTCTTCTCCGCGAAGGCCTGGGCCCGGCTGATGGTGCCCTCGGAGGTGGTGAGGGCCGGGATCAGCTCGACGAGCTTCTGCACCGGGGCCGGGTTGAAGAAGTGGATGCCGATGACCTGGTCGGGGCGGGAGGTCGCCACGGCCAGCTTGACCAGCGGGATGGACGAGGTGTTCGAGGCCAGGATCGCGTCGCGCCGGGTCATGACCTGGTCGAGCACCTGGAAGATCTCGGTCTTGACCTGCTCGTTCTCCACGACCGCCTCGATGACGAGGTCGCGGTCGGCGAACTCGCCCAGGTCGGTGGTGAAGCTCAGGCGAGCGAGTGTGGCGTCCCGCTCCTCCTCGCTGATCTTGCCGCGTTCGGCGGCCTTGGCCAGCGAGTTGTAGAGCCGTGTGCGGCCGAGCTCCAGCGCCTCGCCGGTGGTCTCGGCGACCTTCACCTCAAGGCCGCTCCGGGCACACACCTCTGCGATGCCCGCGCCCATCTGGCCGCAGCCCACCACTCCGACGCGCTCAATGTCGGCCATGGAGTCCGTCACCTCGTGCCTTTCGCTCTTCTCTGCGGCGGGCCCCGTGTGATTCCGGTGCGTCCGCCTCGACCCCCACGACGTTACCGCTCATTAACCGATGATCGATCGTCCGGGGCGGGCATGCTGTCCGGGTGGGTGTGACGTATCCGACAGAGGAGGGGTACAAGTGCGGCCTATCGGCAGAAGAGGGTTCGTGGCCGGAGCCACCGGGGCGGCGCTCGCCGTGACGGGGACGACAGGCCGGGCATCGGCCGGGGACGAGTCCTCGGTACGGGCGGGGCCGCACCGCCGGCAGGAGTTCCGCGGCATGTGGATCGCCACGGTCGCCAACCGCGACTGGCCCCCCGCCGGGCTGACCGCCGAGGGGCAGCGCGCCGAGCTCCTGGCCCACCTGGACAGGGTGGTCGAGCGCCGGCTCAACGCGGTGGTCCTCCAGGTCCGGCCCACCGCCGACGCGCTCTGGCCTTCGCCGTACGAGCCGTGGGCGCAGTGCCTCTCCGGGACGCAGGGCCGTGACCCCGGCTGGGATCCGCTCGGCACGGCCGTCGAGGAGGCCCATGCGCGGGGCCTCGAACTGCACGCCTGGTTCAACCCGTACCGAGTGGCGAATCACACGGACCCGAGCCTGCTCGTCGCCGACCATCCGGCCCGGCTGCACCCGGAGTGGGTGCTGCCCTACGGCGGAAAGCTCTACTACGACCCGGGGCGTCCCGAGGTCCGCCGCTTCGTCCAGGACGCGATGCTGGACGCGCTGCGGCGCTACGACATCGACGCCGTGCACTGGGACGACTACTTCTACCCCTACCCGGTGGCCGGGGAGGTCTTCGCCGACGACGACGCGTACGCCCGGTACGGCGGTGACTTTCCCGACAGGGCGGCCTGGCGGCGGCACAACACCGATCTGCTCGTCTCCGAGATGTCCGCCCGGATCAAGGAAGTGAAGCAGGGGGTGGCCTTCGGCGTGAGTCCTTTCGGTGTCTGGCGGAACGTCGCCACCGATCCGGAGGGCTCGGACACCGACGCGGGCGTCCAGACCTACGACGACCTGTACGCCGACGTCCGGAAGTGGATCCGGGAGGGCTGGATCGACTACGTGGTGCCCCAGCTGTACTGGAACATCGGCCTGCCCGCCGTCGACTACGCCAAGCTGCTGCCCTGGTGGGACGCGGTGGTCCAGGACACCGGCGTCGGCCTCTACATCGGAGAGGCGCTCTACAAGGCGGGCGATCCCACCCAGCCCGCGGCCTGGCAGGACCCGGGGGAGCTGTCACGCCACCTGGAACTCGCCGCCCGCTACCCGACGGTCGGCGGCCACTGCTTCTTCGCCGCGACGGAGGTCGCCACGGACCGGATCGGGGCGATGGCCGCCGTGGTGGCCGATCACTACCCGACCAGGGTCCGTCCGCCGAAGGAGAGGGCTCAGCGGGCCTCCCCCTCCGGGTGATGGCGTACGACGGTGTCGGGGCCCGGCGACATCAGGGCCTCGTGACCGTCGTCGTCGAACTTCACGCGGTACGGGGGGGTGCCGTTCTCCCCCAGGACCTGGAGCACCTCGGCCGTACGGTCGTGATGACCGACGGTCCGGCCGTGCACCAGCAGTTTGTCGCCCACGCTCGCCTGCATCGGGGCCTCCTCGCGACCGGGCTTGTCCTTCTCGGAGCCTACGCCTGCCATTGTGACCCGGGTCACCCCGATCCGTCGCGTCAGCTCTTCGCCCGCTGGGTGACCGCGATGCAGACCAGGACGGCCACCGCCGCGAGCGGGGCGGCGAGCGGCAGGCTCTCGTCGAGCAGGAAGACCGACCAGAAGAGGGTGAGGAGCGGCTGCGCCAGCTGCAGCTGGCTGGCCTTGGGGATGCCGATCGCGGCCATGCCCCGGTACCAGACGTACAGGCCGAAGAAGGTGGAGCCGGCGGCCACCCAGACCAGGCCGATCACGCCGTGGGCGTTCAGGTGGACCGGCTCCATGGACAGTGCCACGGCGGAGCCGACGGCCATCAGCGGCAGGCACAGGACCAGGGCCCAGCCGATGACCTGCCAGCCCGGCATGAGCCGCGCGAGCCGACCGCCCTCGGTGTAGCCCGCCGCGCAGACCAGGAGCGCGCCGAAGAGGTACAGGTCGCCCCGGGAGACGGCCCCGCCGCTCTGCTGGAGCGTGAAGGCGATCACCACGACCGCGCCCGACACGGCGGCGAACCAGAACGTGCGGGAGGGGCGCCGTCCGGTCCGCGCGGCGGCGAAGGTCGCCGTGGTGAGCGGCAGCAGGCCCACCACGACGGCGGCGTGCGAGGTGGTGGAGGTCTGCAGGGCCAGGGTCGTCAGGAGCGGGAAGCCGATGACGACACCGCCGGCGACGACGGCGAGGCCCGCCCAGTGGTGCCGCTCCGGCAGCGGAACTCTGCCGACGAGCAGGAACGCGCCCGCGATGAGGGCGGCGAGGGTGGAGCGCACGGCGACCAGGGACCAGGGGCCGAAGCTCTCCAGGCCCCAGACGGTCGACGGGAAGGTCAGCGAGAACGCGACCACGCCGAGTCCGGCGAGCAGAGTGCCGCGGGGGAGCGGATCGGGGGCGGTCCGGGCGGTGGCGGTGCTGCTCGCGCCGGTTCCGGTACTCGCGCCGGCTCCCGCACTCGCGCCGGTTCCGGTACTCGCTCCGGTGGCGGTGCTCACGGCGGTCGCGGTGCTTCCGGTGGAGCCGGTGACCGCTATCGTCCTGGAGGCGGTAGCGCTATTCTTTGCTGTCATGAACGAGCGTAGCAGTGTCGCAGAACTGGCGCATTCCTTGAGGAGTGAGCTGAACCGCTACTCTCCAGGTGGAAAGCTGCCGTCGAGCCGAGCGCTCGTCGAGCGCTACCGGGTCTCCCCGGTGACCGTCACCCGAGCCCTCGCCCAGCTCGCCGCCGAAGGGCTCGTGGTCACCCGGCCCGGCGCCGGCGCCTTCCGGGCCGAGCGCCGCACCGCCACCCCCGTCGCCGGGGACACCTCCTGGCAGGAGCTCGCCCTCAGTGCCGACTCCGCCACGGAACTCGTCCCCCGGGCCGTCGACGCCTCCGGCGTCCTCGTCACCCTCGCCGCGCCACCGCCGGGAGTGATCGAGTTCAACGGCGGCTATCTCCACGCCTCCCTTCAGCCCGAGCGGGCGCTCGCCGCCGCCCTCGCCCGCGCCGGACGCCGCCCCGGCGCCTGGAGCAGACCGCCCACCGACGGCCTGCCCGAGCTGCGCGAGTGGTTCGCCCGCGAGATCGGCGGCAGCGTCACCGCCGCCGACCTCCTCGTCACCGCCGGCGGGCAGTCCGCCATCACCACCGCCCTGCGCGCCCTCACCCCACCCGGCACCCCCGTCCTCGTCGAGTCGCCCACCTACCCGGGCATGCTGGCCGTCGCCCGCGCCGCGGGACTGCGCCCCGTGCCCGTCCCCGCCGACGCCGACGGAGTGCGCCCCGAGCTCCTCGAAGCCGCGTTCCGCGCCACCGGAGCCCGAGTCTTCGTCTGCCAGCCGCTCTTCCAGAACCCGACCGGCGCCGTGCTCGCGCCGGAACGGCGCCGCGAGGTCGTCCGCATAGCCCGTGCCGCCGGAGCCTTCGTCGTCGAGGACGACTTCGCCCGCCGTCTCGTCCACGAGGACGCCCCGCCGCTCCCCGCCCCGCTCGCCGCGGACGATCCCGACGGGGTGGTCGTCCATGTCTGCTCGCTCACCAAGGCCACCTCGCCCAGCCTCCGTGTCGGCGCCCTCGCCGCCCGCGGCCCCGTTTTGGAACGCCTCCGCGCCATCCAGGTGGTCGACAGCTTCTTCGTCCCCCGCCCCCTCCAGGAGGCCGCGCTCGAACTCGTCGGATCGCCCGCCTGGCACCGCCATCTGCGGGCCGTCGCCCAGGAGCTCAAGAGCCGCCGGGACCTTCTGACCGGCGCGGTGGCCCATCAGCTGCCCATGCTGGCCCTTCCGTACGTCCCCTACGGCGGCTACCACCTCTGGCCGCGCCTGCCCGACACGCTGCCCGAGGCCGCCTTCCTCGCAGCCGCCCTGCGGGCCGGCGTCGCCGCGGCCCCGGGCCGTCCGTACTTCTGCGCGGAACCCCCCGCCGGGTACATCCGGCTGAGTTTCGCGGGTGTCGCGGGCCCCACGGAGATCGTGGAGGGCGTGCGCCGGCTGCGGACGGCGGTCGACGAACTCACCCCCTGACCGCGGGGGCCGGGACGGACGCCCCTCATCGGCCGTCCCCGCCCCCACGCCCACTCCGGTCGGGGCCGGGCAAATTCACCTGACAAGACCCAGTGTCACTGCAAGCCTTCGGTGATGAGCGACAGCACGACCACCGACAGCCCCGTCATGCACGGGACGTACGAGATCTCAGCCGACCCCGCGCGGCTCGACGCGGCCCGCGTCCACCACTGGCTCTCCACGGACGCCTACTGGGCCCTCGGCCGACCTCGGGAGAAGCAGGACGCGGCCATCGAGGGATCCCTCAACCTGGGCGCGTACCACCGCGAGACCGGCGAGATGACCGCCTACGCGCGCGTCGTCACCGACTACGCCACCTTCGCCTGGCTCTGCGACGTCTACGTCGACCGTCCGGCCCGCGGCACCGGCCTCGGCACCGCACTCGTCACCGCGGTCCGCGATCACCTCGCGCCGTACGGGCTGCGCCGCATCATGCTCGCCACCGCCGACGCGCACGGGGTGTACGAGAAGGTCGGTTTCACGCCACTGCAGAATCCGGACAAGTGGATGGCTCTCGGGCAGCAGTGAGCCGGAGCCCCTCCCGCCCCGGGGAATGACCCCTTGACCTGCGGCGCCTCCGGCCTCACGATCGCGCCCATGAGTCTTCGGGTGACGCTCGTCACGGCGGCACGCAGCTCCTCCCTGCTCGCCGAACGCTTCGACGACGACCGGCCACTGGACGAGGCCGGCTGGTACGACGTGCAGCTCGCCGCGCCCGCGCTCATCCCGCTCGGCGCGGCCGAACTGCGCTACTGCTCCCCGACCCCGCGCTGCCGCGCCACCGGCACCGCCCTCGGCTACGCACCCCTCGCCCAGCCCGCACTGCGCGACTGCGACATGGGCCGCTGGCGGGGCCTGACCCTCGCCGAGGTCGCCGCCCTCGAACCGGCCGCCGTCGACGCCTGGCTCACCGACGCCCGCACCGCCCCGCACGGTGGCGAACCGCTCCTCGCCTTCATCACCCGGATAGGGAACTGGCTCGACACCCGCCCCGCCGAGGACGTCGCCATCGTCGCCGTCGCCGAACCCTCCGTCGTACGGGCGGCCCTCGTGTACGCCCTGAAGGCGCCGCCGGCCACCTACTGGAACGTCGACGTCCGTCCCCTCTCCACCGTCACCCTCACCGGCCGCCCGGGCCTCTGGCACCTCCAGCTCGCCGCGGCGCCGCACTGAAACGGCACCGGCACACCCCCGCGGGCGGGCCGAGGACCCCGCTTCCGCGCGGGACGGGAGAGCAGGCGGCCGCGACCGGCTAGCCTGGAGGCACGATGAACCGTTTGACCACGTCATGGGGCGCCTTCACGCTGACCCGCTTTCCCGAGGACCCGCGCGACCAGCTGCGCGCCTGGGACGCGGCCGACGAATACCTCCTGGGCCACCTGGCCGAGAGCGGAACCGACCTGTCCGGCACCGTCGCCGTCCTCGGCGACCGCTGGGGAGCCCTCGTCACCGCGCTGCACGCCGCCGGAACCGGCGAGCTCGTCCAGATCACCGACTCCTACCTCGGCGAACAGGCCACCAGGGCCAACCTGGCCCGCGCCGGGGCCGCCCCGGATGCCGTCCGGCTGCTCACCACCCAGGACCCGCCACCCCAGCGGATCGACGTCCTCCTGGTCCGCGTCCCCAAGAGCCTCGCGCTCCTGGAGGACCAGCTGCACCGGCTCGCACCCGCCGTGCACGAGGGCACCGTGATCGTCGGCACCGGCATGGTGAAGGAGATCCACACCTCCACGCTCCGGCTCTTCGAGCGGATCATCGGGCCCACCCGCACCTCGCTCGCGGTGAAGAAGGCCCGGCTGATCCACACCACCCCCGATCCCTCGACCACCCCGCGCCCGAACCCGTGGCCGCACCGGTACGACCTCCCGGCGGACACCCCCGCGCCCGGTCTGCCCGGTCTGACCGTCACCAACCACGCCGGCGTCTTCTGCGCCGACCGCCTCGACATCGGCACCCGCTTCTTCCTCGCGAACCTGCCGGGCGACCTCGGCACGGCCCGCGTCGCCGACCTCGGCTGCGGCAACGGCGTCGTCGGTCTCGCCATCGCCCTCTCCGAGCCCGACGCGGAACTGGTCTTCACCGACGAGTCGTACCCGGCGGTCGCCTCGGCCGAGGAGAACTTCCGGACCCACGTGGGCGAGGGACGCAAGGCGGAGTTCATCGTCGGCGACGGACTGAGCGACCTGCCCGAGGGCTCGGTGGACCTGGTCCTCAACAACCCGCCGTTCCACAGCCACCAGGCCACCACCGACCGCACGGCCCGCCGCATGTTCGCGGAAGCCCGGCGCGCGCTGCGGCCCGGCGGTGAACTGTGGGTCATCGGCAACCGGCACCTCGGCTACCACGTCACCCTCCGCCGGATCTTCGGCAACAGCGATCTCGTCGCCAGCGACGCGAAGTTCGTGGTCCTGCGAGCCGTACGTACGGCCTAGTATCCGCCAGGGGTGCGGGCGGAGCCGTCCGGCCCGCCCGCACTCCTCCCGGTCGTCATCCCCAGGTACGCGAGCACAGGACCAGCCGGTACCCGTCGGGATCGGCGACGGTGACGCCGAAGGTGTCCCAGTAGGGATTGTGCGCGGCCACCCGGGTCCCGCCGGAGGCGACCAGCCGCTCCACCTGCTCCTCCTCGACGGGCGCCCCCAGGTACAGGACGAACAGGTCGTCGACGGTCGGGGTGGGCTCCAGCGGATGCCCGGGATCGCGGGTCAGCTCGAAGTGCCAGCCCCCGTCCTTCGGCCCCACCATGAGCAGGTCGTGCTCGCCGGGTACCCGCTCGGTGCTCCGCCACAGCACGTCGAGCCCGAGCCCGTCGACGTAGAACCGCTCGGCGGCGGCCAGGTCCCGCGAGGGACGGGCGACTCGTACATGGGTCTGCGCGTCGATGATCATGTCCTCAGGTTAGGGGGCGGCGCCACGTCGGCCCAGTCCCCCTCGGGAAAGGCCGGTTCGAGCGCGCGCACCCGGTCCTCCCCGGTGGTGAAGGAGAGGCTGACGACGCGGTCCCGGCGGAAGGTGAACACCACGGCGGCGGCCGGCCGCCCGGCGACGTACGCGACCGCTCCGACGGCCCCGTCGACGAGGGCGGGCCGGGCGAAGTCGGCGAACCGCGCGAAGCCGGCCGCCTGCTCGGCGACGGCCGGAGCGCCGTGCAGCGGGCCGCGCTCGGAGTGGGCGACCACGTCCGGATCGAGTACGGCGGCGAGCGTACGGGCGTCCCGCGCGCGTGCGGCCGCCAGGAACCGGTCCACAACCACCCGCTGCCGCTCGGTGTCACCGGCGGTCGGGGCCGCCCCGCCGCCCCGGATCCGCGCCCTGGCCCGCCGGGCGAGCCGCGTCACCTCCTCGGGGGAGCTGCCGGTGATCCGTGCCGTCTCGGACGGCGGCAGCCCGAACGCGTCGTGCAGCACGTAGGCGAGCCGCTCCTCGGCCCCGAGTGCGTCGAGTGCGACGAGCAGCGCGAGCCACAAGGAGTCGGCGCCCACCGCCCCGCCGTCCCCCGGAGCCGGGCGCCGCTCACGGACGCCTCGCTCCTGGAGCCCCCGTACACACGCCTGCCCCACCGAAACCGTCAGCCAGGCCCGTACCGCCGCCCCGCCGGTCCGGCCGAGGGCCGCCCGCGCCGTCGCGAGCGCCTCCTCGGCCTCGGCCCGTGAGCCCATCATCCGGAGGGCCACCTCCCGCAGTCGTTCCTCGTGCGCGTCGAAGCGCCCGGTCAGGGCGGTCAGAAAGGTGTCGTCGTGCATGGCGCCTCGCTCCTCGTCGGTACCGTCACCGCGTTGACGAGGGGACCCGCCCGGATGTGACACAGCCGACCAGCACCCGGCACACGGAAAGGCCGGTCCGACGCGGGGGCGTCGAGCCGGCCTTCCGGGGTGTCGGGCCTGACGCCCGACGGGTGGATCAGTCCGTGCCGAACTCCATCGCGGCGCGGTCCAGCATCTCCTCGTCGCCGGAGACCTCACCGCGGGAGGCGATGGCCTCCGCGCCGCCCTCCGGCATGGTGCCGATCAGCCCGGTGGCGGCCGCCTGGGCGGCGCCGATGGAGGGGCTGCCGGTGCCGATCAGACCGAGGCCCGCGTACTGCTCCAGCTTGGCGCGGGAGTCGGCGATGTCGAGGTTGCGCATGGTGAGCTGGCCGATCCGGTCCACCGGGCCGAACGCCGAGTCCTCGGTGCGCTCCATGGACAGCTTGTCCGGGTGGTAGCTGAACGCCGGACCCGTCGTGTCGAGGATCGAGTAGTCCTCGCCGCGCCGCAGCCGCAGCGTCACCTCGCCGGTGACGGCGGTGCCGACCCAGCGCTGCAGGGACTCGCGGACCATGAGCGCCTGCGGGTCCAGCCACCGGCCCTCGTACATCAGCCGGCCGAGGCGCCGTCCCTCGTTGTGGTACTGGGCGACGGTGTCCTCGTTGTGGATCGCGTTGACCAGCCGCTCGTACGCCGCGTGCAGCAGGGCCATGCCGGGCGCCTCGTAGATGCCGCGGCTCTTCGCCTCGATGATGCGGTTCTCGATCTGGTCCGACATGCCCATGCCGTGGCGGCCGCCGATGGCGTTCGCCTCCATGACCAGGTCGACGGCGGAGGCGAACTCCTTGCCGTTGATGGACACCGGCCGGCCCTGCGCGAAGCCGATCGTGACGTCCTCGGCCTCGATCTCGACCGACGGGTCCCAGAACCGCACACCCATGATCGGCTCGACGGTCTCGACACCCGTGTCCAGGTGCTCCAGGGTCTTGGCCTCGTGGGTGGCGCCCCAGATGTTGGCGTCGGTGGAGTACGCCTTCTCGGTGCTGTCGCGGTAGGGCAGCTCGTGGGCGAGCAGCCACTCCGACATCTCCTTGCGGCCGCCCAGCTCGGTCACGAAGTCCGCGTCCAGCCAGGGCTTGTAGATCCGCAGGTGCGGGTTGGCGAGGAGACCGTAGCGGTAGAACCGCTCGATGTCGTTGCCCTTGAACGTCGAGCCGTCGCCCCAGATCTGGACGTCGTCCTCGAGCATCGCCCGGACGAGGAGGGTGCCGGTGACGGCGCGGCCGAGCGGCGTGGTGTTGAAGTAGGCACGGCCGCCGGAACGGATGTGGAACGCCCCGCAGGTGAGTGCGGCAAGACCCTCCTCGACCAGCGCCGCGCGGCAGTCGACCAGGCGCGCGATCTCGGCGCCGTAGGTCTTGGCACGGCCGGGCACCGAGGCGATGTCGGGCTCGTCGTACTGGCCGATGTCGGCGGTGTAGGTGCACGGGATGGCGCCCTTGTCGCGCATCCATGCGACCGCGACGGAGGTGTCGAGGCCGCCGGAGAAGGCGATGCCGACGCGCTCGCCGGCGGGCAGGGAGGTGAGGACCTTGGACATGGGAAGAGTATGCATCATCTCGCATGGTCATGCAAAGAGCGGCCGGTGGAGGGGTGTGGAATCGCCTCGTCCGGCACCCCTCCCCCCGGGCCGGGCGCGCCCTGGGCCCGCGCGCCGGCCGAGTGCGGGCCGAGCACGGACCGAGTTCGTCGCCCGGCCTGCTGCCCGGCCCGGTCAGCGGACCCGGTCGTAGACCGAGGCCGTCTCGCCGAGCTCGCCGGCCTCCTGGCTGATGAGCCGCCACCGTGAACCGGGCAGGCCGTCGTCGAACAGCCGCTGCCCGCCCCCGGCGATCTCCGGGCAGATCAGCAGGTACAGCCGGTCCACCAGGTCCGCGGCGAGGAGCGCCTTGGTGATGCTCGGGCTGGTGTTGACCAGGATGTCGCCCTCGCCCTGGCTCTTGAGTTCGGCGACGACCTCGGCGGCCGGGGCGTTCACCACGCGGGCGCGTTCCCATGGGGATGCGGTCAGGGTGGCCGACAGGACGACCTTCTCCGTGTCGACGAGCCACTTCGCGTAGCCGCGGTCGCGCGGGTCGGCGTTCTCGTCGGCCGCGACCGTCGGCCAGTACCCCAGGAAGCCCTCGGCGTTGACGCGGCCGAGCAGTGCGGTCGTCGCGTTCTCCCAGATGTGGGTGAGGTGGTCACGGGCGACCTCGGTGGTCGCGTACGGGACGATCGCCGAGATGTCTCCCGGCCCGCCGGGGCCGTTGTAGCGCCCGTCGAGGGTGAGGGCGATGTTGGCGGTCACCTTGCGTCCGGTGGAGCGGGTCATGGCTGTACCTGCTTTCCTTCGGTGCGGGCTGAGGTGTGAGGCGCGTCGTGAGCTGCGTCGACGGCACCGGCAAGCTTGTCGAGGCACTGTCCGAAGCCGATCTCGATGCCCGCGATGAAGTCGGCCGACTCCACCGCGCTGTCGGCGATCAGGTAGTGGACGTCGAGGTCCGTTCCGGCGTCGGTGGGCCGGAGGTCGAAGTCGACGTGTGCCGTGAAGGCGGCGCTGCCGTCGGGGAGCCGGGGCGAGAGCCGGTACGCGAGCCGCTCGCCGGGGCGGGCGACGTCGACGACGCCGTCCCCGCGCCCGGCGACCGGGTCGGAGTGCCCGGTGTCCTCGGCGTCGCGGTATTCCAGGAGGATCCGTCCCCCCGGCCGTGCCTCGAAGGCGAGGTCCGAGAGGCGCAGGTCGTCAGGTGTCCACCAGCGGGCGAGCAGGCCGGTCTCGGTCAGGTGGCGCCAGACCGAGTCGGGGTCCCGGGCCAGTGACCGGTGGAACCGGAACGAGCGCTCGTCGGCCCATCCCGGCCCCTCCGCCGCGAGCCGCTCGCTCGCGAGGCCGAGTCCGTGACGGTCGAACGTCTCGCGCGACCCGCCGGCCTGGTCCGCGGTGTCGGCGAGCCGCCCGAGCGTGGCCGCCAGATCCCGTAGCGGGCCGGGCTGGAGGGCGTAGACCCGGCGCTGTCCGGAGCGCTGGGAGGTGACGATCCCGGCCCGTTCCAGCGTCTGCAGGTGCTTGGTCGTCTGCGGCTGCCGCGCCTCGGCGAGCTGGGCGAGGACGCCCACGGGGCGGGGCCGTTCGGCCAGCAGGTGCACGAGGCGCCAGCGGGCCGGGTCGGCCAGTGCGATGAGGAGAGGGTCTGCGTCGTCCACGAGGACAAGTATTCGCCGCGAAGAATATTCCTGTCAAGGAATATGAGGGGTGCGATGTGTCGTTGCATAAAACTGCTGGGATACGTATAGTCATGCCATCCATGAGGAGGGTTTCGATGACGGTACGAGTAGCAGTGGCGGGTGCGAGCGGATACGCGGGTGGAGAGCTCCTGCGTCTCCTCCTCGCCCACCCCCATGTGGAGATCGGCTCGCTGACCGGCCACTCCAACGCCGGCCAGCGCCTCGGGGCGCTCCAGCCCCACCTGCTGCCGCTCGCGGACCGCGTCCTCGTGCCCACGACCGCGGACGAGCTCGCCGGGCAAGACGTCGTCTTCCTCGCCCTGCCGCACGGCCAGTCCGCCGCCGTCGCCGAACAGCTCGGTCCCGACGTCCTCGTCGTCGACATGGGCGCCGACTTCCGGCTCAAGGAGCCCGCCGACTGGGAGACGTACTACGGCTCCCCGCACGCCGGGACCTGGCCCTACGGGCTGCCCGAACTCCCCGGTGCCCGCGCCGCCCTCGACGGGTCCAAGCGGGTCGCGGTGCCCGGCTGCTACCCGACCGCCGTCTCGCTCGCGCTCTTCCCCGCGTACGAGAACGGTCTCGCCGAGCCCGAGGCCGTGATCGTCGCCGCCTCCGGTACCTCCGGTGCGGGCAAGGCGGCCAAGCCGCACCTCCTCGGCAGCGAGGTCATGGGCAGCATGTCGCCGTACGGCGTCGGCGGCGGCCACCGGCACACCCCCGAGATGATCCAGAACCTCAGCGGGCCGGCGGGGGAGCGGGTCACCGTCTCCTTCACGCCGACCCTGGCGCCGATGCCCCGCGGCATCCTCGCCACCTGCACCGCCGCCGCCAAGCCCGGCGTCACCGCCGAGGCCGTACGGGCCGCCTACGAGAAGGCCTTCGCGGACGAGCCGTTCGTCCACCTGCTCCCCGAGGGGCAGTGGCCGGCGACGGCGTCCGTCTACGGTTCCAACGCCGTTCAGGTACAGGTCGCGTACGACCCGGCGGCGAACCGGATCATCGCGATCAGCGCCATCGACAATCTCACCAAGGGCACCGCCGGCGGCGCGGTGCAGAGCATGAACATCGCCCTCGGGCTCCCCGAGAGCACCGGACTTTCCACGATTGGAGTCGCTCCGTGAGCGTCACCGCAGCGAAGGGATTCACGGCGGCGGGCATCGCCGCCGGGATCAAGCAGAACGGCAACCCGGACCTGGCCCTCGTGGTCAACACCGGGCCCCGCCGCGCCGCCGCGGGAGTCTTCACCTCCAACCGCGTCAAGGCCGCCCCCGTCGTCTGGTCGCAGCAGGTCCTCGCCGACGGCGAACTGACCGCCGTCGTCCTCAACTCGGGCGGCGCCAACGCCTGCACCGGCCCCAAGGGCTTCCAGGACACCCACGCCACCGCCGAGAAGGTCGCCGAGGTCCTCGGCGCGAAGGGCACCGAGGTCGGCGCCGGCGAGGTCGCTGTCGCCTCCACCGGCCTCATCGGCATCCTGCTCCCCATGGACAAGCTGCTCCCCGGCATCGAGAAGGCCGCGGCCGAACTCTCCGAGCACGGCGGCGAGAAGGCCGCCATCGCCATCAAGACCACGGACACCGTCCACAAGACCTCCGTGGTCACGAAGGACGGCTGGACGGTCGGCGGCATGGCCAAGGGCGCAGGCATGCTCGCCCCCGGTCTCGCCACCATGCTCGTCGTCCTCACCACCGACGCCGACGTCGACGCCAAGGGCCTCGACAGCGCCCTCCGGGGCGCCACCCGCGTCACCTTCGACCGGGTCGACTCCGACGGCTGCATGTCGACCAACGACACCGTCCTCCTCCTCGCCTCCGGCGCCTCCGGCGTCACCCCGGCGCAGGACGCGTTCGCCCAGGCCGTACGAGAGGTCTGCGACGACCTGGCCCGCCAGCTCATCGGCGACGCCGAGGGCGCCAGCAAGGACATCCGCATCGAGGTGGTCAACGCGGCCACCGAGGACGACGCCGTCGAGGTGGGCCGGTCCATCGCCCGCAACAACCTCCTCAAGTGCGCCATCCACGGCGAGGACCCCAACTGGGGCCGGGTGCTCTCCGCGATCGGCACCACGCGGGCCGCCTTCGAGCCCGACCGGCTCAACGTCGCCATCAACGGCGTCTGGGTCTGCAGGAACGGCTCCGTCGGCGACGACCGCGAACTCGTCGACATGCGCTACCGCGAGGTCACCATCACCGCCGACCTCGCCGCCGGCACCGAGTCCGCCGTCATCTGGGCGAACGACCTGACCGCCGACTACGTCCACGAGAACAGCGCGTACTCGTCGTGAGCGACAAGACGGGCCAGAACCCGACCCGCAAGCACAAGGCGCTCCCCAAGGCGCAGATCCTCATCGAGGCCCTGCCCTGGCTGACCCGCCACAACGGCAAGATCGTCGTCATCAAGTTCGGCGGCAACGCCATGATCGACGAGGACCTCAAGGCCGCCTTCGCCCAGGACGTCGTTTTCCTGCGCCAGGCCGGCCTCAAGCCGGTCGTCGTGCACGGAGGAGGCCCCCAGATCAGCGCCGCCCTCGACCGGCACGGCATCGTCAGCGAGTTCAAGGCGGGCCTGCGGGTCACCACCGAGGACGCCATGGACGTCGTACGGATGGTCCTCGCCGGCCAGGTCCAGCGCGAGCTCGTCGGACTGCTCAACCAGCACGGCCCGCTCGCCGTCGGCCTCACCGGCGAGGACGCCCACACGATCACCGCCACCCGGCACCGTCCGGTCGTCGACGGTGAGCAGATCGACATCGGCCGGGTCGGTGAGATCACCGCCATCGACACCGGCGCCATCCAGGCGCTCCTGGAGGACGGCCGGATCCCGGTCATCTCCTCCATCGCCCGCTCCCAGGACGACGGACATGTCTACAACGTCAATGCTGATACGGCGGCTGCGGCACTCGCTGCGGCGCTGGGCGCCGAGACGCTGATGGTCCTGACCGACGTCGAAGGCCTCTACGAGGACTGGCCGAACAGCGACGAGGTCATCAGCCGGCTCACCGCGAGCCAGCTGGAGAAGCTGCTGCCCGAGCTCTCCAGCGGCATGGTCCCCAAGATGGAGGGCTGCCTGCACGCCGTACGGAACGGGGTCACCACGGCCCGCGTGATCGACGGCCGGGTCCAGCACTCCATCCTGCTGGAGATCTTCACCGACGAGGGCATCGGCACGATGGTCGTGCCGGACGGACAGGGGGACTGATGAGCAGCACCGGCAACGAGCAGCTGACCCAGCGGTGGCAGGGCTCGCTCATGAACAACTACGGCACCCCCCGGCTGCCCCTCGTCCGCGGTGCCGGCGCCAGGGTGTGGGACGCCGCGGGCAAGGAGTACCTGGACTTCGTCGGCGGCATCGCCGTCAACGCCCTCGGCCACGCCCACCCGGCGGTCGTCGAGGCCGTCACCCGGCAGATCCAGAGCCTCGGCCACGTCTCCAACCTGTTCGTCGCCGAGCCGCCGGTGGCCCTCGCCGAGCGGCTCCTCGGCCTCTTCGGCCGGCCCGGCAAGGTCTTCTTCTGCAACTCGGGCGCCGAGGCCAACGAGGCCGCGTTCAAGATCGGCCGGCTCACCGGCCGGTCCCACATGGTCGCCACCGAGGGCGGCTTCCACGGCCGGACCATGGGCTCCCTCGCGCTCACCGGACAGCCCGCCAAGCAGACCCCGTTCCTGCCGCTGCCCGGCGACGTCACGCACGTCCCGTACGGCGACGTGGAAGCCCTGCGGGCCGCGGTCACCGAGGACACCGCCTTCGTGATCATCGAGCCGATCCAGGGCGAGAACGGCGTCGTCGTCCCGCCCCCCGGCTACCTCACGGCCGCCCGGGAGATCACCCGCGCCACCGGCACCCTCCTCGTCCTCGACGAGGTGCAGACCGGCGTCGGCCGCTGCGGCCACTGGTTCGAGTACCAGGCCCACGAGGGCGTCGACCCCGATGTCGTCACCCTCGCCAAGGGCCTCGGCGGCGGACTCCCGCTCGGCGCGACCATCGCCTTCGGGCCCGTGGCCGACCTCTTCGCGCCCGGCCACCACGGCACCACCTTCGGCGGCAACCCGGTCGCGTGCGCCGCCGGGCTCGCCGTCCTCGACACCCTCGGTGCCGACGCGGCCCTCGACCACGTGAAGGCGGTCGGGGAGCGCCTGCGGCAGGGAATCGAGGGTCTGGGGCACCCGCTGGTCTCCCACGTCCGTGGTGCGGGCCTCCTGCTGGGTATCGTGCTCACGGAGTCCCTCGCACCCCAGGTGCAGCAGGCGGCTCAGGACGCCGGCCTCCTGGTGAACGCGCCCGCCCCCGATGTCGTACGGATCATGCCTCCGCTGGTCCTCACCGACGCCGAGGCGGACGCCTTCCTCCGGGCCCTGCCCGGGGTCCTCGACGTGGCGAACGCGCAAGGACGAACCGGAGAATGAGACGACGATGACCGACGCGCAGGAAAACGAGCACGGCGGGCCGTCCGTTCCGCAGACCCGCACCGCACGCCACCGCAGGATCGTCGACATCCTCAACCGGCAGCCGGTGCGCTCGCAGAGCCAGCTCGCCAAGCTCCTCAGCGACGACGGGCTGAGCGTCACGCAGGCGACGCTCTCCCGCGACCTCGACGAGCTGGGCGCGGTGAAGATCCGTAACACCGGTGGCGAGCTGATCTACGCGGTGCCCAGCGAGGGCGGTTTCCGCACCCCGCAGGCCCCGCTCGGCGAGTCCGCCAAGGAGGAGCGGATGCGGCGGCTCTCCGGCGAACTCCTGATCTCCGCCGAGGCGTCCGCCAACCTGGTGGTCCTGCGGACCCCGCCGGGCGCCGCCCAGTTCCTCGCGTCGGCCATCGACCAGGCCGAACTCCAGGCCATCCTCGGCACGATCGCGGGCGACGACACCCTGCTCCTCATCAGCCGAGACCCCATGGGCGGCCAGGCGCTCGCGGACCACCTGCTGATGCTGGCGCAGAAGTAGGACGCGACCTCAGTAGCGCGTGATCGCCGTCGGACCGCCCCGCGTTCCGACGGCGATGTGCGGTCGGCGCGCGGGGTCCGCCCAGGCGATCACCGCGCGCATCGCGTCCGCCGGCACGGAGACGCAACCTGCGGTCGCCCCGCGCCCGTTGACGTGCAGGAAGATACCGGCCCCACGCGCGCGTACCGGACGGTCGTAGTTGAACCCGATGACGAGCGCGTGCGCGTACTGCTCGCGGTACGAGACGAGATGCTCGGCCTCCGCTGCCCGGCAGTCCCGGGGCAGCCCCTCGACCCAGCGGTTGTACGCGCGCGAGTCGTTGTCCTGGCACCACCAGGAGCGGTCGGTCACGCGCGCGTAGCGGTAGGAGGTCCCCGAGGGCGCGGGCTCGATCCCGAAGGCGTACGGCAGCCGGTAGAGCCCGGTGGGCGTGGTGTTCGTGCCCTGCCGCCGCTGCCCGCCCTCCGCGAGCCCCTTCGCCCCGAACCGCGCGGGCGCGGACCCCGCCTTCACCCACCGACCGCCACGCCGGTCCCACCAGGTCAGCGTGCCCGTGGTGGAAGCCGGGCCGGCGGCCTCCGCGGTGATGAGCTGCGAGCCGCCGCCGGTGTACGCCATCCGTTCGGGCAGCGGCGCGGGGGCGGGGGCGGAGGTGGCGCCGAGGGAGAGCAGGGCGGCGCCGAGCAGGAGAAGGGTGCGCATGGGCGCGACGCTAGAGGGCCGGGGGAGGTTCCCGCGCGCCGTACGGGGCTATTCGGCGGGCAGCGGCGGCAGCGGGAGCGGCAGCGCGGGCAGTCCGTCGAGGCTGGTGGCGATGTGGTCCTTCTTGACGCAGTACGCGTTGAACTCCTCGTCCGTCTTCCGGTTGAAGTACTCGGCGTGCATCGTCCGGTCCTCCTGGTACTCCATCAACGGGACGGCGAACCCGCACGAGTCGCTGACCCGCCGCGCGTGCACCAGGACGATCGCCCGCGCGCTGCCCTGCCCCTCCACGGCCTCCGCCGGGAACCGCGCGAACAACTCGCTCCAGCGCGGATCGTCCCGCAGCACGGCCTCCCCGGTCCCGTGCACCCGCACGACGGTCGGCGGCCCGGAGAACGCGGTCCACATGAGCGTGATCCGCCCGTTGCCGGGCTCCCGCAGATGCGCGACGGTCTCGGCGCTGCTCCCGCCGAAGTCCACGTAGGCGAGGGTCAGTTCGTCGATGACGACGAGGGTGCCGCGACGCCCCTTGGGGGACAGGTTGACGTGGCCGTCGGCGGAGAGAGGAGCGGTGGCGGTGAAGTACACCGGCTGCGCCTCGATGAAGGCGCGAAGCCGCCCGTCGATACGCTCATATGTCTTTCCCATGGCCGGCATTCTGCCCGCTCCGCCCTCCAGGGGCCTCCGCGTCTCAAGCCACGGGCCGTGACGCTTTCGACCCGGGGGGCCTGCGTTTTCCTCGCCCTCGTCTTCCGGCCCCTGCGGCGCCGGCTCTGGTTCCCCTTTGACAAAACATACGGTGCATCGCATAGTTATGCCTACGACAGTACGCCTCGGGCCGCGCCACCGGTCCCGGCGTGACCCGCCCCCGTTGAACAGGCTGCCCTCCCGTCCCGAGCCCGGGGCGCGAGGGCCCACGGTCCACCACCCTTCCGAGGAGCAGCAGTGAGCAGCAACAACGGTGACGTCCGGCTCTGGGGCGGACGGTTCGCCGACGGTCCCGCCGAGGCCCTGGCGAAGCTCTCCGCGTCGGTCCACTTCGACTGGCGCCTCGCGCCCTACGACATCGCCGGTTCCCGTGCCCACGCGCGCGTGCTGCACAAGGCCGGGCTGCTCACCGAGGACGAGCTGACCCGTATGCTCGCCGGTCTCGACGAGCTGGAGGCCGATGTCGCCGACGGCTCCTTCGTCGGCACCATCGCCGACGAGGACGTCCACACCGCCCTGGAGCGGGGCCTCCTGGAGCGCCTCGGGCCGGACCTCGGCGGCAAGCTGCGCGCCGGCCGGTCCCGCAACGACCAGGTCGCCACCCTCTTCCGGATGTACCTGCGTGACCACGCCCGGATCATCGGCGGCCTCGTCGCCGACCTCCAGGACGCCCTGGTCGGCCTCGCCGAGGCGCACGCGGACGTCGCCATGCCCGGTCGTACGCACCTCCAGCACGCCCAGCCGGTGCTCTTCGCCCACCATGTCCTGGCCCACGTGCAGTCCCTCTCCCGGGACGCCGAGCGGCTGCGCCAGTGGGACACCCGTACGGCGGTCTCCCCGTACGGCTCCGGCGCCCTCGCCGGTTCCTCGCTCGGGCTCGACCCGGAGGCGGTCGCCAAGGACCTCGGCTTCGAGCGGGGCTCGGTCGGCAACTCCATCGACGGCACGGCCTCCCGTGACTTCGTCGCCGAGTTCGCCTTCATCACCGCGATGATCGGGATCAACCTCTCCCGGATCGCGGAGGAGATCATCATCTGGAACACGAAGGAGTTCTCCTTCGTGACCCTCCACGACGCCTTCTCCACCGGCTCGTCGATCATGCCGCAGAAGAAGAACCCGGACATCGCCGAGCTGGCCCGCGGCAAGTCCGGCCGCCTCATCGGCAACCTCTCCGGCCTGCTCGCCACCCTCAAGGCGCTTCCGCTCGCCTACAACCGGGACCTCCAGGAGGACAAGGAGCCGGTCTTCGACTCCTGCGACCAGCTGGAGGTCCTGCTGCCCGCCTTCACCGGCATGATGGCCACGCTCACCGTCAACCGGGAGCGCATGGAGGAGCTGGCCCCGGCCGGCTTCTCGCTGGCGACGGACATCGCGGAGTGGCTGGTCAAGCAGGGCGTGCCGTTCCGGGTGGCGCACGAGGTGGCCGGCGAGTGCGTGAAGGTCGCCGAGGCGGAGGGCAAGGAGCTGGACCAGCTGACGGACGAGCAGTTCGCCAAGATCTCCGAGCACCTCACCCCCGAGGTCCGCACGGTCCTCAACGTCCCCGGCGCCCTCGCCTCCCGCGACGGCCGCGGCGGCACCGCCCCCTCGGCGGTCGCCACCCAGCTCGTCGAGGTCAAGGCGGACCTGGTCATCCAGCACGCCTGGGCCACCGCCAAGAGCTGACCGCCCCGTAGTCCTACAGCGCCGCCGCCCAGTCCGCGAGCGCGTCGAAGTCCGGCCGGATCAGCCCGATCCGGGGGTCGACGTGCAGCAACAGGGCGGCGGCGAGGTGGTTCCGCTCCACGTACTCGTGGTCGTACGGGGTGATGTCGTCGTCGACCCAGGCGAACGGCCGCCCCTCCGCGTACTCCAGGATGTACTGCGTCTTCCAGAAGGTCCCGCGAGGGGCCTTCCCGTGCATCTGGGGCCAGTCGACGAACGGCAGCTCGGGCAGCCCGAGGTGCGGCCCTATCCAGTCGTTCGCCTCACCCTTCCAGGTCGTCGCCCACACCAGCTCGTACACCTCCGCCAGCGCGAGCAGCTCGCCCCCGTGCTCCGGATTCAGCCACACGCGCAGGGGCTTCGATTCGAACAGCCAGCCGCTCGGCCGCATCCGGTGCGTCGTATACCCCTCCGGGCGCCGCTCGCGCTGCGCCGCGTACGGATTCAGCGGCCCGTCGACGTCGATCAGCAGCAGTGGCTTCGTCATGTTCACAGCATTCCGCTCCCGCCTCGGTGAGGCGTCGAATTATTGAATGAGACATAGATGTCTCATTCGGTGTATGGTCGTCTCATGTCAGTCGATCGCACCCAGGTGCTCCGTGCCGCCGCCGCCCTGCTCACCCGCAAGGCGACCGCCACCATGGACGAGGTCGCCCGGGCCGCCGGGATCGGCCGGGCGACCCTGCACCGGCACTTCGCCGGGCGGGACGCCCTCGTGCGGGCGCTCGAGGAGCTCGGGCTGCAGGAGCTGGAGGCGGCCCTCGACCGGGCCGGCATCGACGCCGGCCCCGAGGACGAGGCCGTGCGCCGGCTCGTCGCCGAGGTGGAGCCAGTCGCACCCCTGCTGTCGTTCCTCGTCACCGAGAACCAGCTCTTCGAGGGCGAGCAGGTCAACGAGGGCTGGGCCCGCCTCGACGCCCGGGTGTCCGCGCTCTTCCGGCGCGGACAGGAGAACGGCGTCTTCCGGATCGATCTGACCCCCGCCTGGCTCACCGAGGCCTTCTACGGGCTCGTCGGTTCCGGCGCCTGGGCCGTGCAGGACGGCCGGGTCGCCGCCAAGGACTTCCAGTACATGATCGTCGAGCTGCTGCTCGGCGGAGCGCGCAGGAGCGTGGAGAAGTGACCACCAGCACCCTCAGGACCGCCGGCCATACCGAGGGCGTGCGCCGCCCCGGCCGGTGGCTCGCCCTCTCCGTACTCGTCCTGGCCGTCCTCCTCGTGGCGGTCGACGCTACGGTACTGGGACTCGCCACCCCCTTCCTCTCCGAGGACCTGAAGCCCTCCGGCACCCAACTGCTCTGGATCGGTGACGTCTACTCCTTCGTCATCGCCGGACTCCTGGTCTCCATGGGCAGCCTCGGCGACCGCATCGGCCGCAAGAAGCTGCTCCTGATCGGCGCCACCGCCTTCGGCGCCGTCTCCGTCCTGAACGCCTACGCGACCAGCCCCGAGATGATGATCGTGGCCCGCGCGCTGCTCGGCGTCGCCGGCGCGACCCTGATGCCGTCCACCCTGGCGCTCATCCGCAACCTCTTCCACGACCCGCGCGAGCGCAGCCTCGCCATCGGCATCTGGGGTGCCATGGCGTCGGCCGGCGCCGCCGTCGGACCGGTCGTCGGCGGGTTCCTCCTGGAGCACTTCTGGTGGGGCTCGGTCTTCCTCATCAACCTGCCCGTGATGGCCGTACTCGTCCTCGTCGGCATCAAGCTGATCCCCGAGTCGAAGAACCCGAACCCCGGACCCTGGGACGTGCCCAGCGTCGCGCTCTCCCTCGTCGGCATGATCGGCCTCGTCTACGCGGTCAAGGAGCTGGCCTCCCACGGCCCGTCCCTGGACTCGGGCCTCGCCGCCCTCGCCGGCGCAGCCGCCCTGGCCTGGTTCGTCCGCAGGCAGCTGACCCTGCCCGCGCCGCTCCTGGACATGCGCCTGTTCCGTCACCGCGGCTTCTCCGGCGCGGTCCTCGCCGACCTGCTGACCATCCTCGGCCTCTCCGGCCTGGTGTTCTTCCTGTCCCAGTTCTTCCAGCTGGTCCAGGGCCGTCAGCCGCTCGAAGCCGGACTCGCCGAACTGCCCGCCGCCGTCGGCGCGGTCACGGCCGGTCTGATCGCGGGCGTGGTGGCCCGTCGCTTCTCCGTACGGTCCGTCGTGGCCGGCGGTCTCGCGGCGGTCGGCCTCTCCCTCGCCGTCCTGACGACGCTCGACCAGCACACCGGCTACCCGCTGCTCGGCGCCGCCCTGCTCGTCGTCGGCGTGGGCGCCGGCTTCGCCTTCACCGTCACCGCCGACGTGATCCTCTCCAGCGTCCCCAAGGAGCAGGCCGGATCGGCCTCGGCGGTCTCCGAGACCGCGTACGAACTGGGCGCCGCGCTCGGCATCGCCGTACTCGGCTCGATCGTGACCGGCGTCTACCGGGACTTCGCCACCCCGGCCGGTGTCCCCTCGGGCGTCGCGTCCGCCGCCCACGAGTCGCTCGGCGGCGCCGTCGAGGCCTCCGGCGCCCTCGCCCCGGAGACGGCGACGGCCCTGGTGTCGGCCGCCCAGGAGGCGTTCGTCGACGGTCTGCGGATCGCGGCCGGCGTCGGCGCGGCGGTCCTTCTCGCGACGGCGGTCGCGGCCTGGTTCCTGCTCAGGGGCCAGAAGCTGGAGGACGGCGTCGAGCACTGACGCGCCGTGTACACGACCGGGCCCCGTACAGCACGGCTGTACGGGGCCCGGTCACGACCTGGGGGGACTATGGCCTGTCTCTTGGATCAGCCAGGGCTCGCGGCGCTATCCAAGAGACGGGCCCTACGCCGCCTTCGCCTTGGTGGCGTACATGTCCACGTACTCCTGGCCCGAGAGCCGCATGACCTCGGCCATCACCGAGTCCGTCACCGCCCGCAGCACATAGCGGTCGCGGTCCATCCCGTCGTACCGCGAGAACTCCATGGCCTCGCCGAAGCGCACCGTCACCTTGCCCGGCCGCGGGAAGCCCGCCCCGCCCGGCTGGATCTTGTCGGTGCCGATCATCGCGAACGGCACGACCGGCGCCCCGGTCATCAGGGTGAGCCGCGCGATGCCCGTACGGCCCCGGTAGAGCCGGCCGTCGGGGGAGCGGGTGCCCTCCGGGTAGATCGAGAAGACCTTGCCCTCCTCGAGGACCCGGCGGCCGGTCATCAGCGCCGCCACACCTCCGCGGCCGCCGTCCCGGTCCACCGGGATCATGCCGACGCTGGTGAAGAACCAGGCCATCGCCCGGCCCTTGAGGCCCTTGCCCGTCACGTACTCGTCCTTGCCGATGAAGTAGACCGGACGGTCCAGGCAGATCGGCATGATCATCGAGTCGATGAAGGTCAGGTGGTTCCCCGCGAGGATGACGGGACCGGTCCCCGGAATGTTCTCTGCGCCCTCCACGCGGGGGCGGAACATCAGGCGCATGACCGGCCCGAGCACTGCCTTGATGATCGCGAGACGGGACAACGGTTCCTCCGGTGGGACGCGGGTCAGTCGAGCTGACGGTGCAGCTGGCGACGATACTCGCGGGTCACCACCGCGCGCACATCGGGTTCACCGAGTGGATACGCAGTGTTGACGTGTGTTTCCGCCATGTTCGGCCGAGGTCTGCCGGGTGGAGGGGGTTGATGCCTAGCGTCGGGGGCACCCGTCGACAGGTGCGGGACATGACACAGGAGGACACCTCATGACCCAGGGCGAACGCCGGACGACGGCACGGCGCACGGTTCTCGGAGCGGCGGGCGCCACCGTCCTCGGAGCGTCCACGGCCCTCGCGGCCGGGACCGGCGCCGCCCAGGCGGCCGACGGGCGGACCGCGGCGGCGGACCGGGCGCACGGCGGGGGCCGCGGCTACCGCGCCCTCCCCGTCCCCACCGTCATCGCCCACCGCGGCGCCAGCGGCTACCGCCCCGAGCACACCCTCGGCTCCTACCGGCACGCCCTCGACCTCGGCGCCCACGTCATCGAGCAGGACCTCGTCCCCACCAAGGACGGGCACCTCGTCTGCCGCCACGAGAACGACATCACCGGCACCACCGACGTCGCCGACCACCCGGAGTTCGCGTCCCGGAAGACCACCAAGAGCGTCGACGGCACCTCGTACACCGGCTGGTTCACCGAGGACTTCACGCTCGCCGAGCTCAAGACCCTGCGGGCCAAGGAGCGCATCCCCGGCACCCGTCAGAAGAACACCCTCTACGACGGCCGCTGGACGATCCCGACGTTCGAGGAGGTGCTGCGCTGGGCCGAGGACGAGGGCCGCCGCCGGGGCCGCGAGATCTGGCTCCACGTCGAGACCAAGCACCCCACCTACTTCCGCTCCCTCGGCCTCGGCCTGGAAGAGCGCCTCGCCAAGCTCCTGCGCCGGTACGGCCGCCACCGCGCGAACTCCCCAGTCTTCCTCCAGTCCTTCGAGCCGAGCAGCGTCCAGCGGCTTTCGAAGCTGGTGGACTCGCCCGGCGTCGTCCTGCTCTCCGGCGCCGCAAGCCGCCCCTGGGACTTCGTCCAGGCCGGCGACCCGCGCACGGTCGCCGATCTGGTGACGCCCGAGGGCCTGCGCTGGATCGCCTCGTACGCGCAGGGCATCGGCCCCACCCTCGACCTGGTCATCCCCAAGGACGCGAGCGGCCGGCTCGGCGACCCGACCACCCTGGTCCGCGACGCGCACGCGGAGGGCCTGATCCTCCACCCTTACACCCACCGCAACGAGAACGCCTTCCTGCCCGTCGACTTCCGCAGGGGCACGGACCCGACGGCGTACGGCGACTCCTTCGGGGCCCTGAAGCGGTACCTGGGGACGGGCATCGACGGCCTCTTCTCCGACAACCCGGACACCGCCCTGCTCGGCGCGGCGGACCTCACCGCCCGCGACTGACGGGCGAGGACCGTGCGGGCCCGGCGGCCGGGCCCGCACACCCTCCTCCCGGGTGGTTTACGCCCCGCACCGCAACCACGCCCGCGTGCCACCGCATCGTGCCGGTCATGACCACCCCCCAGATCCCCCGGGAGACCGCGTCCCCCCGCGGCTCCGCGTCCCCGGCGCACACCGACCCCACCCCCGGGCTCCTCGCCGCCCTCGCCCCGCTGCTCGCCGCCGAGTCGGACGCCGAGGCGCCCGCCGCCGGCGTCGACCCGAGCGACCTCGAACAGGCCGTCTGGCTCCGTCTCCTGGAGCAGCTCCAGGAGACGGGGACGGCCCCCGAGCGGCCCGCCGAATGGCTGCGCAGGGCCGTCCGGTCGGAGGCGCGCCGCGCCCGCAGGACCAGCGACCGCGAACGCCCCTACCGCGAGGAGCCCGCCCACGACCCCGGCGGCCCCGGCCCGCACGGCTCCCCCGAACAATCGCTGCTGGTCGCCGAGGGCCGCCGTACCCTGCGCGCCGCCGTCACACGGACGCCCGGCCGCTGCCCCCGGGTGCTGACCGCGATGCTCGACCCCGAGGACCGCACCTACCGGGAAATCGCAGGGGAGTTGGGTATCTCACAGGGCAGTCTGGGGCCGATGCGTTCCCGTTGCCTGGGATGCCTGCGCAGAATGCTGGCTGCGGAGGTTCCCGCCCCGGGTCGACGGGGAAGGGTGCGGTAAACCGATGATCGACCAGATGAGCGGGAGGCGTGCACACATGGGCCTGAGTGTGACCATCTCAGCGGCGGACGCGCGGGACGCGGAGCACATCCTGAAGCTGCAGTACCTCTGCTACCAGAGCGAGGCGGAGCTGTACGGGGACTGGTCCATCGAGCCGCTCACCCAGACGCTCGACGAGCTGCGCGCGGAACTGGACGAGGGACACGGTCTGGTGGCGCGGCTCGGCGACGAGGTCGTCGCCTCCGTGCGGGCCCGCCTCGACGAGGACGGCACGGTACGGATCGCCAAGCTCATCGTCCACCCGCGCATGCGACGGCACGGCCTCGGCGGCCGGCTCCTCGACGGCATCGAGCGCCACTTCGGCGCCGACGCGGCCCCGGCGGAGGCGTCCGCCAAGCGCTTCCAGCTCTTCACCGGCCACCGCAGCGACGGCAACCTGCGGCTCTACCGCAGCAGGGGCTACGCCCAGGTCGGCACCCGCGAGGTGGGCCCCAGACTCACCCTGCTGACCCTGGAGAAGGCCGCCTGACTCAGGCGGTGGTACGGGACCTCCGCAGCCACCAGATGCCGGTCAGCGGCAGCAGCACAGGAATGAACAGGTAGCCGTAGCCGTAGTCCGACCAGACCGTCGCGTCGGGGAAGGCGGACGGCTCGACCAGCGTCCACGTCCCGACGACCAGTACGCCCGCGAGCTCGGCGGCGCAGCACACCAGCGCCGCCCTGCGGGCCTTCTCCCCGCCGCGTACCAGCGTGTACGTGATGAAGGCGTAGACGACCGCGGCCACCGCCGACAGGGCGTACGCGAGCGGCGCCCGGTCGAACTCGGTGGCGATCTGGTAGATCGAGCGGGAGACCGCGCCGACCGACATCACGCCGTACAGCCAGACGAGCAGAATGCCGGGCCCCGAGACGAGACGGGTCCGCGTGCCGCGCTCCGCCTTCTCCTGAGTCGCGGTCATGGTCAGCCCACCGTCCAGATGTCGTGGAGACGCACTTCGAGCACGGCCAGGACGACCGCGCCCGCGGCCACCGTGGCCGAACCCCACCGGCTGCGCTCCGCGAGCGACATGAACCCGGCGATGGGGACCGCGCACAGCGCCCCGATCAGATAGGCGACGAAGATCGTCGCGCCCTCCTCGGCCTTCTCGCCCCGCGCCAGCTGCACGATCCCGACGATCAGCTGGACCAGGACGAGGAAGGTCACCACGGCCATGCCGATGAAGTGCCAGTCCTTGGTCGGCTGGTCGCGGAAGGCGGCGAAGCCGCACCAGGCGGCGAGGGCGAGCGCGGCCACGGAGACCGCGACCGTCAGGGCGTCAAGCATGCGCCCGAGGGTATTACGGTCGATTGGGCCCGATGTCCTCGCCCCCTGCCGGCGGCGGACGTGCGGACCGTGGCCTTGGCCACAACCCCCTCCGCACCGGCCGCGGGGGACCGTCGCGGGCGGCGATCCGCAGGGTCCTTCCGCGCGGGCCACGTACGGGAAGCAGGGCGGAACGGCAGCCTCCGTACTGTCCGCATGGCGTCTCAATGACGTCCGCTATTCGGACAGCCCCCTTTTGCTCGCGAGTGCGCATGCTTTACTTGCAGACATGACCACGACGAGCAGCCGCATCCTTGCGACCGAGGCGATCACGACGCCCGGTGCTCGTTGTATGTGTCGAATGTGCGCCTTCTGAGGGCCCCCGCCTGAGTTTCGCGCCCCGAAGCGAGACCCGACGGCCGCGCCGTTCCTCCCGCCGACAGGCGGCGGAGCGTGCCCGCCCCGCGCACCACCGGTGCCCGGCCACCCGCCGGCCCGGCCTCCGTGCGCCTGACTGTCCGAAGACGAATGCCCCGTGCGTGACGGACCCCGCGTCGCGCACTCGACAGTGACGGAAACCCCTGTGATCACCACTTCGGGCCTGACCAAGGTCTACGAGTCGCGCGGCCGGCAGGTCACCGCTCTGGACGGCGTCGACCTCCACGTCCGCGAGGGCGAGGTCTTCGGCGTGATCGGCCAGAGCGGCGCCGGCAAGTCCTCGCTCATCCGCTGCGTCAACCTCCTGGAGCGCCCCACCTCCGGCACCGTGACCGTCGACGGCGTCGACCTCACCGCCCTCGCCGGGAAGGGCCGCCGCGCGGGCAAGGACCTGCGCCGGGCGCGCAGCAGCATCGGCATGGTCTTCCAGCACTTCAACCTGCTGTCCTCCCGCACGGTGAAGGACAACATCGAGCTCCCCCTGGAGATCCTCGGCGTCTCCGGCGCCGAGCGCTCCCGCCGCGCCCTCGAACTCCTCGACCTGGTCGGCCTGGCCGACAAGGCCAGGTCCTACCCCGGCCAGCTCTCCGGCGGCCAGAAGCAGCGCGTCGGCATCGCCCGCGCCCTCGCCGGCGAGCCCAAGGTCCTGCTCTCCGACGAGGCCACCAGCGCCCTCGACCCGGAGACCACCCGCTCCATCCTCCAGCTGCTGCGCGACCTCAACCAGCAGCTCGGCCTGACCGTCCTCCTCATCACGCACGAGATGGACGTCGTGAAGACGATCTGCGACTCCGCCGCACTGATGCAGCACGGCCGGGTCGTCGAGTCCGGCACCGTCGCCGAACTGCTCGCCACTCCCGGCTCCCAGCTGGCCGCCGAGCTCTTCCCGGTCAGCGGCGCCGCCACCGGCCCCGACCGCACGGTCGTCGACGTCACCTTCCACGGCGAGTCCGCGACGCAGCCCGTCATCTCGCAGCTCTCCCGCACGTACAACATCGACATCTCGATCCTCGGCGCGGCGATGGACACCGTCGGCGGCCGGCAGATCGGCCGGATGCGCATCGAGCTGCCCGGACGGTACGAGGACAACGTCGTCCCGGTCGGCTTCCTGCGCGAGCAGGGGCTCCAGGTCGAGGTCGTGGAAGAAGACGCGGAGACGCCGGCCGCGGCCGCACTGGTCAAGGAAGGTGCCAAGTGACCTGGTCCGAGATGCAGCCCCTGCTGGAGCAGGGCACCGTCGACACGCTCTACATGGTCCTCTGGGCCACCGTCGTCACCGTGCTCGGCGGCCTGCCGCTCGGCATCCTCCTCGTCCTCACGGACAAGGGCGGACTGCTGCAGAACCGGCCCGTGAACAAGATCGTCGGTGCGATCGTGAACGTGGGGCGTTCGCTGCCCTTCATCATCCTGCTGATCGCCCTGATCCCCTTCACGACCTTCGTCGTCGGCACCTTCATCGGCCCCACCGCGATGATCGTGCCGCTCGCCATCGGCGCCATACCCTTCTTCGCCCGCCTCGTCGAGACCTCGATCCGCGAGGTCGACCACGGACTCGTCGAGGCCGTCCAGGCCATGGGCGGCGGCATCCCCACCATCGTCCGCAAGGTGCTGCTCCCGCAGGCCCTGCCCTCGCTGGTCTCCGGCGTCACCACCACGGTCATCGTCCTCATCGGCTACTCGGCGATGGCCGGCGCGGTCGGCGGCGAGGGCCTCGGCTCCAAGGCCGTCACTTACGGATACCAGCGCTTCGACACCACTTTCATGCTGGTCACCGTCGTCGTCCTGGTCCTGATCGTGACCGTCGTCCAGCTCATCGGCGACGGAGTCGTACGACTCCTCGCCCGCCGGGGCCGTACCGCGTAACGGCCCCCCGGCTCACCAGACTTCGTCCTTCGAAGAACAGCCCGGACTTGTTGTCCAGGCGTCCACCGCACCACCGGAAAGAGGCACTCTTCGTGCGTAAGAACATCAAGCTCACCGCCGGTATCGCCACCGCCGCCGCCCTCGCCCTCGGCCTCAGCGCCTGCGGCACCTCCTCGGACCCGTCCTCCTCCAAGGACACGGCCGGCGCCGCCGACAAGCCCCTCGTCGTCGCCGCGTCCCCGACGCCGCACGCCGACATCCTCAACTTCGTCAAGGAGAACCTGGCCGAGAAGGCCGGCCTTAAGCTGGAGGTGAAGGAGTTCACGGACTACGTCCTGCCGAACACCGCCACCCAGTCCGGTCAGGTCGACGCCAACTTCTTCCAGCACAAGCCGTACCTCGACGACTTCAACCAGAAGAACAAGACCACCATCGTCCCCGTGGTCAACGTCCACCTGGAGCCGCTGGGCCTCTACTCCAAGAGCCTGAAGTCCGTGAAGGACATCAAGGCCGGCCAGACGATCGCCGTCCCCAACGACACCACCAACGGCGGCCGCGCGCTCCAGCTGCTCGCCGAGAACGGCCTGATCACCATCAAGCCGGGTGTCGGCACCAACGCCAAGCTCTCCGACATCACCGACAAGAAGGGCCTGGAGTTCAAGGAGCTGGAGGCCGCCACCGTGCCCCGCGCCCTGAACGACGTGGACGCCGCCGTCATCAACGGCAACTACGCCATCGAGGCCAAGCTCTCGCCGGCGAAGGACGCCCTCGCCCTGGAGAAGGCCGACGGCAACCCGTACGCCAACTTCCTCGCCGTCAAGGAGGGCAACGAGAAGGACGCCCGCGTGCAGAAGCTCGCCGAGCTCCTCAACTCGCCCGAGGTGAAGAAGTACGTCGAGGACACCTACAAGGGCTCGGTCATCCCGGCCTTCGGCGCCGTCGCCAAGTAGGTCCCGCAGTAAGCTCGTTACGACGAAGGCCCCCGCACCCCGTCCGGTGCGCGGGGCCTTCGTCGCCCCCCGGCCACATCCGACCCGGCCATGCACGCGGGCCGCCGCATGCTGCATGCTGTGCGTTCACGGTCGATTCGGACGGTCCACGGCATGGAGCTGCGCATGACTACCACCTTTCCGGACATCTCCATCAACACGGACCGGTTGGTGCTGCGCGCGCTCGAAGAGGCGGACGCCCCCGCTCTCGCCGCCATGATGAACGACGAACTCGTCGGCGCCTGGACCGCCGTGCCCCAGCCCTTCACCGAGGCCGCCGCCCTCACCTGGATCACCGAGTACGCCCCCGCCGAACGCGCCGCGGGACGCGGCATCGACCTCGCCGTCGTCGAGTTCCTCACCCAGCGCCTGGTCGGCGTCATCCAGCTGGGCAACACCAACTGGCGCGTCCGCTCCACCGAGATCTCCTACATCGTCGCCCCCTGGGCACGCGGTGAGGGCTACGCCTCCGAAGCCGCGCTCGCCACCGCCCAATGGCTCTTCAGCGACCAGAAGTTCGAACGCCTCGAACTGCGCACGGCGGCGGACAACACCGCCTCCCAGCAGGTCGCACAGAAGATCGGCTGCATCAGCGAAGGCGTCCTGCGGGGCGCCTGCATAGCCCGCACCCGCACCGAGGACGGCGACTGGACCGAACTGCGCACCGACTTCATCGTCTGGGGCCTCCTCCCCGAGGACCTCGACGGCGTCGCCGACCAGATGGCCGAGGCCGGATACTCCTCGTACACCGACTGGAGCTGAACCCCCGGGAACTTGGGCGTGTCCTTTGGATCAGGCCGGGCTCGCGGTGTCCGGCTCGCACGCTCACCGCGTCGACTCCCTCCTCCGCCTCGCGATCGCACGCACCGGACACCGCTCCCTGATCCGGCCTGATCCAAAAGACACGCCCCCCGGGGTACGCTCGGCACGCCCCCGACCTGCGACGACACCAGGAGACAGACGACGATGGCCGACCGCGTCACGGTGATCGGCTGGGACGGCTCACCCCTCACCGCGGCGGGCCGGTCCGCGCTCTCCGCCGCCACCCTGGTGGCCGGCGCCGCCCACCACCTGGCGCTGCCCGAGGTGCCGCCCGGCGCCGAACGCGTCCGCCTCGGCAGCGTCGACCTCGCCGCCCGCCGCATCGCGGGCCACCGCGGCACCGCCGTCGTCCTCGCCGACGGCGACCCCGGCTTCTTCGGCGTCGTCCGCACCCTGCGCGCCCCCGAGCACGGCCTCGAGGTCGAGGTCGTCCCCGCCGTCTCCTCCGTCGCCGCCGCCTTCGCACGGGCCGGGATGCCCTGGGAGGACGCCAGGACCGTCGTCGCCCACCAGCGCACCCTGCGCCGCGCCGTCAACGTCTGCCGCGCCCACCCCAAGGTCGCCGTCCTCACCTCGCCCGGCGCGGGACCCGCCGAACTCGCCCTCCTCCTCGAAGGCGTCCACCGCACCTTCGTGGTCTGCGAGGAACTCGGCACCGACCGCGAACAGGTATCCGTCCTCACCTCCGACAAGGCCGCCGACCACACCTGGCGCAACCCGAACGTCGTCCTCGTCATCGGCGGCACCACCGGCGGCACGCCCGCCGCCCCCTGGCTCTCGGGCCAGGACCCGTCAGCGCCTCCGGTACGCGGCTGGGCCCTGCCCACCGAGGAGTACGAGCCCCGGGGGCACGGCGCCGGCGACCCGGCGGCACGGACCGGCGCGGGCGAGGACCCGTCCCTGCGCGCCGCCCAGCTCGCCCGCCTCGGACCCCGCGTGGGCGACCTCGTCTGGGACGTCGGCTGCGCGGGCGGAGCCTTCGCCGTCGACGCCGCCCGCTTCGGCGCCGCCGTCATCGCGGTGGACACCGACCCGACGGCCTGCGCCCGCACCGAACAGGCCGCCCGCCGCCACGGCGTACCCCTCCAGACCGTCCAGGGCCGGGCCCCGCACGTCCTGGAGAACCTGCCCGAACCCGATGTCGTACGCATCGCGGCCGGCGGCGTCCCCGTCGTCACCGCCTGCACCGACCGGCGTCCGGAACGCATCGTCGCCCACGCCTCCACCCGCGACGAGGCCGAGGCCGTCGGCGCCGCCCTCGCCGACGGCGGCTACACCGTCGAGAGCCTCCTCCTCCAGACCGTCGGACTCGACCCCGACGACTGGTCGGAACGCGAGCGTTCGGTCGTCTTCCTGCTGTCCGGCCGCAGGACAGACCACCCCCACCCGTGATCGTGCCGCCCGCGCGGGCAGGTAGGCTGGCCGATTGTTGTACCGCATCCGGATGTTCGGCGGTTCGTTCGTCAATGTCCTGAATTAGTGGCCACTTTGTGCCGCTGACGTGGTACGCGACAAGGGGGGACCGCGCGACGTGGCGCAGTCCACAGCGCACCGTGGCGAATCTCCCTGCCACGATGGCCGGGGGCCGCGACAATGTGTGGGTGTCCGCGTGTCCTTCGTGCCGCGCGGCGCACGCGCTCGTTGTTGTCGACGGGCGCAGGTCTGAAGGAAGCACAAGCGATGGGCGAGGGGTACGCATGACGGACACCGGCCAGGTCCCGGGCGAGGGGCTGCCGGAGAACGCAGGCATGGTCGAGCAGCCGGGCATCCCCGCTCCGGGCGCGTACACCTTCCTGGACCCCTCCGAGCACACCACAGAGGACGACGACCTGCTTCTCATGCCGGGCGCCCAGGGCGCCTGGAGCGAGCACCCGCCGGGCGTCGCGCCCGCGCCGCCGGTCGCCGTACCGCCCCCGGCACCCGTTGTCCCGAACCAGGCGGCGCCGCAGCAGGGCGTCCCGCACGTCGCCGTCCCGCACCCGGCGGCCCCGGAGGCGCAGATCCCGATGGGCGACCCGCTGACCGACCCGCTCACGGCCCCGCTGGACTCCGTCGCCCTCGGCGACGTCCTGACGGCCCCGCAGAACCAGACCCCGCCGCAGGGCGTCCCGCTCGCCGGGACCCCCGCGCACGGTGTCCCCGTCGAGCAGTTCGCCGGCACCCCGGCCCACGGCGTCCCGGCCGCTCCGCCCGTCGGCACGCCGCCGCACGGGGTCCCGTTCGCCGGCACCCCGGCGCACGGCGTTCCCGTCGAGCAGTACGCGGGCACCCCGGCCCACGGTGTCCCCGTCGCCCCGCAGGAGCCGGTCCACACCGACCACGGCTACGAGCCCGGGATCCTCGACACCGGCGCCCACGAGGCCGCAGGCCGCGACTCCGGCTCCGTGGACCTCGGCGGCGTCCGGGTGCCCCCGCCTCCGGCGGCGCCCGCACCGCAGGCGGCCCGCCGCCCGCTGCACATGGGTCCGGCCGTGCCCGAGGCCACCGGCGGCGTCGTGCTGTCGCTCGCCGACCGCGGCCCCGCCGCCGCACCCGCCCCGGCCCCGCAGCCCGCCCCGGTCCCCGTGCACGAGTCGCTCGTGGCCACCGGCCCCGCGCCGGTGCCGGTCCGGAACCCCGGCCCGCCGACCACAGGCCCCGAGTACCTCGACATCCCGCAGGAGCAGCACCTCGCGCCGCAGGGCGCCGAGCCGTGGGCCGCGCAGCCCCAGGAGGCCGTGGCACCCCAGGCCACCGCTTCCCCCGCAGAAACGGTCGTCCCGCAGTCCGGCCAGTTCGTCCAGGTCGAGGGCAACGTCCCGACGACCCCGCACCTGGCCCCGACCCCGCAGGCCGAGCCGACCCAGGCCGCCGAGCCGGTCCCGGCCGCCGAGCCGGTGCAGCCGTCCGAGCCGGTGCAGCCGTCCGAGCCGGCGGCGGTCCCCGAGGCCCCCGTGCCGGTCGCCGAAGCCCCTGCAGCACCGGATGAGGCCCCGGCGGAGCCCGCCGACGCCCAGGCCACCGAAGCCCAGGTCACCGTCCCCGCGCCGCGCGAGGCCGAGCCCGCCGCCGAGGCCCCCGAGCCCGCGACGGCGGAGGCCCCCGAGCCCGCCGCCGAGGCCCCCGAGCCCGAGCCCGCCGCCGTCCCCGAGGCGGAGCAGGCCCCGGAGGCCGAGGAGCAGGCGCCCGCCGTGGCCGAGGTCCCGGCCGAGCCGGTCACGGCCGCCGAGCCCCCGCTGGAGGAGCAGACCCCCGAGGCGGCGGCCCCTGAAGCGACGGCCCCCGAGGCGGCGGCCCCCGAAGAGGCCCCCGCGGAGGCGTACGCCCACGAGGTCCCGTTCGTGCCGGAGGAGGAAGCCCCCGAGGCCCTGCCCGAGCCGACCCCGGAGACCGAGGCCACGGTCACCGAACAGCAGCCCCCCGCCGAAGAAGCGCCCCTGCCCGAGCCCGCGGAGACTCTCCCGGAGCCCGTGGAAGCAGTCGACGCGGCCGAGGACGCCGAGCCGGAAGCGGCAGCCGAAGCGGACCCGGCGCAGGCCCCGGCCGAGCAGCCCGAACAGAGCGCGGACACGGTCGCGGACGCGGAAGACGAAGAGCCGGTGGTGGAGTCGGCGCCCGCGCCCGGCTACGCCGACGCCGAGCGCGAGGCCGTCCTCCGCGTCATGCGCGAGCGCCGCGACATCCGTAACGGCTTCCGCTCCGACCCGATCCCGCACGAGGTGCTCCTCCGCGTCCTGGAGGCCGCCCACACGGCCCCCAGCGTCGGCCACTCGCAGCCCTGGGACTTCGTGGTCATCCGCTCCGCCGAGACCCGGCAGGCGATGCACGAACTGGCCCAGCGACAGCGCGAGGCCTACGCCAAGTCGCTGCCGAAGGCCCGGGCGAAGCAGTTCAAGGAACTGAAGATCGAGGCCATCCTCGACACCCCGGTGAACATCGTGGTGACCGCCGACCCCACCCGGGGCGGCCGCCACACCCTCGGCCGCTACACGCAGCCGCAGATGGCCCCGTACTCCTCGGCGCTCGCCGTCGAGAACCTCTGGCTCGCCGCCCGCGCCGAGGGCCTCGGCGTCGGCTGGGTCAGCTTCTTCGACGAGCGCGAGATGGTCCGTACCCTCGGCCTCCCCGAGCACCTCGAAGTCGTCGCGTACCTCTGTGTGGGATACGTCGACGAGTTCCCCGAGGAGCCCGAGCTGATGCAGGCGGGCTGGTCCAAGCGCCGCCCGCTGTCCTGGGTGGTCCACGAGGAGACGTACGGCCGCCGCGCCCTGCCCGGCGAGGAGCCGCACGACCTGCTCCAGGAGACGGTCGCCAACATCCGCCCGCTGGACGCCAAGGCACTCGGCGAGGCCTGGGAGCGCCAGAAGCGCATGACCAAGCCGGCCGGCGCCCTCGGCATGCTGGAGATCATCTCCGCGCAGCTCTCCGGCCTCTCCCGGATGTGCCCGCCGCCGATCCCGGAACCGGCCGCCGTCGCGATCTTCGCGGGAGACCACGGCGTGCACGCCCAGGGCGTCACGCCCTGGCCGCAGGAGGTCACCGGCCAGATGGTGGCCAACTTCCTCGGCGGGGGAGCGGTCTGCAACGCGTTCGCGAACCAGGTCGGCGCCGAGGTCTGCGTCATCGACGTCGGTGTGGCGTCCGAGCTGCCGGCCACGCCCGGCCTCCTGCCCCGCAAGGTCCGCCCCGGCACCGGCGACTTCACCACGGGTCTCGCGATGACCCGCGAAGAAGTGCTGGCCGCGATCGAGGTGGGCATCGAAACGGCGAGGGATCTGGTCGCCGCCGGCAACAAGGCCCTCCTCACGGGCGAGATGGGCATCGCGAACACCACCGCGTCCGCCGCCCTGATCTCCGTCTACACCGGCGTGGACCCGACCGAGGTCACGGGCCGCGGCACGGGCATCAACGACGAGACGCACGCCCGCAAGGTGGACGTGGTCCGCCGTGCCCTCGCCCTGCACCAGCCGGACCCGGCCGATCCGATCGGTGTCCTGTCGGCGGTCGGCGGCCTGGAGCACGCGGCCCTGGTGGGCCTGATCCTGGGCGCCGCCTCCCTCCGTACCCCGGTCATCCTCGACGGCGTGTCGACCGGAGCGGCGGCCCTCGTGGCCCGGGCCATCGCGCCCGAGTCGCTCGCGGCCTGCATCGCGGGCCACCGCAGCGCCGAGCCGGGCCACGTGGCGGCCCTCAACAAGCTGGGCCTGCGCCCCCTGGTCGACCTGGACCTCCGCCTCGGCGAGGGCACGGGCGCCCTGCTGGCCCTCCCGCTGGTGCAGAGCGCGGCCCGCGTGATGCACGAGGTCGCCACGTTCGACTCGGCGGGCGTCACCGAGAAGTAGAACCACGGACGCGTCCCCCACCACGCACAGGAGTGGGGGACGCGCAGGGACCGTGTTCGGGACGTAAAGCGTGATTTGTGGCGCCTGCTGAGGGGCCACCGTCCAAGGCCCCGCGCGCCGTAAATCATGCAGTCCCGAACACGGTCCCGGAGCGTCCCCCACGGCACGGTCCGAGCACCGGGACATCCGTCACACCCTGCCCCCCGCGGGCCACAGATATCGTGGGGTCACGCAACGCGTCCCACCAGCCGCTTCACCGCAGCAGCGGCCAGCACCCGCCCTCCGAGGAGCCGCTCACCCATGGCCGAGCACGCCGATCACACCGCCCAGCCGACGACGTACCCCGCCTACCCGGTAGGCCTGCGTCTGGCGGGCCGCCGCGTAGTAGTCCTCGGCGGCGGCCAGGTAGCCCAGCGACGGCTGCCCGCTCTGATCGCCGCGGGTGCGGACATCACCCTGATCTCCCCCTCCGCGACCCCCTCGGTGGAGGCGATGGCCGAATCCGGCGAGATCGCCTGGATCAAGCGGCGCTACGAGGACGGTGACCTCGCCGACGCCTGGTACGCCCTGGTCGCCACCACCGACCCGGCCTCGAACGCCGCCGCCTCCGCCGAGGCCGAGCGGACCAGGACCTGGTGCGTCCGCTCCGACGACGCCGAGGCGGCCACCGCCTGGACCCCGGCGACCGGCCGCGACGCGGGCGTCACGGTGGCGGTGCTCACCGGCCACGACCCCCGCCGCTCGGCCGCCGTCCGCGACGCGATCGTCGAGGGCCTGCGCGTCGGCTCGATCGCCGCGCCGGCGCACCGCTCCCGTACCCCCTTCGTCGCCCTGGTCGGCGGCGGCCCCGGGGACCCGGACCTGATCACCGTCCGAGGCCGTCGGCTGCTCGCGGAGGCGGACGTGGTCATCGCGGACCGGCTCGGCCCGCGCGACCTCCTGGACGAGCTGCCCCCGCACGTCGAGGTCATCGACGCGGCGAAGATCCCGTACGGCCGTTTCATGGCCCAGGAGGCCATCAACAACGCGCTGATCGAGCACGCGAAGGCCGGCAGGTCCGTCGTCCGCCTCAAGGGCGGCGACCCGTTCGTCTTCGGCCGTGGCATGGAGGAGGCGCAGGCGCTCGCCGCCGAGGGCATCGCCTGCACGGTCGTCCCCGGCATCTCCAGCTCGATCTCGGTCCCGGGCGCGGCGGGCATCCCGGTCACGCACCGCGGAGTGGCCCACGAGTTCACGGTGGTGAGCGGCCATGTCGCCCCCGACGACCCGCGCTCCCTCGTCGACTGGGCCTCCCTCGCGAAGCTCACCGGCACCCTCGTGATCCTCATGGGCGTCGACAAGATCGGGAAGATCGCCGAGGCCCTCATCGCCCACGGCAAGGACCCGAAGACGCCGCTGGCGCTGGTCCAGGAGGGCACCACGGCGTCCCAGCGCCGGGTGGACGCCACGCTCGCGACGGTCGCGGAGACCGTGAAGGCGCGGGAGGTCCGCCCGCCGGCGGTCATCGTCATCGGAGAGGTCGTCACCGAGGGCCCCCGCAAACTGGTGAAGTAACCGGCGGCGACCACCCCGTCGCCCCCCCCGCGTCGCACACATTGGCACCACACCCCGGACAAGGCAGTATCACCTCGTGGCCGAACTCATCACGATCGACGACCCCGACGACCCGCGCCTGCGCGACTACACCGGCCTGACGGACGTTGAGCTGCGCCGCAGACGCGAACCGGCCGAGGGCCTGTTCATCGCGGAGGGCGAGAAGGTCATCCGCCGGGCCAGGCAGGCGGGGTACGAGATGCGGTCGATGCTGCTCTCCGCGAAGTGGGTCGACGTGATGCGGGACGTCATCGACGAGGTCCCGGCGCCGGTGTACGCGATCCAGCCGGACCTCGCGGAACGAGTCACCGGCTACCACGTGCACCGGGGCGCCCTCGCCTCCATGCAGCGCAAGCCGCTCCCGGACGCCGCCGAACTGCTGGTCGGCGCCCGCCGGGTGGTCGTGATGGAGTCGGTCAACGACCACACCAACATCGGCGCGATCTTCCGCAGCGCCGCGGCCCTCGGCATGGACGCCGTGCTGCTGTCGCCGGACTGCGCGGACCCGCTGTACCGGCGCTCGGTGAAGGTGTCCATGGGCGCGGTGTTCTCCGTGCCGTACGCACGCCTGGACAGCTGGCCGCGCGGCCTGGAGACGGTACGGGAGGCGGGCTTCAAGCTGCTCGCGCTCACTCCCGCGGAGAAGGCGACCTCCATCGACGAGGCCGCCCCTCACCGCCTGGAGCGGGTGGCCCTGATGCTGGGCGCGGAGGGCGACGGCCTGTCCACGCAGGCCCTGCGGGCCGCCGACGAATGGGTCCGGATCCCGATGGCCCACGGCGTCGACTCGCTGAACGTGGGCGCGGCGGCCGCGGTCGCCTTCTACGCGGTGGCGACGGGCCGCCCGGAGGCCTGACCGCCGGCCCCACGGCGAGTCGGGGGTTACCCCTGGAGGGCTTGGGCGGCGGCGATGCCCAGGGCCACCACGAGCGTCACGACGACGAAGACGAAGAGCCGCTGCCGCAGCAGCCGGGGGTTGGCGGGACGGCGGCCCGTCGACGTCGTACGTGCCCCCGGCCTGGTCCCGGCACCGGTACGGGACTGCGTTCCCCGGGACCCCCCGGTCCGCGGCCCGCCGGAGGGACGGGAGGACGGTCCGGGCCCACGCCCCGGCCCCCGGTCGCGCTCGGAGCCGCGCTCCCCGCCACCGGCACCGCGCTCGGCGGCCCCCCGCTCCTGACCGCGGCCGGGCACGTCCCGCTCGGTGTACCGCTCGGTCGGCCGTACGGTGTTGCGCTCCTCGGCCCGCTCGCGCTGCACGGGCGGCCGGGAGACCGGCAGCCCCTGTGCCTCGCGCGCCGCGATCTCCTTGAGCCGCATCGACAGCTGGAGCGTGCTGGGACGGTCCTCGGGGTCCTTCGCAAGACAGGCCCGGATCAGCGGCGCCAGCGCGTCCGGCACCCCGTGCAGCTGCGGTTCCTCGTGCACCACCCGGTAGAGCATGACCTCGGAACTGCCGTGCCCGAAGGGGGAGTCGGCCATCGCCGCGTACGCCAGGGTGGCACCGAGCGAGAACACGTCGGTGGCGGGGGTGACGGCCGCTCCGCGCACCTGCTCGGGGGCGAGGAAGCCGGGCGAACCGACGGCCGTGCCCACGTGGGTCAGGGTGCTGGCGCCGGTGGCCCAGGCGATGCCGAAGTCGATGATCCGAGGGCCCTTGGGGGAGAGCAGGATGTTCGAGGGCTTGAGGTCCCGGTGCACCACCCCGGCCTCGTGGACGGCGACGAGGCCCTCCGAGAGCGCCGCCCCGATCGAGGCGACGTCGGCGGCGCGCAGGGCGCCCTCCTCGGCGACCCGGTCGTGCAGGGAGGGGCCGGGTACGTACTGGGTGGCGAACCAGGGGCGTTCGGCCTCCAGGTCGGCCGCGACGAGGCGGGCCGTGCAACCGCCGCGGATCCGGCGGGCCGCCGACACCTCTCGGGCGAACCGCGACCGGAACTCCTGGTCCTCGGCCAGATCGGGCCGGATCACCTTCAGCGCCACCCGCTGGCCGCGCCGGTCGGACCCCAGGTACACGACGCCCATCCCGCCGGCCCCCAGCCTGCGGTGGAGCCGGAACGACCCGACGATCCGCGGATCCTCGCGCCGGAGCCGCATCATCGCCATGTCCGTCCCCTCGTCCGTTCGACGTGGCACAGCTTACGTAGTGCCGCCCGCGCGTGCTCATAGGCCGCGCCCTCGCGCCAGGATCGATTGTCAGTGCTGAGGGGGACGGGAGACGGAGCCCGAATGGCAGGGCGCACCCCAACCCCCGCCCCCCGCGCCCTATTTGACGAACGGTCGAGAACGCCGTCCGCGGGCGCCTGGGGCGCGTTCGGACGCCCCGGAGCAGGGCGTTCGCACGACATCCGGCGAAGTGAGCCATGTCACGCCCCCTGCCGCCCGTCCGGCCGGGTCCCGGCCCCCTGCCGGAACCCCTCCGGGAAGACCCGGGGTTCGGTGGCCCCGTCTCCACCCAGGGGAGTACACCGCGCGGGTGGGGGTCATCCTCCGGGAGGCCCGTAAGTCGGTACGAGGGCATGACGCCCAGGTGCTCCGCGCTCCCTAATGTTGAGGTCAAGCGGCGGGTGCAGCACTCGTCCCCCGAGGTCACGCACCCGCCGCGCCAGTTCACGACAGGAGAGGAACCATGGCTTACCCGGCACCGCGGACGACCACCCGGCCTTCGAGCCAGCGTCACCCCCTGGTGGCCACCGCCATGGTCCTCCCTCTCGCGGCCCTGCTCGTAGTCGTCTTCGGCGGCTGGGAGGCGGTGGTCACACAGGCGTCGTCCGTGGGCGTGATGCTGGGGCGCTGAGCAGCGCCCCGGACCCGGGAGAGCGGCCCGGGTCGGGACATCCGGCCATCAACCCCGTGGGGACGGGGGTGCGGCGGACGGCAGCGTGGGGCCGGTCAGCTGGGGAGCTGACCGGCCCTCGCGCTTTCCTCCCCGCGGGACGACCGCCGAAAGCCGGGGCCGGTGCCCCGCCACGTACGGGCCCGTTCGCCCGCCCCGTACGCTCCACCCGTGGACTCCACCGCCCGGCCCCCGCTCGACCGGCTCGCCGCCCTCGCCTCCGCCGCCGCCCACCGTCCCGGCGCGCCCTGCCGCTGCGCGAGCGGTGTCGTGGGGGTGCTCGCCGACCGGGACGACGGGTCCGTCGTACGCCACGGGCGGCTCGTCGCCAAGGCGCACGCCCCCGGCACCGACCCCGAGGCGCACCGCGCACGGCTGGCGCTCGCCGCCGACCCGGACGTGGCGGGGGTCTTCCTCCCACCGCTCCCGCTGCCCCCGGCGCCCGCGCCCGACGAGCTCGACGGCCGACCCGTGACCGTCTGGCCGTACGGTCCGCCCGTCGACCCCGCGGACCCCGACGCCGCCCCCTGGGAGGAGGCGGCGCGGCTGCTCGCCCTGCTCCACCGGACTCCGCCGCCGCCCCGGTGGGCCGACCGGCTCCCGGAGATGCGGGCCCCGGTCAAGGCGGCCATCGCCGTGGACCGGATGCGCCGCACGGCACCGGGCCACCCGGCCCTCGCGACCGTCCTGGCCGCCTGGCGGTCGCTCCCCGACCGTGCCCCGGCGGGCCCCAGGACGCTGTGCCACGGCGACTTCCATCTCGGCCAACTGGTCCGCGCCCCCGGCGGGGAGCCGGCCGGCGGCGCCCGGCCCGCGCCCGCCGGCCCCTGGCGGCTCATCGACATCGACGACGCGGGCGTCGGCGACCCGGCCTGGGATCTGGCCCGCCCCGCCGCCTGGTTCGCCGCCGGCATCCTCCCGCCGGAGGTCTGGTTCCGCTTCCTCGGCGCGTACCAGGAGGCGGGCGGCCCGGCCGTGGGAGCCGACCCGTGGCTCCGGCTCGACGTACCCGCCCGGGCCCTGACGGTCCAGACCGCCGCCCTGGCCCTGGCGAAGTCGACGGCCGAGGGCCGGCCGCTCGACGAGGTGGAGGACGTGATGATCGACACCTGTGCCCGTATCGCCGCACAGCGAACCGACCGGGGCGCGTCCGCGTCCGCATAGGGTGAAGCACCATTCGAACGGCGATGTCAGGGAGTTGAGCCGAGCATGCAGTGTCCCAAGTGTCATGCGGCCATGCACACGTACAACCGCAACGGTGTCCAGATCGAGCAGTGCAGCGGCTGCCGCGGGATATTCCTGGACTACGGCGAGCTGGAGGCCCTGACCCGCCTGGAGTCGCAGTGGGCCCAGCCGGCCCCGCCCGCTCCGCCGGCCCCGCAGGCCTACCCGGCGCAGCCCGCCCCCGCCGCCCCCGCCTGGGGCGCCCCGCAGCACGGCGGCCACCACGGCGGCGGTCACTACCGCCAGCGCGGCTTCGGCCGGATGCTCTTCTCCTCCTGACCGGGGCACAGATAAGCCCCCGGCCGCGAGATGCGGCCGGGGGCTTCTTGGTGGTGCGCGATACTGGGATTGAACCAGTGACCTCTTCCGTGTCAGGGAAGCGCTCTCCCGCTGAGCTAATCGCGCGGGTTGCACACGTCGTGCCCGAAGGCACTGCGTACTGCGTGCGCGATACTGGGATTGAACCAGTGACCTCTTCCGTGTCAGGGAAGCGCTCTCCCGCTGAGCTAATCGCGCGGGGGATCCTAGGATCCAGGATCCGAAGATCCAGTGGACGATACTGGGATTGAACCAGTGACCTCTTCCGTGTCAGGGAAGCGCTCTCCCGCTGAGCTAATCGTCCTTGGAGGTGGAGACGGGATTTGAACCCGTGTAGACGGCTTTGCAGGCCGTTGCCTCGCCTCTCGGCCACTCCACCAGGAGTGAATACAGGGGTTCGGGAAGATCCCCCACATCGAGCGGACGACGAGATTCGAACTCGCGACCCTCACCTTGGCAAGGTGATGCTCTACCAACTGAGCCACGTCCGCTTGTCGTTTCCGTTTCGCTTGCGCGTCCCGGCGACGTGTTGAACTCTAGCGGATTCCTGGGCCAGCACAAAAACGCGTTTCCGCAGCGTGCTGACCTGCGCGCCGATCCGGGTGCCCGGCCCGACGTCCCCGAGGCTTCGCGCCGCGTTCACTCGCCGTGTCCCCCGGGTGGCGCGGAGCCGCCACGCAGCCGTCCGGTACGCCTCCGTCGACGGACCTAGACTCGATGCGTGCACGACCTTGCTCCTCTGGCCCGCTTCGGCGGCCTCGTCGCGACCGACCTCCGGGACGTCACCCACGACCCCGAAGCCCTCGACAGCTCCGGCTTCTGGGCCGTCTGCGCGGACTTCGAAGGGCGTCTCACCTGCGCCCGCTTCGGCGACGTGCGGCCCGATCCCGTCCCCGCGCCCCTGCCGGGCGCCTGGCGCGGCCCCGCCGCCGGTGACTGGACGTCCTCCCTCGACCGGGCCGCGTACGTCGCGGGCGTCCGGCGCGTGCGCGAGCACATCGCGCGAGGCGAGGTCTACCAGGCCAATCTGTGCCGGGTGCTGACCGCGCCGCTGCCGGACCCGGCCGCCGCCGACGTCGACGCCCTCACCGCGCTGCTCGCCCTGGGCAACCCCGCCCCCTACGCCGGGACGATCCGGCTGCCCGCCCACGGCGTGGAGGTCGCCACCGCGTCCCCCGAGCTCTACCTGCGCAGGGAAGGGGCCCTGATCACCTCCGGGCCCATCAAGGGGACCGGTCGCACCGTCGCCGACCTCCTGCCCAAGGACCACGCGGAGAACGTGATGATCGTCGACCTGGTCCGCAACGACCTGGGGCGCGTGAGCGAGACCGGCTCCGTCGCCGTCCCCGCCCTCTGCGCGACCGAGGAGCACCCCGGCCTCGTCCACCTCGTCTCCACCGTCACCGGTGTCCTGCGCGCGGACGCCGGCTGGCCCGAGCTGCTGGACGCCACCTTCCCGCCTGGTTCCGTCACCGGCGCCCCCAAGTCCAGCGCCCTGCGGATCATCGAGGCTCTGGAGACCGCCCCCCGTGGCCCGTACTGCGGAGGCGTCGGCTGGGTCGACGCCGACGCGGGCACCGCCGAGCTGGCCGTCGGCATACGCACCTTCTGGATCGACCGCCCCGAGGGCGTGCTCCGCTTCGGCACCGGCGCCGGGATCACCTGGGGGTCCGACCCGGAGCGCGAGTGGGAGGAGACCGAGCTCAAGGCGGCCCGGCTCGTCGCGATAGCGTCGGGCGCCTACGAGTCAGGCGCCCTTGCGGCGAGCGGAAAGGCCACTTCTCGATGAAACTCTGGGTCAACGGCGGGCTGCACGACGCGGAGACCGCCCTGGTCTCCGTACTGGACCACGGACTGACCGTCGGCGACGGCATCTTCGAGACGGTCAAGGCGGTCAGAGGAGAAACGTTTGCCCTGACCCTTCACCTGGAGCGGCTCACCCGCTCCGCCCTGGGTCTCGGCCTCCCCGCCCCGGACCTCGACGAGGTCCGCCGCGCCTGCGCCGCCGTCCTCGAAGCGAACCCGATGGAGCTGGGGCGGCTCCGCATCACGTACACCGGCGGCCTCTCGCCGCTCGGCTCGGAGCGCGGCGACGCCGGGGCGAGCCTCGTCGTCGCCCTCGGCGAGACCGGCCGCCGCGCCGACTCCACCGCCGTGATCACCGTGCCCTGGACCCGCAACGAGCGCGGCGCCCTCACCGGCCTCAAGACCACCTCGTACGCCGAGAACGTGGTCGCCCTCGCCAGGGCGCGCGAGAGGGGGGCCTCCGAGGCGCTCTTCGGCAACACCGTGGGGCAGCTCTGCGAGGGCACCGGCTCCAACGTCTTCGTCGTCGTCGACGGGCAGCTCCTCACCCCGCCCGTCTCCTCCGGCTGCCTCGCCGGCATCACCCGCGCCCTGGCGGTGGAGTGGACCGGCGCCCAGGAGGCCGACCTGCCGCTGGACGTCCTGGACGGTGCCGAGGAGATCTTCCTGACGTCGACCCTCCGCGACGTACAGGCCGTGCACCGGGTCGACGGGCGCGAGCTGTCACCGGCGCCCGGCCCGGTCACCGCCAAGGCGATGCGGATCTTCGACGAGCGGGCGGCGGCGGATGCCGACCCGCGTCTCGGGTAAAACCTGATGACGGACGGCCCCGGGGTGGGTAGAACACCTGTGATGACCACCACCCTGCGGCCGGCCGAGCCGCTTCAGCAGACGCCCGACGGCGGCCGTGCGCGTACCTACGACGTGTGCGTGAACAGCCGTCGCGTCGGCTCCGTCCGCCTCTCCACCGACCCGGGATTCGGCGCCGCCTCCGGCGTGATCAGCGGACTCGGGGTCGACGAGCCCGACCGAGGACGTGGCCGTGGCACGGTCGCGGCGCTCGCCTCCGAGGAGGTGCTGCGGGGCTGGGGCTGCGTCGAGGTGCAGATATCGGTGCCCGCCGGCTCCGAGGCGGCGCTGCGGATGGCCCGCTCGCTCGGCTACACCGAGCGCAGCCGGAACATGGTCAAGGAACTGCCCGCCGAGCCGCCGGAGCTGCCGGAGGGCGTCGAGGTCCGGCCGATGACCGAGGCCGAGTACGTCGGGTGGGAGGTGCGCGCCAGGGAGCAGTTCGCGCAGAGCTGGATCGACCGCGGCGTTCCCGCGGAGCAGGCCCGCGCCAAGGCCGAGGGCAGCCACCGCAGGTTCCTCCCTGAGGGCCTGGCGACGCCCGGTGTCGCGATCCACGTGGTCGTCCGCGACGGCCGGCCCGCCGGCCACCTGTGGACCGGCCGGATGGAACTGGAACCGGGGCGGTGGGCGGCCTTCGTGTACAACATCGCGGTCGAGGAGGAGCAGCGCGGGCACGGCTACGGGCGGGCGCTCATGCTGCTCGCCGAGCGGGTGGCGCGGGAGGCCGGGGACACCCTGCTCGGACTCCACGTCTTCGCGGGCAACACCCCGGCGATCCGGCTCTACGAGTCGCTGGGTTACCGCACCACCTATGTCAACAGCGCCAAGGAGCTGCGGTAGGGGAGCGGGGCGTCAGGCCCCCAGGAGGCGGTCGGCGATCTCCTCGACGCGCTCGCGCAGGCCGTCCTGGCTCTGGCCGCCGTCCAGGCGCTCGCCGCCGATCACATAGGTCGGCGTGCCGGCGACCTTGATCGCCTTGCCCTCGGCCTCGTCCGCGTCGACGGTCAGCAGGTGCCGGCCGTCGATCAGCGCCGTGTCGAACTCCTCGGCGTCCAGACCGAGTTCCGTCGCGACCTCCATGAGCACCGGCTCGCCCCGGTCGCCGAGTTCGGCGGTCCTGGCGAGCAGCGCCTCCGCGTACGGCCAGCCCTTGCCCTGCTCGACGGCCTCCTCGGCGGCCTGGGCGGCGGCGTACGCGTGCTTGTGCTTCGCCAGCGGGAAGTGGCGCAGCTGTACGTCGAGCCGGTCGCCGTACTTCTCGCGGAGCGCGCGGACGTCGTCGAGGGCCTGGAAGCAGTCGGGGCACTGGAGGTCGAACCAGGCCTCCAGGACGACGGGGGAGGCGGGTGCGGTGGTGGAGTCACTCATGACAGCAGTCTCCCTCACCGGGACCGGGCCCACGAGGCACCCCTGGGGTGCCTCAGGAGGAGATCCGGCCGGGCCGACCCGGAGATCTCCCTGATACCGGCCTCGGGGCATGGCCCCGGGCGGTCCCGTCGGTGCAGGATGGAAGGGACGTATCACCCGGGGTCTGGAGGACCGCATGCTCGCCGAGACGATCTGCTCCGCGGTGTCCGCGGCGGGCCTGGGCATCGCCGCCGTGGCGGCGTACCGGAAGCGGTTCCTGTCCGCCGCTCGTATCGCCGCCTACGCCCTTGTGCCGCTCGGCCTGGTGATGACGGGGGCCGTCGACTGGATCGCGGACACGGCGTTCAGTCCTGTCGCCTGGGCCGGGTTCGGTGTTCTCGGCGTGGCCTGGCTCCTGTTCCTGTCCACAAGGGCGGTCGAGCGGCGTCGGGGCGGCCGCGCGGAGAGCGCCGGCGGGGCCGACGTGCCCAGAGCGGTGGCCCCCGGGGCTTCGGCGCCCTCGCGCGCCGTCACGGCGAAGCCGAAGGCGGGGCAGGCCGCCGGGGACGACTTCAGCGACATCGAGGCGATTCTGAAGAAGCACGGAATCTGACCGCTTCTGGCGATTCCCGTTCCCATGATCCACGGGAAGGGGTGAACAGCCCTTGCCGAGGGGCGTGTTGCGGGATTTCCGGGGTCGTGGGTACGCCATCATCCCCCCGAGATGCTGGATACCTCGCGGGAGCCCGTCCCCGCCACCGATGCCCCTGCCGAAGAGCCGCGCGGCTGCCTGTTCGCGCTCTCTCAGCCACCGTTGATGATCTTTCTCGGGGTGATCGGCTGTCTGCTGTTCATGGCTGCCGTGTACGACCTCTTCGTGCTGTGACGGCTCTGTGCGCTCCGGCGGCTCGCGCCTCAGCCCGCCGCTTCCTTGCGGCGCGCCCGGTACGCGGCCACGTGCAGACGGTTGCCGCAGGTGCGGCTGTCGCAGTAGCGGCGCGAGCGGTTGCGGGAGAGGTCGACGAAGGCCCGGCCGCAGTCAGGCGCCTCGCAGCGCCGCAGCCGCTCCTGCTCGCCCGCCACCACGATGAACGCCAGCGCCATGCCGCAGTCGGCCGCGAGGTGGTCCGCCACCGAGGCGCCCGGCGCGAAGTAGTGCACGTGCCAGTCGTAGCCGTCGTGGTCGGTGAGCTGCGGCGTGGTGCCGGCACCCGCCACCAGCTGGTTGATCAGGGGGGCCGCGATCCGGGCCTCCGGCGCGGAGAAGACGGCCGCGAACTTCTCGCGCACCTCGCGGACGGCGCGTAGGTCGGCGGGGCCCAGGTCGCCCACGTCGCTGATCTTGTGCGCGCGGACGAAGGCTCCCAGCCCCTTCAGATCGGCGAGCTCGTCGGCGCGGTCGCCCTGGGGCGCGGTGTTCATCAGATCGACGACGGTGTCGAGGGCGATCCGGGTGTCGTGGGGGATCAGCACGATTCGCTCCCTGGCCGGCCGCGGGCGGGCGCCCGCGGAATGGCGCTGACTTTAGCGCGACCGGGAAAAGGACACCGGCGCCCACCACCGCGCCGGCTGCGCGGTGGGAGCGCCGGATGTCGTGCCTATGTGACTGCTCGCGCGGCGCCGTCGCCCCGAGTCGGACGGCGCCGTGCGGCTCTCGGCCTGGCTCAGCTGTCGGCCAGGATGTGGGAGAGCTCCGTGTCGAGATCGAAGTGCCGGTGCTCGGTGCCCGGTGGCACAGCGGCGTCGGTCCTCTTCAGGAACGACTCCAGGGCCCTCGCCGGGGCCTCGAGCAGGGCTTCTCCCTCGGGGGAGCTCAATGCGATGCAGACGACTCCCTGACCGTGACTCCGGGACGGCCAGACGCGGACGTCGCCCGTGCCGGTGGGCCTGTGCAGCCCCTCGGCGAGAAGGTCGCGGGCGAAGACCCACTCGACCGTCTCCTCGGCTCCGGTGTGGAAGGTGGCGTGCACGGCATAGGGATCGGCCGTGTCATACCGCAGGCCCGCGGGTACAGGCAGTGAGGACTCGCTCGACACAACGAGGCGCAGGTGCAGCTCGCAGCTGACCGTGGTGTTCATAAGCGCCAGGGCCTTTCGCTCAGTGTGCGCTCGGGGATTCGCACGTCGGCGAAATCGACATGCCACCTCCGGTGCCGTTGTAAACCCCTCTGTCGGTTTTGTGAGTGTTCAGGACACTCGATCGGGTGCGTGTGACCTGCGGTAATACCGCCATTCCGGTGATGGCCCCGAGTCCGGTAAGTTGGGGGGTATGAATGCGGAGAGTGACGAGCGCACCGGGGAGTCCGCAGACGGCCAGGAAGCCGAACTGGGATCCCGCGCACCGGAGTTCATCAAGTCCCGGCGAGGCCTGCATCTGAGCTGGCAGGTCGGCGTCTTCATCGTGGGACTCGCCGTGGTCGGCGCCGGAGTGGTGATGCTGCCGCTGCCCGGGCCCGGCTGGCTGGTCATCTTCGGCGGCATGGCGATCTGGGCGACCGAGTTCGTCTGGGCACAGCTCGTGCTCCGCTGGACCAAGCGCAAGGTCACCGAGGCCGCCCAGCGCGCCCTCGACCCCAAGGTCCGCCGCCGGAACATCATCCTCACCTCCGTCGGCCTGGTGATCATCGCCGTCCTGCTCGGCGTCTACCTGTGGAAGTTCGGCTTCGTCATGCCGTGGAAGATCACCGAGTGACCCTGGGATGGTTCGGGAGCCCCGCTGACATGCGGTAATGTTTGCGGTGCACCGGGGCGATTAGCTCAGTGGGAGAGCACTTCGTTCACACCGAAGGGGTCACTGGTTCGAACCCAGTATCGCCCACCACCCGGTCCGAAGGCCCCGAGACGGAACACCGTCTCGGGGCCTTCGGCGTTCACCGCATCCGGGCCACGCGGTCCCGGAGCCTCCTGGCGTCCCGCAGCCGCTGCTCGTACGTGGCGCCCACCGCGAGCAGCAGGAGCCCGGCGAGGGCCGGCGGCAGCCAGCGGGGCAGCGCGCCCACCGCCTGCACCACGTACGGGGCGAGCTCGTGCAGCCCGTCCAGGGCCAGCACCACGCCGCCGAGGACCAGCAGGGCCTGCAGCCGGAACCGGGCGCCCAGCAGCGTCACCACCAGGGCCGCGACGCCCAGGGCCAGCGGGCGGACCCACTCCGGGTCGGTCCAGGCCGCCGCGAGGCTCGGCAGCAGCGTGGCCGCGAGACCCGGGCCGTACGCCGTCCAGGACGAGGCCTCGGCGTCCCGGCGCCGCCGCAGGTACCCGGCGACGAGGGCGGGCACGGTCACCGGGAGGGTGTATGCCTCCGGCGTCGTCACCTCGAAGGCCGCAAGGCGCACCCAGGTGGCCAGCAGGAACAGCGCCGCCGCCGTCCACGAGGCGAACCGCCGCCGCTCCGGACGCATCGCCGTCGCCGCCGCGATCACCCCGCCGAGGGCCAGGGCGAGCGCGAGGAACGCCGGCCGGGACGCGGCGAGACCGAACGCCGGAACCGCCACGGCCGCGCCGGTGGTCTCCACCGCCAGGGCCACCGCGGGCGGGCGCGTCCGGGCCCCCACGGCGGCGGTGGCCGCCGGGACCAGCAGGAGGGCCAGAGCCGTCCAGTGGTCCTCGAACCCGCCGGCTGCGGCCACAGCCACCACCAGCCCGGTCCCGGCCAGGACCGCGCCGCAGGCGGCCGCCACCCGCTGCGCGTCCGTGCCGAGCACCGCCACGCCGGTGAGGAGCCCCAGCACCGCACCGAGCGCGAGGAACGTGGCCCCCCGCACGTCCAGGGCAAGGGCGACGGCGCTCAGGGCGGACGCCAGCCCACCGGCGTACGCAGCCCACCCCAGGACGGTCCCCGGCTCCACGGACGGCAGCTGCCGTCCGGTCCCCGTCGGCGCCCAGCCGGCCCACGGCATCGCCCCTCCGGTCGAAGGCGGGGTGAGCACGGGTCCCGCGGACGTCGGACCGGCCGGGGCCTCGGCCGCGCGCAGGCCCCGCGTCAGCGGGCCCGGGCGTACGGCGACCCACAGGGCCGCCGCGGCCGTGAGCAGCTGGAGGGCGAGCGTCGCCGCGTACGGCAGGTCGAGAGAGACAGGCAGGGCCGTGAGCAGCCCCCAGGCCAGGACGAGAGCCGCGCACCGGGTCCAGAGGCGCGGGACGGCCGCGAGAGCGGCCACGGCCACCGCCAGGACCAGGGCCGCCGTCGCCGGGAACGACGTCAGGACCCGCCCGGCGTGCTCGCCCGACCAGACCTCCGTGGTCCGGGCCATCGGCCCGAGGACCCCGGCGACCACCGGCGGAAGCGCCCACACGACCCCGAGGGCGGCCACCCCCGCCCCCGCACCGGCGAGCCCGAGCCGCACACCACGGGGCAGACGCGGACCGTCGGCCGTCGTGCCGGAGGCGGCGCTCACGGACGGCGCCGCGGGCGTTGCCCCCACGCGCCACACCGAGGCCAGAACCAGCGCGCACAGCACGTACACCGGCACCGTCCAGTCCGCCGGGACCGCGGCGCGCAGCAGACCGCCGACGGCCGTCACCACGGCCAGGCCCGCGACCGCCGAGGCGGCGACCGCGAGCGCCGGCGTGCGCCAGGCCACGTACAGCGTCACCGCGGCGCCCGCCACGAGCAGCGGCGCGCCGCTCCACGGCGAGGCGAGCGAGAGCCAGCCGCCCGTCAGGAGGGCCCAGCCGCCCAGGACCACCGCGCCGGTGACCGCCGTGATCCGGACCGACGCGGGCCGGGCCCACAGCACCACCGCCCCGTCCGCGGCGGCCGTGACGAGCGCCGCCCAGGCGAAGGCCGTCGGCCCGCCCCCCGCGGCGAGCACGCCGAGCGGCAGCGGGAGCTGCCCCGCGACCACGGCCACCGGCAGCGGGATCCGCAGCCGGGACAGCGCCGAGCCGTACGCCGTCCAGGCGCCCGCGAGGACGGCAGAGGCCACCGCCGCGTACCCGAGGCCGTCCGTCTCCGACAGCGCCGCCCGGTGCAGCGCGTACGCGTCGAGGACCATCAGGGCGAGCCCGAGGGCCGCCACCGACTCGGCGGTCGAGACCAGGCTCCTGCGCAGCAGCGCCACCGGGGCCGCCAGGGCCGCCGAGGTCACCACGAACAGGACCGCCGCCCGGCCGCCGATGCCCATCGAGCCCCAGCTCACCAGGGTGAAGGCGACCGCGGCGATCGTCAGCAGGGTGCCGCCGAGCGTCAGCAGCACGTTCTGCGCGCTCCGCGGCGTCGAGTCCGCCACCGGCGGACGGGGCCGCACCGCCGCCGTCGGCGCCGTGGGCGCGTACAGCACCTGCAGCAGCCAGGCCCGCCTGGCCAGCAACTGGGACCGGCGTGCGTCGAGTTGCGCCAGCTCGCGGTCGACGAGCGCCAGCTCGTCCGCGGGCGGCAGTGAGTTGTCCATACCCGGAGTGTGGCCCCGGCCACACCCGGCGGGAATGCGTGCCGGTACTCATCTTCCGGCGAGGGCCGCCTGAGTACGTCCACACTGGGGGGCATGAACTGGTGCCGGTACCGCTTCCGCAGCGTCTGGCGGCTCGCCGCCCCGCCCGACGCCGTCTACGCGATCCTCGAACGCGCTGAGGAGTACCCCCGCTGGTGGCCCCAGGTCCGCGAGGTCGTCCCCGTCGACGACACCACCGGCACCGCCCGTTTCCGCTCCCTGCTGCCGTACGACATCGTCGTCACCGCCCGCGCGCTGCGCCGCGACCCGGCCGCCGGGGTCCTGGAGGTCGGCCTCGGCGGCGACCTGGAGGGCTGGGCCCGCTGGACCGTCACCCCGGAAGGGGCCGGGACCCTCGCCGTGTACGAGCAGGAGGTCGAGGTCCGGGCCCGGCTCCTGAGGGCCCTCGCCGTCCCCGGACGGCCGGTGTTCCGCGCCAACCACGCCCTGATGATGCGCGGCGGGCGGCGGGGACTCGCCACCCACCTGCGAGCGGTTTGAACGAAGGGCGCGAAGACCTGTATGGTTCAACCCGTTCCCGGGCGATTAGCTCAGCGGGAGAGCACTTCGTTCACACCGAAGGGGTCACTGGTTCGATCCCAGTATCGCCCACCGGGTAGAGGCCGGTCCGTCGAAAGACGGACCGGCCTCTGTCATGTGTCACGCCGCCGTGCGCAGTTCGGGCCGCAGCGGCCACGCCGGGTCCACGATCTCCGGCGTGCCCTGCCGGGTGAACCACGCCTGGAGACCCCGCGCCTGCGCCGCGTGCCACACCGCCTGCAGCGTGTGCAGCTCCGCCGGGGTCAGCCGCTCGAGCCGGGACGAGAAGCGCCGCGCCACCGCCCGTACGACATCGAGGGCCGCCGTCGCGTCCGCCGCCGCGTCGTGCGCGCCCGCCAGCTCCACCTCGTAGTGCGCGCACAGGTCCGTGAGCGTCCGGCGGCCCTTCCGGTAGCGGTCGAGGTGCTTGTCCAGGACCCGGGGGTCGAGCACGCACAGGGGCGTGCCCGGCAGGTAGTCGCCCAGCGTGGACGCCCGGTGCCTGCGCAGCTCCCGGTCGAGGATCGTCAGGTCGAACGGCGCGTTCATCACCACCAGCGGGCGCCCCGCCGCGACCTGCTCCGCCAGCGCGCGCGCCAGCTCCTCCATCACCGGAGCCGGCCACCGGCCGTTCCGCTGGAGGTGATCGTCCGTCAGGCCGTGTACGGCGGTGGCCCCCTCGGGCACAGGTATGCCCGGATTGACCAGCCAGCGCGTCACCCGGGGGCGAGCCCCCGCGGTGTCCTGCACGACTAGGGCGGCCGAGACGATCCGGTCGCCCTCGACGTCAACTCCCGTGGTCTCCGTGTCGAAAGCGGCCAGGGGCCCTTCGTACCAGTGCGATGTCATCCCTGAACTCCCTGCACACGTGCGGCAGATGGCCAACCCCCTGCCCCGAAAGGGTGATACCCGGACTGTTTGCGCCGTACGCGGACCGGTCACAACACAAGGGACGGGGAAGGAAATCGACATGGCGCTCGCCCAGCCCGAGTCGGGAGGGCTGCCGCCCCAGCGGCCGGCTCCGACGCGCGGCTCACTCGCCACCACCGCCTGCATGGAGACCCTTCAGGTGGGATACCTGCACGCCGTCGCCGCCGCGGCCGGCTGCTCGCTCTCCCAGCCCTTTCCGGACAACGGCATCGACTGGCACGTGAGCCACGGCTCTCCCGGGCACACCGTCGACGACGAGGTCACCATCAAGGTGCAGCTCAAGTGCACCTACCAGATACCGCCGAGCCCGCCCGGGAGCACCTTCGCGTTCACCCTCGACAACGACCACCTGGTGAAACTCGCCAGGACCCCGGTCTCCGTGCACAAGATCCTCGTCGTGATGCTCGTCCCGAGGTCACAGGAGGACTGGCTGAGGTCGAGCCATGACCGGCTCGACCTGCGGCACTGCTGCTACTGGATCAACCTGGCCGGGCACCCGGTCACGGGACGGCGCAGGACCACCGTGCGCGTCCCGACGGCGCGGATCTTCGACGACCGGGCGCTCTGCGAGATCATGACCCGAGTCGGCGTGGGAGGGAGACCTTGATGCACCGGCCGATCGACGAACCGAGGTTCGGGGACGAGGGGGGCGGGCACGGACCCGCCTCCGTGCCCCCGCCCTACCGGCCCCACCCCGCGCCCCACGATCTTCCCGCGTCCTGGACCGGCGTCCCCGGCCCGCCCGCCGGACCGTGGGCCGACAGCCAGGGCGCACCCGACCCGGGCAGGGTGGACCCGCGTGTCCTCGGTGCCCTCCTCGCCCGCCACGGATGGCGGCGGCGCGGCGGGGCGGCCGGCCGCTACAGCCGATGGACCCCGCCGGGCGGCGGCACCGGCACCAGCCTCCTCGTCCCGGAGAGCCGGGCCTTCCCCGACTGCGAGGACCTGCTCGGCGAGGCGCTCACCGCCCTCGCCCGCAGCGCCACGCCCTCCGCCCGCGAGGTCCTCACCGGCCTCGCCGTGCCCAGCGACGAGATCCGCTGGTGGCGCGACGTGCCCCCGGGCCCGGCCGGCACGGTCCCCTGGACCGTGCAGGAGCAGCTCAGGTCCGCCGCCCGCCAGCTGCTCCTGGCCGGCGCCCTCGCCGTGCGCGGCCGGGCCGGCTACCACGGGGCCCGGCACCGGCGCCCGGCCCGGGCCTCCCTGGAGTCGGTCGTCGTCGGCGCGGTCACCGGCGGGCGCGGCCTCACCGCCTTCCTGCCGGTCGAGCCGGGCCGCGCGGTCGCCGTCCGGCTCTACCACGCGCTCCACGCGGCCCGCGAGGCCACCGACTACCAGCGGGCCACCGGCGGCATGGAGGCCTTCGACGCGGCCGTCGAGGCGGGCGTCAGCCGCGAGCTCACCGAGGCCCTCGTCGCCCTCGTCCGCGGCACCGAAGGGGCCCGGGTCGCCCTGGAGTGGGCCCCCTCCGCCGGGGCTCCCGAGGGCTGCGCGGCCCGGCCCGAACCGGTCGAGTTCTCACCCGGCGACCTGCCGGCCCTGCGGGAGGCGAGTGCCCGCTACCTCACCGACGAGCCGTCCGTACCGGTCCGGCTCACCGGCGCCGTCGTCCGCATGCGCCGTTCAGGGCCCCGCGGCGAGGGCACCGTACGCCTCCGTGTGCTCGGCGGGGCGGAGGTCCCGCACGTCCGGGTCACCCTCGACGAGGAGGCGTACCGCACCGCCGGCCACGCCCATCTCGTCGGACTCCCGATCCGGGTGGTGGGCCGGCTCGAGAGCAGGGGCGGCTTCCGGCGCCTCACCGACGCCTCCGGGGTCGTCCCCGTACAGGTCGACGAGACCGAACGGGACAGGCTCATGAAGGCCCTCCAGGAGAACCTGGACTTCTTCGAGGAGGCGTGCGGGCCGGACGAGGGGTGAGGCGTGGGGCCCGGGGGAATCCGTTTCGCGGGTGGGACGGTCTCCTCGGTACCATCGGCGATGCGCGGCACCTCGTCTCTGTTGCGCACCGCCGGCGCCGGCACCTCGTGCCTGCCTGCGCCCCAAAGGAAGAAGAACACCCGTGTCTGATGTCCGTGTGACCGTCCAGTCCGCCTCCGAAGCAGAGGAGAGGGCGGTGAGCGCGGGCACCACCGCCGGCGCCCTGTTCGCCGACGACCGCACCGTCATCGCCGCCCGCGTCGGTGGCGAGCTGAAGGACCTGTCGTACGAGCTCTCCGACGGCGATGTCGTCGAGGGCGTCGAGATCTCCTCCCCGGACGGTCTCGACATCCTGCGCCACTCGACCGCCCACGTCATGGCCCAGGCCGTGCAGGAGCTGTTCCCCGAGGCCAAGCTGGGCATCGGCCCGCCGGTCCGGGACGGCTTCTACTACGACTTCGACGTCGAGAAGCCCTTCACTCCCGAGGACCTCAAGGTCATCGAGAAGAAGATGCAGGAGATCCAGAAGCGCGGCCAGCGTTTCGCCCGCCGTGTGGTCACCGACGAGGACGCCCGCGCGGAGCTGGCGGACGAGCCGTACAAGCTGGAGCTCATCGGCATCAAGGGCTCCGCATCGACCGACGACGGCGCGAACGTCGAGGTGGGCGGCGGCGAGCTGACCATCTACGACAACATCGACGCCAAGACCGGCGACCTGTGCTGGAAGGACCTCTGCCGCGGTCCGCACCTGCCGACCACCCGGAACATCCCGGCCTTCAAGCTGATGCGCAACGCCGCCGCCTACTGGCGCGGCAGCGAGAAGAACCCGATGCTCCAGCGCATCTACGGCACCGCCTGGCCGTCGAAGGAGGAGCTGAAGGCCCACCTCGACTTCCTCGCCGAGGCCGAGAAGCGCGACCACCGCAAGCTCGGCAACGAGCTCGACCTCTTCTCCATCCCCGACGAGATCGGCTCCGGCCTCGCGGTCTTCCACCCCAAGGGCGGCATCATCCGCCGGGTCATGGAGGACTACTCGCGCAAGCGTCACGAGGAGGAGGGCTACGAGTTCGTCTACTCGCCGCACGCCACCAAGGGCAAGCTGTTCGAGAAGTCGGGCCACCTCGACTGGTACGCCGAGGGCATGTACCCCCCCATGCAGCTCGACGAGGGCGTGGACTACTACCTCAAGCCCATGAACTGCCCGATGCACAACCTGATCTTCGACGCGCGCGGCCGTTCGTACCGTGAACTGCCGCTGCGCCTCTTCGAGTTCGGCACCGTGTACCGGTACGAGAAGTCCGGCGTCGTGCACGGCCTGACCCGGGCCCGCGGCTTCACCCAGGACGACGCGCACATCTACTGCACCAAGGAGCAGATGGCGGAGGAGCTCGACAAGACCCTCACCTTCGTCCTCAACCTGCTGCGCGACTACGGCCTGACCGACTTCTACCTGGAGCTGTCCACCAAGGACCCGGAGAAGTTCGTCGGCTCGGACGAGATCTGGGAGGAGGCCACCGCCGTCCTCCAGCAGGTCGCCGAGAAGCAGGGCCTCCCGCTGACCCCGGACCCGGGCGGCGCCGCGTTCTACGGCCCGAAGATCTCCGTGCAGGCGCGGGACGCCATCGGCCGCACCTGGCAGATGTCGACCGTGCAGCTCGACTTCAACCTGCCGGAGCGCTTCGACCTGGAGTACACCTCCCCGGACGGCACCAAGCAGCGCCCGGTCATGATCCACCGCGCGCTGTTCGGCTCGATCGAGCGCTTCTTCGCGGTGCTCCTGGAGCACTACGCGGGCGCGATGCCGCCGTGGCTGGCGCCCGTCCAGGCCACCGGCATCCCGATCGGCGACGCCCACGTCGACTACCTGCACGAGTTCGCCGCCAAGGCGAAGAAGCAGGGCCTGCGGGTGGAGGTCGACTCCTCCTCGGACCGGATGCAGAAGAAGATCCGGAACGCGCAGAAGCAGAAGGTCCCGTTCATGATCATCGCGGGTGACGAGGACATGGCCGCCGGCGCCGTCTCCTTCCGCTACCGCGACGGCTCGCAGGAGAACGGCATCCCCGTCGACGAGGCCATCGCCAAGCTGGCCAAGATCGTCGAGGACCGCGTCCAGGTGTGATGACCTGAGCGTTCAGGAGGCCCCCGGGGAATCCCCCGGGGGCCTCCTCCCTTCCTCCGGCCCGTTCCCCTCCTCGTCCTCCCGGGTGAACGCCTGGATCAGCCAGGACGAGAACGAACCCGTCACCGCGCCGAGCAGCGCAAGCCCGCAGGCCATCACGCCCACCGCCGTGACCCGGCCGACCGGGGTCACCGGGGCGACGTCCCCGTACCCCACCGGCCGGAGTGGTCGGCGAGGCAGAGGTCGAGCGAGGCCTGGGGGAGATCGTTGTCGCCGAGGACATGGATCTTCCGCCCCGGCGACACGTTCCGAACGGGCGACGCAATATGCTGCTCGGCATGACGACTGAGCCGGAGCAGCAGATCGGAGTCGGGACGCGGGACGCGTTCCAGCGCCTGTGGACGCCTCACCGGATGGCGTACATCCAGGGCGAGAACAAGCCCACCGGGCCGGGGGCCGAGGACGGCTGCCCGTTCTGCTCGATTCCGGCGAAGTCGGACGAGGACGGTCTCGTGATCGCGCGGGGCGCGAGCGTGTACGCGGTCCTCAACCTGTACCCGTACAACGGCGGCCACCTCATGGTCGTCCCCTACCGCCACGTCGCCGACTACACGGATCTGGACGTCGCGGAGACCACGGAGCTCGCCGACTTCACCAAGCGCGCGATGGTCGCGCTGCGCGCGGCGTCCGGTGCGCACGGCTTCAACATCGGCATGAACCAGGGCGCCGTCGCGGGCGCCGGCATCGCCGCCCATCTGCACCAGCACGTGGTGCCGCGCTGGGGCGGGGACACCAACTTCATGCCGGTCGTCGGCCACACCAAGGTGCTGCCGCAGCTGCTCGCCGACACCCGGAAGATGCTGGCCGACGCCTGGCCGGCCACCGTCTGATCCGGACGGGGCTTTCGTATCCCGTATCCCGTATCCGGTATCCAAGTTCCGTACGGATATCGGATATCGGATATCGGCGCGTCAGGCGTCGTAGACGTCGGCCTTCTTCGGGCCCGGTTCCTGGACGGCGCCGCCGAGGACCAGCGAGCGGTTCGTGAAGCGCTCGGTGTCCACGCCGTGGTCGTCGAGCATCCTGATGGTCGCGGTGTGGACCGCCCGCAGCACCGGAGTCGCCATGCGGATGGCGTCGTCCGCCATGAACCGGTTCTTCCAGGGCGGCCCGGCCCAGATGTGCCGCAGCCCGAAGGGCTCCGGCAGGACGAGCTTGCCGCCGAGGAAGTCCAGGACCGGCGGATACCAGGTGAGCGGGGCGCGGACCGCGAGCCGGACGACCTCGTCCGTCGTCATCAGCGGCTGCTTGATCTCCCGGGTCTCCCAGAAACGGACGGTCTTGGAGACCTCCTTGGTCTTCGCCTTCGGCTTCGTGGTGAACAGGCCGTGCACAGGCCCCAGGGCGTGCCCGGTGACCTCGATGCGGAGGGTGTGGAGCAGCGACGTCACCGTGACCATCATGGTGAGGACGAGGTTTCCGTCCCAGAGCGTGAACTGGACGCCCAGGTAGTGGCGGTTGCCGGCGCCGAACTGCTGGTCGTTGCAGATGCGCTGTATCTCGTGCGGCTTGACCTGGTAGTGGACGATGCTGTCGCCCTCGGGCCGGCTGACCTCGTCGGCGCCCTCCCCGACCGGGGAGACGATCCAGTGCTTCACGGTCGGCTTCGGGAAGCCGGTCTTCAGCGAGCCGCGCTCCAGGAGCGTGAGCTGGTCGTGGATCTTGCGGACGAGGTCCCAGGCGCGGAAGTCGTGGATCTCGCGGCCGGGCTGGGGGACGAGCTCCTCGGCGAGGGTCCAGCTGCCCCAACGGGTGCCGAGGCCCAGGACGCCCTTGGCACCCGCGTAGAACACGATGTTGGACTGCTGCTCGGCCGAGAGCTTCTCCAGGTTCTGGCGCAGCTCCTCCGCGGCCTTCTCACCCGGGTCCCTGGGGGCGGCCTCGGGGATCTTGGCGCCGATGCCGCCGCCGCTGAGCAGGGCCGTCCAGCGCTCACGGAGGTCGAGGGCGGTGCCCTCGCAGATGCGCCGGGCGAGGAACCAGCCCACGACCGGGGCCGCGATCATGGCGCGCAGGTAGTTCGGCAGGATCCCGTCGAAGGGCAGCTTCAGCAGGACCAGCAGGGCGAAGAGTCCGGCCGCGACGAGGAGCACGGTGCCGACGGCGCTGGTGCGCTTGTTGTCCGAGCCCGCGGCGATCCGGCGGAGCTGGATGACTCCGAGCCACAGCAGCAGACCGGGCAGGAAGAGCACTCCGCAGACGAAGGTGACCAGGGTCAGCTTGATGTCGCGCTGCCTGCGGAGGCGGGAGGCGGCGAGGCAGTGCTCGACGACCGGCTGCGGGTCGGCGCCGAAGGACTGGATCAGCGCCTTCCGGGCTCCCCCGAGCATGCGGACCTGGACCGCGCGGGAGAACGCCTCGCCGAGGTCGGGGTGGAAGAGCTTGTGCCACTTCCCTTCCTTGACCGTCGACTTGTAGAGGTCGTTGTCGGCTTCCTTGATCGTGTCCAGCGGACTGTCCCGGTACGCGGCGGAGGCGAGGGCGTTCGTCGCCCCCGCCCCGCCACCGGAGCCCTGCAGGGGAATCTGTGCCCCGGGTCCGAAACCGTCCATCGCCACTGCCGCCCCCATCGCGCGCGAGTACCTGTGCGGGCTGTTCCCAACTGCCGCGCCCCGCACACCTTCTGAGCTGGGCACCCCAGCGTAACCGGGTACCGCCTGATGCGTCACCGGAGTGGGGAGGGTCGGCCGAATGCCGCCCGCCTCGCGATGGCGACGCGGGCGGCAGCTGGCGACAACTCGTCGACTAGGCGTTCTTTCCGGCCTGTTCGCGGACCTTCTCGGCGAGGTGCGGCGGCATCGGCTCGTGCCTCGCGTACGTACGGTCGAACCTGCCGGTGCCGTGCGACACGGACCGCAGGTCGATCGCGTACCGCCCGATCTCGATCTCCGGCACCTCGGCCCGGACCACGGTCCGCCCCGGGCCGGCCTGGTCGGTGCCGACGACCCGGCCGCGCCGCCCCGACAGGTCGCTCATCACGGGCCCGACGTACTCGTCCGGCACGAGGACCTCGACCTCGGCCACCGGCTCCAGGAGGTGGACGGCGACCTCCGCGGCGGCCTCCCGCAGCGCGAGCGCCCCGGCCGTCTGGAAGGCGGCGTCGGAGGAGTCCACCGAGTGGGCCTTGCCGTCCCGCAGGGTGACCCGGATGTCGACCAGCGGATACCCGGCGGCGACCCCCCGCGCGGCCTGGGCCCGTACCCCCTTCTCCACCGAGGGGATGAACTGGCGCGGGACCGCCCCGCCGACCACCTTGTCGACGAACTCGATGCCGCTGCCCGGCGGGAGCGGCTCCACGTCGATCTCGCAGATGGCGAACTGGCCGTGGCCGCCGGACTGCTTGACGTGCCGGCCACGGCCCGCCGAAGGCCCGCCGAAGGTCTCGCGCAGCGGCACCTTGTACGGCACGGCGTCCACCTGGACCCCGTAACGGCCCCTGAGCCGTTCGAGCACGACGTCCTGGTGGGCCTCGCCCAGGCACCACAGCACCACCTGCCGGGTGTCCTGGTTCTGTTCGAGGCGCAGGGTCGGATCCTCGGCCACCAAGCGGGCGAGGCCCTGCGAGAGCCGGTCCTCGTCGGCCTTGCTGTGGGCCTCGACCGCCAGCGGGAGCAGGGGCTCCGGCATGCTCCAGGGCTCGATCAGGAGCGGGTCGTCCTTCGCGGAGATCGTGTCGCCCGTCTCCGCCCGGCCGAGCCGGGCCACACAGGCCAGGTCCCCGGCGATGCACTGCGCCATGGGCCGCTGCTGCTTGCCGAAGGGCGAGGTGAGCCCGCCGACCCGCTCGTCGACGTCGTGGTCCTCGTGCCCCCGGTCGGCCAGGCCGTGACCGGACACGTGGACGGTCTCGTCGGGGCGCAGGGTCCCGGAGAAGACCCTGACCAGGGAGACCCGGCCCACGTAGGGGTCGGCGGCGGTCTTGACGATCTCGGCGACCAGGGGGCCTTCGGGGTCGCAGGTGACCGGCGGCCGGGGGCGGCCGTCGGGAGTGGTGACGGCGGGCGGCTCGTGCTCCAGCGGGGACGGGAACCCGCCGGTGATGAGCTCCAGGAGTTCGACGGTGCCCAGGCCCTGCGTACCGCCGTCGGCGGCCGGGGCGGCCGCGAGCACCGGGTGGAAGGCGCCCCGGGCGACCGCCTTCTCCAGGTCGTCGACGAGCGTCTTCACGTCGATCCGCTCGCCGCCGAGGTAGCGGTCCATGAGGGTCTCGTCCTCGCTCTCGGCGATGATCCCCTCGATCAGCCGGGCGCGCGCCTCCGCTATGAGCTCCCGCCCGCTCTCGTCGGGCGGGCTCTCCCGCCGTACGCCCGTGGAGTAGTCGAAGATCCGCTCCGAGAGCAGGCCGACCAGACCGGTGGCGCGGGCGTGCCCGTCGGGCCCCTCCTCACCGCGCACCGGGAGGTAGAGCGGGAGGACGGCGTCCGGGTCGTCACGGCCGAAGAGGGAGGAGCAGACGGCGGTCAGCTCCTCGAAGTCGGTGCGGGCCGTGTCGAGATGGGTGACGACGATGGCCCGGGGCATGCCGACGGCGGCGCACTCCTCCCAGATCATCCGGGTGGAGGCGGCGACGGCGTCGGCCTCCTGGGCGGCCGAGACGACGAAGAGGGCCGCGTCCGCCGCGCGCAGCCCGGCCCTGAGCTCCCCGACGAAGTCGGCGTACCCGGGGGTGTCGAGGAGGTTGATCTTGTACCCGTCCCAGCCGACCGGAACGAGCGAGAGCTGTACGGAGCGATGCTGGCGGTGCTCGATCTCGTCGTAGTCGGAGACGGTGGCCCCGTCCTCGACCCGGCCCGCCCGGTTGAGCGCCCCGGCGGTCTGCGCGAGCGCCTCCACCAGGGTCGTCTTGCCCGATCCGCTGTGGCCGACCAGCACCACGTTCCGCACGGACGTGGGCCGGTCGGCCGTCAGAGCCCCGCCGGCGGCCCCGGCGGTCGTGTTCGCCTTGTCACCCATGATGTGTTCCTCCCGGCTGCTCGCACGGTGCGGCGGGACGCGGGGCGCGGGGGAGTGGTGTGTCGCGGTACGGCTCCGGCGGTGCCCGCGGTGGTCCTTCGAGCTTTGCACCGACGCCGGGACGCGTCCATACGTCGTACCCGGAGCGGGCCCGCCGGGGGACGGCGACGCGGCGGGGCGGGTGCCGCCGGTACGCCGGGGTGCTCGTGGCTACGATGGGTGAGCCGGTGGTCATAGGGGCCGCGCGGCCCACCGAACCTCGGGAAGGCCATGCTGAACAAGTACGCGCGTGCATTCTTCACGCGTGTCCTCACACCGTTCGCCGCGTTTCTGCTCCGCAGGGGCGTCAGCCCCGACGCGGTCACGCTCATCGGCACGGCGGGAGTGATGGCCGGTGCGCTGGTCTTCTTCCCGCGCGGAGAATTCTTCTGGGGCACCATCGTCATCACCCTCTTCGTCTTCTCCGACCTCGTCGACGGCAACATGGCCCGGCAGGCCGGGATCTCCAGCCGCTGGGGCGCCTTCCTCGACTCGACGCTCGACAGGGTCGCCGACGGCGCCATCTTCGGCGGTTTCGCGCTCTGGTACGCGGGCAAGGGCGACGACAACGTCCTGTGCGCCGTGGCGATCTTCTGCCTGGCCAGCGGTCAGGTCGTCTCGTACACCAAGGCGCGTGGCGAATCGATTGGCCTGCCGGTCGCGGTCAACGGCCTCATCGAACGCGCCGAACGGCTCGTGATCTCGCTGGTCGCCGCGGGCCTCGCCGGTCTGCACGCGTTCGGCGTGCCGGGCGTCGACGTGCTGCTCCCGATCGCCCTGTGGATCGTGGCCGTGGGCAGCGCCGTCACCCTGGGGCAGCGGGTCGTGACCGTACGACGGGAATCGGCCGAGGCGGACGCCGCCGCGGCCGGGGGGAGCGGGGCGACATCGTGAGTGCGCGGAAGAACGGCACGCCTTCGAACGACGGCACGCCCGCCAAGGACAGCACGCTGAAGGAACGACTGAGCGACGGGCTGTACGGTGCCGGCTGGGCGACCGTCCAGAAGCTGCCCGAGCCGGTGGCCACCGGCCTCGGCCGGCGGATCGCCGACCTCACCTGGAAGCGGCGCGGCAAGAGCGTCCTGCGCCTCGAGGCCAACCTCGCGCGCGTGGTGCCCGACGCGACGCCGGAGCGCCTCGCCGAGCTGTCGAAGGCCGGCATGCGTTCGTACATGCGGTACTGGATGGAGTCCTTCCGGCTGCCGACGTGGGACAAGAACCGGGTCGAGCGCGATGTCGACATCAAGGGCGCCCACCACCTCAGGGAAGGCCTCGCCGCCGGGCGAGGGGTTGTCGTCGCCCTGCCGCACCTGGCGAACTGGGACCTGGCCGGGGTCTGGGTGACCCGCTGCCTCGGCATCCCCTTCACCACCGTCGCCGAGCGGCTCAAGCCGGAGACGCTCTACGACCGCTTCGTCGCCTACCGCGAGTCCCTCGGCATGGAGGTCCTCCCGCACGCGGGGGGCTCCGCCTTCGGCACGCTCGCCCGGCGCCTGCGCGCGGGCGGCCTGGTCTGCCTGGTCGCCGACCGCGACCTGTCGGCCTCCGGCATCGAGGTCGACTTCTTCGGCGACACGGCGCGGATGCCGGCGGGACCCGCGATCCTCGCCCAGCAGACGGGCGCGCTGCTGCTGCCGGTGACCCTCTGGTACGACGACACGTCGGTCATGAGGGGCCGGATCCACCCGCCGATCGACGTACCCGAGGCGGGGAGCAGGACCGAGAAGACGGCCGTGATGACCCAGGCGCTCGCCGACGCCTTCGCCGCCGGCATCGCTGACCACCCGGAGGACTGGCACATGCTGCAGCGACTGTGGCTCGCCGACCTGGAGGAACGCCCGGAACCCGCGGTGGCTCCCGAGCGGGACGGGGAGCGCGGCGCGTGAAGATCGGGATCGTCTGCCCGTACTCCTGGGACGTGCCCGGCGGAGTCCAGTTCCACATCCGCGACCTCGCCGAGCACCTCATCCGGCTCGGCCACGAGGTCTCCGTCCTCGCCCCCGCCGACGACGAGACGCCGCTGCCGCCGTACGTGGTCTCGGCCGGCCGGGCCGTCCCCGTGTCCTACAACGGCTCCGTGGCACGGCTCAGCTTCGGCTTCCTCTCCGCCGCGCGGGTACGCCGCTGGCTCCACGACGGCACCTTCGACGTCGTCCACATCCACGAGCCGACCTCGCCCTCCCTGGGACTGCTCACCTGCTGGGCGGCTCAGGGACCGATCGTGGCCACCTTCCACACCTCGAACCCCCGCTCGCGCGCCATGCTTGCCGCGTACCCGATCCTCCAGCCGGCCCTGGAGAAGATCAGCGCCCGGATCGCGGTCAGCGAGTACGCGCGCCGCACGCTCGTCGAGCACCTCGGCGGCGACGCCGTCGTCATCCCCAACGGGGTCGACGTCGACTTCTTCGCCCGCGCCGAACCGAAGAAGGAATGGCAGGGCGAGACACTCGGCTTCATCGGCCGGATCGACGAGCCGAGGAAGGGCCTGCCGGTCCTCATGCGCGCGCTGCCCCGCATCCTCACCGAGCGGCCCGGAGCGCGGCTCCTCGTCGCCGGGCGCGGGGACGAGGAGGAGGCGGTGGCGTCGCTGCCGCGCGAGATGCGCTCCCGGGTGGAGTTCCTCGGCATGGTCAGCGACCAGGACAAGGCACGGCTGCTGCGCAGCGTCGACGTGTACGTGGCGCCCAACACCGGCGGCGAGAGCTTCGGCATCATCCTCGTCGAGGCGCTGTCGGCGGGCGCGGCGGTCCTCGCCTCCGACCTGGACGCCTTCGCGCAGGTCCTCGACCAGGGGGCGGCGGGCGAGCTCTTCGCCAACGAGGACGCGGACGCGCTCGCGACCGCGGCGATCCGGCTCCTGGGCGACGAGGAACGCCGCGCGGGGCTCAGCGCCCGGGGCTCGGCGCATGTCCGCCGCTTCGACTGGGCGACGGTCGGCGCGGACATCCTGGCGGTCTACGAGACGGTGACGGACGGGGCGGCGGCGGTGGACACGGACGAACGCGTGACCCTCAGGTCCCGCCTGGGCCTGTAGGGCCCCGGGCCGCCCGGGGGGCGGTCGGCCTGTGGCCCTCGGGCACGAGCGGCCTCGCCCTTCGGGCGCGGGTCGCCTTCGGGCGCGGGGAGGCCCGTCGGCCACCCCGCCCACCCCCCGGTTGTGGGCAGCCGTTCCGTCGGGGCGGCGTCCCCTGCCCGTGGCTCCCCCCGTTGTGGGCAGTCGCCCCGCCGGGGGCGCCGCCCACCCTCTGGCCGTCGCTACCCCCGTTGTGGGCAGCCGTTCCGCTGGGGCACAACGGGGCGGCGCCCTTTGCCGGGCCTGGGTTTCCGCGCCTGTACCCGCACCCGGGGTGCGGCGCCCTCGTGGTGCGGGCCGGTACAGGGGCGGGGGCGCCGCGAAGGGCGCCGTCCCGTGTGCCCACCCGTCCCGCCCAGCGGGACGACTGCCCACACGGCGGTGGGCGACGGCGGACAGATGGGGTACCGCCCCGGCGGACCACTGCCCGCAAGGGAGTGGGGCCACCCGCAACGGGGAGGGGTGCGACTGATCCCGCCTGGCCCTTTGGGAAGGGATGCCGCCACCGCCCCGGTAGCCTGTGCGCCCGTGACCGAAACCCTGATCTGGACCGTCGTCGCGCTGATCCTCATCGGCGTCTATCTCAGCTGGACCGCCGGACGGCTCGACCGGCTGCACTCCCGTATCGACGCGGCCCGCGCGGCCCTCGACGCCCAGTTGCTGCGCCGGGCCTCGGTCACCCAGGAGCTGGCCACCTCCGGTGTGCTCGATCCGGCCGCCTCGATCGTGCTGTACGAGGCCGCGCACGCCGCCCGGCAGGCCGAGGAGGACCATCGGGAGGTCGCCGAGAGCGAGCTCAGCCAGGCCCTGCGGGCCGTGTTCGGCGAGCCCGAGCAGATGCTGGTCGTCCGGGCGGCTCCCGGCGGCGAGGAGGCCGCGGGGGAGCTGGCGCAGGCCGTCCGCCGGGTGCCGATGGCCCGCCGCTTCCACAACGACTCCGTACGGGCCGCCCGCGCCCTGCGCCGCCACCGGAAGGTCCGCTGGTTCCGGCTGGCGGGCCACGCGCCCTTCCCGCTGGCCTTCGAAATGGACGACGAGCCGCCGGTGGCCCTTGCCGACCGCCCGGTCTGACACCCCGTAACCTGCGAAAACGATCCACCGGGTCCACATTGGCCCTTGCTGTGGACCCCAGGTGGACTGTTTCCTCGATCTAGTCGTCAACCCCCGTTGTCACGAGTGAGGTACCCCGTGTCCACCACGCCTTCCGTTTCCCCCCAGTCTCCCGAGACCGGCACCGCCCGTGTGAAGCGCGGCATGGCCGAGCAGCTCAAGGGCGGCGTGATCATGGACGTGGTCAACGCCGAGCAGGCGAAGATCGCCGAGGACGCCGGCGCCGTGGCCGTCATGGCCCTGGAGCGCGTCCCCGCGGACATCCGCAAGGACGGCGGCGTGGCCCGTATGTCCGACCCGAACATGATCGAAGAGATCATCGGCGCCGTCTCCATCCCGGTCATGGCCAAGTCCCGCATCGGCCACTTCGTCGAGGCCCAGGTCCTGCAGTCGCTCGGCGTCGACTACATCGACGAGTCCGAGGTCCTCACCCCGGCCGACGAGGTCAACCACTCCGACAAGTGGGCCTTCACGACCCCCTTCGTCTGTGGCGCCACCAACCTGGGCGAGGCCCTGCGCCGCATCGCCGAGGGCGCGGCCATGATCCGCTCCAAGGGCGAGGCCGGCACCGGCAACGTCGTCGAGGCCGTCCGCCACCTGCGCCAGATCAAGAACGAGATCGCCCGCCTGCGCGGCTTCGACAACAACGAGCTGTTCGCCGCCGCCAAGGACCTGCGCGCCCCGTACGAGCTGGTCAAGGAGGTCGCCGAGCTCGGCAAGCTGCCGGTCGTGCTGTTCTCCGCCGGTGGCGTCGCCACCCCGGCCGACGCCGCGCTCATGCGCCAGCTCGGCGCCGAGGGCGTCTTCGTCGGCTCCGGCATCTTCAAGTCGGGCGACCCGGCCAAGCGCGCCGCCGCCATCGTGAAGGCCACCACCTTCTACGACGACCCGAAGATCATCGCGGACGCCTCCCGCAACCTGGGCGAGGCCATGGTCGGCATCAACTGCGACACCCTCCCCGAGTCCGAGCGCTACGCCAACCGTGGCTGGTAAGCACCGATGAACCCCTCTCCCGTGATTGGTGTCCTGGCCCTGCAGGGCGACGTACGGGAGCACCTGATCGCCCTGGCCGCGGCGGACGCCGTGGCCAGGCCGGTGAGGCGCCCCGAGGAACTCGCCGAGATCGACGGCCTGGTCATCCCCGGTGGTGAGTCCACCACCATCTCCAAGCTGGCCGACCTGTTCGGCATGGCGGAGCCGCTCCGCGAGCGCATCGCGGCCGGCCTGCCGGTCTACGGCACCTGCGCCGGCCTGATCATGCTCGCCGAGAAGATCCTCGACCCGCGTTCGGGCCAGGAGACCTTCGGCGGCATCGACATGATCGTCCGCCGCAACGCCTTCGGGCGGCAGAACGAGTCCTTCGAGGCCGGCGTCACCGTGGCGGGCATCGACGACGGACCCGTCGAGGGCGTCTTCATCCGGGCCCCCTGGGTGGAGTCCGTCGGCGCCGAGGTCGAGATCCTCGCCGAGCACGAGGGCCATGTCGTCGCCGTACGGCAGGGCCGGGCGCTCGCGACCTCGTTCCACCCGGAACTCACCGGGGACCACCGCATCCACGCCCTGTTCGTCGACATGGTGCGCGCGGCACGCTGATCCGATCCCGGTAGGATCTCTGGGGTTCGTTCAGTAATGGGTTACGCGAAGGAGACAGGCAGATGTCCGGCCACTCTAAATGGGCTACGACGAAGCACAAGAAGGCCGTGATCGACGCCAAGCGCGGCAAGCTCTTCGCGAAGCTGATCAAGAACATCGAGGTCGCGGCCCGCACGGGCGGCGCCGACCTGGACGGTAACCCGACGCTGTTCGACGCCGTCCAGAAGGCGAAGAAGCAGTCGGTCCCGAACAAGAACATCGACTCCGCGCTCAAGCGCGGTGCGGGTCTCGAGGCCGGCGGCGCCGACTACGCGACGATCATGTACGAGGGCTACGGCCCGAACGGTGTCGCGGTGCTCATCGAGTGCCTCACCGACAACCGCAACCGCGCCGCCTCCGACGTGCGCGTGGCCATGACCCGCAACGGCGGCTCCATGGCCGACCCGGGCTCGGTCTCGTACCTGTTCAACCGCAAGGGCGTCGTCGTGCTCCCCAAGGGCGAGCTGTCCGAGGACGACGTCCTGGAGACGGTGCTCGAGGCGGGCGCCGAGGAGGTCAACGACCTCGGTGAGTCGTTCGAGATCATCAGCGAGGCCACCGACCTGGTGGCGGTCCGTACCGCCCTCCAGGAGGCCGGTATCGACTACGACTCCGCCGAGTCCAGCTTCGTCCCGACCATGCAGGTCGAGCTCGACGAAGAGGGCGCGCGCAAGATGTTCAAGCTGATCGACGCGCTGGAGGACAGCGACGACGTGCAGAACGTCTTCGCCAACTTCGACGTCAGCGACGAGGTCATGGAGAAGGTCGACGCCTGATCGCGGCCGTTCCACAGCGGGCCGACGGGGGACACACCCCCGTCGGCCCGCTGTCGTTCGTGCGGCGTTGTCGGTGGCAGCCGATAGCCTGCACAAACAGGTGATCGAGGGAATCGGTGGAGGGGGGGGCGGCGTGCGTGTTCTCGGGGTGGACCCCGGTCTGACCCGGTGCGGCGTCGGCGTCGTCGAGGGCGTCGCGGGACGGCCGCTGACCATGCTCGGCGTGGGCGTGGTGCGGACCGCGGCGGACGACGACATCGGCGTCCGCCTGGTCGGCATCGAGCGCGGCATCGAGGAGTGGCTCGACCGCTTCTCGCCCGAACTCGTCGCCGTGGAGCGGGTGTTCAGCCAGCACAACGTGCGTACGGTGATGGGCACGGCACAGGCGAGCGCCGTCGCCATGCTCTGCGCCTCGCGCCGCGGCATCCCCGTCGCCCTGCACACCCCCAGCGAGGTCAAGGCAGCCGTCACCGGCAGCGGACGCGCCGACAAGGCGCAGGTCGGCGCCATGGTGACCCGGCTGCTCCGGCTCGCCGCCCCGCCCAAGCCGGCCGACGCCGCCGACGCCCTCGCCCTCGCCATCTGTCACATCTGGCGCGCCCCCGCCCAGAACCGTCTCCAGCAGGCCGTCGCGCAGAACCGTCGCCAGCAGGCGGTCGCCCAGCAGGCGTCCGCAGTGAAAGGCCGAACCCGATGATCGCCTTCGTCAGCGGCCCGGTCGCCGCCCTCGCCCCCACCACGGCCGTGATCGAGGTCGGCGGTGTCGGCATGGCCGTCCAGTGCACCCCGGCGACCCTCGCGGGACTCCGGATCGGGCAGGACGCCCGGCTCGCCACCTCCCTCGTCGTCCGTGAGGACTCCCTCACCCTGTACGGCTTCGCCGACGACGACGAGCGCCAGGTCTTCGAGCTCCTCCAGACGGCGAGCGGCGTCGGCCCCCGCCTCGCCCAGGCCATGCTCGGAGTGCACAGCCCCGACGCCCTGCGTCTCGCCGTGTCCACCGGCGACGAGAAGGCCCTCACCGCGGTGCCCGGCATCGGCAAGAAGGGTGCCCAGAAACTCCTCCTCGAACTGAAGGACAAGCTCGGCACGCCCCTCGGCAGCAGCGGCCTGGTCGGTGCCCAGCGCGCCGCGGCCTCCGGACCCGCGCCGTGGACCGAGCAGCTGACCGCCGCCCTGATCGGCCTCGGCTACCAGAGCCGCGAGGCCGAGGAGGCCGTCGGCGCCGTCGCCCCGCAGGCCGAGGCCGCCATCGCGGAGACCGGCGCCGCCCCCGTACCGCAGCTGCTCCGCGCCGCCCTGCAGACCCTCAACCGCACCCGCTGACCCGCGGGCCCCCCCGTACGAACGAGAAGGCATCCACCGTGAACTGGGACGACGACACCACCGCCGAGGCCGCGGACGCCGAGGCGCGCATCGTCGGCGCCGCCGCCGAGGGCGACGACCAGGCCGTCGAGGCGGCCCTGCGCCCCAAGGACCTCAGCGAGTTCGTCGGCCAGGAGAAGGTCCGCCAGCAGCTCGACCTGGTTCTCAAGGCCGCCCGGCAGCGCGGCGCCACCGCCGACCACGTCCTGCTCTCCGGCGCCCCCGGCCTCGGCAAGACCACCCTGTCGATGATCATCGCGGCCGAGATGAACGCCCCGATCCGCATCACCTCGGGCCCCGCCATCCAGCACGCCGGAGACCTCGCCGCGATCCTCTCCTCCCTCCAGGAGGGCGAGATCCTCTTCCTCGACGAGATCCACCGGATGTCCCGGCCCGCCGAGGAGATGCTCTACATGGCGATGGAGGACTTCCGCGTCGACGTCATCGTCGGCAAGGGCCCCGGCGCCACCGCCATCCCGCTCGAACTCCCGCCCTTCACCCTGGTCGGCGCCACCACCAGGGCCGGACTCCTGCCGCCGCCGCTGCGCGACCGCTTCGGCTTCACCGGCCACATGGAGTTCTACGACCCGGCCGAGCTCCAGCGGGTGATCCACCGCTCCGCCGGACTCCTCGACGTCGAGATCGACCCGGCGGGCGCCGCCGAGATCGCCGGCCGCTCCCGGGGCACCCCCCGCATCGCCAACCGGCTGCTGCGCCGCGTCCGCGACTACGCACAGGTCAGGGCCGACGGAGTGATCACCCGCGAGATCTCCGAGGCGGCCCTCCGGGTGTACGAGGTCGACGGCCGCGGCCTCGACCGGCTCGACCGCGCCGTCCTGGAGGCCCTCCTGAAGCTCTTCGGCGGCGGACCGGTCGGTCTGTCCACCCTCGCGGTCGCGGTGGGGGAGGAGCGGGAGACCGTCGAGGAGGTCGCCGAACCCTTCCTCGTACGCGAAGGTCTGCTGGCCCGCACACCCCGTGGCCGGGTCGCCACTCCGGCGGCCTGGACCCACCTCGGACTGGTTCCGCCGCAGGCAGCGGGCCCGGGCGGGACAGGAAGCGGACAACAGGGGCTCTTCGGGGCGTGACGGTGTCGACACTCGCCCGGACAGGAACCGGGGTGCGATGCTGGACGTTGTTCCATCGATGCGGACTCGCCTAGACTCCGCCGATGCCGCCCTTTCTGGTCGGCGCGCCCACCCCCGAAGATCAGGCCGCGGGTTCTCCGCGACCGTGCGAAGGAAACCCGTCCCGTGAGCATCGTGACCCTCCTCCCCTTCATCGTCCTCATCGGGGCCATGTTCCTGATGACCCGCTCTGCCAAGAAGAAGCAGCAGGCGGCGGCGCAGATGCGCAACGAGATGCAGCCCGGCACCGGCGTGCGCACGATCGGGGGGATGTACGCCACCGTCAAGGAGATCGGTGACGAGACCGTTCTCCTCGAAGTCGCGCCCGGCGTCCACGCCGTCTACGCCAAGAACGCCATCGGCGCGGTCCTCGAGGACTCCGAGTACAACCGCATCGTCCACGGCGACGACGAGTCGGACTCCGACGCCGTCGTCCCGGACGACGCCTCGTCGCTGACCGAGGCCGCCGAGGCCACGGAGGGCACGGAGACCGCCAAGGCCGCCGACACGGACGACGCGGCCGTCAAGGCCGATCTGACGAAGAAGGACGCGGCCGACGCCGCCACCGAAGGCCAGAAGGACGGCAAGGCCGAAGGCGAGACCGACGCGAAGTAGTCGCGGCCGGGAAGACCGCGCACGCCCACCGGCGCGCGCGGTCCCCGGAACGGTTCCACGTCTGCGGGGGCAGGTCCCCACACACACTTCGTGGCCGTCTCACGCATACCCGGCGCGAGACGGTTGGACAGGGAGATACGACAGGTGGCAGCACCGAAGAAGGGCCGAAGGCCGGCGGGGGGACAGAGCCGGCCGGGCCGCGCCCTGGCACTCATCCTGATCGCCATGGTCGCGCTCACCGGCGGCATGTTCTGGTCGGGGCACACCACCCCGCGCCTGGGCATCGACCTCGCCGGCGGTACGTCGATCACGCTCAAGGCCAAGGCTGAGCCGGGCCAGGAGTCGGCGGTCAACGAGACCAACATGAACACCGCCGTCGGCATCATCGAGCGCCGTGTCAACGGTCTCGGCGTCTCCGAGGCCGAGGTCCAGACGCAGGGCCGCGAGAACATCATCGTCAACATCCCTCGCGGGACGAACGAGAAGCAGGCCCGGGAACAGGTCGGTACCACCGCCCAGCTCTACTTCCGGCCCGTTCTCGCCGTCGCGGCCGCCGCGCCGCAGCCGGCGCCGACCGCCAGCTCCTCCGGCTCCCCGTCGGCCTCGCCGAAGCCGTCCTCCTCCGCCTCCGGCGCGACGGCGGGCGAGAAGTCGGCGACCCCGACGGCCACCGCCTCCACGCAGGGCCGTGCGCTCACCGAGGCCCTCAAGGCCCCGAGCCCGACGCCTACCGGAAGCGCCTCGTCGTCCACGACGCCGAAGGCCACCGGGACCCCGCAGGCGACCCCGACGCCCGACGCCGCCCAGGCGGCGCTGGAGCAGAAGTTCGCCACCCTGAACTGCCTCGACCCCAAGCAGCGCTCGGTCGCCGGCCAGGGCGTCAAGCCGGCCGAGCCCACCGTCGCCTGTGGCGAGGACGCCCCGGGCATCTGGTCGAAGTACCTGCTCGGCCCGGCCGCGGTGGACGGCAAGGACGTCGACGACGCCAAGGGCGCCCTCGACCCGCAGCGCGGCATGTGGATCGTGAACATGGAGTTCACGGACGCGGGCTCGAAGAAGTTCCAGGCGATCACCAGCAAGCTGGCGTCGCAGACCGACCCGCAGAACCGCTTCGCGATCGTCCTGGACGGCGAGGTCGTCTCGGCTCCGTCGGTGCGCACGACGCTGAGCGCCAGTGCGGAGATCTCCGGCAACTTCAACCAGCAGTCGGCGCAGGACCTCGGCAACATCCTGTCGTACGGTGCCCTGCCCCTGACGTTCGAGACGCAGAGCGTCGACACCGTCACCGCCGCCCTCGGCGGTGACCAGCTGGAGGCCGGCCTCATCGCCGGCGCCATCGGCCTCGGACTGGTCATCGTCTACCTGGTCGCGTACTACCGCGGCCTGTCGCTGGTCGCCATCCTCAGCCTCGGCGTCTCCGCGCTCCTCACCTACGTGATCATGGCCCTGCTCGGCCCGGCCATCGGCTTCGCGCTGAACCTGCCGGCCGTCTGCGGTGCCATCGTCGCCATCGGTATCACCGCGGACTCGTTCATCGTCTACTTCGAGCGCATCCGAGACGAGCTGCGCGAGGGCCGGACGCTCCGCCCCGCCGTCGAGCGCGCCTGGCCGCGCGCCCGCCGCACCATCCTGGTCTCCGACTTCGTGTCGTTCCTGGCCGCGGCCGTGCTGTTCCTCGTCACCGTCGGCAAGGTCCAGGGCTTCGCGTTCACGCTCGGCCTGACCACCCTGCTCGACGTCGTGGTGGTGTTCCTCTTCACCAAGCCGGTCATGACGATGCTCGCGAAGACCAAGTTCTTCGGCAACGGTCACCCGTGGTCGGGTCTCGACCCGAAGCGTCTCGGCGCCAAGCCGCCGCTGCGCCGCGCCCGCCGTGCCACTGCCCCTGCCGCTGCCGACCCGAAGGAGGCGTGAGATGTCGAAGCTCGGCGATCTCGGCGCCCGGCTCCACCGCGGTGAGGTCGGTTACGACTTCATCGGCAACCGCAAGATCTGGTATGGCCTGTCCATCCTGATCACCATCACCGCCATCGTCGCCCTGGCCGTCCGCGGCCTCAACATGGGCATCGAGTTCCAGGGCGGCGCCGTCTTCACCACCCCGAAGTCGGAAGTCTCCGTCAGCCAGGCCCAGGAGTACGCGGAAGAGGCCTCCGGCCACGACGCGATCGTCCAGCAGCTCGGCAACGGCTCGCTGCGCATCCAGGTCGGCGGCCTCGACACCTCGCAGTCCGACCAGGTCCGCTCGGAGCTGGCCAAGGACCTCAACGTCCCCGAGGACAAGATCGCGGCGGAGCTCGTCGGCCCGAGCTGGGGCGAGCAGATCGCCAACAAGGCCTGGACGGGCCTGGGGGTCTTCATGATCCTCGTGGTGATCTACCTGGCCATCGCCTTCGAGTGGCGAATGGCGGTCGCGGCGCTCATCGCCCTCATCCATGACCTCACGATCACGGTGGGCATCTACTCGCTGGTCGGCTTCGAGGTCACGGTCGGTACGGTGATCGGTCTGCTGACCATTCTCGGATATTCGCTGTACGACACGGTCGTCGTCTTCGACTCCCTCAAGGAACAGACGAAGGACATCACGAAGCAGACCCGCTTCACGTACAGCGAGCTGGCGAACCGCTCGATCAACGGCACCCTGGTCCGTTCGATCAACACCACCGTCGTCGCGCTGCTGCCGGTCGCCGGCCTGCTCTTCATCGGTGGCGGTGTCCTCGGCGCCGGCATGCTCAACGACATCTCGCTGTCGCTGTTCGTCGGTCTCGCCGCCGGCGCGTACTCCTCGATCTTCATCGCCACCCCCCTCGTCGCCGACCTCAAGGAGCGCGAGCCGGCGATCAAGGCCCTCAAGAAGCGCATCCTCGCCAAGCGGGCCGGAGCCGCGGCCAAGGACGAGTCGCCGGACGGGACGGACGAGTCGTACGCCGACGAGGGCGAGATCGCCGTCATCGGCCCGCGGGCGGGCCGCCACGGCCGCGCGCCGGAGCACCGAGGATGACCGCCGAGGTCCAGGACGTCACCGCACTCCTCCTGAGCCGCATCCGCGACGTACCCGACTATCCGAAGCCGGGCGTGCTGTTCAAGGACATCACGCCGCTGCTCGCGGACCCGGAGGCGTTCACGGCGCTCACCGACGCCCTCGCCGCGCTGTGCTCCGCGCACGGTGCGACGAAGATCGTCGGCCTCGAGGCGCGGGGCTTCATCCTGGCCGCCCCGGTGGCCGTCCGCGCGGGCCTGGGCTTCATCCCGGTCCGCAAGGCCGGCAAGCTCCCCGGGGCGACGCTCCGCCAGGCGTACGAGCTGGAGTACGGCACCGCCGAGATCGAGGTGCACGCCGAGGACCTGGAGCCGGGCGACCGCGTCATGGTCATCGACGACGTCCTCGCCACCGGCGGCACGGCCGAGGCCTCCATCGAGCTCATCCGGCGCGCGGGCGCCGAGGTCGCGGGCGTGGCCGTCCTCATGGAACTCGGCTTCCTCCCGGGCCGCGCCCGCCTGGAACCGACCCTGAACGGCGCTCCGCTCACGGCGCTGATCCAGGTCTGATCACCTCGCACGGAAGGGGCGCCCCGGGGAATTCCCCGGGGCGCCCCCGCCGTTTTCCCGGGTGTCCCCGTCCGGGGCCCGGGACGAGGGCCCGCCCGTGCGGGGTCGTCCGCCCACCGGCCGCGTGCGCATCGTGACCCCCGGCTCGATACCATGGGCTTTCCGGGCCTGACCGGGGGACCCGGCATCGCACGAGGAGCGCTCTTGCCAGACGAGGCCCAGCCACTCTCCGCCGCGCAGCCCGACCCGAAGGCCGAAAAGGCCGCGCCGGGGACCGGCACGCCCGAGAACAAGCCCGCGGAGACCGGGCCCGCGCCTGCCGCGTCCGCGTCGCCCGCGCCCGAGGCCCCGGCCCCCGCGCGGCCCGCCCCGGCCACGCCCGCCCGCTCGGGCGGCTCGTCCAACCGCGTGCGCGCCCGTCTCGCCCGGCTGGGCGTCCAGCGTTCCTCCCCGTACAACCCGGTCCTCGAACCGCTGCTGCGGATCGTCCGCTCCAACGACCCCAAGATCGAGACGGCGACGCTCCGCCAGATCGAGCGGGCCTATCAGGTCGCCGAGCGCTGGCACCGCGGCCAGAAGCGCAAGAGCGGCGACCCGTACATCACGCACCCGCTCGCCGTCACCACCATCCTCGCCGAGCTCGGCATGGACCCGGCGACCCTGATGGCCGGGCTCCTGCACGACACCGTCGAGGACACCGAGTACGGCCTCGACACCCTGCGCCGGGACTTCGGCGACCAGGTCGCGCTCCTCGTGGACGGCGTCACCAAGCTCGACAAGGTCAAGTTCGGCGAGGCCGCCCAGGCGGAGACCGTCCGCAAGATGGTCGTCGCCATGGCCAAGGACCCCCGCGTCCTGGTCATCAAGCTCGCCGACCGCCTGCACAACATGCGCACCATGCGCTATCTCAAACGGGAGAAGCAGGAGAAGAAGGCCCGCGAGACGCTGGAGATCTACGCCCCGCTGGCGCACCGGCTGGGCATGAACACCATCAAGTGGGAGCTGGAGGACCTCGCCTTCGCGATCCTCTACCCCAAGATGTACGACGAGATCGTCCGGCTCGTCGCGGAGCGCGCCCCCAAGCGGGACGAGTACCTCGCGATAGTGACCGACGAGGTCCAGACGGACCTGCGCGCCGCCCGTATCAAGGCCACCGTCACCGGGCGCCCCAAGCACTACTACAGCGTCTACCAGAAGATGATCGTCCGCGGCCGTGACTTCGCGGAGATCTACGACCTGGTGGGCATCCGTGTCCTCGTCGACACGGTGAGGGACTGCTACGCGGCCCTCGGCACCGTCCACGCGCGATGGAACCCGGTCCCCGGCCGGTTCAAGGACTACATCGCGATGCCGAAGTTCAACATGTACCAGTCGCTGCACACGACGGTCATCGGACCCAACGGCAAGCCCGTCGAGCTGCAGATCCGCACCTTCGACATGCACCGGCGCGCCGAGTACGGCATCGCCGCCCACTGGAAGTACAAGCAGGACCCGTCCGCCGGCGCCTCCAAGGTGCGCACCGACGTGCCGAGGAAGACCGGCAAGGACGACCACCTCAACGACATGGCGTGGCTGCGCCAGCTCCTCGACTGGCAGAAGGAGACCGAGGACCCCGGCGAGTTCCTGGAGTCCCTGCGCTTCGACCTCTCCCGCAACGAGGTCTTCGTCTTCACGCCCAAGGGCGACGTCATCGCGCTGCCCGCCGGGGCCACCCCCGTCGACTTCTCGTACGCGGTGCACACCGAGGTCGGCCACCGCACCATAGGAGCGCGGGTCAACGGGCGCCTCGTGCCGCTCGAATCGACCCTCGACAACGGCGACCTGGTCGAGGTCTTCACCTCCAAGGCCGCCGGCGCAGGGCCCTCCCGCGACTGGCTCGGCTTCGTCAAGTCCCCGCGCGCCCGCAACAAGATCCGCGCCTGGTTCTCCAAGGAACGCCGGGACGAGGCCATCGAGCAGGGCAAGGACGCCATCGCGCGGGCCATGCGCAAGCAGAACCTGCCGATCCAGCGGATCCTGACCGGCGACTCCCTCGTCACCCTCGCCCACGAACTGCGCTACAGCGACATCTCCTCGCTGTACGCGGCGATCGGCGAGGGCCATGTCACCGCCCAGTCCATCGTGCAGAAGCTGGTCCAGGCGCTCGGCGGCGAGGAGGCGGCCACCGAGGACATCGACGAGGCGGCGCCGCCCACCCGCGGCCGTTCCAAGCGTCGCTCCAGCTCCGACCCCGGTGTCGTCGTCAAGGGCGTCGAGGACGTCTGGGTGAAGCTGGCCCGCTGCTGCACCCCCGTGCCCGGCGACCCGATCATCGGCTTCGTCACCCGCGGCAGCGGCGTCTCGGTCCACCGCAGCGACTGCGTCAACGTGGAGTCGCTCTCCCGGGAGCCGGAGCGGATCCTGGAGGTCGAGTGGGCCCCGACCCAGTCCTCGGTGTTCCTGGTCGCCATCCAGGTCGAGGCGCTCGACCGGTCCAGGCTCCTCTCGGACGTCACCCGGGTCCTCTCGGACCAGCACGTCAACATCCTCTCGGCGGCCGTCCAGACCTCCCGTGACCGGGTGGCCACCTCGCGCTTCACCTTCGAGATGGGCGACCCGAAGCACCTGGGCCACGTCCTGAAGGCCGTACGGGGCGTGGAGGGCGTCTACGACGTGTACCGCGTGACCTCGGCCCGCAGGCCGTAACGGCGGAAACCAGGAAGGCCCCCCGGCTCACAGCCGGGGGGCCTTCCTCGTACGGTCGGGAGGCTCAGCCGCCGAACTCCTCCAGGCCCTTCATGGCCTGGTCGAGCAGGGCCTGCCGGCCCTCCAGCTCACGGGAGAGCTTGTCGGCCTTGGCGTCGTTGCCGGCGGCACGGGCCGCGTCGATCTGCTTGCGCAGCTTCTCGACCGCGTCCTGCAGCTGACCGGTCAGACCGGCGGCACGCGCGCGTGCCTCCGGGTTCGTCCGGCGCCACTCGGCCTCCTCGGCCTCCTGGATCGCCCGCTCCACCGTGTGCATCCGGCCCTCGACCTTGGGACGGGCGTCGCGCGGCACGTGCCCGACGGCCTCCCAGCGCTCGTTGAGGGAGCGGAAGGCCGCACGCGCCGCCTTCAGGTCCGTCACCGGCAGCAGCTTCTCGGCCTCGGTCGCGAGCTCCTCCTTGAGCTTGAGGTTCTCGGTCTGTTCCGCGTCCCGCTCGGCGAAGACCTCGCCGCGCGCCGCGAAGAAGACGTCCTGGGCGCCGCGGAAGCGGTTCCACAGATCGTCCTCGTGCTCGCGCTGGGCGCGGCCGGCCGCCTTCCACTCCGCCATCAGATCGCGGTAGCGGGCCGCCGTGGTGCCCCAGTCGGTGGAGCCGGAGAGCGACTCGGCCTCGGTGACCAGGCGCTCCTTGACCTTGCGCGCGTCCTCACGCTGGGCGTCCAGCGAGGCGAAGTGGGCCTTGCGGCGCTTCGAGAACGCCGAGCGGGCGTGCGAGAACCGGTGCCACAGCTCGTCGTCGGACTTGCGGTCGAGCCGGGGCAGGCCCTTCCAGGTGTCCACGAGCGCCCGCAGACGCTCGCCCGCGGAGCGCCACTGCTCGCTCTGGGCCAGCTCCTCGGCCTCCGTGACGAGCTTCTCCTTGGCGGCGCGGGCCTCGTCGGTCTGCTTCGCCTTCTGGGCCTTGCGCTCCTCACGGCGCGAGTCGACCGTCTCGACGAGCTTGTCGAGGCGGACACCGAGCGCGGCCAGGTCACCGACGGCGTGGTGCTCGTCGATCTGCTGCCGGATGTGCTCGATCGCCGCCGTGGCGTCCTTCGCCGAGAGGTCGGTGGTCCTCACCCGCTTCTCGAGGAGGCCGATCTCGACCACCAGGCCCTCGTACTTGCGCTCGAAGTAGGCCAAGGCCTCCTCAGGGGTGCCGGCCTGCCACGATCCGACGACCTTCTCACCCTCGGCCGTCCGCACGTACACGGTGCCCGTCTCGTCGACGCGGCCCCACGGGTCGCTGCTCACAGCGCCTCCTCACCATGATGCCGTCGCGGGGTCGTACCCCCCGGGCATCGTCCACAGTTTCCCGGCGGGCCTCGCCCGCCTTCCGCAGCGCGGCCGACGGCCCAACGCTGCACAACGCCAATCTAGGCGAACGGCGGCCCGGCTGTCCGCACTCAGCGCGACCGAGATTCCACGGTCGCGCGGGTGCGGACGCCCGGCTCACTTCTTCGTGACGGTCGCCTTCTCGATGGTGACGGCCGTCTTCGGGGCGCCGTCCGTGGCGCCGCCCTCGACACCTGCCTTCGCCACGTCCTGCACCACCTTCAGACCGGCCGCGTCGATCTTCCCGAACGGGGTGTAGCTCGGCGGCAGCTTGGTGTCCTTGTAGACGAGGAAGTACTGCGAGCCGCCGGTGTTCGGCTGCGAGGTGTTCGCCATGGCCACGGTGCCGGCCGGGAAGGTCACGGTGCCGTCCGCACCCGCCTTGCCCAGGGCGTCCAGGTTCTCGTCCGGGATGGTGTACCCCGGGCCGCCGGTGCCGTCGCCCTTGGGGTCACCGCACTGGAGCACGAAGATGCCCTGGGTGGTGAGCCGGTGGCACTTGGTCCCGTCGAAGTACTTCTTGTCGGCGAGGTGCTTGAAGGAGTTCACCGTGCGGGGCGTCTTCGCCGCGTCCATGGTGAGCGTGATGTCACCTTCGTTGGTCTTCAGAGCCATGGTGTACGTGGCCTTGGTGTCCACGGACAGCTTCGGCTCGGGGCTCGCCGACTCGCTCGCCGAGGGCGTGGGCGCGGAGCTGGTCGGGGTGTCGCCCGCCGCGTTGTCCGTGTCCTTCGGGGAGCCGTCGTCCGTCAGCGCCACGGACGCGTACACGGCGCCGCCCGCCGCGAGGACCACCGCGAGGGCGGCGGCCACGACGGTGTTGCGGCGCTTCGCCTTGCGCCGGTTCTCCTCCCGCCGCTGCTGCTGCCGCTGGTACTTCTCCCTGGCAAGCTGCCGCCGCCGCTGATCGCTGGTGACCACCGGTTCCGCTCCTGTCGCTCGTCTGTTCCCGTCCTGGCCGGATGTGCCCGTACCGTATACGGGTTGGCTGTGGAAGCGGCACCGCCGGTAGGCTCTGATCTGCTGAATCCCGTGATTTCCGGGATTTCCGCGCCCGTGCCGGACGACAACTAAGGACGAACGTGCTGATTGCCGGGTTCCCCGCCGGGGCCTGGGGGACCAACTGCTATCTGGTCGCCCCCGCCGCAGGCGAGGAGTGCGTGATCATCGACCCGGGCCACCAGGCCGCCCAGGGTGTCGAGGAGACGCTGAAGAAGCATCGGCTCAAGCCCGTCGCCGTCGTCCTCACCCATGGACACATCGACCACGTCGCCTCCGTGGTCCCGGTGTGCGGCGCCCATGACGTCCCCGCGTGGATCCACCCGTCCGACCGCTACATGATGAGCGACCCGGAGCGCGCCCTCGGCCGCTCGATCGGGATGCCCCTCATGGGCGAGCTGACCGTGGGTGAGCCCGACGACGTGCGCGAGCTCACCGACGGCGCCCAGCTGAAGCTCGCCGGTCTGGAGTTCTCCGTCGCCCACGCGCCCGGTCATACCAAGGGGTCGGTGACCTTCAGGATGCCGGAGACCACGGAGATCCCCTCCGTGTTCTTCTCCGGGGACCTGCTGTTCGCCGGCTCCATCGGACGCACCGACCTTCCCGGCGGTGACATGGACGACATGCTCGAGTCGCTGGCACGCGTGTGCCTGCCGCTCGACAACTCGACCGTGGTGCTGTCGGGACACGGTCCCCAGACGACCATCGGCCAGGAGCGCGCCACCAACCCCTATCTGCGGGACGTGGCCTCAGTTCGCCAAGGGAACGGCAGCACGGACGCTCCCCGACGAGGAATGTGACGACTCACGTGAGCACCTTCAAGGCCCCCAAGGGCACGTACGACCTGATCCCGCCGCGCTCCGCCACCTTCCTGGCGGTGCGCGAGGCGATCTCCACCCCGCTGAAGAACTCGGGCTACGGGTACGTCGAGACGCCCGGCTTCGAGGACGTCAAGCTCTTCTCGCGCGGCGTCGGCGAGTCCACCGACATCGTGTCCAAGGAGATGTACACCCTCACCACGAAGGGCAACGACGAGCTCGCCCTCCGCCCCGAGGGCACCGCCTCCGTCCTGCGGGCGGCCCTCGAGGCCAACCTGCACAAGCAGGGCAACCTGCCCGTCAAGCTCTGGTACTCCGGTTCGTACTACCGGTACGAGCGGGCCCAGGCGGGCCGCTACCGCCACTTCTCGCAGGTGGGCGCCGAGGCGATCGGCTCGGAGGACCCGGCGCTCGACGCCGAGCTGATCATCCTCGCCGACCAGGCGTACCGCTCGCTCGGCCTGCGGAACTTCCGCATCCTGCTGAACTCGCTGGGCGACAAGGAGTGCCGTCCCGTCTACCGCGAGGCGCTCCAGTCCTTCCTGAGCGGTCTCGACCTCGACGAGGACACCCGCCGCCGCTCCGAGATCAACCCGCTGCGCGTCCTCGACGACAAGCGCGAGGCCGTGCAGAAGCAGCTGGTCGGCGCGCCGCTGCTGCGCGACTACCTGTGCGACGCGTGCAAGGCGTACCACGAGGAGGTGCGCGCCCTGATCACCGCGGCGGGCGTCGTCTTCGAGGACGACGACAAGCTGGTGCGCGGCCTCGACTACTACACCCGTACGACCTTCGAGTTCGTCCACGGCGGTCTCGGCTCGCAGTCGGCGGTCGGCGGCGGCGGCCGTTACGACGGTCTCTCCGAGATGATCGGCGGCCCCGCGCTGCCGTCCGTGGGCTGGGCGCTCGGTGTGGACCGCACGGTCCTTGCCCTGGAGGCGGAGGGCATCCAGCTCGACCTCCCCGCCGCCACCAGTGTCTTCGCGGTGGCCATCGGCGACGAGGCGCGCCGTCTCCTCTTCGGCAAGGTCACCGAGCTGCGCAGGGAGGGCATCGCGGCCGACTTCGCGTTCGGCGGCAAGGGCCTCAAGGGCGCCATGAAGGACGCCAACCGCTCCGGAGCCCGCCTCGCGGTCGTCGCCGGTGAGCGCGACCTCGCCGAGGGCGTCGTCCAGCTCAAGGACATGGAGTCCGGCGAGCAGCAGGCGGTTCCCGTGGACGGTCTCCTGGACGCGGTACGGGCCAAGCTGGCCTGACGGACCGTACGGACGGAGGGGCCCGGACCACGCGCACGCGCCGGTCCGGGCCCCTCCGCGTGTCCTCATGGCCGCTTCACTTATCCCCGGCGAACGGTGGACGAGTGGCGCCGTACGGCAGAATGACCGTGTCCAGGGGACCAGCGAGCGAGGGAAACGGCGACATGACGAAGGCAGCGGTGGACGAAGCCGCCTCCGGCCGGGACGGCGACGGCACGATCGGTGCGAGCCGGGCCTTCGCCTGGCTGCTCGTGATCACCGGAGCGGCCGGAGTGCTCGCCGCCTGGGTCATCACGATCGACAAGTTCAAGCTCCTGGAGGACCCCGACTTCACCCCGGGGTGCAGCCTCAACCCGATCGTGTCCTGCGGCAACATCATGAAGAGCGAGCAGGCCTCGGTCTTCGGCTTCCCCAACCCGATGCTCGGCCTGGTGACCTACGCCATGGTCGTCGCGATCGGCCTCGCGCTGCTCGCCGGGGCCCGCTACCGCCGCTGGTACTGGCTCGGCCTCAACGCCGGCACCCTCTTCGGCGTCGGCTTCTGCACCTGGCTGATGTACCAGTCGCTGTACGAGATCAACTCGCTCTGCCTCTGGTGCTGCCTGGCCTGGGTCGCCACCATCGTCATGTTCTGGTACGTGACCTCGCACAACGTCCGGCACGGCGTCATTCCCGCGCCCCGCGGCCTCAGGACCTTCTTCGACGAGTTCACCTGGATCCTGCCCGTCCTGCACATCGGGATCATCGGCATGCTGATCCTGACCCGCTGGTGGGACTTCTGGACCAGCTGACGGCCGGCCGCACTGTCAGTGCCGTGACCTAGGCTTCATGACGTGGAGCCCGATCTCTTTACCGCAGCAGCCGAAGAACGGCAGGAGAAGGACCCGGCCGGCAGCCCGCTGGCCGTCCGGATGCGCCCGCGCACCCTCGACGAGGTGGTGGGCCAGAAGCACCTGCTCAAGCCCGGGTCGCCGCTGCGCCGCCTCGTCGGGGACGGGGGCGGCGGTCCCGCCGGAGCCTCCTCCGTGATCCTCTGGGGTCCGCCGGGCATCGGAAAGACCACCCTCGCGTACGTGGTCTCGAAGGCGACCGACAAGCGGTTCGTGGAGCTGTCCGCGATCACCGCGGGCGTCAAGGAGGTCCGGGCCGTCATCGAAGGGGCCCGGCGCGCGGTCGGCGGCTACGGCAAGGAGACCGTCCTCTTCCTCGACGAGATCCACCGCTTCTCCAAGGCCCAGCAGGACTCGCTCCTGCCCGCCGTGGAGAACCGCTGGGTGACGCTGATCGCCGCCACCACCGAGAACCCGTACTTCTCCATCATCTCCCCGCTCCTCTCCCGCTCGCTGCTCCTCACCCTGGAGCCGCTGACCGACGACGACCTGCGCGGACTCATGGCCCGGGCGCTCACCGGCGAGCGGGGGCTCGGCGGGGCGGTGACCCTGCCGGCGGACGCCGAGGCGCACCTCCTCCGCATCGCCGGCGGTGACGCCCGGCGCGCCCTGACCGCCCTCGAAGCGGCGGCCGGCGCGGCCATCGCCAAGGGGGAGCCGGAGATCACCCTGCAGACGGTCGAGGAGACCGTCGACCGCGCCGCCGTGAAGTACGACCGGGACGGCGACCAGCACTACGACGTGGCCAGCGCGCTCATCAAGTCGATCCGCGGCTCCGACGTCGACGCGGCCCTGCACTACCTCGCCCGGATGATCGAGGCGGGGGAGGACCCGCGGTTCATCGCCCGCCGGCTGATGATCTCCGCGAGCGAGGACATCGGCCTCGCCGACCCGAACGCGCTGCCGATCGCCGTCGCCGCCGCGCAGGCCGTCGCCATGATCGGCTTCCCCGAGGCGGCCCTCACCCTGAGCCACGCCACCATCGCCCTGGCCCTCGCCCCCAAGTCGAACGCCGCGACGACGGCCATCGGCGCCGCCCTGGCCGATGTGCGGGGCGGCCTCGCGGGATCGGTGCCCCCGCACCTGCGCGACGGCCACTACAAGGGCGCGGCCAAGCTCGGCCACGCCCAGGGCTACGTCTACCCGCACGACGTGCCGGGGGGCATCGCGGCCCAGCAGTACGCCCCCGACGCGATCCACGGCAAGCAGTACTACGAGCCGACGCGCTACGGCGCGGAGGCGAGATACGCGGACGTGGTCGAGCGCGTACGAGCCCGCCTGAAGGGCGACGATTAGCGCCGGACCGGCCGCGGGGGAGGGTGGGCACGGGCCACCCGCGCACCCGGTACACTGGTCCGGATTGCTGCGTCCCGTGTCCGACCCCGGTCGGCACACCAGAACGGGACAGTCAGCCGGAGACCCGGCCCTCGGGCGGGGTTTCCAGGAGCGTCGCGCACCTTCGAAGGTGTCGCGGGCAACCCACCACCACCCGGATCCCGGGAGCGGCGGTGGGCCGTTCGCGTGCTGCACGTATGTGCCCAGACCTGGGAGCGGCTGCCCGGCAGGTCCGTCTCGTACGGACCGGCGGGTTTCCCGGCTGCGGATGCGACCTCCCCTAACCCTGGTGAAGCCGTTTCGTACGAAGAGAGAGGTTGGTTCATGCCGAACCAGTCCCGTCCCAAGGTCAAGAAGTCGCGTGCCCTCGGCATCGCGCTGACCCCGAAGGCTGTCAAGTACTTCGAGGCCCGCCCCTACCCGCCGGGCGAGCACGGCCGTGGCCGCAAGCAGAACTCGGACTACAAGGTCCGTCTGCTCGAGAAGCAGCGTCTGCGCGCCCAGTACGACATCAGCGAGCGCCAGATGGCGCGCGCCTACGACCGTGCCAAGAAGGCCGAGGGCAAGACGGGCGAGGCGCTGGTCGTCGAGCTCGAGCGTCGCCTCGACGCCCTGGTCCTGCGTTCGGGCATCGCCCGCACCATCTACCAGGCCCGTCAGATGGTCGTCCACGGTCACATCCAGGTCAACGGTGGCAAGGTCGACAAGCCGTCGTTCCGTGTCCGTCCCGACGACGTCGTGATGGTCCGCGAGCGCAGCCGCACCAAGCCGCTGTTCGAGATGGCCCGCGAGGGTGGCTTCGCCGCCGACGGTGAGACCCCGCGCTACCTGCAGGTCAACCTGAAGGCCCTGGCCTTCCGCCTCGACCGCGACCCGAACCGCAAGGAAATCCCGGTCATCTGCGACGAGCAGCTGGTCGTCGAGTACTACGCCCGCTGATCTCAGCTTCGGCGCAGTACCACCCACGCGGTGTTCAGCCCGCCGCTTCCCCACCCTTTCCGGTGGGGGAGCCGGCGGGCTTCCGCGTTCCCGGGACCGCCGCCGACCTGCCCGTACGGAAGGGGCGCGGGGCGGACGGCTCCACCGGGCCGCCGATGACCGGAGGCCGGCCGGCCGCGAGCGCACGCTCCACCGTCTCCGCAGCCGAGAGCCCCTCGCCCTCGCGGAACGCGGCGCCGTACGCCTCCGCGCCCAGCGCCTCCTCCGCCCGCTGCGCGCACAGCGCCCTCGGGCCGTCGAACGCCTCCGAGCCGAAGAGCCGGATGCCCACCGTGTGCCACACCGGCACCGTGGCCCCCTGGAGGACCGCCGCCTCCACCGCGTCGCCCTCGCTCACCGTCACCAGGGCGAGCAGCTCGATCGCAAGCACCAGCCCCACCAGGTCACGGAACGTGTGGTTGATCAGGACGCACTCGGTGAGCAGCTCCCGGGCCTCGCCGTACGCGCCCCGGGTCCACGCCGAGTACGCCAGTACGTAGAGGGCGTACGCCCGAGTCCACAGTTCGCCCCGCTCCTCGCAGATCTCCCGGACCTCCCGGCAGAGGGCGACCGCCCCCTCCAGGTCTCCCGTGAAGGCCCGCGCCATCGCCACCTCGACCTGCCCCATCAGCACGTTGCTGTTCAGCTCGCCGAGCTCCCGGTAGGAGTCGAGCGCCCACCCGATCAGTTCCTCGGCCCGGGCCATGTCGTCCGTGAGCAGCGCGAGACAGCCCAGCCGGTGGGTCGCGTACGCCTCCGCCAGCGCGTTCCGGGAGGATCGGGCCCGCTCCCGGCACTCGTGGAGCGCCGCCACCGCCGCCGTACCGTCCCCCTGCAGCACGGCCACGTACCCGAGCACCCACAGCGCCTTCAGCCGCGCCTCCTCGTGCCCCGACTCCAGGGCGATCGAGCGCTCCAGCCAGTGCCGGCCCTCCGAGAGGCGCCCGCAGCCCACCCACGCGAACCAGAGCGTGCCCGCCAGGTGCTGGGCGAGATGGGCCTCCTCCGGGAGCTCCAGGCAGAGGTCCAGGGCCGCCCGCAGATGCGGGAGGGCCGTCTCCGTGAGGGCCGCGACCTCCGGCTGGCGGGGACTGAACCACTCCAGCTCGCACCAGGTCGCCAGGCCCATGTACCAGTCGCGGTGCCGCCGCCGCATCCGCTCCGTGTCGCCGAGCGCCGCCAGCCACTCCGCCCCGTACGCGGCGACCGTGTCGAGCATCCGGTAGGCCGGGCCCGCCGGGGTGTCCTCCCGCATGAGCAGCGACTGCGTGAGCAGCCCGCCGAGCAGCTCCAGGATCCGCTCCGGCGGCAGCTCCCGGCCCCCGCACACGTACTCCACCGCCTCCAGGTCGAAGGGGCCGGGGAACACCGAGAGCCGCGCCCAGAGCAGCCGCTCCTCCGGGGTGCACAGCTCATGGCTCCAGCCGATGGCGGTGCGCAGCGTCTGATGGCGGGGGAGTGCCCCGCACACGCCGTCCGTGAGGAGCCGGAAGCGGTCGTCCAGACGGAACAGCATCTGCTCGACGGAGAGGAGCGGGAGCCGCCCGGCCGCCAGTTCCAGGGCGAGCGGAATCCCGTCGAGCCGCCGGCAGAGCTCCCGTACGGCGGCCTCGCCGGTCGGCAGCGCCGGCGCGCCCGCCTCGGCCGCCCGTTCCGCGAGCAGCGTCACCGCGTCCGCCTCGCCGAGCGGCGCCAGCGGGAACACGGCCTCGCCCGGCACTCGCAGGGGGCGGCGGCCGACCGCCAGGACGGTGAGCCCGGGAGCCTGTTCGAGGAGTTCGCGCAGCAGCGGAGCGCAGCGCTCCACGAGGTGCTCGAACCCGTCCACGACGAGCAGCAGCCGCCGCTCCGCGAGGTGGTCGACGAGCACCTCGCGCGGGGCCTTGAGGGTGTGGTCGGTCGGGCCGAGCGCCTCGACCAGCGCGTACTCGACCAGGCCGGGGTCGCGCAGCCGCGCGAGCCCGGCGAGCCGGACCCCGTCGCCGTAGCGTTTCTGCGCTTCTTCGGCGGCCCGGAGCGCGAGCCGGGTCTTGCCGACCCCGCCCACACCCACGACCGTGACCAGGCGGGACGCGTCGAGGAGCGCCGTCAGGGCGGCCTGCTCGGCGGCCCGTCCGACGAACCGGTTCAGCTCCGCCGGGAGATTGCTCCGTCGCATGGGACACGGAGCGTACTCATCCAGGCGCTCTCCGTACAATCGGATCCCGTAAGTCCCGCCCCCACGGGCGGTAATGAGGTACGGCACGACACCCCGGGCGCGATAGGGTCGGAGGACGACTTATCCAAGGGCCCAACGACAGAAGAGAGCGGTGCAGAGTGACCGGTGGAGAGGTTGCCGGGATCCTGGTGGCCGTCTTCTGGGCGATCCTGGTCTCCTTCCTCGCCGTGGTGCTGGTGAGGCTGGCACAGACGCTCAGGGCGACCACCAAGCTCGTGGCGGACGTGACCGAGCAGGCCGTTCCCCTGCTTGCCGACGCCTCCGCGACCGTGCGCTCGGCACAGACCCAGCTCGACCGGGTCGACGCCATCGCCTCGGACGTCCAGGAGGTCACCTCCAACGCCTCCGCGCTCTCCTCCACCGTCGCCTCCACCTTCGGCGGCCCGCTCGTCAAGGTCGCCGCCTTCGGCTACGGGGTGCGCAAGGCGCTCGGCCGGGCCGGCGACGGCGAGGACGTGCCGCGGGCCTCCGCCCGGCGCACGGTGATCGTCGGCCGTACCGTGCCGTCCTCGCGACGCCGGAAGCAGAAGGGCTGAGCCGCGATGTTCCGCCGCACGTTCTGGTTCACGGCCGGCGCAGCCGCCGGCGTGTGGGCCACCACCAAGGTCAACCGGAAACTGAAGCAGTTGACCCCCGAGAGTCTCGCGGCCCAGGCGGCGAACAAGGCGGTCGAGACCGGCCACCGCCTCAAGGACTTCGCCCTCGACGTCAGGGCGGGCATGGTCCAGCGGGAGGCCGAACTGGGCGAGGCGCTCGGCCTGGACGCAGCCCCGGCCGACGACCGGGACCGCGAGCTTCCGCCGCCCCGCCGCAGAGCGGCGCTCGATCCCACCGCGCGCCCCACCACCACGTATTCAATCCCCACGATCTCGTACAACCGGAATGAGGACCACTGATGGAGTCGGCTGAAATCCGCCGCCGCTGGCTGAGCTTCTTCGAGGAGCGCGGGCACACCGTCGTCCCTTCGGCGTCGCTCATCGCGGACGACCCGACTCTGCTGCTCGTCCCCGCCGGCATGGTGCCCTTCAAGCCCTACTTCCTGGGCGAGGTCAAGCCGCCCTTCTCGCGCGCCTCCAGCGTGCAGAAGTGCGTGCGCACGCCCGACATCGAAGAGGTCGGCAAGACCACCCGCCACGGCACGTTCTTCCAGATGTGCGGCAACTTCTCCTTCGGCGACTACTTCAAGGAAGGCGCCATCAAGCTCGCCTGGGAGCTGCTGACCACCTCGGTGGAGCACGGCGGCTACGGGCTCGACCCGGAGAAGCTCTGGATCACCGTCTACCAGGAGGACGACGAGGCCGAGCAGATCTGGCGCGACGTCGTCGGCGTCCCGGCCGAGCGGATCCAGCGCCTCGGCAAGAAGGACAACTACTGGTCGATGGGCGTCCCCGGCCCCTGCGGCCCGTGCTCCGAGATCAACTACGACCGCGGCCCCGAGTTCGGCGTCGAGGGCGGCCCGGCCGTCAACGACGAGCGGTACGTGGAGATCTGGAACCTGGTCTTCATGCAGTACGAGCGCGGTGAGGGCTCCGGGAAGGACGACTTCCCGATCCTCGGCGAGCTGCCGTCGAAGAACATCGACACGGGCCTCGGCCTGGAGCGCCTGGCGATGATCCTCCAGGGCGTCCAGAACATGTACGAGACGGACACCCTCCAGGTCGTCATCGACAAGGCCACCGAGCTCACCGGCGTCGACTACGGCACGTCCCAGGAGAGCGACGTCTCCCTGCGCGTGGTCGCCGACCACATGCGCACCTCCGTCATGCTCATCGGCGACGGCGTCACCCCCGGCAACGAGGGCCGCGGCTACGTGCTGCGCCGCATCATGCGCCGCGCCGTCCGCAACATGCGTCTGCTCGGTGCCACCGGTCCGGTCGTCCAGGAGCTCGTGGACACCGTGATCAACACGATGGGCGAGCAGTACCCGGAGCTGGTCACCGACCGCAAGCGCATCGAGACCGTCGCCCTCGCCGAAGAGGCCGCCTTCCTCAAGGCCCTCAAGGGCGGCACGAACATCCTCGACACCGCCGTCACCGAGACCAAGGCCTCCGGCGGCACGGTCCTCTCCGGCGACAAGGCGTTCCTGCTCCACGACACCTGGGGCTTCCCGATCGACCTCACCCTGGAGATGGCCTCCGAGCAGGGCCTCTCCGTGGACGAGGACGGCTTCCGCCGCCTGATGAAGGAGCAGCGGGACCGCGCCAAGGCCGACGCCAAGGCCAAGAAGACCGGCCACGCCGACATGACGGCGTACCGGGAGATCGCCGACGGCAACGGCGCCACCGATTTCACCGGCTACACCAACACCGAGGGCGAGACCACGGTCGTGGGTCTCCTCGTCAACGGTGTCCCCTCGCCGGCCGCCTCCGAGGGCGATGACGTCGAGGTCGTCCTCGACCGCACCCCGTTCTACGCCGAGGGCGGCGGCCAGATCGCCGACCAGGGCCGGATCAGGCTCCACAGCGGCGCGGTCATCGACATCCGCGACGTGCAGCAGCCGGTGCCCGGCGTCTCCGTGCACAAGGGCTCCGTGCAGGTCGGCGAGGTGACCGTGGGCGCCACCGCCTACGCCACCATCGACGTGCGCCGCCGCCGGGCCATCGCCCGCGCCCACTCGGCCACCCACCTCACCCACCAGGCGCTGCGCGACGCCCTCGGTCCGACGGCCGCCCAGGCCGGTTCCGAGAACCAGCCCGGTCGCTTCCGCTTCGACTTCGGTTCGCCGAACGCCGTCCCCGGCGCGGTCCTCACCGACGTCGAGCAGAAGATCAACGAGGTCCTCTCGCGGGAGCTCGAGGTCCACGCCGAGGTCATGCCGATCGACGAGGCCAAGCGCCAGGGCGCCATCGCCGAGTTCGGCGAGAAGTACGGCGAGAAGGTGCGTGTCGTCACCATCGGCGACTTCTCCAAGGAGCTGTGCGGCGGTACGCACGTCCACAACACCGCCCAGCTGGGCCTGGTGAAGCTGCTCGGCGAGTCGTCCATCGGCTCCGGGGTGCGCCGTATCGAGGCCCTCGTCGGTGTCGACGCGTACAACTTCCTGGCCAAGGAGCACACGGTCGTCGCCCAGCTCCAGGAGCTGGTCAAGGGCCGCCCGGAGGAGCTGCCGGAGAAGATCTCCGCCATGCTCGGCAAGCTGAAGGACGCCGAGAAGGAGATCGAGAAGTTCCGCGCGGAGAAGGTCCTCCAGGCCGCCGCCGGTCTCGTCGACTCCGCCCAGGACATCCGCGGTGTCGCCGTGGTGACCGGCCAGGTCCCGGACGGCACCGGCGCCGACGACCTGCGCAGGCTGGTCCTCGACGTGCGTGGCCGCCTCGTAGGCGGCCGTCCGGCCGTCGTCGCCCTGTTCACCACGGCCAACGGCAAGCCGCTCACGGTCATCGCCACCAACGAGGCCGCCCGCGAGCGCGGTCTCAAGGCCGGCGAGCTGGTCCGCGCGGCCGCCAAGACCCTCGGTGGCGGTGGCGGCGGCAAGCCGGACGTCGCCCAGGGCGGCGGCCAGAACCCGGAGGCCGTCGGCGAGGCCATCGCCGCCGTCGAGCGCCTCGTGGGGGAGACGGCGTGACGATGCGCCGCGGCCGCCGTCTCGCGGTGGACGTCGGGGACGCCCGGATCGGGGTCGCCTCGTGCGACCCCGACGGGGTCCTCGCCACGCCGGTGGAGACCGTGCCCGGACGTGACGTCCGGGCCGCCCACCGGCGGCTCCGCCAGATCGTCGAGGAGTACGAGCCGATCGAGGTCGTCGTGGGCCTGCCCCGCTCGCTCAGTGGCCGGGAGGGTCCTGCCGCGACCAAGGTCCGTGCCTTCGCGGTGGAGATGGCGCGCGGGATCGCCCCCGTGCCCGTTCGTCTGGTCGACGAGCGCATGACCACGGTGACGGCCACGCAGGGCCTGCGGGCCTCCGGAGTGAAGGCCAAGAAGGGGCGGTCCGTCATCGACCAGGCCGCCGCTGTGATCATCCTGCAGAACGCTCTTGAGTCCGAACGGGTATCAGGTAATCCGCCCGGTGAGGGCGTCGAAGTGGTCATCTGATCGCGATACGGTAACGTTCCGCGCGATGCGGCGGTGTTCGAACAGCTGCCGCACTACGTAGAGGCGGATCGTCCGGAAGCCTCGCGGCTGTTTGGGGATCGATGACTGAGTATGGCCGGAGCCCCGGCTCCGAACCGTGGCACCCCGGGGACCCGTTGTACGGGGACCAGGGGTGGGAGGGCCAGCAGCAGTACCCGCACCCGCAGCAGGCGAACGAGTACGGCCAGGAGTACGCGGGCGACCCGTACCAGCAGCAACAGCAGCAGTACCAGCAGCCCCCGTACCAGGAGCAGCAGCAGTCCCACGGTTACGTGGATCCGCAGTACCAGCAGCAGATGCAGCAGCAGTACCAACAGCAGTACCAACAGCACCCGCAGCAGCATCAGCAGCAGTACGAGACGGGGTACCCGGGCGGTTACGACACGCCCGGGAACCTCGGACAGCAGTACGACAGCAACTGGGAGACCGGCCAGGCGGCGATGGCCTACGGCGCGCCCCCGGCCGATCCGTACGGCGGCCAGAGCCCCGATCTCTACGGCACCCCCGAGGCGTACCCGCCGCCCCAGCCTCCCGGTCACCGGCAGAACCCGCCGGAGCCGGTGATCGACTGGGCGCCGGAGGAAGAGGCGCGCCCCGAGCCGGAGGAGGAGAAGCACCCCTTCTTCACCGGCGAGGACGACCGGGACGACGCGTACGACGAGTACGACGACGAGCCGGCCTCCGGCCGGGGATCCCGCGGCGGCGACCGCGAACGCCGCAGCAAAGCGAAGAAGCGCAAAGGCAAGAACGGGGTGGCCTGCCTGGTCGTCGCGCTCGTCCTGGCGGGCGGTGTCGGCGGCGTCGGCTACTTCGGCTACCAGTTCTGGCAGGGCCAGTTCGGCGCGGCCGAGGACTTCGCGGGCACCGGCAGCGGTGAGATCCAGGTCGAGATCCCGAAGGACGCGGGCGGCTACGAGATCGGCAACATCCTGAAGAAGGCGGGCGTCGTCAAGAGCGTCGACGCCTTCGTCTCGGCGCAGGGGCGGAACCCGAAGGGTCTCTCGATCCAGGCGGGCGTCTACACGCTGAAGAAGGAGATGTCGGCCGAGAGTGCGGTCTCCCTCATGCTCAACCCGGTGAGCCAGGCCAACCTCGTCATCCCCGAGGGCAAGCGGAACGCCTGGGTGTACGACCAGCTCGACAAGCGCCTCGACCTCAAGGCGGGCACCACCAAGGGCATCGCGCAGACGAAGGCGGACTCCCTCGGGCTGCCCGACTGGGCCAAGAACCACGACAACGTCAAGGACCCGCTGGAGGGCTTCCTCTTCCCGGCGAGCTACCCCGTCGCCAAGAACAGCAAGCCCGAGGACGCGCTCCGCAAGATGGTGTCCCGCGCGAACCAGGAGTACACCAAGCTGGACCTGGACGCGAAGGCGAAGGACGTGGGCCTGAGCGGACCCTGGGAGCTGCTGACCGTCGCGAGCCTGGTGCAGGTCGAAGGCAAGTACAAGCACGACTTCGACAAGGTCGCGCGCGTCGTCTACAACCGGCTCAAGCCGAACAACGTGGAGACCGTGGGACGCCTGGAGTTCGACTCCACGGTGAACTACCTCAGGGGCACGAGCACCCTCGACGTCGGATCCGTCGAGGAGATGCGCAAGATCAAGGACCCGTACAACACGTACGCGTTCGACGTGAAGGGCCTCATTCCCGGTCCCATCAGCAACCCCGGCATCGAGGCGCTGAACTCGGCGATGAGCCCGGCCGACGGCCCGTGGTACTACTTCGTGTCGATCAACGAGAACAAGACGGTCTTCTCCGTGACCCTCAAGGAGCACAACCGGAACGTCGCGGAGTACGAGAAGGAACGGGAACAGGGCCAGTGAGCAAGCAGCACCGCGCGGCCGTCCTCGGTTCGCCGATCGCCCACTCGCTCTCCCCGGTCCTGCACCGGGCCGCGTACGCCGCACTCGGCCTCGACGCGTGGTCGTACGACCGCTTCGAGGTCGACGAGGCGGCGCTGCCCGGCTTCGTGGCCGAGCTCGACGCGACCTGGGCCGGTCTGTCGCTGACCATGCCGCTCAAGCGGGCGATCATCCCGCTCCTCCACGAGATCACCGACACGGCGGCCTCCGTGGAGGCCGTCAACACGGTCGTCTTCCGGGAGGACGGCCGCCTGGTCGGCGACAACACCGACATCCCCGGCATGATCGCCGCCCTGCGGGAGCGGGGCGTCGAGAAGGTCGAGTCGGCGGCGATCCTCGGAGCCGGCGCCACCGCCTCCTCCGCGCTCGCCGCGCTGGCCCGGATCTGCGCGGGGCCCGTCACCGCGTACGTACGGAGTGAGGCGCGTGCCGAGGAGATGCGCGGCTGGGGCGAACGGCTGGGCGTGGACGTCCGTACCGCCGGCTGGGACGACGCGGCGGAGGCCTTCGCGTCCCCGCTGGTCATCGCGACCACCCCGGCCGGCACCACCAACGCGCTGGCGAGCGCCGTTCCCGACGCGGTCGGTACGCTCTTCGACGTCCTGTACGACCCCTGGCCGACCGTGCTCGCGGCGGCCTGGTCCGACCGCGGTGGAAAGGTGGTCGGCGGCCTCGACCTCCTCGTCCACCAGGCCGTCCTCCAGGTCGAACAGATGACGGGTGTCCCGCGGGCACCGCTGACCGCCATGCGGGCGGCGGGGGAGCGGGCGCTGGCCGCCCGATAGGCGAAAGCCCGTGCCGGACCGCCGGCACGGGAAGCAGGGCGGACAGACACGGGGAGCACGGGGGACATGGGCGGGGAAGCACTGCTGGCGTCGAAGTGGGACGCGGGCGTCGACGTGGTGCGCTTTCTCTGGGTGGGGCTCTTCAGCTCGCTGCCCGCGTGGGCGCGCTACACCGTGCTCGCCCTGTTCGGCCTGACCGTGGTGTACGGCTTCGTCTCCTGGCTGAGGAGCCGTTCCTCCTCCGCCCCGCAGGCCGAGGGGGCCGAGGAGAGCGACGAGACCGTCCAGCGGGACGAGACGCGCGTCCGATAGCTGGACCGGCGACCAAGCCGACGCCCCGGACGTGGGAGGATCGGTGGTGGCGGGCCAGGGCCGCGCACCCGGCCGCGTCGTCGCAGTGCCCAGGCGCGAGCATGAGGAGCATCGTTGAGCAGGTTGCGTTGGCTGACCGCTGGGGAATCCCACGGACCCGCGCTGGTCGCGACGCTGGAGGGTCTTCCCGCCGGCGTCCCGGTCACCACAGAGCTGGTGGCGGACCACCTCGCGCGGCGACGTCTCGGCTATGGGCGTGGCGCCCGGATGAAGTTCGAGCAGGACGAGATCACCTTCCTCGGCGGCGTCCGCCACGGGCTCTCCCTCGGCTCCCCGATCGCCGTCATGGTCGGCAACACCGAGTGGCCCAAGTGGGAGAAGGTCATGTCGGCCGACCCGGTCGACCCCTCGGAACTCAAGGAGACGGGCCGCAACGCCCCCCTGACCCGGCCCCGGCCCGGCCACGCCGACCTCGCCGGCATGCAGAAGTACGGCTTCGACGAGGCCCGGCCGATCCTGGAGCGCGCCAGCGCCCGTGAGACCGCCGCCCGTGTCGCCCTCGGCGCTATCGCCCGCTCCTTCATCAAGGAGACCGCGGGCATCGACATCGTCTCCCACGTCGTCGAGCTGGCCGCCGCCAAGGCGCCGTACGGCGTCTACCCGACCCCCGCCGACGTGGACAAGCTCGACGCCGACCCGGTCCGCTGCCTCGACGCCGACGCGTCGAAGGCGATGGTCGCCGAGATCGACCAGGCCCACAAGGACGGCGACACCCTCGGTGGCGTCGTCGAGGTCCTCGCCTACGGCGTGCCCGTCGGGCTCGGCTCGCACGTCCACTGGGACCGGCGTCTCGACGCCCGGCTCGCCGCCGCCCTCATGGGCATCCAGGCCATCAAGGGCGTCGAGGTCGGCGACGGCTTCGACCTCGCCCGCGTTCCCGGCTCCCAGGCCCACGACGAGATCGTGAAGACCGACGACGGCCTCAGGCGCACCTCCGGCCGCTCCGGCGGCACCGAGGGCGGCCTGACCACCGGTGAGCTGCTGCGCGTCCGCGCCGCGATGAAGCCCATCGCGACCGTCCCCCGCGCGCTCGCCACCGTCGACGTCGCCACCGGCGAGGCCACCCAGGCCCACCACCAGCGCTCCGACGTGTGCGCCGTCCCCGCCGCCGGCATCGTCGCCGAGGCCATGGTCGCGCTGGTCCTCGCGGACGCGGTCGTCGAGAAGTTCGGCGGCGACTCGGTCCCCGAGACCCGCCGCAACGTCCGTTCGTACCTCGACAACCTGCGCATCCGGTGACCGCCGGACCTCTGGTCGTCCTCGTCGGACCCATGGGCTCCGGCAAGTCCACGGTGGGCGCGCTCCTGGCCGAACGGCTCGGCGCGCCCTACCGGGACACCGACGCCGACATCGTCGCCGCCGAGGGACGCGAGATCTCCGACATCTTCGTCGAGGACGGCGAGGAGCACTTCCGCGCCCTCGAACGGGCCGCGGTCGCCACGGCCGTCGCCGAGCACGAGGGCGTCCTCGCCCTGGGCGGCGGCGCGGTCCTCGACGCCGGAACCCGCACCCTGCTGTCCGGGCTGCCCGTCGCGTACCTCTCGATGGACGTCGACGAGGCGGTCCGCCGGGTCGGCCTCAACGCCGCGCGGCCGCTGCTCGCCGTCAACCCGCGCCGCCAGTGGCGCGAGCTGATGGAGGCGCGCCGCCACCTGTACACCGAAGTCGCGCGGACCGTCGTCACCACCGACGACCGCACCCCCGAAGAGGTCGCGGACGCGGTCCTCGCGGCACTGGATCTGAAGAAGGACGCATGACGACGGACCAGGAAGTCACCCGCATCCAGGTCGCGGGCAGCGCGGGCACGGATCCGTACGAGGTGCTGGTCGGCCGGCAGCTGCTCGACGAGCTCCCGGGTCTGATCGGCACCCAGGCCAAGCGGGTCGCCGTGATCCACCCCGAGGCGCTCGCCGACACCGGCGAGGCGCTCCGCGCCGACCTCGCCGACCAGGGGTACGAGACGGTCGCCATCCAGGTGCCGAACGCCGAGGAGGCGAAGACCGTCGAGGTCGCCGCCTACTGCTGGAAGGCGCTGGGCCAGACCGGCTTCACCCGCAGCGACGTCATCGTGGGCGTCGGCGGCGGCGCCACCACCGACCTGGCCGGTTTCGTGGCCGCGACCTGGCTGCGCGGCGTGCGCTGGATCGCCGTACCCACCACGGTCCTCGCCATGGTCGACGCGGCCGTCGGCGGCAAGACGGGCATCAACACCGCCGAGGGCAAGAACCTCGTCGGCGCCTTCCACCCGCCCGCCGGCGTCCTCTGCGACCTGGCGGCCCTCGACTCGCTGCCGGTGCACGACTACGTCAGCGGTCTCGCGGAGATCATCAAGGCCGGCTTCATCGTCGACCCGGTGATCCTCGACCTCATCGAGGAGGACCCGGAGGCCGCCCGCACCCCCGCCGGCCCGCACACCGCCGAGCTGCTCGTCCGCTCGATCAAGGTGAAGGCGGAGGTCGTCTCCGGCGACCTGAAGGAGTCCGGCCGCCGCGAGATCCTCAACTACGGCCACACTCTCGCCCACGCCATCGAGAAGAACGAGCGGTACAAGTGGCGCCACGGCGCCGCCGTCTCCGTCGGCATGGTCTTCGCCGCCGAGCTCGGCCGGCTCGCCGGGCGTCTCGACGACGCCACCGCCGACCGGCACCGCGCGATCCTGGAGTCCGTCGGGCTGCCGCTCACCTACCGCAGCGACCAGTGGCCCAAGCTCCTGGAGACCATGCGGGTCGACAAGAAGTCCCGCGGCGACCTGCTCCGCTTCATCGTGCTCGACGGGATCGGCAAGCCCACCGTCCTGGAGGGCCCCGACCCGGCGGTCCTGATCGCGGCGTACGGCGAGGTGTCGGCGTGAGCGAGCCCCGTCCGGTGCTGGTGCTCAACGGCCCCAACCTGGGCCGGCTCGGCTCCCGCGAGCCCGACATCTACGGCGCCACCTCCTACAAGGGGCTCGTCGAGTCCTGCCGGACCCTCGGCGCGGAGCTCGGCTTCGACGTCGAGGTGCGGGAGACGAACGACGAGGGCGAGATGATCCGCTGGCTCCACGAGGCCGCGGACGCGTCGACCCCCGTGGTGATCAACCCGGGCGCGTTCACGCACTACTCGTACGGGATGCGGGACGCCGCCGCCCAGCGGACAGCGCCGCTGATCGAGGTCCACATCTCGAACCCGTACGCGCGGGAGGAGTTCCGGCACACCTCGGTCGTCGCGGCCGTGGCGACCGGCACGGTGGCCGGGTTCGGAATCGGGTCCTACCGGCTGGCCCTTCGGGCGCTCGCCGAGGAACTGGCGGGCTGACCGGGCACCAGGGGGCGTCCCCGGCCGTTCCCCCTGTGGGGGCCGGGGGCGGTAACGTTCCGGCGGCACCGACTACATCAGGCGTACGAGACGGAGTGGCACCGGATGCAGCACGCAGTGGGGGGTCCGCTGCCACCGCCCGAGCGATCGGGTCAGGCACCGGGGCCCGGCACCGTTCCCGTTCCCGCGAGCGGCGCGGGGAGCGGCCCGCAGGGCGGGCAGCCGCCCGTACCGCCGTCGCCTCCGCAGGCGGCCCCGCAGGCGGCCCCGCACCCCGGGACGCCCGCGGGAGCGGCGCCTTCGGGACCGTCCGCGGGATCACCTGCCGGACCGCCTTCGGGTCCCTCTGCGGGTCTGGCTGCCGCGGGATCACCGCCCGGCGTCCCGCCCGCCGGTCCGCCCGGCGTCCCGCCCGCCGGGTCCCGGCTCGGCGTGCACCCGGCCGTCAGGGCGGGGACGTCCCGGCCTCCGCACGCCGCCCCGCCGCCCTCGGGTTCCGGCGCCGCGGGCTGGGGCGCGCCGGGGACCGTGCCCCCGCACCAGGCCGCGGCGCGGCACCCGGCGTCTCCGCCCGCCCGCGCGGACCTCACCGGCCATGTGCCGCTGCCGCCCGTGAGCGTGCCGCTCGCGCCCCCCGCGGAGCACGGCGCCGGAACGGGCACCGCGACCCTCGCCGTGCTGCTCATCGGCCCCGCGGGCGCCGGCAAGACGACCGTCGCCCGGCACTGGGCGCAGCGCCGCCGCGTGCCCACCGCGCACATCAGCCTCGACGACGTGCGCGAATGGGTCTGCTCCGGCTTCGCCGACCCGCAGTCCGGCTGGAACGAGCACTCCGAGGCGCAGTACCGGCTCGCCCGCCGCACCTGCGGCTTCGCCGCGCGCAACTTCCTCGCCAACGGCATCTCGTGCATCGTCGACGACGCGGTCTTCCCCGACCGGCCCGTCGTCGGCCTCGGCGGCTGGAAGCGCCACGTCGGCCCCGGCCTGCTGCCGGTCGTGCTGCTGCCCGGCCTGGAGATCGTCCTCGAGCGCAACGCCGAGCGCAGCGGCAACCGGCGTCTCTCCGACGAGGAGGTCGCCGCCATCCACGGCCGGATGGCCGGCTGGTACGGCTCGGGGCTGCCGATCATCGACAACTCCACGTACGACGTCGAGACCACCGCCCGGGTCCTCGACGACGTCCTGGCCCGCGCGATAGCCAGCCCGCTCACCTGGTGACTCCCGGCCCGACCGGCGGGCGCCCTGGGCCCCGCCCGGACGGCCGTGCTGAACAGGCCACCGCGGCGCGCTCCTCGTACGCTCGGAGCATGTCAGAGGTGTATGCGGACCGCCGTGTACGGCTGCGCGATCGGTGCGCGGCCGCGGGCAGCCCGGCGGCCCTGGTCTCCCGCCCCGCCAACGTCCGCTATCTCGCGGGCGGTTCGCCACCCGGCGCCGTCCTCCTCGTCGGACCGGAGCCGGACGCCGACGTCCTGCTCTGCCCCGTCGCGCCCAGCGGCGAACCGGCCGACGGACGGCTCGACGAGCTGCTCCGCCGCCAGGTCCTTCCGGCCGGTGGCGGCGATCCGGCCGTCGCCGCCGTGGACCTCGCCCGCCGGGCGGGCGCCGACGCGCTCGCCGTGGAGGAGCACCACCTGACCGTGGCCCGGCACCGGGAAATGGGTTCCGTCGCGCCGGGACTGCGGCTCGCCGACCTCGCGTGCGCCGTGGAACAGCTGAGGATCGTCAAGGACGAGGACGAGATCGCCTGTCTCCGGATCGCCGCCGAGATCGCCGACCAGGCGCTCGGGGAGCTCCTGGAGTCGATCCTGGTGGGGAGGACGGAGCGGCACCTCGCCCTGGAGCTGGAGCGGCGGCTCGTCGACCACGGGGCCGACGGGGCCGCCTTCCCCACCTCGGTGGCGACCGGTCCGCACTCCGGGCGGCGCGGGCACCGGCCCACCGACCGTCGGGTCGAGGAGGGGGATTTCCTCTCCGTTTGCCTCGGCGCCGACTACCGGGGCTACCGGTGCGAGATCGGCCGCACGTTCGTGATCGGAACGACGCCGGCCGACTGGCAGATCGAGCTGTACGAGCTCGTCTTCGCCGCTCAGAGGGCCGGACGGGAGTCCCTCGTGCCCGGCGCCGAGTACCGTGACGTGGACCGCGCGGCCCGCCAGATCCTGGACGCGGCGGGGCACGCGGAGGCGGCCGTACCCCTCACCGGGCACGGGGTGGGGCTCGAAATCGACGAGGACCCGCAGCTCTCACCCTCGGCCATGGGTAAACTGGACGCTTGTGTGCCGGTCACCGTCGAACCGGGGGTCCACCTCCCGGGCCGGGGCGGGGTCCGGATCGATGACACGCTCGTCGTGCGCCAGGAGGCGGACGGCGGACCCGAGCTACTCACCATCACGACCAAGGAGCTGCTCGCGCTGTAAGGCGCGTACGCCTCCGCGGTCCCACGTCAGTCCAGGAGATTCCGCAACCGTGGCTTCCACGAACGACCTCAAGAACGGCATGGTGCTCAAGCTCGAAGGCGGCCAGCTCTGGTCCGTCGTCGAGTTCCAGCACGTCAAGCCCGGCAAGGGCCCGGCCTTCGTGCGCACCAAGCTCAAGAACGTGCTGTCCGGCAAGGTCGTCGACAAGACCTTCAACGCCGGCGTGAAGGTCGAGACGGCCACCATCGACCGCCGCGACATGCAGTTCTCCTACATGGACGGCGACTACTTCGTCTTCATGGATATGGAGACGTACGACCAGCTCATGGTCGAGCGCAAGGCCGTCGGCGACGCCGCCAACTTCCTGATCGAGGGCTTCACCGCCTCCGTCGCCCAGCACGAGGGCTCGGTGCTCTACGTCGAGCTCCCCGCCGCCGTCGTGCTGACGATCGAGCACACCGACCCGGGCGTCCAGGGCGACCGCTCCACCGGCGGCACCAAGCCCGCCAAGCTGGAGACCGGCCACGAGATCCAGGTCCCGCTCTTCGTCACCACCGGTGAGAAGGTCAAGGTCGACACCCGCACCAGCGACTACCTCGGCCGGGTGAACGACTAACCGTGGCCGCTCGGAGCAAGGCCCGCAAGCGCGCCTTCCAGATCCTCTTCGAGGCCGACCAGCGTGGTGCCTCCGTCCAGGAGGTCCTCGCGGACCAGGTCCGGCACGCGCGGTCGGACGACCGTCAGCCGCCGGTCAACGACTTCACCATGCAGCTGGTCGAGGGGTACGCGGCACACGTGGCGCGGATCGACGAGCTCATCGCGACCTACGCGGTGGACTGGGACCTCGACCGGATGCCCGTCGCCGACCGGAACATCGTGCGCCTCGGTGCGTACGAGCTGATCTGGGAGGACGGTACGCCGGACGCGGTCGCGATCGACGAGGCGGTGCAGCTCGCCAAGGAGTTCTCCACGGACGAGTCCCCGACCTTCGTCAACGGCCTGCTCGCGCGCTTCAAGGACTTGAAGCCGCGGCTGCGTCGAGACACCGACGCCTGAGCCGCCTGAGTCCCCGGACGTCAGCGGCGGTCGAAGGGGCCCGCAGCACTCGTGCTGCGGGCCCCTTCGGCGTTCCCTGGGCTTCCCGTGGGTTCCCTGGGTCCCTGCGTTCCCTGCGGCGGGTGAGACGAAAAGCGCCGGGCCCGTGGACGTCGGATGACGTCCACGGGCCCGGCGGTACGTTTCTGCTGTGACCCGGGAAGGGTCAGTTGTCCTCGTGGGCGACCGCGCGGCGCGCGTCCGCGTCGAGCACGCCCCAGCTGATCAGCTGCTCGGTGAGGACCGAGGGGGACTGGTCGTAGATGACGGCGAGGGTGCGCAGGTCGTCCTGGCGGATCGACAGCACCTTGCCGTTGTAGTCGCCGCGCTGCGACTGGATCGTCGCCGCGTAGCGCTGGAGCGGGCCCGCCTTCTCCTGCGGGACGTGGGCCAGGCGCTCCAGGTCCAGGACCAGCTTCGGCGGCGGCTCGGCGGCCCCGCCCGGCGTCGTGCCCGGCAGGAGCTCCTGCACCGGCACCCCGTAGAAATCGGCCAGCTCGGCAAGGCGCTGCACGGTCACCGCGCGGTCGCCACGCTCGTACGAGCCCACCACGACGGCCTTCCAGCGCCCCTGGGACTTCTCCTCCACCCCGTGGAGGGAGAGACCCTGCTGGGTGCGGATGGCCCGGAGCTTGGCCCCGAGCTGCTTTGCGTATTCGCTGGACATAACGCTCCCGGACGCTGTGACGACATGCGGCTGCGCCGCGCGGCTGGTAACTCACTGTGAGGTTACGCAGCGTTACTCTTTCCCGTCAAGCCGAAAGGTCCGCACCACCCCCTCCCGAGGGACGGTGCACGGAGGGGTGACCGGGGCGCGCGCAGGACGACCGACCGTTCCTGGTAACGTTGACGGCGCAAATCCGACGTCCTTTAAGAGCCGTCCCGTGAGGCGGAGAAGGAGGTCCGTTTCTTCATGGACACCCAGCAGCAGTACGGCGATGAGGCCCGGCCCGTTCTCGAGGCCCCGGACATCGCGCGGGTCCTGACCCGCATCGCACACGAGATCGTCGAGCGCGCCAAGGGCGCGGACGACGTGGTTCTCCTCGGCATTCCCACCCGCGGTGTCTTCCTCGCCCGCCGGCTCGCCGAGAAGCTCGAATCGATCACCGGCACCAAGATCCCGGTCGGTTCCCTCGACATCACCATGTACCGGGACGACCTGCGGCTGAAGCCCGCCCGTGCCATCGGCCGCACCGAGATCCCCGGTGACGGCATCGACGGCCGTCTGGTCGTCCTCGTCGACGACGTGCTCTTCTCCGGCCGCACCATCCGCGCCGCCCTCGACGCCCTCGGCGACATCGGCCGGCCGCGCGCCGTCCAGCTCGCCGTCCTCGTCGACCGCGGCCACCGCGAGCTTCCGATCCGGGCCGACTACGTCGGCAAGAACCTCCCCACGTCGCTGCGGGAGACGGTCAAGGTCCAGCTCGCCGAGGAGGACGGTCGCGACACCGTCCTGCTCGGCTCCAGGCCCTCCGCCTAGCCGGACCGGCTTCCCCCGCGGGGCCGGGGCACACCCCTGCGCCCCCGCATGCCCTCACACTCCCCACCACGGAGAGACACCCCGATGATGCGTCACCTCATCTCGGCCGCCGACCTCACCCGCGACGACGCCGTCCTGATCCTCGACACCGCCGAGGAGATGGCCCGGGTGGCCGACCGGCCCATCAGGAAGCTGCCGACGCTGCGCGGCCGGACCATCTGCAACCTCTTCTTCGAGGACTCCACCCGGACCCGGATCTCCTTCGAGGCCGCCGAGAAGCGCCTCTCCGCCGACGTGATCAACTTCACGGCCAAGGGCTCCAGCGTCTCCAAGGGCGAGTCCCTCAAGGACACCGCGCAGACCCTGGAGGCCATGGGCGTCGACGCGGTCGTCATCCGGCACAGCGCCTCCGGAGCCCCGTACCGCCTCGCCACCTCCGGCTGGATCGACGCCCCCGTCGTCAACGCCGGCGACGGCACCCACCAGCACCCCACCCAGGCCCTCCTGGACGCCTTCACCATGCGCCGCCGCCTGGTCGGCAGGGACGCCGGGCTCGGCCGCGACCTCACGGGCAAGCGGATCACGCTCGTCGGCGACGTCCTGCACAGCCGGGTCGCCCGCTCCAACGTCGACCTGCTGCACACCCTCGGCGCCGAGGTCACCCTGGTGGCCCCGCCCACCCTGGTCCCCGTCGGCGTCGAGACCTGGCCCTGCGAGATCTCGTACGACCTCGACCGGGTGCTGCCGAAGTCGGACGCGGTCATGATGCTGCGTGTGCAGCGCGAGCGGATGAACGCCGCCTTCTTCCCCACCGAGCGCGAGTACTCGCGCCGGTACGGGCTCGACGGCGACCGGATGGCGAAGATGCCCGAGCACGCCATCGTCATGCACCCCGGCCCCATGGTCCGCGGCATGGAGATCACCGCCGAGGTCGCCGACTCCGACCGCTGCACGGTCGTCGAGCAGGTCGCCAACGGCGTGTCCATCCGGATGGCGGTCCTCTACCTGCTTCTGGGCGGCAACGACTCGGCCGTCACCCACACCCGTACCGAGGAGAACAAGTAACCATGAGCAAGATCCTTATCCGCGGTGCGCAGGTGCTGGGCGGCGAGGTCCAGGACGTCCTGGTCGACGGCGAGACCATCGAGCAGGTCGGTACGGACCTGTCCGCCGAGGGAGCCACCGTCATCGAGGCTCAGGGCCAGGTCCTGCTGCCCGGCCTGGTCGACCTCCACACCCATCTGCGCGAGCCCGGCCGCGAGGACTCCGAGACCGTCCTCACCGGCACCCGCGCCGCCGCCTCCGGCGGCTACACCGCCGTCTTCGCCATGGCCAACACCCACCCGGTCGCCGACACCGCCGGTGTCGTCGAGCAGGTCTACCGCCTCGGCAAGGAGTCCGGCTACTGCGACGTGCAGCCCGTCGGCGCCGTCACCGTCGGCCTCGAGGGCAAGAAGCTCGCCGAGCTCGGCGCCATGCACGACTCCGCCGCCGGCGTCACCGTCTTCTCCGACGACGGCAAGTGCGTCGACGACGCCGTCATCATGCGCCGCGCCCTGGAGTACGTGAAGGCCTTCGGCGGCGTCGTCGCCCAGCACGCCCAGGAGCCCCGCCTCACCGAGGGTGCCCAGATGAACGAGGGCATCGTCTCCGCCGAGCTGGGCCTCGGCGGCTGGCCCGCCGTCGCCGAGGAGTCGATCATCGCCCGCGACGTCCTCCTCGCCGAGCACGTCGGTTCCCGCGTCCACATCTGCCACCTCTCCACCGCCGGCTCCGTCGAGATCGTCCGCTGGGCCAAGTCCCGCGGCATCGACGTCACCGCCGAGGTCACCCCGCACCACCTCCTCCTCACGGACGAGCTGGTCCGCACGTACGACCCCGTCTACAAGGTCAACCCGCCGCTGCGCACCGAGAAGGACGTCCTCGCGCTGCGCGAGGCGCTGGCCGACGGCACGATCGACATCGTCGCCACCGACCACGCCCCGCACCCGCACGAGGACAAGGACTGCGAGTGGGCCGCGGCCGCCATGGGCATGGTCGGCCTGGAGACCGCCCTCTCCGTCGTCCAGCAGACGATGGTCGAGACCGGCCTCCTCGACTGGGCCGGCGTCGCCGACCGCATGTCCTTCGCGCCCGCCCGCATCGGACGGGCCAAGGGCCACGGACGACCCGTCTCGGCAGGTGAGCCCGCGAACCTGACGCTGGTCGATCCGGCTTACCGTGGTGTGGTGGACCCCGCGGACTTCGCCTCCCGCAGCCGAAACACCCCCTACGAGGGCCGTGAGCTGCCGGGACGCGTCACCCACACCTTCCTGCGGGGCCGGGCAACGGTCGTGGACGGGAAGCTGGCGTGACACCACTCATCGCAATCGCCGCAGAGGCAGCCGATCAGAAGTCGGCGGAGGTGACCGACTGGGCCGGAAGGATCGGCTGGGTCGTCGGGCTCCTGCTCTTCATCGCCTTCGTCTACTGGCTGATGCGCCAGGGCTGGAAGTGGCGCGGCAGCCTCCAGTCGGACCTGCCCGAGCTGCCCACCGCGCCGCGGACGGCCGATGCGGCGAAACTGACTCTCAGCGGGCGCTACCACGGGTCCACGACCGCCGGGCAGTGGCTCGACCGGATCGTCGCCCACGGCCTCGGCACCCGCAGCCGCGTCGAGCTCACGCTCACCGACGCCGGACTCGCCGTCGTACGCCCCGGGGCGAACGACTTCTTCGTCCCGGCCGAGGCCCTGCGCGAGGCCCGCCTCGACAAGGGCATCGCAGGCAAGGTCCTCGCCGAGGGCGGCCTGCTGATCGTCACCTGGGCGCACGGCGACAAGCTGCTCGACTCCGGTTTCCGGTCCGACCGGGCGGCCGAGCACACCGCCTGGGTCGAGGCCATCAACTCCATGAACCCCGTAAGCACGACGGAAGGCATCGCACGATGACGACCTCCACCAGGGGAGCCGTAAAGGTTCCCGCCGTACTCGTCCTGGAGGACGGCCGCACCTTCAGCGGCCGCGCCTACGGGGCCGTGGGGGAGACCTTCGGCGAGGCCGTGTTCTCCACCGGCATGTCCGGCTACCAGGAGACCCTCACCGACCCGTCGTACCACCGCCAGGTCGTGGTCATGACCGCCCCGCACGTCGGCAACACCGGCGTCAACGACGAGGACCCCGAGTCCGGCCGCATCTGGGTCTCCGGCTACGTCGTCCGCGACCCCGCCCGCGTCTCCTCCAACTGGCGCGCCACCCGCACCCTCGACGAGGAGCTGGAGCGCCAGGGCGTCGTCGGCATCTCCGGCATCGACACCCGCGCCCTCACCCGCCACCTGCGCGAGCGCGGCGCCATGCGCGTCGGCATCTTCTCCGGCGACGCTGTCGCCCCCGAGGCCGAGCTGCTCTCCCGCGTGCAGGCGCAGCCCCAGATGAAGGGCGCGAACCTCTACGCCGAGGTCGCCACCAAGGAGCCGTACGTCGTCCCCGCGATCGGCGAGAAGAAGTTCACCGTCGCCGCCGTCGACCTCGGCATCAAGGGCATGACCCCGCACCGGATGGCCGAGCGCGGCATCGAGGTGCACGTGCTGCCCGCCACCGCCACCGCAGAGGACGTCTACGCGGTGAACCCGGACGGCGTCTTCTTCTCCAACGGGCCCGGCGACCCGGCCACCGCCGATGGTCCCGTCGCCGTCATGCAGGCCGTCCTGGAGCGCAGGACGCCGCTCTTCGGCATCTGCTTCGGCAACCAGATCCTCGGCCGCGCCCTCGGCTTCGGCACCTACAAGCTGAAGTACGGGCACCGGGGCATCAACCAGCCCGTCCAGGACCGCACCACCGGCAAGGTCGAGGTCACCGCGCACAACCACGGCTTCGCCGTCGACGCGCCCCTCGACAAGGTCTCCGACACCCCCTACGGGCGCGCCGAGGTCTCCCACGTGTGCCTGAACGACAACGTCGTGGAAGGCCTCCGGCTGCTCGACCAGCCGGCCTTCTCCGTCCAGTACCACCCCGAGGCGGCCGCGGGCCCGCACGACGCCGCGTACCTCTTCGACCGCTTCACGTCTTTGATGAGCACCGCCCAGATGGAGGCCGAGCGTGCCTAAGCGCACCGATATCCAGTCCGTCCTGGTCATCGGCTCCGGCCCGATCGTCATCGGGCAGGCCGCCGAGTTCGACTACTCCGGCACCCAGGCCTGCCGCATCCTCAAGGCCGAGGGCCTGCGGGTCATCCTGGTCAACTCCAACCCGGCCACGATCATGACCGACCCGGAGATCGCCGACGCCACGTACGTCGAGCCGATCACCCCCGAGTTCGTCGAGAAGATCATCGCCAAGGAGCGCCCCGACGCCCTCCTGCCCACCCTCGGCGGCCAGACCGCGCTCAACACCGCGATCTCCATGCACGAGCAGGGCGTCCTGGAGAAGTACGGCGTCGAGCTCATCGGCGCCAACGTCGAGGCCATCAACAAGGGCGAGGACCGCGACCTCTTCAAGGGCGTCGTCGAGGCCGTCAAGGCCAAGATCGGCTACGGCGAGTCCGCCCGCTCGGTCATCTGCCACACCATGGACGACGTCATCAAGGGCGTCGACACGCTCGGCGGCTACCCCGTCGTCGTCCGCCCCTCCTTCACCATGGGCGGCGCCGGCTCCGGTTTCGCCCACGACGAGGAGGAGCTGCGCCGCATCGCCGGCCAGGGCCTGACGCTCTCTCCCACCACCGAGGTGCTCCTCGAGGAGTCCATCCTCGGCTGGAAGGAGTACGAGCTGGAGCTGATGCGCGACAGGAACGACAACGTCGTGGTCGTCTGCTCCATCGAGAACTTCGACCCGATGGGCGTCCACACCGGTGACTCGATCACCGTCGCCCCGGCGATGACGCTCACCGACCGCGAGTACCAGCGGCTGCGGGACATCGGCATCGCGATCATCCGCGAGGTCGGCGTCGACACCGGCGGCTGCAACATCCAGTTCGCGGTCAACCCGGACGACGGCCGGATCATCGTCATCGAGATGAACCCGCGTGTCTCCCGCTCCTCGGCGCTCGCCTCCAAGGCGACCGGCTTCCCGATCGCCAAGATCGCCGCCCGCCTCGCCGTCGGCTACACGCTGGACGAGATCCCCAACGACATCACGGAGAAGACCCCGGCGTCCTTCGAGCCCACGCTCGACTACGTCGTCGTCAAGGCCCCGCGCTTCGCCTTCGAGAAGTTCCCCTCCGCCGACTCCACGCTGACCACGACCATGAAGTCGGTCGGCGAGGCCATGGCGATCGGCCGCAACTTCACCGAGGCGCTCCAGAAGGCCCTGCGCTCCCTGGAGAAGAAGGGCTCGCAGTTCACCTTCGTCGGCGAGCCGGGCGACAAGGCCGAGCTCCTGCGCGAGTCGGTCCGCCCGACCGACGGCCGCATCAACACCGTCATGCAGGCCATCCGGGCCGGCGCCACCCCGCGGGAGGTCTTCGACGCCACGAAGATCGACCCGTGGTTCGTCGACCAGCTCTTCCTGATCAAGGAGATCGCCGACGAGCTGGCCGCCGCCGACAAGCTCGACCCGGAGATCCTCGCCGAGGCCAAGCGCCACGGCTTCTCCGACGCCCAGATCGCCGAGATCCGAGGCCTGCGCGAGGACGTCGTCCGCGAGGTCCGGCACGCCCTGGGCGTCCGCCCGGTCTACAAGACGGTCGACACCTGCGCCGCCGAGTTCGCCGCCAAGACCCCGTACTTCTACTCCTCGTACGACGAGGAGAGCGAGGTCGCGCCGCGCACCAAGCCCGCCGTGATCATCCTGGGCTCCGGCCCGAACCGCATCGGCCAGGGCATCGAGTTCGACTACTCCTGCGTCCACGCCTCCTTCGCGCTCAGCGACGCGGGCTACGAGACCGTGATGGTCAACTGCAACCCGGAGACCGTCTCCACGGACTACGACACCTCCGACCGGCTGTACTTCGAGCCGCTCACGCTCGAGGACGTCCTGGAGATCGTCCACGCCGAGACGCTGGCCGGCCCCGTCGCCGGTGTCGTCGTCCAGCTCGGCGGCCAGACCCCGCTGGGCCTGTCGCAGGCGCTCAAGGACAACGGCGTGCCCGTCGTCGGCACCTCGCCGGAGGCCATCCACGCCGCCGAGGACCGCGGCGCCTTCGGCCAGGTCCTCGCCGACGCCGGTCTCCCCGCCCCCAAGCACGGCACCGCGACCACCTTCGCCGGCGCCAAGGCCATCGCCGACGAGATCGGCTACCCCGTCCTCGTACGCCCCTCGTACGTGCTCGGCGGCCGCGGCATGGAGATCGTCTACGACGAGTCCCGCCTGGAGTCGTACATCGCCGAGTCCACCGAGATCAGCCCCACCCGGCCGGTCCTGGTCGACCGCTTCCTCGACGACGCCATCGAGATCGACGTCGACGCCCTCTACGACGGCGAGGAGCTCTACCTCGGCGGCGTCATGGAGCACATCGAGGAAGCCGGCATCCACTCCGGCGACTCGGCCTGCGCCCTGCCCCCGATCACCCTCGGCGGCTTCGACATCAAGCGGCTGCGCGCCTCCACCGAGGCCATCGCCAAGGGCGTCGGCGTGCGCGGTCTGATCAACATCCAGTTCGCGATGGCCGGCGACATCCTCTACGTCCTGGAGGCCAACCCGCGCGCCTCCCGGACCGTCCCCTTCACCTCGAAGGCGACCGCCGTCCCGCTCGCGAAGGCCGCCGCCCGCATCTCGCTCGGCGCCACCATCGCCGAGCTGCGCGCCGAGGGCCTGCTGCCGAGGACCGGCGACGGCGGCACCCTGCCGCTCGACGCGCCGATCTCCGTCAAGGAGGCCGTCATGCCGTGGTCGCGCTTCCGCGACGTGCACGGCCGCGGCGTCGACACCGTCCTCGGCCCGGAGATGCGCTCCACCGGCGAGGTCATGGGCATCGACGCGGTCTTCGGCACGGCCTACGCCAAGTCCCAGGCCGGCGCCTACGGCCCGCTGCCCACCAAGGGCCGCGCGTTCATCTCGGTCGCCAACCGCGACAAGCGCACGATGATCTTCCCGGCGCGCGAGCTCGTCGCCCACGGCTTCGAGCTGATGGCCACCTCCGGCACCGCCGAGGTCCTGCGTCGCAACGGCATCAACGCCACCGTCGTGCGCAAGCTCAGCGAGGGCGAGGGCCCCAACGGCGAGAAGACGATCGTCCAGCTCATCCACGACGGCCAGGTCGACCTGATCGTCAACACCCCGTACGGCACCGGCGGCCGCCTCGACGGCTACGAGATCCGTACGGCAGCGGTCGCCCGCAGCGTCCCCTGCCTCACCACGGTCCAGGCGCTCGCCGCGGCCGTCCAGGGCATCGACGCGCTCAACCGGGGCGACGTGGGCGTCCGCTCGCTCCAGGAGCACGCGGAGCACCTGACCGCGGCCCGCGACTAGCAGCCCGTACGACGAGGGGGACACCGGCAGGACCTGCGGTGTCCCCCTCGTCATGAGCAGACCTGGACCGGAAACATGTACAAGTTCTTCTTCGACCTCGTCTTCAAGCGCATGGACCCCGAGGAGGCCCACTACCTGGCCTTCCGCTGGATCCGGCTCGCCGCCCGCATCCCGGTGCTGCGGACCTTCGTCGCCGCCGTCCTCGCCCCCCGCCACAAGGAGCTGCGCACCGAGGCCCTGGGCCTCCGCATGCACGGCCCCTTCGGGCTCGCCGCCGGCTTCGACAAGAACGCCGTCGCCATCGACGGCATGTCGATGCTCGGCTTCGACCACGTCGAGATCGGCACGGTCACCGGTGAGCCCCAGCCCGGCAACCCCAAGAAGCGGCTCTTCCGGCTCGTCCCCGACCGCGCCCTGATCAACCGCATGGGCTTCAACAACGAGGGCTCCGCCGCCGTCGCCGCCCGCCTCCACGCGCGCGTGCCGGTCTTCAGGACCGTCGTGGGTGTCAACATCGGCAAGACCAAGGTCGTCCCGGAGGCCGAGGCCGCCGCCGACTACGTGAAGTCCACCGAGCGCCTCGCCGCGCACGCCGACTACCTGGTCGTGAACGTCTCCTCGCCGAACACCCCGGGCCTGCGCAACCTCCAGGCCACCGAGTCCCTGCGGCCGCTCCTCACGGCGGTACGGGAAGCGGCCGACCGCACGGTCACCGACCGCCGGGTCCCGCTCCTCGTCAAGATCGCCCCCGACCTGGCCGACGAGGACGTCGACGCCGTCGCCGACCTCGCCCTGGAGCTCGGCCTCGACGGCATCATCGCCACCAACACCACCATCGCGCGCGAAGGCCTGGGCCTGAAGTCCGACCCCGGGCTGATCAAGGAGACCGGCGGCCTCTCCGGCGCCCCCGTCAAGGAGCGCTCCCTCGCGGTCCTCAGGCGCCTCCACGCGCGCGTGGGCGACCGGCTGGTCCTGGTGGGCGTCGGCGGCATCGAGAACGCCGAGGACGCCTGGCAGCGCATCCTGGCCGGCGCCACCCTCATCCAGGGCTACAGCGCCTTCATCTACGAGGGCCCGTTCTACGCCCGCGCGATCCACAAGGGCCTCGCCGCGCGCCTCGCGGCCTCCCCGTACGCCACCCTCGCCGAGGCCGTCGGCGCCGACAACCGAAAGGCCACCCCGTGACCCTCTCCTTCGGCACCCGCCTGCGCTCCGCCATGGACGAGCGCGGCCCGCTCTGCGTCGGCATCGACCCGCACGCCGCCCTGCTCGACTCCTGGGGCCTGACCGACGACATCGCCGGCCTGGAGCGCTTCACCTTCACCGTGGTCGAGGCGCTCGCCGACACCGTGGCCGTCTTCAAGCCCCAGTCCGCCTTCTTCGAGCGCTTCGGCTCGCGCGGCATCGCCGTCCTGGAGCGGGCCGTCGCCGAGCTGCGCGCGGCGGGCGGCCTGGTCGTCATGGACGCCAAGCGCGGCGACATCGGCTCCACCATGGCCGCGTACGCGGAGACCTTCCTGCGCAAGGACTCCCCGCTCTTCTCCGACGCGCTCACGGTCTCCCCGTACCTCGGCTACGGCTCCCTGAAGCCGGCCGTCGACCTGGCCCGCGAGTCCGGCGCCGGTCTCTTCGTCCTGGCCCTCACGTCCAACCCGGAGGGGGCGGAGGTCCAGCGGGCGGTTCGCACCGACGACCCGGCCGGCCGGACCGTCGGCGCGACGATGCTGGCGCACCTGGCCGAGGAGAACGCGGGGGAGACCCCGATGGGCTCCTTCGGCGCGGTCGTCGGCGCCACCCTCGGCGACCTGTCCTCGTTCGACCTGGACATCAACGGCCCCCTCCTCGCCCCCGGGATCGGCGCCCAGGGCGCGACCCCGGCCGACCTGCCCGCCGTCTTCGGCGCGGCGGTCGGCAACGTCGTCCCGAACGTCAGCCGCGGGGTCCTGCGGCACGGCCCGGACGCGGCCGCCCTGCGGGACTCGGCTCACCGGTACGCGGACGAGATCCGCGCCGCCGTCGGCGGATAACGGACGCCACGGTCAATCCGCAGGTCGGAGCGGATCGACCCCGTTTCGGAGCTGTTTCGGCCCGGTGAGACGAACCGTCTCACCGGGCCGTCTCACTCCTTGACGAAAACTTGGCTCAAAACCGGGTCGTTATGCCGGAAAAGTCCCGGTCGGTCGATGCTGACCAGGACTTTTCCGCTGTTCTCGCTGACTGGAGCGGCCTCGGCCGCTAGTCTCCGGAGCAGAGCAGGCGTTCAACGACCACTGCGTTGATCGTTGCTCCACTGGTGTGGGGCGACTAGGTTCCTCACCGGTCCGTATCCGACAGATCGACATCCGAGGTGACGTAGGCGTGGCTCTTCCGCCCCTTACCCCTGAACAGCGCGCAGCCGCGCTCGAAAAGGCCGCCGCGGCTCGCCGGGAGCGGGCCGAGGTCAAGAATCGACTCAAGCACTCCGGCGCCTCGCTTCACGAGGTCATCAAGACCGGCCAGGAGAACGACGTCATCGGCAAGATGAAGGTCTCCGCGCTGCTCGAATCGCTCCCCGGCGTCGGCAAGGTCCGCGCCAAGCAGATCATGGAGCGGCTCGGCATCTCCGAGAGCCGCCGGGTGCGCGGTCTCGGTTCCAACCAGATCGCCTCCCTGGAGCGCGAGTTCGGCAGCACCGGCGCCTGATCCGGTGCCCCGTCCGGCTTCCGATCCGGGACGCGCGTCCCGGGCACCCTCGTAAAGCTGGAATAATCGCTGCATGGCAGCAGAGGCACGTCCGCGGCTGACCGTGCTCTCCGGCCCCTCAGGGGTCGGCAAGAGCACGGTCGTCGCTCATATGCGCAAGGTCCACCCCGAGGTCTGGCTCTCGGTGTCGGCGACGACCCGGAAGCCCCGCCCCGGCGAGAAGAACGGCGTCCACTACTTCTTCGTGACGGACGACGAGTTCGACAAGCTGATCGCCAACGGTGAGCTCCTCGAATGGGCCGAGTTCGCGGGCAACCGCTACGGCACCCCGCGCGGCGCCGTTCTCGAGCGCCTCGGCTCCGGCGAGCCGGTGCTCCTGGAGATCGACCTCCAGGGCGCCCGTCAGGTCAAGGACTCGATGCCCGAGTCGCAGCTGGTCTTCCTCGCCCCGCCGAGCTGGGAAGAGCTGGTCCGCCGCCTCACCGGCCGCGGCACCGAGTCGCCCGAGGTCATCGAGCGCCGTCTGGCCGCCGCGAAGGTCGAGCTGGCCGCCGAGTCGGAGTTCGACACCACCCTCGTCAACACCTCCGTCGAGGACGTGGCGCGCGAGCTGCTAACGTTGATGCTGCTGTCCACTGAGGGCCGGGACAACAACGGCTGACGCCGAGGGCCTCCTGACCCGACAGCATTTCTCATCTTTTTCCATCTTCGGAAGGTAGAGCGTGTCCTCTTCCATGACTGCGCCCGAGGGCATCATCAACCCGCCGATCGACGAGCTGCTCGAGGCCACGGACTCGAAGTACAGCCTCGTGATCTACGCGGCCAAGCGCGCGCGTCAGATCAACGCGTACTACTCCCAGCTCGGCGAGGGCCTGCTGGAGTACGTGGGTCCGCTCGTCGACACCCACGTCCACGAGAAGCCGCTCTCGATCGCCCTGCGGGAGATCAACGCGGGTCTGCTGACGTCCGAGGCCATCGAGGGTCCGGCGCAGTAAGCACGTAACGCTTGTCACCACAGGCCCGGCGGAACATCCGCCGGGCCTGTGGTGTCTCATGGAGTCGTACGCATCCGAGCGCGGGGAGTGACAGCCGTGGCCAAGCCGAAGGTCGTTCTGGGGGTCAGCGGTGGTATCGCCGCCTACAAGGCGTGCGAGCTGCTGCGCCGGCTCACCGAGTCGGGCCACGACGTCCGCGTCGTCCCCACCGACTCCGCCCTCCACTTCGTCGGCGAGGCCACCTGGTCCGCGCTCTCCGGCAACCCCGTCTCCACCGAGGTGTGGGAGTCCGTCCACGAGGTCCCGCACGTCCGGATCGGCCAGGCCGCCGACCTCGTCGTCGTCGCCCCCGCCACCGCCGACATGCTCGCCAAGGCCGCCCACGGCCTCGCGGACGACCTGCTCACCAACACGCTGCTCACCGCGCGCTGTCCCGTCGTCTTCGCCCCCGCCATGCACACCGAGATGTGGGAGCACCCGGCGACCCAGGAGAACGTGGCCACCCTGCGCCGCCGCGGCGCCGTCGTCATCGAGCCCGCGGTCGGCCGTCTCACCGGCGTCGACACCGGCAAGGGCCGGCTCCCCGACCCGGCCGAGATCTTCGATGTGTGCCGCAACATCCTGAATCGGCACAGTCTCGCCCGAGGCGCGGCCGCCGGGCCCGACCTCGCCGGACGTCATGTCGTGGTCAGCGCCGGCGGTACCCGCGAGCCCCTCGACCCCGTCCGCTACCTGGGCAACCGTTCCTCCGGTAAGCAGGGCTACGCCCTCGCGAAGGCCGCCGCCGCCCGCGGCGCCCGGGTCACCCTCGTCGAGGCCAACACCGGCATCGCCGACCCGGCCGGCGTCGACGTCGTCCACGTCGGCACCGCGCTCCAGCTGCGGGAGGCCGTGCTCAAGGCCGTCGCCGACGCCGACGCGGTGGTGATGGCGGCGGCCGTCGCCGACTTCCGCCCCGCCGTCTACGCCGCCGGGAAGATCAAGAAGAAGGACGACGGCGGAGCGCCCACCGTCGAGCTGGTCCGCAACCCCGACATCCTCGCCGAGCTCGCCGCCGAGCGTGCCCTCCCGGGCCAGGTCGTCGTCGGCTTCGCCGCCGAGACCGACGACGTCCTCGTCAACGGCCGCGAGAAGCTCCGCCGCAAGGGCTGCGACCTCCTCGTCGTCAACGAGGTGGGGGAGCGGAAGACCTTCGGCTCCGAGGAGAACGAGGCCGTGGTCCTCGCCTCGGACGGCGCCGAGACCCCCGTACCGTACGGGCCGAAGGAAGCCCTCGCCGAGACCGTCTGGGACCTGGTCCTGCCGCGGCTGCGCTCCGCGACCTGACGGCGGACGGGAACCTGACACACACGTCCCGCGATGTCCGCGGGACCCCGGGGCGGGTGTGATGTGCGCCCCACCAGGGCCCGGACCCGCCCTGAGCGGGCCGGATTCACCCTCTCAGGGCATTCGCCAGGCGAGACACCTGGTCCATCCCGCGACCACGACCGATAGACTGTCCGCGGAACGTCTTGGGGCGCAGCCCCCTGCCGGTCCGCTAACGAATAGCCAGCAGCCGCTGCAACCCCAGGGAGCGTTGTGTCCCGTCGTCTGTTCACCTCGGAGTCCGTCACCGAGGGGCACCCCGACAAGATCGCTGACCAGATCAGCGACACCATCCTCGACGCACTGCTGCGCGAGGACCCCACCTCGCGTGTCGCCGTCGAGACGCTGATCACCACCGGCCTCGTGCACGTCGCCGGTGAGGTGACCACCAAGGCGTGGGCGGACATCCCGACCCTCGTCCGGAACAAGATCCTCGAGATCGGTTACGACTCCTCGAAGAAGGGCTTCGACGGCGCCTCCTGCGGCGTGTCGGTGTCCATCGGGTCGCAGTCCCCGGACATCGCCCAGGGTGTCGACACCGCGTACGAGAAGCGCGTCGAGGGCGATGAGGACGAGCTGGACAAGCAGGGCGCCGGCGACCAGGGCCTGATGTTCGGCTACGCGTCGGACGAGACCCCCGAGCTGATGCCGCTGCCGATCCACATCGCGCACCGGCTCTCCCGCCGGCTGACCGAGGTCCGCAAGAACGGCACCATCCCGTACCTGCGCCCCGACGGCAAGACCCAGGTCACCATCGAGTACGACGGCGACAAGGCCGTCCGTCTCGACACGGTCGTGGTCTCCTCGCAGCACGCCTCGGACATCGACCTGGAGTCGCTGCTCGCGCCCGACATCCGCGAGTTCGTCGTCGAGCACGTGCTGAAGCAGCTCATCGAGGACGGCATCAAGCTCGACACCGACGGCTACCGCCTCCTGGTGAACCCGACCGGCCGCTTCGAGATCGGCGGCCCGATGGGCGACGCCGGCCTCACCGGCCGCAAGATCATCATCGACACCTACGGCGGCATGGCCCGTCACGGTGGCGGCGCGTTCTCCGGCAAGGACCCGTCCAAGGTCGACCGTTCGGCCGCCTACGCCATGCGCTGGGTCGCCAAGAACGTCGTCGCCGCGGGTCTCGCCGCCCGCTGCGAGGTCCAGGTCGCGTACGCGATCGGCAAGGCCGAGCCCGTCGGCCTCTTCGTCGAGACCTTCGGCACCAACACCGTCGAGAACGAGAAGATCGAGAACGCCATCGCCGAGGTCTTCGACCTCCGCCCGGCCGCGATCATCCGCGACCTCGACCTGCTCCGCCCGATCTACTCCCAGACCGCCGCCTACGGCCACTTCGGCCGTGAGCTGCCGGACTTCACCTGGGAGCGCACGGACCGCGTGGACGCCCTGAAGCAGGCCGCAGGCCTGTAATTCGGCCGTAGTCGACCGGAGCCCGGTTACCCCTTCGCGGGGTGCCGGGCTCCGGTCATGTCCGGGTGTCGGTGGCGTCTGGTAGGTATGGGGCTGTGAGCAGCGAGAACGAGAAGTCCTCCGAGGAGCACGAGCAGCTCGCGCTCATTCGGGAGACGGTGCGGAAGGCGAAGGTGCCGCGGGCCAAGCCGCGGACCTGGCGGGGGGCCGCCCTCGCCAAAGAGCTGCCCGTTGCGCGGGTCGTGGTGAACAAGGGCTCGCTCCACCTCGACCAGTTCTTCGACTACGCGGTGCCCGAGGAGCTCGACGAGTCGGCCCAGCCGGGCGTGCGGGTGCGGGTGCGGTTCGGCGCGGGGGCGCACCAGGTCAAGAACGGGCGGCGGGAGGGCGGGCGGCTCATCGACGGCTTCCTCGTCGAGCGGCGCGCCACGTCCGACTACTCCGGGCCGCTGGCCGCGCTCGCCGACGTCGTCTCGCCGGAGCCCGTGCTCGGCCCGGAACTGCTCGGGCTCGCCCGGGCCGTCGCCGACCGGTACGCGGGAAGCCTCGCGGACGTGCTCCAGCTCGCCGTGCCGCCGCGCAGCGCCAAGGCCGAGGGCCGCCCGTCGCCGGAGCCCCTGCCGCCACCGGCCGCACCGGAACCGGGAACCTGGACGCGGTACGAGCGGGGGCCCGCGTTCCTGGAGTCCCTCGCGCGCGGCGGGACGCCCCGCGCCGTGTGGAACGCGCTCCCGGGCCCGTACTGGGCCGAGGAGATCGCCCGTACCGTGGCCGCGACCCTCGCCTCCGGCCGGGGCGCGCTCGTCGTGGTACCGGACGGACGGGCGGCGGCACGGGTCGACGCGGCGCTCACCGTGGTCCTGGGGGAGGGGCGGCACGCGCTGCTCACCGCGGAGGCGGGCCCCGAGAAGCGGTACGCGCAGTGGCTCGCCGTGCGGCGCGGCGCCGTGCGGGCCGTCGTCGGCACCCGGGCGGCGATGTTCGCCCCCGTACGCGACCTCGGGCTCGTCGTCATCTGGGACGACGGCGACGGCAGCCACAGCGAGCCCCACGCCCCGCAGCCCCACGCCCGTGACGTGCTGCTGCTCCGGGCCGCCCATGACCGGTGCGCCTTCCTCCTCGGCAGCACCAGCTGCACCGTAGAGGCCGCCCAGCTCGTCGAGTCCGGCTGGGCCAAGGCACTGAACGCCGGACGCGACCAGGTCCGCCGGGCCGCTCCGCTGATCCGGACCGTCGGCGACGGCGAACTCGCCCGCGACGAGGCCGCGCGCGCCGCCCGGCTGCCCTCGCTGGCCTGGCAGACCGTACGGGAAGGGCTCAGGACCGGTCCTGTGCTCGTCCAGGTGCCCCGCCGCGGGTATGTACCGAGGCTGGCCTGCGAGCGGTGCCGGACGCCCGCCCGCTGCCGGCACTGCGCAGGGCCCCTGGAGGCCCCCGAGCAGCGGGAGCTGCACTGCGGCTGGTGCGGGCGAGGCGCCCTCGACTGGCACTGCGTGGCCTGCGGCTCGACCAGGCTGCGGGCCCAGGTGGTGGGCGCGCGGCGGACGGCGGAGGAACTCGGCCGGGCGTTCCCCGCGGTGCCGGTCAGGACCTCGGGCCGTGACCACGTCCTGGACAGCGTGCCGGGCCGGCCCGCGCTCGTCGTCTCCACGCCGGGCGCCGAACCGGTCGCCGAGGGCGGCTACGCGGCCGCCCTCCTGCTCGACGGCTGGGCCATGCTCGGCCGGCCCGATCTGCGCGCGGGCGAGGAGGCGCTGCGCCGCTGGATCGACGCGGCCTCGCTGGTACGGGGCCAGGGCGAGGGCGGCGTGGGCGGCGGCGTCGTCGTCGTGGTGGCCGAGCCGACGCTCCGGCCCGTCCAGGCGCTGGTCCGCTGGGACCCGGTCGGCCATGCGCAGCGGGAGCTGGCCGAGCGGGCCGAGCTGGGCTTCCCGCCGGTCTCCCGGATGGCGGCCGTGACGGGCCCGCCGGAGGCCGTCGAGGGATTCCTCGCGGCGGCCGGGCTCCCCGCCGACGCAGAGGTGCTCGGTCCGGTGCCGCTGCCGGTGGTCCGGCCCGGCGGGCCGCGCAGACCGGGCCACCCGCCGCCGGGCGAGCAGTGGGACCGGGCCCTGGTCCGGGTCCCGCCGGGCAGCGGCGCGGCCCTCGCGGCGGCCCTGAAGCAGGCGCGGGCGGGCCGGCTCGCACGCGGCGGGGGCGACCCGGTACGGATCCGGGTGGACCCGCCGGACATCGGCTGACGGTCGGGCGGGCCGACGGGCGCGGGTCGGCTCTCGGCGTTCGGCGGTCGCGTACGAGACCTTCCGGCCGGACACGCGGGACGGCCGCCTGCCCCATGGGGGCCGGCGGCCGTTCGGAGGGCCCCGGGTCAGCCGGTGCGCGGGGCCGGGAAGGCCGAAGGGCGCGGGTCCTCGCGGAGGGAGGCGCTGCCCGAGGTGGGCTGCGGGGGCATCGAGCGGGCCGCGGGGACCGAGGGAAGCGTGCGGGTCACGCCCGGCTCCGCGATCGGGTCCTGGTCGACGCCGGCGCCGATGCCCGGCTGGGGCGCGCGCCTGGCACCGTAACGGCGGTGGACGGCCTGCTTGGTGACTCCGAGCGCGGAGCCCACCGCGTCCCAGGAGAAACCGAGCGAGCGGTCGAAGTCGACCGCGGCGGTCACCAGGGTCTCGACACTGTCCCGCAGCTCCTGCGCGAGACGGACGGTCGGGGCGGGTGCCCGTCCGTAGACGACGAAGCCCGTGGACGGGCCGGAGCGGCGAGGGCGGTAGACATTGCCCAGCTGGGCCGTGAGCGTGCGCAGTGCGTCCACCTGCCGCCGGACCCGCTCGATGTCCCGCACCAGCAGGTGCAGACTCGCCCGAGCCTGGGCGTCGTGGGTTGCGTGGTCGGCCATGTGAAAGCCTCTCGAACCGGCATGTAAGGGGAAGGGTCGCAAGGGGAACGGCGACCCGAAACGGTCAATCTCTCTTGACCAACGCGCCACCGGGAGTTGGGTCACGCTGCGGGGGCGTACACGCATATGCGCGGGGCGCTCGTCCTTGCGTACGCCCCCTCCGCCGGAGGCGCCCTGAGCAACGGGCCTGATCCCGAAGACACCCCCTAGACTGGTGCGCTGCCCGTAAAGCCCCCGGACAGACAGGCAGTCGCCACCCAATGAAGCTCGTCTTCGCAGGCACCCCCGAGGTCGCCGTACCCGCTCTGGACGCCCTGCTCGCCTCCGGCCGGCACGAGGTGGCCGCCGTGGTCACCCGTCCGGACGCTCCGGCGGGACGCGGCCGGCGGCTCGTCGCCAGCCCGGTGGCCCAGCGGGCGGAGGAGGCGGGGATCGAGGTCCTGAAGCCGGCCAGGCCGCGCGACGAGGACTTCCTCGCCCGGCTGCGCGAGATCGCGCCGGACTGCTGCCCGGTCGTCGCCTACGGCGCGCTGCTGCCCAAGGTCGCCCTCGACATCCCCGCCCGCGGCTGGGTCAACCTGCACTTCTCGCTGCTGCCGGCCTGGCGGGGCGCGGCGCCCGTGCAGCACTCCCTGATGGCGGGCGACCAGGTGACGGGCGCGTCCACCTTCCTGATCGAGGAGGGCCTCGACTCGGGCCCGGTCTACGGCGTCGTCACCGAGGACGTCCGGCCGACCGACACCAGCGGCGACCTGCTCACCCGCCTCGCCTTCGCGGGCGCCGGACTGCTCGCCGCGACGATGGACGGCATCGAGGACGGCACCCTGCAGGCCGTGCCGCAGCCCGTCGAGGGCATCACCCTCGCGCCCAAGATCCAGGTCGAGGACGCGCACGTCGACTTCGCCGCGCCCGCGCTCCGGGTGGACCGGGTGGTCCGCGGCTGCACCCCGGCCCCCGGCGCCTGGACCGTCTTCCGCGGCGAACGCCTCAAGCTGATCCAGGTCACCCCGCTGCCGGACCGCACGGACCTCGCCCCGGGCGAACTCGCGGTGGGCAAGAACAACGTGTACGCGGGCACCGGCTCGTACGCCGTCGAACTCCTCTGGGTCCAGCCCCAGGGCAAGAAGCCGATGAAGGCCGCCGACTGGGCCCGCGGCGTCCGGATCGCCCCGGGCGAGCGCCTCGGGGCCTGACCGTGCCGCTGCCGCTCCCCGAAGGTTCCTGGTGGGACTGGGAGGTCCGCCACTACGACGGGAGTCGGCTCACCCTGGTCGCCGGTCACGACCTCTCGTACCACCACGGGCTCGAAGTCGTCCTCACGGACACCCTCTACGTGCGGTGCCCGACGCACTTCACGGACCCGGTGTTCCGGGAGCCCGCGCCCGAGGAGCGCGCGGAGGTCACCCGCCTCGTCGGTGCCGAGCCGCCCGTGCTCGTCGCCTTCGAGGCGGACGGCGGCGGCACGGAGCCGGTCGCTTGCCTGATCGCGGCCGAGGACTGGGCGATCCGGCAGGGGCGTTTTCCGCGCGGGACGTGAGCGGACGTACGCTGAGGGGGATCGACCCCCTCATTTCGTCACGCGGAGCACCTTTGAGCGAGCAGGCACGTCGCCGTCCCCCCAAGCCCTACCGGCGGCCCCAGAAGGACCCCGTCCGGATGCTCGCCTTCGAGGCGCTGAGGGCGGTGGACGAGCGGGACGCCTACGCCAACCTGGTGCTGCCGCCGCTGCTGCGGAAGGCCCGCGAGGGCGGGAACTTCGACGGGCGGGACGCGGCGCTCGCGACCGAGCTCGTGTACGGGACGCTCCGCCGCCAGGGCACGTACGACGCGATCATCTCCGCCTGCATCGACCGGCCGCTGCGCGAGGTCGACCCGCCCGTGCTCGACGTGCTCGCGCTCGGCGCGCACCAGCTGCTCGGGACCCGGATCCCCACCCACGCCGCCGTCTCCGCCAGCGTCGAGCTGGCCCGGGTCGTGCTCGGCGACGGACGGGCCAAGTTCGTGAACGCCGTCCTGCGGAAGATCTCGGCGCAGGACCTCGACGCCTGGGTGGCGCAGGTCGCCCCGCCGTACGACAAGGACCCCGAGGACCACCTCGCCGTCGTGCACTCCCACCCCCGCTGGGTCGTCTCGGCGCTCTGGGACTCGCTCGGCGGCGGCCGGGCCGGCATCGAGGAGCTCCTGGCGGCGGACAACGAGCGCCCCGAGGTCACCCTCGTCGCCCGCCCGGGCCGCTCCACCACCGAGGAGCTCGCCGCGGCCACCGAGACCCTGCCGGGCCGCTGGTCCCCGTACGCCCTGCGGATGGCCGAGGGCGGCGAGCCCGGCGCCATCGACGCGGTGAGGGACGGCCGGGCCGGCGTCCAGGACGAGGGCAGCCAGCTCGTCGCGATCGCCCTCGCGAACGCCCCCGTCGACGGCTCCGACGCCCGCTGGCTCGACGGCTGCGCGGGACCCGGCGGCAAGGCCGCACTGCTCGCCGCCCTCGCCGCAGAGCGCGGCGCCGCCCTGCTCGCCTCCGAGAAGCAGCCGCACCGCGCCCGTCTCGTCGAGCGCGCCCTCGCCGGCAACCCCGGCCCGTACCAGGTGATCGCCGCCGACGGCACGCGGCCGCCGTGGCGCCCCGGCTCCTTCGACCGGGTCCTCATGGACGTGCCCTGCTCGGGCCTCGGCGCCCTGCGCCGCCGCCCGGAGGCCCGCTGGCGCCGCCGCCCCGACGACCTGGACTCCTTCGCGCCGCTCCAGCGGGCCCTGCTCACCGAGGCGTTGAGCGCCGTGCGCGTCGGCGGTGTCGTGGGGTACGCGACCTGCTCGCCGCACCTGGCCGAGACCCGGGTCGTCGTCGACGACGTCCTGAAGAAGGTCGGCGGCGCCGAGCTGATCGACGCCCGCCCGCTGCTGCCGGGCGTCCCCGCCCTCGGCGAGGGACCGGACGTCCAGCTGTGGCCGCATCTGCACGGTACGGACGCCATGTACCTGGCGCTGCTCCGCCGGACCGCCTGACCGTCCGGCCGTCCGGCCGCCGACCGTAATCTCCCGGTCTGTACGGGCCCGGGCTCGTCGCTTCGTACCGAAAATGGTCTGGACCGGATCCGAAACCGCTCTGCGGCAAAGAAGTACCCAAGAACGTGGGAGGCTTGGCACATGGCGCAGATCAACCCCAGCATCCTGTCCGCGGACTTCGCCCGGCTCGCCGATGAGGCGAAGGCCGTCGACGGCGCCGACTGGCTGCACGTCGACGTGATGGACAACCACTTCGTGCCCAACCTGACCCTGGGCGTGCCGATCGTGGAGTCGCTCGCCCGCGCGACCGACACCCCCCTCGACTGCCACCTGATGATCGAGGACCCCGACCGCTGGGCGCCCCAGTACGTCGAGGCGGGCGCGGGTTCGGTCACCTTCCACGTGGAGGCCGCGGCGGCGCCCGTCCGGCTCGCGCGGGAGATCAGGGCCAAGGGTGCGCGGGCCTCCATGGCGCTCAAGCCGGCCACGCCCATCGAGCCGTACGAGGACCTGCTCCCCGAGCTCGACATGCTGCTGATCATGACGGTCGAGCCCGGATTCGGCGGCCAGGCCTTCCTCGACATCATGCTGCCGAAGATCCGCCGCACCCGTGAACTGATCTCCAAGCACGGCCTGGAGCTGTGGCTCCAGGTCGACGGCGGGGTCGCCGAGTCCACCATCGAGCGGTGCGCCGAGGCCGGCGCCGACGTCTTCGTGGCGGGCTCCGCGGTCTACGGCGCGGCCGACCCGGCCGCCGCGGTCGCCTCCCTCCGGGCCCGCGCGGACGCCGTCACGGCCTCCGCCCCGTGGGCGTGTGGCCACTGAGCCTCCGGCGGATGAACGCGGCCCGTCGGGCCGCCGACAGGACTGATCAAGGCCCGCCGGATCTGACAGGATGGACGGCGAGTCCAGAGTGTGAACCACAGTGGTACGTGAACATCGGTATGTGAACAGCCGGCCGTGCACGAACAGCGGTACATGAACAGCAGTGAGGAGATCGCGGTGGCGGGAATGTCGGCGGGACGGTCGGCCCTGCGGATGGGCCCCGCGGAGCTGGTGCAGGCGGCGGCCATGGCCCGCCGCTTCTACCTCGAGGGCAAGTCCAAGATCCAGATCGCCGAGGAGTTCGGCGTGAGCCGCTTCAAGGTGGCCCGGGTCCTGGAGACGGCCCTGGAGCGCGACCTCGTGCGTATCGAGATCCGCGTACCGGCCGAGCTGGACGCCGAGCGGTCCGACGCGCTCCGCGCCCGCTACGGGCTCCGCCACGCCGTCGTCGTCGAGTCGCCGGCGGAGGGCGAGGACGAGTCGCCCGATCCGGAGAACCTCGGCGAGGTCGCGGCCGACCTGCTCGGCGAGCTGGTCAACGAGGGCGACGTCCTCGGCCTGGCCTGGGGCCGCTCCACCATTCACATGGCGGCGGCGCTCGACCGGCTGCCGCCGTGCACGGTCGTCCAGCTCACCGGGGTGTACGACGCCGGGACCGCCGAGCGCGGCTCGGTGGAGGCGGTGCGCCGCGCCGCCCAGGTCTCCGGCGGCGAGGCCCACCCGATCTACGCGCCGATGCTGCTCCCCGACCCGGCGACGGCGGCGGCGCTGCGCAGCCAGACCGGTATCGCGCGGGCCTTCGAGTACTTCGACAAGGTGACCGTCGCCTGCGTCTCCATCGGCTCCTGGGAGCCGGGCATCTCGACCGTCCACGACATGCTCTCCGACGAGGAGCGCGCCCACTACGCCTCCCTCGGCGTCGCCGCCGAGATGTCCGCGCACCTCTTCGACGCCGAGGGGCGCCGGGTCGGCCGTGACCTGGGCGAGCGCTGCATCACCGTCGAGGCGGACCGGCTGCGCCGGATCCCCGAGGTCGTGGCCATCGCGGGCGGCCAGCGCAAGGCGGCGGCGATCGGCGCGGTGCTGCGCTCCGGGCTCGTCACCAGCCTGGTGACCGACCGTGCCGCGGCCGACTACCTGCTCACCGAGTCCAGCCCGGGCACGCACCCGGCGCTCGACCGGAAGGACCCGGACTTCAGCTGAGGCGGATCCCGCCGCCCTCGCCGCCGCGGGGGCGGCGCGTCCGGGCGCTGCCCCGGACGCCTCGGTGGCAGCATCGGGGCCATGATCCTCAGGTCCGCGCGGGCCGTGCTCGCGCTGCTCGCCGGCGTCTCGCTCCTCCTCACCGGGTGCTCGGGGGGCGAGCCCGCCCGGACACCGCCCGGCGGGACCGCCGTCGCGTCCGCACCGGCGAGCAGGGCCTCCACGCTGCCGGTGGTCCGGGTCGCGGACCTGCCTCCCGAGGCACGGGAGACGCTGGAGCTCATCGCGCGGGGCGGCCCTTTCCCGTACGCCAAGGACGGCGCCGTGTTCGGCAACTTCGAGCGGATCCTGCCCCGGCGGCCGCGCGGCCACTACCGCGAGTACACGGTTCCCACGCCCGGCGAACGGGATCGCGGCGCCCGGCGCATCGTCACCGGCGGCAGCGGGGAGACGTACTACACCGACGACCACTACGAGAGCTTCCGGGAGGTGGTCGGCTCATGAACGCGACCCACCGCACGGGCCACGGGGCCCCCGACCTTTCCCGCCCCCTCGTGCTCGACCTGCACGGGGTCACCGACAAGACCGCCTTCATGAACCGCTGCGTACGGGCCCTCCCGCTGCCCGTCTGGTTCGGGCGCAACTGGGACGCCCTCGCCGACTCCCTCGCCGATATGCGCGAACCCATGGCGATCGTGGTGACCGGCTGGCAGGCTTATGCGGAGGCCAGCCCGGACGAGTGGGCGACCGCCGAGGAGGTGTTCTCCGCGGCGGCCCGCACCAGTGTCGAAGGCCTCGCCGTCCTCCTCTCGCTCGGCGGTTTGGAGGATCCGACAGGCGAGCCTGCGCAAGGCTCGGATGATTAGCCCGGGTCCCGTACGCGGACCGCCGTGGGACAATGAACTACGTGCTTTTTCCCCTGGCTGAAATGCCTAGGGGCCGATCCGAACGACTGGGATGTCAGCACGTGCGTTTCCTCAATGACGTCAAGCCGCCCTACGACCTGACGTACGACGATGTGTTCATGGTGCCGAGCCGCTCGGCCGTCGGTTCCCGCCAGGCCGTGGACCTCTCCTCGCCGGACGGAAGCGGGACCACGATCCCGCTGGTCGTCGCCAACATGACCGCCATCGCCGGCCGCCGGATGGCCGAGACCGTCGCCCGCCGCGGTGGCCTCGTCGTCATCCCGCAGGACATTCCCATCGAGGTCGTCACCGACGTCATCTCGTGGGTCAAGAGCCGCCACCACGTGCTCGACACCCCGATCGTCCTGGAGCCCCACCAGACCGTCGCCGACGCGCTCTCGCTGCTGCCCAAGCGCGCCCACGACGCCGGTGTCGTCGTCGACGAGAACCGCCGCCCGGTGGGCGTCGTCACCGACGCCGACCTGTCCGGCGTGGACCGCTTCACCCAGCTCTCCGAGGTCATGTCCAGGGACCTGCTGCTCCTGGACGCCGACATCGACCCGCGCGAGGCGTTCAACACCCTCGACGCCGCCAACCGCCGCTACGCCCCCGCGGTCGACGCGGACGGCAAGCTCGTCGGCATCCTCACCCGCAAGGGCGCGCTCCGCGCGACGCTCTACAGCCCGGCCGTCGACAAGGACGGGCAGCTGCGCATCGCCGCCGCCGTCGGCATCAACGGCGACGTGGCGGGCAAGGCCAAGCAGCTGCTCGACGCGGGCGTCGACACGCTCGTCATCGACACCGCGCACGGCCACCAGGAGTCGATGATCTCCGCCATCCGGACCGTGCGGGCGCTCGACCCGCAGGTCCCGATCGTCGCGGGCAACATCGTCGCCGCCGAAGGCGTCAAGGACCTCATCGAGGCGGGCGCCGACATCATCAAGGTCGGCGTCGGACCCGGTGCCATGTGCACCACCCGCATGATGACCGGCGTCGGCCGCCCGCAGTTCTCGGCCGTCCTGGAGTGCGCCGCCGAGGCGAAGAAGCACGGCAAGCACGTCTGGGCCGACGGTGGCGTCCGGCACCCGCGTGACGTCGCCATGGCGCTCGCCGCCGGTGCGTCCAACGTGATGATCGGCTCCTGGTTCGCCGGTACGTACGAGTCCCCGGGCGACCTCCAGCACGACGCCCAGGGGCGTGCGTACAAGGAGTCCTTCGGCATGGCCTCGGCCCGCGCCGTCAAGAACCGCACGAGCGACGAGTCCGCATACGACCGTGCCCGCAAGGCGCTGTTCGAGGAGGGCATCTCCACCTCGCGCATGTTCCTCGACCCGCAGCGTCCGGGCGTCGAGGACCTGATCGACTCGATCATCGCGGGCGTCCGCTCCTCCTGCACCTACGCCGGTGCCGGCTCGCTCGCCGAGTTCGAGGAGAAGTCCGTCGTCGGCATCCAGTCCGCCGCCGGCTACGCCGAGGGCAAGCCGCTGCACGCCAGCTGGAGCTAGTTCCTCACCGTCGTACGCCGTGGGCCCCGGAGAGATCCTCTCCGGGGCCCACGGCGTACTCCTGCCGCGGAAGCCTGACCGGCAGGTACGGCCGCAGTGCGCCCGCCACGGCCGCCGCGATCCGGGCGTGGCCCGCGTCGTTCGGGTGAAGGCCGTCGGCCAGGTGCTCCGGGGCGAGCAGCGGCCGCCCCGGCAGGACCAGGAGCCGGTCGTCGCCCTCGGCCGCCAGGTCCAGGGCGGCCCGTTCCATGGCCCTGCGCAGCTCCGTGAGGGTCGCTCCGAGAGCGTTGCGGGTGTGCTCGGCCTCCGGGCGCAGGACGGGCGAGACGACCAGCAGCGGGGTCCGCGGGTGGCCGAGACGGACGAGCCCCACGAAGGCCCGCACGGTCGCGTACAGCCAGTCGGCCGTCGCGGGGACGCGGGACCAGCAGTTGGTGCCGAACGCGAGCGTGATCACCTCGCCCGGCAGCCGTGCCAGCTGCTCGGCGAGCGGGAGTTCGCCCCGCGCCCCGCCCGCGTACCCGAGGTTCACCGGGTCGAGGCCGAGGAGCCGTCCCGCCGTCGCGGGCCAGGAGTGCGCGGGGCGGGTCGACCACCAGCCCTCGGTGATCGAGTCGCCGTGGACCAGCCAGCGCGGCAGCGGCGGGGCGGGGGAGAGGGCGCCTCCGACGGCCCGCAGGGCGAGCGGCACGGGGGACTGGCCCTCCGGGAGGTGCACGGCGAAGACACCGCCGCCCGGGGGCAGCGGCAGGCTCACCGTGCCCTCGGCCGCCGGGGCGACGCAGGTCTCGCCGACGAGCCGGGTACCGCTCCAGAGCGCGAAGCAGTGGCGCAGCCCGGCCCAGGGGTCGTCCGGCTCCGGCACGGCTGCGGAAAAGCGCAGCTCCACCGCGCGCGTGCCCGGCGCGGCCGTGAACGCGAGCCGTACGCCGATGGGCAGCGCGGCCCGCTCGGCGATGTCCCGGGGCAGCCGCTCCAGGTCCGCCGGATCCGCCCGGATCACCCGCCCTCCGTCCAGCCAGGCGGTACCGCGCAGGAACGGTGCCGGGTCGAGCCAGCCCACCGGGGCCTCCGATCGGGGGGTCGTCGGGAGTTCGCAGCGTCGGTCATCGGCCATGAGGAGTCCATACGCGCGCGGGCACCGGTTCACACCCGGATGTGTCGATTCATGCGGGGGAGCGCAATGTTTCCCCGTCTGCGCCCGAAGCGCGCAATGATCATCCGACACTGCGCAACAACCCTGCATTACGAGTGCGAACCTCTGGCGCTTAGGCTCATGCCTCGTACCAGGAGTGGCGGCGACCGCCTGCTCGGCGGTTCCCCTTCCCCCGTGGGCCTGATCTGTCATGCGCACGTACCGCTGCGGTCGTCTCCGTACCCACAGGCAGCGATAAGGAGCCTCCGCAGTGCTGGATCAAGGCGCAGCCCCGCCGGTCGACGACACGACCACCCCCAAGACCTCCGCTCTTCGCGCTCTCACCCGCCGCAAGCCGGTGGAACAGCTGGTCGCGGAGGGTGGACAGGGTGAGGGTGGCAGTCTCCGCCGCTCGCTCTCTATGTGGCAGCTGACCATGATCAGCATCGGCGCCACGCTGGGGACGGGCATCTTCGTGGTGCTCGGCGACGCCGTCCCGAAGGCCGGCCCCGCGGTCACGCTCGCCTTCGTCATCGCCGGACTCACGGCGCTCTTCTCCGCGCTCTCCTACGCGGAGCTGGCCGGCACCATACCGGTCGCGGGCTCTTCCTATTCGTATGCGTACGCAACCATGGGTGAACTCGTCGCCTGGGTCTGCGGCTGGTGTCTGGTCCTGGAGTACGGCGTCTCCGTCGCCGCCGTGGCCGTCGGCTGGGGCGAGTACCTCAACGAGCTGCTCGACGGCACCCTCGGCGTCACCATCCCCGCGATGCTCTCGTCGGCCCCGGGCGAGGGCGGCGTGATCAACCTGCCCGGCCTCATCGTGGTGCTGCTCGCCATGGTGTTCCTGCTCGGCGGCGCCCGTGAGTCCGCGCTCGTCAACACGATCATGGTCTTCGTGAAGATCGCCGCGCTCGTGCTCTTCTGCGCCATCGGCTTCATGGGCTTCAAGTCCGGCAACTACGAGGACTTCATGCCGCTCGGCATGGCGGGCGTCAGCGCCGCCGGCGCCAGCCTCTTCTTCTCGTACATCGGCTTCGACGCCGCCTCCACCGCCGGCGAGGAGGCCAAGGACCCCAAGCGCGACCTGCCCCGCGCGATCATGCTCTCCCTGCTGATCGTCACCGTCCTCTACGTCCTCGTCGCCGCCGTCGCCGTCGGCGCCTGGAACTGGAAGGACTTCGAGGGCTCCGAGGCCACGCTCGCCGCGATCATGAACGACGTCAGCGGCCAGACCTTCTGGGGCACGCTGCTCGCCCTCGGCGCCGTCATCTCCATCGCCAGCGTCGTCCTGACCGTCCTCTACGGCCAGACCCGCGTCCTCTTCGCGATGTCCCGCGACGGCCTCGTCCCGAAGGTCTTCGCCAAGGTCAACCCCAAGACCGGCACTCCGCGCGTGAACACGGTCATCGTGTCCCTGTTCTGCGGCGCCCTCGCCTCGGTCATCCCGCTCGGCAAGCTCGTCGACGCCACCAGCATCGGCACGCTGTTCGCCTTCGCCCTCGTCAACATCGCGGTGATCGTGCTCCGCTACACGCGCCCCGACATGCCGCGCACCTTCAAGGTCGCCCTCGGGCCGGTCTTCCCGGTCCTCGGCTTCGGCTTCTGCGCCTACAACATGTTCAGCCTGGACACCGTCACCTGGGTGGTCTTCGGTTGCTGGATGGCCGCCGGTCTCGTGTTCTACTTCCTGTACGGCATGCGCCGCTCCCGACTGGCTTCCGAACAGAAGTGATCCACCCGTAGTGCGACTCAACGACCTCGACGAACGCATCGTCCACGCCCTCGCGGAAGACGCCCGCCGCAGCTACGCCGACATCGGCTCGCTCGTCGGACTCTCCGCGCCCGCCGTGAAGCGGCGCGTGGACCGGCTCCGGGCCGAGGGTGCCATCACCGGCTTCACCGTACGGGTGGACCCCGCGGCGCTCGGCTGGGAGACCGAGGGCTTCGTCGAGATCTACTGCCGCCACAACACCTCGCCGAACGACATCCGGCGAGGCCTGGAGCGGTACCCCGAAGTGGTGTCCGCGTCGACCGTCACCGGCGACGCGGACGCCGTCGTCCAGGTCTTCGCCTCGGACATGCGGCACTTCGAGCGGGTCCTGGAGCGGATCGCGGGCGAACCCTTCGTGGAGCGCACCAAGTCCGTCCTGGTGCTGTCGCCGCTGCTGCGACGCTTCTCCTCGGGCTCGCCCGCGTAGCCCAGCGGGGATCGGGCGATCGGGGCGGTGCGGGCCGTGGTTCCCGCACCGCCCTTCGCCCGCCCACCCCCGTGGGGCGGTTCTTGGGCGGCCGCGCTACTCGGTCGGGTAGACGAACTCCCAGGGCGTGACCTCGAAGTCGCCCGTCCCCTCCTCGACCTTCTCGAACGGCGCGCCGCTGACGCACGGCGGGACCTTGTCCTTCTGCGGGTCGGCCGTCATCCACGTGTAGCCGAGCCGGTCGCCGGCGGCGTCGTCGTGCACCGAGACCCCGACGCGCGCCTTCCGGAACTCCTTCACATCGGTCTCGACGACGACACCGGACACGACGGCCACCTTGCCGCCCGTGGCGAGGCAGTCGACCTTCACCTTCGCGTAGCCGCCCCAGTCGCCCTTGTAGTGGCTGAAGCGGAACGTGCCGGTGGCCTTCATCGGATCCTGCCGGTCCTGCTCGGCGAGGTGGGCGTCGAAGGAGAACGTGATGTCGTCCCCGGCCGGCCGGTACAGCTTCGCCGTGCCGGTCAGCGCGGCGGCCTCCCGCTGCACGGTCCGCGCGGCGGACACGCCGTCCGCGCCCTCCCCCGAGGCGACGGCGGAACCGGTGGCTCCCGCGATGATCAGGAAGGCGGCGGCGACGGCGATGATCCTCGTACGGCGCTTCATGGTCGTTTCGGTCCTTTCGGCAGGTCAACCGGACGACCACCACTCTTCCGCGACCGCCGCGACACGTCGTCGGGCCCGAGGACGGTCCCGTCTCCGCCGTGCGGCGGGGGAGCCCTGCGACCCCCGGTGGAGGCGTACGCAACGAATCGCCGCCCCACCCGTCGATCGCGCAACGGTTCGACGGTCGGTCCGCAACGCTGCCGCCTTGTCCCGATGGAGTCCGGAACCGTACCGTTTTTGACGTCTCCCTCCCCCTTCAGACACTCCGAGGACCGCCGATGCCCGCGCTGCGCACCGCCCTGCTCCAGAGCTCCGGACAGCCCGGTGACGTGGCCGCCAATCTCGCCGTCCTCGACGAGGCCGCCGGCCGCGCCGCGGCCACCGGCGCCGGCCTCCTCATCGCCCCGGAGCTCTTCCTCACCGGGTACGCGATCGGCGACGACGTCCCCAAGCTCGCCGAGCCCGCCGACGGCCCCTCCGCGCGCGCCGTCGCCGCGCTCGCCGTCCGCCACGGCCTCGCGATCGTCTACGGCTACCCGGAGCGGGACACCGAGCGGCACGGGGTGCTCTACAACTCCGCCCGGCTCGTCGGCGCCGACGGCACCTTCCTCGCGAACTACCGCAAGACCCACCTGTTCGGCTGCTTCGAGCAGAAGTGGTTCACCCCCGGTGACCTGACGGTCGTCCAGGCCGAGGTCGACGACGTCCGTGTCGGCATGCTGATCTGCTACGACGTCGAGTTCCCGGAGAACGTCCGGTCCCACGCGCTCGCCGGCACCGACTTCCTCGTCGTCCCGACCGCGCAGATGCACCCCTTCCAGTTCGTCGCCGAGTCGGTGATCCCCGTCCGCGCCTTCGAGAGCCAGATGTACGTGGCGTACGTGAACCGGACCGGGCCCGAGGGCGAGTTCGAGTTCGTCGGCCTCTCCACCCTCGCGGGCCCCGACGGCACCGCCCGCGCCCGCGCGGGACGCGGCGAGGACCTGGTCTTCGGCGAGGTCGACCCCGACTTCCTGGCGGCCTCCCGGAAGAACAACCCCTACCTCGCCGACCGTCGCCCCGGGCTCTACGGCTCCCTCGTCTGAGCAGCCCTCCCCGCCTTCCCGACCTGCCTTTCCTTTTCCGCGCAAGGAGTCCGTACCCCATGACGTCCACGGTGCCCACGACCGCCGTTCCGCACAGCGACGGCCAGCCGCCGATCACCATGTTCGGTCCGGACTTCCCGTACGCGTACGACGACTTCCTGGCCCATCCGGCCGGGCTCGGCCAGATACCGGCGACCGAGCACGGCACCGAGGTCGCCGTCATCGGCGGCGGGCTCTCCGGCATCATCGCCGCGTACGAGCTGATGAAGATGGGCCTCAAGCCCGTCGTCTACGAGGCCGACCAGATCGGCGGCCGGCTGCGGACCGTGGGCTTCGAGGGCACCGCCACCGAGGGCCTCACCGCCGAGATGGGAGCCATGCGCTTCCCGCCCTCGTCGACCGCGCTCCAGCACTACATCGACCTGGTCGGCCTGGAGACCACGCCCTTCCCGAACCCGCTCGCCGAGTCGACCCCGTCGACCGTCGTCGACCTCAAGGGCGAGTCGCACTACGCCACCACCGTCGACGACCTCCCGCAGGTCTACCGCGACGTGATGAACGCGTGGAACGCCTGTCTGGACGAGGGCGCGGACTTCTCCGACATGAACCAGGCCATGCGGGAGCGCGACGTCCCGCGCATCCGCGAGATCTGGTCGAAGCTCGTCGAGAAGCTCGACAACCAGACCTTCTACGGCTTCCTCTGCGAGTCGGAGTCCTTCAAGTCCTTCCGGCACCGTGAGATCTTCGGCCAGGTCGGCTTCGGCACCGGCGGCTGGGACACCGACTTCCCGAACTCCATCCTGGAGATCCTCCGCGTCGTCTACACCGAGGCCGACGACCACCACCGCGGCATCGTCGGTGGCTCGCAGCAGCTGCCGCTGCGCCTGTGGGAGCGCGAGCCCGAGAAGATCGTCCACTGGGCGCAGGGCACTTCGCTCAGCTCGCTCCACGAGGGCGCCCCGAAGCCGGCCGTGACCCGGCTGAACCGGACCGCCGGCAACCGGATCACCGTCACCGACGCCTCCGGCGACATCCGGACGTACCAGGCGGCGATCTTCACCGCCCAGTCCTGGATGCTGCTGTCCAAGATCGCCTGTGACGACTCGCTCTTCCCGATCGACCACTGGACGGCGATCGAGCGCACCCACTACATGGAGAGCTCGAAGCTCTTCGTGCCGGTGGACCGGCCGTTCTGGCTGGACAAGGACGAGGAGACCGGCCGGGACGTCATGTCGATGACGCTGACCGACCGGATGACCCGCGGCACCTACCTCCTGGACGACGGCCCGGACAAGCCAGCCACGATCTGCCTCTCGTACACCTGGTGCGACGACAGCCTGAAGTGGCTGCCGCTCTCCGCGAACGAGCGGATGGAGGTCATGCTGAAGTCGCTCGGCGAGATCTACCCGAAGGTCGACATCCGGAAGCACATCATCGGCAACCCGGTGACGGTCTCCTGGGAGAACGAGCCCTACTTCATGGGCGCGTTCAAGGCCAACCTGCCGGGCCACTACCGCTACCAGCGGCGCCTGTTCACGCACTTCATGCAGGACCGCCTGCCCGAGGACAAGCGGGGCATCTTCCTCGCGGGCGACGACATCTCCTGGACGGCCGGCTGGGCCGAGGGCGCGGTGCAGACGGCGCTCAACGCGGTCTGGGGCGTGATGCACCACTTCGGCGGCGGCACCGACGCCACCAACCCGGGTCCGGGCGACGTGTACGACGAGATCGCCCCGGTCGAGCTGCCGGAGGACTGAGCGGTTCAGGGGCTGTCTCTCGGCCGAGAGGCCCTAGGGGGTGTCTTGTCGATCAGGCTGGATGCGGGAGCGGCGTCTGGTGCCGTGGATCGCAAGGCGGAGGAGGGAGTCGACGCGGAGCGTCGGCGACCGACGACAACGAGGTGAGGCGCGGTGCCAGACGCCGCGAGCCAGGCCTGATCGGCAAGGCACCCCCTAGTCGCGCGGGCCCAGCGGGGTGAGCAGCATCCGCCCCACGAGGCCCACCGACCGGTCGAGGCGTTCCCTGAACTCCTCGGCCAGTTCGGGCAGTTCGCGCAGCTGCCAGAGTGAGCGGGCGGCCAGCCAGGCCCCGTCGCGGGCCCGTTCCAGGCTCCAGCAGCCCAGCAGGTGCGTCAGCGGGTCCGTGATCTCCAGCAGGTCCGGACCCGGCATGATCTCCTCGCGGATCCGCTCCTCGAGGAGGACGAGGATGTCGCCGACGCGGTCGAAGTCGTCCTCCAGGTCCTCCGGGGCGCACTCCAGCGTCCGGCAGGTGTCGACCACGGCGAGCGCCAGGTCGTGCCCGATGTGCGCGTTGATCCCGGCCAGCGCGAACTGCAGCGGCCGTACGCCGGGGTGGCGCCGGTAGTGGAACAGCGGCCGCCAGCACGCCGGGGCGGGGGCGCCGGCGGCGACGGAGTCGACGACCGACAGGTAGCGCTCGGCGAAGCGCACGTCGAGGGTCGCGGCCGCCCGGCGGTCGGCGAAGGTGCCGGACTCGATGGCGTGGCCGATCTCCTCCGTGACCGTCAGATAGACCCGGTTGAAAACGGCGACGCCGTCGGTCGGATGCCAGGCCGAGCGGATGACGCGCATCCGCTCGACCACCGGGTCGACCGCGGTGAACTGCCCGATCTGCGTGGTCTGCGCCATGGGGGCAGACTCCCAGCAGCCGGGCCCGGAGGGAACACCCTCGGCCCGGCTTACCCAGAACGGGCGAATCACTCAGTTCTTCGACAGCGGTTCCTCGCCGGACGTGCTCTCGTACGAGCTGGTCCCGGAGTCGATCTTGGGGTCTCCTCGCCGCCAGGCAGGGGAAGGCTCCTGCTCCTTGAGGTGGGCGGGGGCGAAGGCACGCAGCACGTGGTAGCCGGTGATGACGACGATCGTGCCGAGCGCGATGCCGCCCAGCTCGAAGGTGTCGGAGAAGGTCAGCTTCACCCCGCCGACCCCGATGATGATGCCGGCGGCGGCGGGGACCAGGTTGAGCGGGTTGCGCAGGTCCACCTTGGCGTTGATCCAGATCTGGGCGCCGAGCAGGCCGATCATGCCGTAAAGGATCACGGTGATGCCGCCGAGGACACCGCCGGGGATGGCGGCGACGACCGCGCCGAACTTCGGGCAGAGGCCGAAGAGCAGGGCGAAGCCGGCGGCGGCCCAGTAGGCGGCGGTCGAGTAGACCCGGGTGGCGGCCATGACGCCGATGTTCTCGGAGTACGTGGTGTTCGGCGGGCCGCCCACGGCCGTCGACAGCATCGAGGCGGCGCCGTCGGCGGCGATCGCGGTGCCGAGCTGGTCGTCCAGCGGCTCGCCGGTCATCTCGCCGACGGCCTTCACATGGCCCGCGTTCTCGGCGATCAGGGCGATGACGACGGGCAGCGCGACCAGGATCGCGGACCACTCGAAGCTCGGCCCGTGGAACGAGGGCAGGCCGATCCAGTCGGCCTCGGACACTCCGGAGAGGTCGAGCCGCCAGTGGTCGGTGACCTGGCCGCTCGGGGCCATGGAGTGGATCTTCCCGAAGACGAGGTCGAAGACCCAGGAGATGCCGTAGCCGAAGATCAGGCCGAGGAAGATCGCGATCCGGGACCAGAAGCCGCGCAGACAGACGACGGCGAGCCCGGTGAACAGCATCACGAGGAGGGCCGTCCACTGGTCCTGCGGCCAGTACGTCGCCGCGGTGACCGGGGCCAGGTTGAAGCCGATCAGCATGACGACGGCGCCGGTCACGATCGGGGGCATCGCCGCGTGGATGATCCGCGCGCCGAACTTCCGGACCGCGAGACCGGCGAGGAAGAGCACCGCGCCGACGACGAGGACCGCGCCGGTGACGGTGGCGCTGCTGCCGCCGGAGGCCCGGATGGCGGCGGCGACACCGACGAAGGAGAGCGAGCAGCCCAGGTACGAGGGGACGGTGCCGCGGGTCGCGAGCAGGAAGATCGCGGTCGCGACACCGGACATCATGATCGCGAGGTTCGGGTCGAGGCCCATGAGGACCGGGGCGACGAAGGACGCTCCGAACATGGCGACGACGTGCTGGGCGCCGAGACCGGCCGTACGGGGCCAGGAGAGCCGTTCGTCCGGGCGGACGACGGCTCCGGGAGCGGGTGTTCGTCCGTCGCCGTGCAGGGTCCAGCGCACGCCGAGGTTCATGAGGTCGCTCCCGTTCTCCGGTTCCGGCGGCCGCGTCGGGACCGCAAAAGATCAGCCATATGCTATGCGCCGCCGCCGGTCGGGACGCGCGTCGGAGGTCAGCCCCCGACCGGGCCGGAGGTCTGCGCCGGGGCCCCGTCGGGCGTCGGTGTCGGAGTCGCCTTCCGGTCGCCGGGCCTGAGCACGCCCGCGCCGACGACGAGGCCCAGGGCGAGCAGCGTGACCAGGCCGAACGAGAAGACCAGGGAGGTCACGTCGGCGATGCCGCCGATCGCCGAAGGGGCGATGAGCCCCGAGGTGTACGTGATGGTGGCGACGCCCGCGATGGCCTGGCTGGGGTTGGGGCCGCTGCGCCCGGCCGCCGCGAAGGCGAGCGGGACCACGACCGCGACTCCGAGCCCGATCAGACCGAATCCGGCCAACGCGACGGCGGCGTGCGGGGCGACGACGACGAGGACCCCGCCGAGGGTGGCGACGGCGCCACCGACCCGTACCGTACGGACCGCGCCGAAGCGGTCCACGACCCGGTCGCCGGCGAGCCGCGCGATGGTCATCGTCAGCGCGAAGGCGGTGGTGGAGGCGGCCGCGAGCCCGGCGGAGCTGCCCAGCTCGTCCCGGAGGTAGACGGCCGACCAGTCGAGACTGGCGCCCTCGGCGAACACCGCGCAGAAGCCGACCGCGCCGATGATCAGCGCCGACTTCGGCGGCAGCGAGAAGCGCGGCGGCGCCTCCGCGTCCGGGGTGCTGTGCACGTCAAGCACGCCCTGGCAGAACAGCAGCCCGAGGGCGGTCAGGACCAGGGCCGCGATCAGGTGGTGGAGGCGGGCGTCGCCGCCGAGGTGGGCGGCGACCGTGCCGGCCGCGGAGCCGATGAGCGCGCCCGCGCTCCACATGCCGTGCAGGCTCGACATGATGGACTTGCCGAGCCGGTTCTCGGTCTCGACGCCGAGCGCGTTCATCGCCACGTCGGACATGCCGGCGGTCGCGCCGTACACGAAGAGCACGGCGCAGAGGCCCCAGACGTTCGGGGCGAGCGAGGGCAGCGTCAGGGAGAGCGTCCACAGGGCGAGCAGGCCGCGCAGGGCCGTACGGGCGCCGAAGCGGTGGCTGACGGCCCCGGCGAGCGGCATGGCGAGGGAGGCGCCGAGGGCGGGGAAGGCGAGGGCGAGTCCGAGCTGCCCCGCGCTGACGCCCGCGTGCTCCTGGATCCAGGGGATGCGGGTCGCGAAGCTGCCGGTCACCGCGCCGTGGACGCAGAAGACGGCGGCGACGGCGAAGCGCGCCCGCCGCAGACGCTCGATGCTGTGGACGGCGTCCGGCGCCATGTGACCTCCCTGTGTCGTGATGAGCGGTAAACTATCAGGGACCCTGCCTGATAAATAGTCCGCAGGGGATCCGCACGGGAGTCACGTCTGAGAGGATCCCCGCATGGCCGCATCCCCGAGCACCGCACGGGCCATCAACGACCGGCTCGCCCTGCGCCTGCTCCAGGACACCGGCCCGTTGACGGCCACCCAGCTCAAGACGCTCACCGGGCTCTCCCGCCCGACCGTCGCCGACCTGGTCGACCGGCTCAGCGAGTCCGGACTCGTCCATGTCGTCGGGGAGTCCGGCGCGGAACGCCGCGGCCCCAACGCCAAGCTGTACGGGATCGTCGCCGACCGCGCACACCTCGCCGCACTCGACGTGCGCACCCGCTCCGTCTCCGTCACCGTCTCCGACCTGCTCGGCACCACCCTCGCCGAGGCCTCCGCGCCCGTCGGCGGCGACGGCGGTACGGGCCCGGCCGTGGAGAAGGCGGTCACCCTTCTGGAGCGCACCGCGAAGGAGGCGGGCGCCGACCGGCTGCACACCGTGGCCGTCGGCGCGCCCGGGCTCATCGACCCGGACACCGGCGAGCTGCGCGATTCCACGGGCCTCCCCGCCTGGCACCGGCGGCTCGTCGGCGTCCTCCAGGAACGGCTGCCGGCCCACGTCCTCGTCGAGAACGAGACGAACCTGGCCGCCGTGGCCGAACTGCGCGAGGGGGCGGCCCGCGACCGCGAGGACTTCGTCCTGCTCTGGCTCGGCCAGGGCGTCGGCGCCGCCGTCGTCCTGGACGGACGGCTCCGCCGCGGGGCCTCGGGCGGCGCCGGCGAGATCGGCTTCCTGCCCGTGCCCGGTACCAGCGGGCTGCCCTCGGGCACCGGCTGCGACGGCGGTTTCCACGAACTGGTCTGCGCGGCCGCCGTCTCGGCCCTCGCCGCCGCCCACGGACTCGACCCGGCCGGCGCCCTCACCTCGGGCCACGGCCCGTTCCTCGACGCGCTCGCCCGCCGTCTCGCCGTCGGCGCGGCCGCCGTCGCCGCCGTCCTGGACCCCGGCTGCGTGGTCCTCGCCGGCGAGACCGGCCACCAGGGCGGCGCCGAACTCGCCGTCCGCGTCCAGTCGGCGCTCTCGGGGCTGTCGCCGCTGCGCACGGAGGTCCGCCCGACCGCGCTCGGCGACGCGGCGGTCCTTCGCGGCGCCCTGCTCAGGGCCCGCGACGCGGCCCAGGACGCTCTGTTCCCGTAGGTAGGGCGTCCTTCCCGCAGGGGTCGGCGGGTGTCTCCTGCAGGGTCGGTCCCGCAGGGCCCGGAAACGCGCCGGCGCCGCGCCCCGGACAGGGGGGCGCGGCGCTGAGGGGGCCCGGCGGCGGCAAGGGCCGTGAGTGTCCGCCGCCGGGAGTCTTCAGAGGGGGAGGTGTCAGTGGGGGCGCGTCAGCAGGTGCCGAGGTCCTTCCAGACGCCCCACTCGCCGGTGGTACCCGGCTCCTCGTTCTGGGTCCACCACTGGGCCTTCCACTTGTGGCCCTTGTGGGAGACCTCGTTGCCCGCGTTGTAGACCGTGCCGGCCACGTACGCCGGGACGGTGCAGCCGCCGGTGGGCGGCGTGGTCGGCGGGGCCGTCGGCGGAGTCGTGGGAGGCGTGGTCGGGGGAGTCGTCGGCGGCGTGGTGGGCGGGGTGGTGGGCGGCGTCGTGGACCCGAGCTCCACCACCGTCGTACCGCGCGCCAGGTCACCGGCGAGGGCGTACGTCGTGCCGTTGATGTTCACCGTCCAGTTGGAGGGGGTGGACACCGGCAGGTAGTAGTTGAACGCCAGGTCGACCGTGGCGCCGGGGGCCAGCGACTGCCAGGCCGGGAGCTTCAGGGAGACGCGGTGGAAGTCGCCCTTCAGGCCGCCCACGTTGGAGCCCGTGTGGTCGCTGCCGATGACCTTCGTGCCGAAGCCGGACTGGTCGGAGGCGTTGGCCGGCGCCGAGGTGCCGTAGTCGAACTGGAACTCCGTGCCGCCCGGCAGGGCCGCCGCCGTGTTGTTGGTGATCTTGATCTTCGGCGTGATCGGGTAGTTCGAGTCACCCAGCTTGAACTCGGTGAACTGGGCGTCGATCTTCACGGCCTGCGTCGGCAGCGCCTTGTTCGACTTCTTGGCGCCGTACGGGGTGGCCGCCTTGAACTTGTCGTACATCAGCGAGGTGAGCGTGGAGCCCATCTCGTACTGGCCCTTGCCGGCGTTCCAGGCGTAGTCGCCGGCCATCTCCCAGACCATGGTGCCGCCGATGCCGCGGTCGACCACGTAGTCGGCCTTGGCGGCCACGGACTGCTCGTCCTCGGTGGAGAGGAAGACCTTCTTCTCGGCGTTCCACAGCCACGGCGCGACCAGGGTCGAGTCGTACTTGCGGGCGTAGGTGCCGGTCAGGGTGGTGTTCGCCGGGAAGCCGTACCGCGTGACGTAGTCGCCGACGATCCCCTTCTCCAGGTTCTTGGCGTGCCACATCGGGTTGGAGCCCGCGGGCGACTCGACGCCGTTGGTGTCCTTGTCGTGCCACAGGTTGTCGATGCCGGTGGCGCCGTCGCCGCACTTGGTCAGACCGGCTCCGGCCGGGCAGGTGGTCGCGGAGGCCTTGCCCCACAGGCCGTCCGTGCCGCCCTGGACGTTCTTGTGGCCGCGGGTGTAGTAGGGCAGGCCGATGTTGATGCGGCCGGCCGGCATGGAGCCGCGGAAGTAGTGGTACGCCCAGTCGGTGTTGAGGTAGCCGATGTTGCCGTACTGCGCCGAGCCGTAGACGTTGGCCGCGGCGAGCTCGCCGTCCTTGCCGTCGTCGAAGAGGGAGGCGTTGGGCCCGACGTACTCGTTCCAGGCGCCGTGCAGGTCGTAGGACATGATGTTGACGTAGTCCAGATACTTCTGCATCTGGAAGGTCTCCATGCCCCGCAGCAGGTAGCCGGAGGAGGGGGCGGCGACGGTCAGCAGGTAGTGCTTGCCGTCGGCGGCGCCCGCCGTGTCCAGCTTCTCGCGCAGGGACTTCATGAGGGCCGCGTAGCCCTGCACGAGTCCGGCGCGGCGCGCGTTGGCGAACTGCCAGTCGAGCGGGTTTCCGGCGTCCTTCATGGTCGTCGGGTACTCGTAGTCGATGTCGACGCCGTTGAACCCGTACTTCCGGATGAAGTCGACGGCCGAGGTGGCGAAGGTGTCGATCCCGGCCTGGTTGACCGAACCGTCGGCGTTGGTGGCCATCGAGTAGAAGCCGCCGGAGTTCACCCGGTCGCCGTTGTCCGCGAAGTAGCCGCCGGTCTCGGCCCAGCCGCCGACCGAGATCAGCGTCTTCACGTCCGGGTGCTGCTTCTTGAACTTGTTGAGCAGGTTGAAGTGGCCCTTGTACGCGTACGACGGGTCCATCTCGGCTCCGGCGACACCGGGCCAGGTCATCCCGGTGGCCGCGTTGTTCGGACCGTCCGCGCCGACGGAGAGCTTGTTGTCCCCGCCGATGTGCCCGAAGGCGTAGTTGATGTGGGTGATCTTCTCCCACGGGATGTCCTTGGCGAGGTAGGCGGGCTCGCCGTTCTTGCCGGTGCGCCAGCCGGTGAAGTAGCCGATGACCCGGCGCTGGTGGTCCGCGCCCATCTTCTCGCGGCCCTCGGTGTCGTAGACCGAGCAGTACGGGACGTCGACGCCCGGGGTCTTGTAGAGCCCGTCGGGACGACAGGTCTCGTTGTCGGCCGCGTACGAGACGCCGCCGGCGAGCGAGCTGAGCAGCAGACCGGCGACGGCCGCGCCGGACGCGAGCAGCGAGGCTCTCTTCGTGGTGGGGGACAACACGATCGGTCCTCCTGGGGTGGGGGTCCCCCCACGCCCTCAGGGCGTAGGGGGAGCTGGGAAACACAACGAACAAAGGGGTGGGTCGTGTTGGGCCCGTGGAGTGCGCACGCCGCAGGACCGTTACCTCGGAGGTGACACGGAGATTAAGAGGACTAGACCAGTGCGTCAATAGGTCTGGACCAAAGTCGTCGCCCGGGGGGTCGTGTGAGCCAGCCCACAGGGCCTCGGCTGCATGGCCTCGCGACGTCCGTGGCAGACTGGCCCTGTATCAGCAGCAGCGCACTCCGGGGTCGGTGTAATTCCGAACCGGCGGTATAGTCCGCGACCCGTCCGCAGCCAGCGGCCGGTTGACCAGGTGAGATTCCTGGACCGACGGTGAAAGTCCGGATGGGAGGCAGTGCGCGGCGGGTGACCCCTTTCAGGGGTGTGCCGGCCGTACGTCCGCTGGTCGCCGTGGAGCAATTCGCTCCGGCGTACCCGTGGGACCGCGGCCTCGGCGCACCCTGTGCGAGGCGTCCTTCCCGCTCTCTGTCGTCATCGACAGGCCCCGGAGTCCGTGCCCGAAGAGGCAGGAGGACCCGGTGGCCCAGCAGGCCGACATCACCGCCATGCGACGCGCCGTCGAGCTCGCCGCGCGCGGCCTCGGCTCCACGAGCCCCAACCCCGTCGTCGGCTGCGTCATCACGGACGTCTCGGGACACCGCGTCGGCGAGGGCTGGCACCAGCGCGCCGGAGGCCCGCACGCCGAGGTCCACGCACTGCGGGAGGCCGGCGTCCTCGCCCGCGGTGGCACCGCCTACGTCACCCTCGAACCCTGCAACCACACCGGCCGCACCGGCCCCTGCGCGCAGGCCCTGACCGAGGCCGGGATCAGCCGGGTCGTGTACGCCGTCGGCGACCCGAACCCGCAGGCCACCGGCGGCGCCGACACCCTGCGCGCCGCCGGCGTCGAGGTCGTCTCCGGGGTCCTGGCCGACGAGGCCGAGGCGGTCAACATCGCCTGGCTCACCTCCGTACGCCACGGCCGCCCCTTCGTCCGCTGGAAGTACGCCGCCACCCTCGACGGCCGGATCGCCGCCGCCGACGGCACCTCCCGCTGGATCACCTCCGCCGAGTCCCGCGCCGACGTCCACCGGCTGCGCGCCGAGGCCGACGCCGTCGTCGTCGGCTCCGGCACCGCCCGCGCCGACGACCCCCACCTGGCCGTACGCGGCGTGGACGCGGCGGTGCAGCCGCTCCGGGTCGTCGTCGACACCGAGGCCACGGCCGTGAAGCCCGGCGCCCGGATCCTGGACGACGCGGCCCCCACCCTGATCGCGATCGCCGAGGACGCCGAGACGGCCCTCCCCGACGTCGTACGCCTTCCCAGGGCCGGGCGCGGCCTCTCCGTACCCGCCCTCCTGGACGCCCTCCACGCGCGCGGTGTCCGCTCGGTCCTCCTCGAAGGCGGCCCCACCCTCGCGGGCGCCTTCGTCGCCGCGGGCGCCGTCGACCAGGTCGTCGGATACCTCGCCCCGGTCCTCCTCGGCGCGGGGCCCGCCGCCCTCGCCGACGCCGGAATCGGCACCATCACCGAAGCGTTGCGGCTCGACATCACCGATATCTCGGATATCGGATCCGATATCCGCATCACCGCCACCCTCAAGGGAGCCTGACCGTGTTCACCGGAATCGTCGAAGAACTGGGCGAGGTCGTCGCCGTCGAGCAGCTGGAGGACGCCTCCCGCTTCCGACTGCGCGGTCCCCTGGTCACGGAAGGCGCCCAGCACGGCGACTCCATCGCCGTCAACGGTGTCTGTCTCACGGTCGTCGAGTTCGGCGACGGCGAGTTCACCGCCGACGTCATGGCCGAGACCCTCAAGCGGTCCAGCCTCGGCGCCCTCGGAGTCGGCTCCCGCGTCAACCTGGAGCGCCCCATGGCCGTCGGCGGCCGCCTCGGCGGTCACATCGTCCAGGGCCACGTGGACGGCACCGGCACGATCCTGGAGCGGACCCCGTCCGAGCACTGGGAGCTCGTCAAGGTCGGCCTGCCCGCCCACCTCTCCCGGTACGTCGTCGAGAAGGGCTCGATCACGGTCGACGGCGTCAGCCTCACCGTCGTCGAGGTCGCCGACGACTGGTTCACCATCAGCCTCATCCCCACCACCCTCGACCTGACCACGCTCGGCACCAAGAAGAGCGGCGACCCGGTCAACCTCGAAGTGGACGTCATCGCCAAGTACGTCGAGCGGCTGCTCGGCACCGACGCCAAGGAGAACGGCAAGTGAACTGGCTCAACTCCGAGGCGTTCACCGTCTTCGACCAGCGCATCATGTGGTCCGACATGATCGGCAACACGATCGGGCTCATAGCCCTCGCGCTCGGCTGGCGCCGCTCCATCCTCACCTGGCCCGCCCAGCTGCTCTCCGGCCTCATCCTCGTCGGCGCCTACGCCTCCGCCGACCTCGCGGGCGGCGTCGGCAAGCAGCTCCTCGTCATCGGCGTCGCCGCCTGGGGCTGGTGGCAGTGGAACCGCGGGAAGCAGCAGGCACAGGACGGCTCCATCGCCGTCCGCTTCGCCACCTGGAAGGAGCGCGGCCTGCTCCTCGCCGGCGCGGTCCTCGGCACCCTCGCCGTCGGCGGGCTGTTCACCCTCTACCCGTCGCTCTCCTGGAGCCCGTGGGCCGACGCGTACATCTTCGTCGGCACCCTCGTCGCGATGGTCGCCCAGGCCCGCGGCCTCGTCGAGTTCTGGTTCGCCTGGCTCCTCGTCGACCTCGTCGGCGTCCCGCTCGCCTTCAACAGCGGCCTCGCCTTCTCCGGCCTCGTCTACGTCATCTACTTCGCCCTCGTCATCTGGGGCATGCGCGACTGGTGGCTCCGGACGCGCACGACCTCCGCTCTGGAAGGAGCCACGGCATGAGCGCGCTGCCCATCTGGGACGTCACCGACCTCGCCCTCGACCCCGTCGAGCAGGCCATCCGCGACATCGCCGCCGGCCGGCCCGTCGTCGTCGTCGACGACGAGGACCGCGAGAACGAGGGCGACCTCGTCATCGCCGCCGAGAAGGCCACCCCCGAGATCGTCGCCTTCATGATGAGCGAGTGCCGCGGTCTGATCTGCGCGCCCATGGAGGACGACGAGCTGGAGCGCCTCCAGCTCCCGCAGATGGTCGAGAACAACACCGAGTCGATGCGGACGGCCTTCACCGTCTCCGTCGACGCGTCCCCCGCCCACGGCGTCACCACCGGCATCTCCGCCGCCGACCGCGCCACCACCCTGCGCATGCTGGCGAGCGGCTCCCACGAGCCCTCCGACTTCGTCCGCCCCGGCCACGTCTTCCCGCTGCGGGCCAAGGCCGGCGGCGTCCTCGCCCGCAACGGCCACACCGAGGCCGCCGTCGACCTGGCCCGCCTGGCAGGCCTCCGCCCGGCCGGAGCGATCGTCGAGATCGCCGGCGAGGACGGCGTCATGCTGCGCCTGCCCGAGCTGGTCCCCTTCGCCCGCAAGCACGGCCTGACGATCATCTCCATCGAGGACCTGATCGCCTACCGGCGCTCCGCGGAGCCGACCGTGCGCCGCGAGGCCGAGGTCCAGCTCCCCACCGCGCACGGCGACTTCACCGCGTACGGCTACCGCTCCACCGTCGACGGCGTCGAGCACGTCGCCCTCGTGCACGGCGAGATCGGCGACGGCGAGGACGTCCTCGTCCGCGTCCACTCCGAGTGCCTGACCGGCGACATCTTCCACTCGCTGCGCTGCGACTGCGGCCCCCAGCTCCAGGCCTCCATGGACCGGATCCAGGAGGCCGGCCGCGGAGTCGTCGTCTACCTCAGGGGCCACGAGGGCCGCGGCATCGGCCTGCTGTCCAAGCTGCGCGCGTACGAGCTCCAGGAGCAGGGCCGCGACACCCTCGACGCCAACCTGGAACTCGGGCTGCCCGCCGACGCCCGCGACTACGCGGCCGGCGCGCAGATCCTCGTCGACCTCGGCGTCCGCGGCCTGCGCCTGATGACCAACAACCCCGACAAGATCGACGCCCTCACCCGGTACGGCCTGCGGGTCGAGGGCCGCGAGCCCATGCCGGTCACGGCCGGCGAGCACAACCTCCGCTACCTGCGCACCAAGCGGGACCGGATGGGCCACGACCTGCCCTGGCTGGACGGCTCCCCGGCCTCCACCTGCGGCAACCAGTAAAACCCTCACTTCGTACGGTTCAAGGAGAGACATGAGCGGCAAGGGCGCACCCGTCCTCAGCGTGAAGAACTGCGGCGACCTGCGGGTCGCGGTCATCGCGGCGCAGTGGCACGAGAAGATCATGGACGGTCTCGTCGACGGCGCCCTGCGCGCCCTCAGCGAGCTCGGCATCGACGAGCCCACCCTGCTCCGCGTTCCCGGCAGCTTCGAGCTCCCGGTCGTGGCGAAGGTCCTCGCCGGGCGCGGCTACGATGCCATCGTGGCGCTCGGCGTCGTCATCCGCGGCGGAACGCCGCACTTCGAGTACGTGTGCCAGGGCGTCACCCACGGCCTCACCCAGGTCTCGATCGACACCGGCGTACCCGTCGGATTCGGCGTCCTCACCGTCGACAACGAGGAGCAGGCCCTCGACCGGGCCGGCCTCGAAGGCTCCTCCGAGGACAAGGGTCACGAGGCCGTCACCGCCGCCGTCGCGACCGCGACGACGCTGCGCACGGTCAGCGAACCCTGGCGCTAGTGACGCGACCCTTACCCCGTACTCTTAGGACCATCATGGCGAACGGAACCCGTAAAACCTTCGAAGAGCTCTTCGCCGAGCTCAAGCTCAAGGCAGAGACCGGCGACCCGGCCACCTCCCGCACCGCGGAGCTGGTGGACAAGGGCGTCCATGCCATCGGCAAGAAGGTCGTCGAAGAGGCCGCCGAGGTCTGGATGGCCGCCGAGTACGAGAGCAAGGAAGCGGCCGCCGAGGAGATCTCGCAGCTGCTGTACCACGTCCAGGTGATGATGGTCGCCCGCGAGATCTCGCTCGACGACGTCTACGCCCACCTCTGAGCACGGCCCACCGCTCTCCCCACCACTCCCAGGCAAAGGAAGCCCACCCCATGCTGCGCATCGCCGTTCCCAACAAGGGTTCCCTCTCCGGACCTGCGTCGGCAATGCTCCATGAGGCCGGCTACCGCCAGCGCAAGGAGTCCAAGGAACTGGTGGTCATCGACCCCGACAACGAGGTCGAGTTCTTCTACCTGCGCCCGAAGGACATCGCGATCTACGTCGCCTCCGGGAAGCTGGACATCGGCATCACCGGCCGTGACCTGCTCCTGGACTCCGGCGCCAGCGCCGAGGAGATCCTCGCGCTGAACTTCGGCCGCTCCACCTTCCGGTACGCCACCCGCCCGGGCACGGCGAACGGGCCCGAGGACTTCGGCGGCATGACGATCGCCACCTCCTACGAGGGCATCGTCGCCAAGCACCTCGCCGACCAGGGCATCGACGCCTCCGTCGTGCACCTGGACGGCGCGGTCGAGACCGCGATCCAGCTGGGCGTCGCCCAGGTCATCGCGGACGTCGTGGAGACCGGCACCAGCCTGCGCAACGCGGGCCTCGAGGTCATCGGCGAGCCGATCCTGACCTCCGAGGCCGTCGTCGTCCGCCGCCACGGCGCCCCGGACGACAACCCGCAGGTCCAGCAGTTCCTCCGCCGCCTCCAGGGCGTCCTCGTCGCCCGCTCGTACGTGATGATGGACTACGACTGCCGCGCCGAGCACCTGGAGCAGGCCGTCGCCCTCACCCCGGGCCTGGAGTCGCCGACCGTCTCCCCGCTGCACAACGAGGGCTGGGTCGCCGTCCGCGCGATGGTCCCCGCCAAGGAGGCGCAGCGGATCATGGACGACCTGTACGAGATCGGCGCCCGCGCCATCCTCACCACCGCCATCCACGCCTGCCGCCTCTGACGGCTGCCCGGCCCGCACGTACCACCAGGCACTGAGGAACCCCGATGTCCGAGTCCACGACACCCGCCCTGCCGGTCACCTTCCGTCCCGGGCGCACCCGGGTCATCCTGCTGACCATGGCGTGCGTGATGTTCGTCGTCATCACCGCGGTCGCGCTGATGCTGGAGCGGCTCGGACCGGGGGAGCGCGTCAGCTTCGTCTTCACCGCCGCGCTGCTCTCCGGGGTCCTGGTGCTCCTGAGCCGTCCCAAGGTCGTCGCCGACGACGAGGGCGTCACGGTCGTCAACATCACCCGGACCCGACGCCTCGCCTGGGCGGAGATCCTCAAGGTCAACCTCCGCCCCGGCGACCCCTGGGTGTTCCTCGACCTGAGCGACGGCACCAGCCTGCCGGCGCTCGGCATCCAGCCCGGTGTCGCCAAGGAGTCGGCCATCCGGGACGCCCGCGCCCTGCGGGCCCTCGCCGACGCCCACGGGACGGGCTCGGAGCGGGCGGCCTGACCCCCGGGGCGAAGGGGCGTCCGGCGGGCGGGACCCCGCCGGGAGAACCCCGGTCCGTCCCCCATCCGGGGCCGGCCCCCTGCCCCTCGGGGCGCGCACATGGCTAATCTGGAGGCGGTGGTGCCGAGCGGCACCACCGCCTCGCACGTGCAGGGCCGTCGTCACGGCCCGCGAGGCCACCCTTCGACCCGAGGAGTGACTCCCTCCAGCAATGGACGGATCGTCCGGTAATACCTGCGCCGCCCCCTCTCCGGAGGCGGCGGCATGATCGTCTCCCTGCTGCTGCTCGTCGCGGCCTTTCTCCTGATCCTCGCCAACGGCTTCTTCGTGGCCGCCGAGTTCGGTCTCGTGACCGTCGAGCGCGCCGAGGCCGAGCGGGCCGCGGCCGCCGGCGACCGGCGCGCCCGCACCGTCGTCACCGCCCTGCGCGAGCTGTCCTTCCAGCTCTCCGGCACCCAGCTGGGCATCACGCTCACCTCGCTCGTCGTCGGCATGCTCGCCGAGCCCGCGCTCGCCGGACTCCTTCACGGGCCGCTCACCGCCACCGGGCTGCCCGAAGGGGCCGTCTCGGGGATCTCGGTGGTCATCGGGATGCTGCTCGCCTCCGCCGTCCAGATGGTGGTCGGCGAACTGGTACCGAAGAACTGGGCGGTCTCCCGGCCGCTCCAGGTGGCCCGTTTCGTGGCCACCCCGCAGCGCCGCTTCTCCACGCTCTTCCGGCCGGTGATCTCCTTGCTCAACCGGGTCGCCAACCGCCTGGTGCGGCTCCTGGGCGTCGAGCCCACCGAGGAGCTCGACTCGGTCCGCACCCCCGGCGAGCTGGTCTCCCTGGCCCGCCACTCGGCCCTGGCAGGCACCCTCGAACAGGACACAGCTGACCTGTTCGTACGGACCCTGAGCCTCGGCGGCCTCACCGCCGAGCAGGTCATGACCCCGCGCGTGAAGGTCAGCGCCCTCCAGTGGGACGCCACCGCGGCCGACGTCCTCAACCTCACCCGTGCCACCGGCCTCTCGCGCTTCCCGGTCTACCGCGAGCGCATCGACGAGATCGTCGGCATGGTCCACCTCAAGGACGCGCTCGCCGTCGCGCCGCACGCCCGGCTGCGTACCCCCGTCGGCCGGATCGCGGTCCCCCCGCTCCTCGTGCCGGAGACGCTGCCCGCCCAGACCCTTCTGGAGCGGCTGCGCAGGGAGCAGCCGATCGCGGTGGTCGTCGACGAGTACGGCGGCACCGCCGGTGTCGTCACCCTGGAGGACATCGTCGAGGAACTCGTCGGCGAGGTCCGCGACGAGCACGACACCGTGGCCGACGGGCGGCCGGAGCTGGCCGCCGCACCCGCGGAGGACGGCCGGCCGGCGTGGGACGCCGACGGCTCCTGCCGGGTCCACGCCCTGCGCCGGATGGGCCTCGACGTACCCGACGGGCCGTACGAGACCGTCGCCGGGCTCGTCGCCGACCTCCTCGGGCGCATCCCCGCCCCCGGCGACCGGGCCGAACTCCCCGGCTGGCGGCTCTCGGTGCGCCAGGTCGACCGCTATCGCGCCGAGCGCGTCCGGATCGTACGGACGGAGCCGATCCCGGACCTGGACCGGCCCACGCACCCGGACCCGGCCACGGGCCTGGCCCCGGCCACGCACCGGGACCTGCTCACGGCCCCGGCCCCGGCCCCACTCACGGCCCCGGCCCCGGTCGCGGCGCCCGCTTCCGGCTCCCTGGTCGCGGAGGGCGTCCGATGAGCACCCTTCAGCTCTTGTTCGCCGTCTTCCTGGTCCTGGCCAACGGCTTCTTCGTCGGAGCCGAGTTCGCCCTCGTCTCCGTCCGCCGCAGCCAGATCGAACCGCTCGGCGGCGCCCGTGCCCAGAAGGTCCTGCACGGCCTGGAGAACCTGCCGCAGATGATGGCCGCCGCCCAGTTCGGCATCACCGTCTGCTCCCTGACGCTCGGCGCCGTCGCCGAGCCGACCGTCGCCCGTCTCCTCGAACCCGTCTTCCACGCGGTCGGGGTCCCCGAGGGCCTCATCCATCCGCTCGGTTACGTCATCGCCCTCGCCGCGGTCGTCTTCCTCCACCTCGTCATCGGCGAGATGGTCCCGAAGAACCTGGCGATGGCCGCGCCCGAGCGGACCGCGCTCTGGCTCGCCCCGGGCCTGGTCGGCTTCGCCCGGCTCTGCCGTCCGGTGACGGCCGCGCTCGGAGCCTGCGCCCGGCTCGTCCTGCGGGCGTTCAACGTCGAGCCGAAGGACGAGGTGGAGGCGGTCTTCACCAGGGTCCAGCTGGGCCGGCTCGTCGAGGACGCGGGGCAGGCCGGGCTGCTAGAACCGGCCGAGCAGGAGCGCCTGGAGGACGCCCTCGAACTGGGCACGCGCCCGGTGACGGACGTCCTCATCGCACGCTCCTCCCTGGTCACGGTCCCGCCGACGGTCACCCCGCGCGAGATCGAGGAGCTGACCGTACGCACCGGGTACTCCCGCTTCCCGGTCCACGCCGAGGGGAGCGCCACCCTGATGGGCTTCGTCCACGTGAAGGACGTCCTCGACCTGGACGACCGGGAGCGGGCCGTGCCGCAGCGGCTGTGGCGGCCGATGGCGACGCTCCGCGCCGAACTGCCGCTCGACGACGCCCTCACCGTGATGCGCCGCGCCGCCACGCATCTGGCACAGGTCGCGGACGGCTCGGGCCGGGTGCTTGGCCTGGTCGCCCTGGAGGACGTCCTGGAGACCCTGGTGGGCGAGGTCCGCGACCCCGCGCACCGGATGAGGCAGGCGTCCGTCTAGTACCCCGGCGGCTCCTCCCGAGGGCCGCGGTCGATCGGACCGCGGCCCGACAGGACCTCGCCGTACGCCTGCATGAGGTCCGCGAGCCGGAGGGTGGCGAGGTCCTCCCGGGTCGGGGTGTTCGGGTATCCGGAGAGTCGCAGGTCGCGGTAGGCGCAGGACTTCTCGTACAGGGTGCGGAGGAAGCGCCCGTTGCCCAGTTCGTCGATCCAGCCCTGCTCGACGACGTGTGCGCTGATCGAGCGCAGCTCCTCCAGAGCCTCCTCGTCCCAGCCGTCGCCGTCGGCCGCCGCGAGCACCTCGCCGATGGCGGTCAGTTCCAGCGGCCGGTACGACGGGAAGTCGACGCGGGTGGTGAACCGGGAGGACAGCCCCGGGTTGGTGCTGAGCAGCCGGTCCATGCCCTCGGGATAGCCGGCCAGGATCACCACGAGATGGTCGCGGTTGTCCTCGGCCCGCTTGAGGAGGACCTGGAGGGCCTCGTCCCCGTAGGCGTCGCCCTTGCTGTACCCGGTGTTGGAGAGCGCGTACGCCTCGTCCACGAAGAGCACCCCGCCGACCGCCGAGTCGATCAGCTCATTGGCCTTGATCGCGGTCTGCCCGAGGAACTCGCCGACCAGATCGGCCCGCTGGGCCTCCACCAGATGGTCGCCGCCGAGGAGCCCGAGGGCGTAGAAGACCCGGCCGAGGATGCGGGCGACCGTGGTCTTCCCGGTCCCTGAGGGCCCGGAGAAGACGAAGTGACGCTTCGGCGGCTGGACCGGGAGGCCCTCACCGGCCCGCAGCCGTGCCATCTCCAGCTGCGCGGACAGCGCCTTGACCTGCCGCTTCACCGGTTCCAGGCCGACCATGCCCTCCAGCTCGGCGAGCGCCTCCGCGAGGCGTACGGGATCGGTGGGCCCCGCCGGGAAGCGCGGTGGCACCGGCTGCGAGGGCAGCGGCGCCTTCTGCCGTACGGTCTCCGGCGGTGTGACCGGCGCCGCGGGCGGTACGGGTTCGGGGGCGAGCCGCAGCCCGTCGCCCAGCGGCCCGGTGTCGGGCTCCGCGCCCGGCGCGGTGTCCACGGAGTCCTGGCCGAGGCCCCCGCCGAGGGTGCCCAGGGCGACCGTCGCGAGGCCGGCCGGATCCTCCACGCCGTCGTACCCGTCGAAGCCGTCGTACTCGGCGATCGCCGCGAGGCGGGCGGCCGTGTCCATGAACGTCGGGTCGATCCGGTGCACGGCCCGGTAGAGGGGGAGGGCGGCGGCGCTGCGCCCGGTGCCCTCGTGGGCGCGGGCGAGCCAGTAGCGCAGCTCCTTGCGCTGCGGCTGCTCGCTGCGGCACCGCATCAGCGAGGCCGAGAGCAGCGGCTCGGCCTGGCCGTACATCTCGAGCCGGACCCGTGCCATGCCGCCGAAGAGCCCGGCCTCGATGCCGAGCAGCGGGTCGTCGACGAGGGTCTCGGTGTGCCGTACGAGCTGGTCCCAGTCCTTGACGAGATAGGAGCGGCAGGCGTGCAGGAAGCGCACCTGAGGGTCGGTGTCGACCGGCGGGAGCCCCGCGAGCGCCCGGTCGAGCTCCGGCACGTGCCGTCCGTCGAGCCAGTGGGAGGCGTGCGCGAGCAGCAGGTCGCGCGAGGTCTCGAGGACCGGCTGCACCCACCAGCCCAGCCAGTACCAGGAGTTCAGGGCGCGCCGGTACCGGGCCCGCTGCTCGCCGAAGCGGTCGCGGTTGCGGTACATGCGCAACAGCGCGGTCGTGGTGTCGACCCGGAGCGCGTGCAGCCCGAGCCAGGCGTCCGCCATCCCGGGGTCGATCCGTACCGCCGTCCGGAACTCGTCCTCCGCCTGCGGATAGGCGCCCATCGTGTAGGCGTCGACTCCGCGCAGCCAGGCGAGTTCGGCGGGGGCCTGCGCGCCCTGTGTGCCGATGTCCATCGGGTCCCCCACAACCGTCTACGCATGGACGGGATTTGACCGCACCTGGGGGCATCGTACCTGCGCAGGGGGTGTGCGCTTAAGGAGAAGCACATGATCCGGAAGCGGTGACCCTGGGTGAGCGTCAGGGGCCGTGAAGGGCCCCGGAAGGGGCCGTCAGAGGCAGAACGAAGCCCCCGATCACGGGGGAACAACCGGGGGCTTCGTGTCTGCGGCGGCTCCGAAAAGCCGCACATTCAGAACGTAAGACCTGTACGCCCCTTGGGTCAAGCGGAGTTGAGGCACTTGCGGAAGCGGACTTTCGGCCCCTCAGTTCACGGACATGAAGCCATCACGGTGTGTGATGATCTGGTCCGCGCCCGCTGTCACACCCGGCCCCGGAAGCCAGTCGTACCCCTCCGCGCACTCCCGTACCAAGGTGCCGGCGAAGGGCCGGGAGGCGTCCTCGGCGAAATGGCGAGTCTCCGCCACGGTCCAGCCGTCCCAGAAAGCGGCCTGGTCCGGACCGTCCCGGCGCCGGCCCCGCGCCCAGGACTCCGACGCCCCGCGCTCCATCCACAGCAGCCACGCCAGGAACGGCCGCACCGCCCGCCGGCCCGCGCCGACGCCCTCGACGAGCACGACCGGGGCAGAGGGCAGCTCCCGTGCCGCTCCGAAGCGCCGCAGTCCCCAGTCGTACGGCCGGTAGGACGCGGCCTCGCCGCGCGCCAGGGGAGCGAGGACCTGCTCGCGCAGCCGGTCGGTCCACTCGAAGAGCTCCTCGTGGGTGGCGAGGTCGTCGAGGTGGAGGACGGGCGCGTCACCGAGGGCGGTGGAGAGACGGGCCGCGAGCGTGGACTTGCCGGAGCCCGCGTGCCCGTCGACCGCGATCAGCCGGACCGGGCCGCAGGAGGGCGGCAGCCGGAGCAGCGCGTGCGCCGCGCGGTCGAGGTCGTTCATGCGCCCCAGCGTAGGGGAGGGGGACCGCCGCAGGTCAGGGCGGTACCGCCGCCAGCGGTCGAGACCAATATTGGTGCGGCGACGCGTGGCGAAGTGCTGGCGGCCGCGGGCCCGGAGCCGGGATAGTGGGCCCGCCCAGCAGATCCGTACGCCCACCGTTCTCGACTGGGGGTCACCGCCCATGACCAGCTCCACCCCGCGCAGAACCGTCCTCGCCGCGGCCCTCGCGGCCGCCGGAACGGCCGCCGTCGCTCCTGCCGCCGCCGCGGCCTCAGCCGCCGAGTGCGGCTCCGACTGCGGCCCGACCGCCGCCCCTGACCGCGCCGCGGCCGACGGCGCCGGGCCGGGCCGCGCCCCCGCGCCCGGCCTCGTCGACAACCGCTTCTGGTCCTCGTACACCGACTGGAGATGCGGTAGTGCCGCCGGCACCAGGGCCGTCGCAGGCCGCCGCCCCGGCCTGCTCCTCGCCGCCCCCGCCGGGATCACCGACTACACCGACCCGCACACTGGGCGGACCTCCCCCTGGGAGTACGCGAGCTGGACCTCGCCCGTCCACACCCCGGCCGTGCCCGCCACCGAGGTCATCGCCTCCTGGAACGCCGACACTCCGCCCGGCACCTGGCTCCAGGTCGAACTGTCCGGCGCCTACACGGACGCCACCGCCACCCCTTGGTACGTCCTGGGCCGCTGGGCCTCCGGCGACGGTGACATCCGGCGCACCTCGGTGGACGACCAGACCGACGGCAAGAGCACCGTCTGGACCGACACCCTCGCGATCGACGACGCGGCGAGCGGACTGCGGCTGGCCTCGTACCGGCTGCGCCTGACGCTGTACCGCACCCCGGGGAGCGGCCTCACCCCCACGGTGTGGCGGCTCGGCGCGATGGCATCGGACATCCCGGACCGCTTCACGGTCCCTGCCTCCGCGCCGGACGTGGCCCGCGAACTGACCGTGCCGCGCTACTCGCAGAACACCCACATCGGGCAGTACCCCGAGTACGACAACGGCGGAGAGGCGTGGTGCAGCCCGACCTCCTCCCAGATGATCGTCGAGTACTGGGGGCGCCGGCCCTCGGCAGAGGAGCTGGCCTGGGTGAACCCGGCCTTCGCCGACCCGCAGGTCTGCCACGCGGCCCGCCACACCTACGACCACCAGTACGAGGGCTGCGGCAACTGGCCCTTCAACGCCGCCTACGCGGCCTCGTACCCCGGCATGAACGCGGTGGTCACCCGGCTGCGCTCGCTCACCGAACTGGAGACGCTGATCAAGGCCGGAATCCCGGCCATAACGTCCCAGTCCTTCCGCAAGGAGGAGCTGACGGGGGCGGGGTACGGCACCGCTGGCCACCTGATGACGGTCATCGGCTTCACGGCGGACGGGGACGTCATCGCCAACGACCCGGCCTCCCCGGACAACGCGGCCGTCCGCCGGATCTACCGACGCAGGGAGTGGGAGAACATCTGGCTGCGGACGAAGAGGTACGACGCAAACGGCAAGGTCAGAGGCGGTACGGGAGGGGTCTGCTACGTCTTCTGGCCGGTCAAGTCAACACCAAGTCAGCACCGCGCGCTGCAGTCGTTGGGCCTGGCGTGAGAAGCCGTGTCACAACCGAACATGATCACTGTGTTTATGCTGGTCAGGCACGGTCTGCCTCGGAATGAGGGAGGCATCCGGCGTCTTGTTTGCGCTTCATGAGCGAGGGGTGCGCGATGGCGTCGGTGCTGGGAATGCTGGAGGAGCGGGAGGCGACGCCGACACTGGTCGACCAGGCCACTGGTGTAACCGCCGTCGGCCGACCGCAGGGGGAGCGGTGTGCATCTCGGTGCGACATCAGCTTCAGCGATTTGCCAGTGGCTCGGATGCGGCCGCCGGGTCTGCGGTGGCGGGCGTGCACCAGGTCGCTGCCGGGTGCCGGCCGACGAACGGATCCGCCAAACCGGCCGGTTCGCAGCTGACTTGTTGGCGTATGCCACCCCCAGGGAGGGTGACGGCGTGGTGCGGCTGTCGGAGATCGGTTGCGTCAGCCGCCTGGATCTTCTCGGTGGCCGCGAGCTCTGACGCGTCGAGTCGATCAGCGCGCAGTGGTGGGGCCTGGCGCATGAAGGGACACTCTTCGCTATGCCCACACGACCTGGCGCGGTGGCCCCGTACGCTGCGGCCTCCCTGAGGGGTTTCAGCTGGGGTGCTGCGTCTGTCAGGCGGTGTTGCCGCCCAGGAGCCTGCTGCCGACGGTGTCGTGGGTGGTGTCGAGGAGGTAGTCCATCCAGCCCGCGCGGAACTCTTCGCGGGTGATGTGTCCGTCGCCGTCGATGTCCATCTCGGCGCAGACTGCCCCGGCCTCGCCGACGGGGACGCCGAGGGCTTCGAGGTAGCGGACCATCTGCGCGGCCGGGACCTTGTGGTCGTCGTCGGTGTCGATGACGGAGAACGAGGCTTCCATGGCCGGCAGGTAGTGCTGCTCGAGCAGTCCACGCTCGCTGAAGCGGGCCTGCAGGGCGCGGTGGAACTCCTCGCGGGTGACCTTGCCGTCGCCGTCGTCGAAGGCCGAGACAGCCTCCCAGCAGGCGTGGAAGGTCTTGTGCAGCTCGCGCTCCTTGACGGTACCGGCCTTGATACCTCCCACACGCAGGACGGCATCTGCCAGCAGGTCGAAGTCCTTCTTCTCGATGACTCCGTTGCCGTCTACGTCGAACAGGCCGAAGGCTCGGTCGTACTTGCGGGCGATGGTGGATGTGTTGCTCACATCGGCTCCTTGATAGTGGTCGTTATCGGTGGTCAGGCGGGCCAGGATCGCTGCGATGGCGCCAGCCGGGGCGGCTCTGGGCCACCCGTTAGGCCCACAGGTGTCACCGCGTGGGGTGCAGCCCGGTCGCGTGATGACCGCGTTCCCCCTGCGGACGGCCGGGTCAGCCCTGGAGTTCGTAGAGGTGGAAGTCCATGTTTGCGCCGTGCGGAAGACAGGGATCGGGCGTGATGGTTGCCAGGTGGCGGGCGCCTGCGAAGGAGAGGGCCAGGGAGTCGTGGGCGATCTGGTCGTTGGTCTTGATCGCGATGTGGCAGGGCAGGCCGCCGCGGGAGCGGCGGATGTCGTCGAGGATCTCTGGCACGGGCGGTGAGGTGCGGGTCAGGTCGAGGCCGTCGGCGGTGAAGGCGGGGCCCCAGGGCGGTTCGACGACGTACGTGTCGTGTGTGCTGCGGGCGGAGAGTTCGCGCAGCAGGTCGCGGTAGTCCGTCAGGGCCAGGGTGATCGCGGAGCCGATGCGGTCGAGGTTGTTGCGGGCCGTGCCGAAGACGGCAGGGTCGAGCTCGGAGGCGTGGACAGGGCGAGTGAGGCGCCGGCCCAGGTGGTAGCCGAAGTTCCCGGAGCCGCAGAACAGGTCCGCGATCAGTGGGTTGCCGGCGTCGGGCCCCTGCGGCGGGGTTGCGGCCTGGAGTACGGCGAGGGCGTCGGCGACCGGGGCGGTGTAGGCGTCGATGGAGCACTCGATGACGGTGCGCCCGAGCAGGGTGATGCCCTTGGCCGCCATGTCGGTGGCGGGGATTCCGTAGAGCGACAGGCCGTCCGCGCGGCCGTAGATCAGCCGACCGGCCTCACACAGCTGCTGGGACGTCAGGACGGTGGTGCGCAAGGGACCGAGGAGCTGGTCGCGGAAGGCGAAGTAGGCAGCGTGATCCGACTGTTGGATGTTCACGAGGAAGCGGTTCTCCGAATGGTGAAAGCAGCGCACTCCGGCGCACACGGGCAGTAAAAGGTTGTGTGCGGAGTGTAGTCTTCGGAGTGATCAATTCCGCAAATCGTGAAGGGGCCCTGCATCCATGGCCGTTGAGACCGTCTCCACGCCCTCGCCCGCAGAACCCACGCCCTCCGCGCGGGCGCACGGGGCACCGGAGGCCGCGGCCCGCCCGTTCGACGTTCTCGGCAAGACATACGAGGACACGTACGCGCATCTGCCCGAACAACAGCAGGCGATCGACTGGCTGCTGGCGCGCCTGCCCGCAGCGGCAAAGGTCATGGACATCGGCTCCGGCACAGGCAGGCCGACAGCGGACCGCCTGGCCGCCGCAGGCCACGACGTGAGCGGCTACGACGTGTCCACCACCATGGTGGAGCTGGCCCGTGCCCAAGTGCCCACCGCGCGGTTCGAACTGGCCGACGTCCGCACCCTGCCCGACACTCCCGGCTTGTGGGACGCGATCACGGCGTTCTTCCCGCTCCTGCAGATGCCCCGCGCGGACTTGGACGCCACGCTTGCCCGGGTCGCGGACTGGCTCGCTCCCGGCGGACTGTTCGTCTTCGCCACGGTCCCCTTCGACGCCGAGGACGAGGAGATCCAGTGGATGGGCCAGACCATCCGTGCCACCAGTTATCCCGCCGAGACCTACGCCCACCTGCTGCGTCAGGGCGGGCTGGAGATCGTCCACGAGGGACTCAGCGTCTTCTACCCCGACTTCCCCGGCATGGGTCCCGAGGAACACCTGTTCCTGTACGCGGTCAAGCCCGGCGGCCCCGCCGCACCGGCGCACGCGCTGACCGGCCCCTACCCGCTGCCCGCCGCCTACCGGGGCCCGCACACGTTGAGCGAGCAGGGCTGGCTCGGCATGGAGGCCCGCTTCGAGCGGCACGACATCGCCCCCGTCCTCGACGCGCTCGCCGGCAACACCCGGATCCTGGACGTCGGCGGCGGCAGCGGCGCCGTCGTACGCGCCCTCGCGGCCCGCGCCTGCCAAGTGACCACTGTGGAACCCCACGCCGCACGGGCGGAGAGCCTGCGTCCCCTGGCCGCCCACGGCGTCATGGTTTTGCCCGGCTGCGCCGAGCAGCTCCCTGTCCGGGAGGGCGCCTTCGACGCGGCCGTCGCGACCTGGGTGCTGCACTACACCGACGACCCCGACGCGGCCGTCGCGGAGATCGCCCGGGCCGTCGACCCCACTCACCCCGAAGCAAAGATCATCCTGGTGCAGGGCGCCCCGGACAACCAGCTCATCGCACTGTGGAACCGGACCTGCGCTGAGCTGACCGATGAACCCCACGACCACCAGGGGGCGCTCCTGACCCGTGCCGCCCACGGACTGGCCAGGCACGGCTTCACCGACATCGCCTTCACCCGCGCCCGGGTCGACGTCGTCTTCCCCGAGGAGAGCTCGGAAGCGAAAGCCCAGGCCGCCGCCCAGGTGCTCGCCGAATTCTGGAACACCGGACACCCCCGACTCTCCGAGCTGCGGCAGGCGCTGCTGCCGGCCCTCCGGACCCACTTCGCCACCGGCACCGACCGCTTCAACGACGACGCCGTCCTGCTCACCGCACGCCCCCGCCGAACGCTCTGACGACCCAGGCGCGCCGCGCACGATCGTACGTACCGGAAGGATCCGCTGCCGTGGCCCTGACTGAGCCCACGACCTCTCGCACCTGTACCGGGCTGCCGCGCTGCCCGGCCAGCACCCCCGGCGCGATCAGCGCACACGGGGCCGGCGAGCCCGGCAGCCTCTACGCGCACGTGCGCCGCGAGCACCCCGTCTATCACGACCCGGAACTCGACGTGTGGGTCGTCGCCCGGCACCGCGACATCGACACCGTCCTGCGTGACGCGAGCGGCACCTTCTCCACTGCCCTCGGCTACCTCCCCCTCCAACAGCTCTGCCCCGCGGCACAGGCAGTCCTGGAGCGCAGCGGTGCGCTGCCGGTCCTGTCTTCCCTTGACCCGCCGCAGCATGCCCGGTTCCGCCGCCAGATGACCACCGTCTTCCCCACCACCGACCGGCGCATGAAGCACCTGAACGGCCTGCTGAGAGAGGAGACCGCCCGCGTGGCAGGCGCACTGGCCGCTCGCCCCGACCGCACCGCAGACCTCGTGGAGGACTGGGCCCGTCCTCTCGCCACCGCCGTCCTCGGCCGCCTCACCGGCATCCCGGTCCAGGACCAGTCCGCCGTCCTGGACCGGGCCGCCGCCCTCTCCCACCTCGTCTGGGGGCACCTCGACGACGCCGCACAGATTGCCGCCGCGCACGCGCTGGACGACCTCTTCACCTACTGCCTCACCCTGACCGAGCAACGCTCCCGCACCCCCGGGAACGACCTCGTCTCCAACTGGCTCACCCACCGCGACCCCGGCGGAGATCCCTTCACCACCCGCGAGGTCGCCTCCACCCTGATGGAAGTACTCATCACCAACGCGGAGATCACCCCGCGCCTGCTGGCCAACACCCTCTACCGCCTCCTGACCACTCACACCTTCGGCCAGGCCCACCGGACCGGCCGGCTGCCCGAAGCCGTCGAGGAGACCCTGCGCCATGACCCGCCCCTGGTCGGCTGGCTGCGCAACACCACCCGCGACGTCCGCCTGTCCGGCACATCAATCCCGGCCGGAGCCCGCCTGCTCCTCCTGCTCGCCTCCGCCGGCCGCGACGAACACCACCGGCTCGCCGACCCCGACACGTACAACGCCCGACGCACCCCGCAGCCGCCGCTCATCGCCTTCGGCGCGGGCATCCACTACTGCCCCGGCGCCTCATACACCCGCCACCTCGCCCACCACGCCCTGACCACCCTCGCCGAAGCCTGCCCGCACCTGGCCCTCACCGACCCCCGCACCGCCCATCCCGACAACTGGCCCCTCAGCGCAGCCCTTCGCGCCCCCGGCAGCCTCCGCGCCGACTGGTAGTACGCGTATTGCGCCAGTCCGGCAGGCGCTCACGAACGGTCACGCTCGGCGGTCCCGGCGACGCGAGCCGGCTCCCTGCTGGACGAGATCGTGAGGGACGCCGACCCGCTCTCACCGTTCGGCGTCATCGAAAGGGCGGTATCCCGCGAGAGCAACGCCGTCAACGATGTCGAGACCGCCATCAGGCTCGTCACGATCGACGCCGCGTACGCACTCGGACAGGGCGACACCACCTGCTCGATCGAGGTCGGCAAGCAGGCCGCCCAAGTCGTCGTCGACCGGAATCTGCTCGAGGTCCCCGTCGAGCGGGTCGATCAGACAAAGGTGCTGCTTGCCGTGCTGGGTTGATGCAGTACCTGCCAGGCAGCGAGTTCCGACAAGTGAACACCGAGGTCCGCAGTGGGCGCTCTTCACCCGCTGGCCTGACGCGGCCCTGTCCGGAGCCGGCCCCGGGTGATGATTCCCTTCCGGATGGGCATCGGGGTCGGGCCGGCCAATCGCGGGCAGGCAGCTTCTTCCTGATCAGAATCGACAGACATTCTGCTGTCCGAGCAGGAAGGCTCTGGAGGTCCGGTAACGGTTCTCGGTGCTTGGTGATTCCCATGCGAGGCCGTTGTGTTCCGCCTCCTCACATTTCACGTTCACTCGACCGCTCGGCATCGCTCTTCCAGCCATTTCCAGACCTTCGCCGAAGAGAACCGAAGCTGTTGGCCTACACGAAAGCTCGGGCAGTTCCTCCTTGGCGTGGTTGTCGTACACCCAAGAAATGGGCTTCCCGGGACAGGCGGCAAGCGCCTTGACGATGGCGGCCGCACCAAGCGGGTGGAAGTCTGCTGGGCGACGAGGCCCCCCGAGTCAGCACCGATCCAGCACGACGCACCCGAACGGGCCGGAACGGACGTCAGCGGAAGTCAGCACCAAGTCAGCACCGCGCGCTGCAGTCGTTGGGTCTGGTGTGAGCATGTGCGGCCCCACGGCCGTCTCGACGACCTGACGGCAGCGCTCCTGGCCGTCCTGTGTGAGGTGGCCGTACCGGTCCACCGTGACCTTGATCGAGCGATGTCCGAGCCAGCGAGATACCTCGTGAATGGGCACACCGTTCGTCAGGGCCACGGTGTATACGGCGCCATCCGGGCCAGTGACCTCTACGACGTGACCGAAGCGGTGGGCCTGGGGTCCATCCGGGTTGACGGCGAAGTACAAGGCCGACACAACTGCCACGGTTCAAGGGGCGAGAAGGCCTGGACGGTTGCCCCCTCACACCGGCCAGAACTCCCGTTGCCGGATCGTGACCACACAGGCCGGGTCTTGTCCAGAAAGCCTGTACGAACGACCGGGCCCGGAAACTACCGTTCGGTAGTGCAGGGGGCGGGGGTCGTCGGACGACTCGTGCTTCGGGGACGTCCGGCGGTATGGGGGCTCTTTGATGACTGTCCAGCGCTTGGTCCGCGGCCGGACGGCCGTGATCGTCATCCTGGCCATGGTGCTCACCATGTCCGGGCTGACCTCGCCCGAACTGCTGCGCAGCGCCGCCGCGACGGTGCCGGACGCCGGGTCGGCGGTCACCGGGCCGGAGGGGCCGGAGGGCACGTCCTTCAACCCGAACCAGATCAAGGACGTCAAGGCGGCCGACCCCGGCTCCGGGGTGAACCTGGTCGAGGCGCCCTCGGCGAACAACAGCGGTGACGCGCGGTTGTCGTACCCGCTGGAGGTGCCGAAGGGCCGCGGTGGCCTGGAGCCGAATCTGGCCGTCACCTACAACTCGTCGGGGACGAGCGGGTGGCTCGGCGTCGGGTGGGACCTCGCCACCCCGATGGTCACGGTCGACACACGGTGGGGTGTGCCGCGCTACGACGCCGGCCTTGAGACCGAGACCTACCTGCTCAACGGCGAGCAGCTGACCCCGGTGGCACACCGGAGCGCGTTGCAGGCCCGCACTGCGGAGAAGGTGTTCCACTCCCGGGTGGAGGGCTCGTTCGACCGGATCGTGCGCCACGGCGACAGCCCCACGAACTACTGGTGGGAGGTCACCGACAAGCAGGGTGTCCGCACGCTCTTCGGCGGCACGGCCGACAGCACACTGGCCGACGGCAAGGGCCGCGTCGCCACTTGGGCGGCGCGGGAGATCCGCGACGGCAACGACAACCTCCTGCGCTACCGGTACGCCAAGGTGACCGACGGCGGCACGGCGGGCTCCACGGTCCCGGGCAGCGAGCTGTACCCGCAGAAGATCACCTACACCGGCCGCGGGGACACCGACGGCAGGTACTCGGTGACGTTCATCCGGGACCGTGAGCGCGGCGAACCGCGCCGGACGGACGTGCGGATCGACGCCAAGTACGGGTTCAAGAAGGTCACCGCCGACCTGCTGCGGCGTGTCGAGGTCAAGCTGGACGACCAGCTGATCCGCGCCTACGAGCTGAACTACCGGACCGGCGCGTTCGCCAAGACGCTGCTCACCTCGGTATCGCAGTTCAGCGAGAGCAACCAGCTGTTCAACACCCACAGGTTCGACTACTTCGACGACGTGCGCGACCAGTCGGGCAACTACAACGCCTTCGCCGACGCGGCGGGTTGGTCGGTGCCGGATGACGACCTCGGGGTGAACATCCGCGAAGGCGAGGCCAGCGCGATCTCGGCGAACACGTCGGCCGGCTTCGGCGCGCACCTGTTCGCGGGCTACAACGTGCAGGGGCTGACGACCAAGGAGGGTGCCGTCGGGTTGAAGGTCGGGTTCAGCGCGGGCCAGTCCGACGGCCTGTCGACGCTGACCGATGTGAACGGCGACAACCTGCCGGACAAGGTGTTCCGCAAGAACAAGGACGTGTTCTACCGGCCCAATCTGGCCACACCAGGTGGTGAGCCGAAGTTCGGCGACACGCCGGTCAAGCTCACCAACCTCCCGGGAATCTCGACCGAGCGCACGCTGTCCGGCACCATCGGCGTCGAGTCGTACGTCCTGACCACCTCGGCCCAGCTGGACTTCGTGGGCACCACGACCACCTCGGACCGGTTCTTCAGCGACGTCAACGGCGACGGCATAGCCGACCTGGTGAACAACGGCGGCGTGCTGTTCGGCTACCTGGACGCGCAGGGGCAACCCGCCTACAGCGCAGACTCCACCCGCACCCCTGTCCCGATCGGGGGCGGCGCGGTGACCGGCGAGATCGTCGGTGATCAGACCGCCCAGTTCAACCAGCAGGTGGACAACTCGCCTCTCCTCGACACGGTGCGCCGCTGGGTCGCGCCGTTCGACGGCACCGTCCGCGTGGACGGCGGCGTGCAGCTGACCGAGGACCCCTCCGCGGCGCGGGCGGCCTACACCAAGGCCGACGGCGTGCGGGTCACCATCCAGCACAAGGACGCCGAACTCTGGGCGCAGCGGATCGGCCCCGACGACCACACCGAGTTCACCCCGGGCAATGTGGCGTCGATTCCGGTGAAGAAGGGAGACGCGCTCTACTTCCGCACACAGTCCATTCTGGACGGCAAGTACGACACCGTGGCGTGGGACCCGGCGATCACCTACACCGACCTGCCGGCCGGCACGGACGCGAACGGGTTGGCGAACACCGTCTTCCGCGCGTCGGCGGACTTCACCTTCGGCGGCAGGCCGTCCCTGGTGACCGTGCCGGTGAACGGCACACTGCGACTGACCGGTGACGTGGTCAAGTCCAAGGCGACCTCGGACGACGTGACCGTCGTGATCGAGAAGGGCAACGGCGTCCATGCCCCCTCGGAGGTGTACCGCAAGGTCCTGCCCGCCGCGTCGACCGGCAGCACCGCGATCGACCTGAGCATTCCGGTCAGCATGTTCGAGAAGATGTCGTGGAAGCTGAAGACCGACTCCCCGATCGACGCCTCGGCGGTGAGCTGGGCGCCGAAGGCGCACTACACGGCCGCGCAGGGGGTCGAGTCGGTCGTCGACGCCAAGGGCGATCCCACGCTGGTGATCACCCCGCCGTACGACATGACCATGTTCCCGGCGGACACCCTCACCGCGCCGCAGCAGTCCTATAAGGCGACCAAGACGGGCCAGTTGAAGGTGCGGCCGAAGATATCCCTCAACTTCGGGCTCCTCGGTGACGCCAAAATCGCGTTCACAGTGAAGAAGCGCGGCGGGCAGCTGCTCGGCAAACGGATCTTCCAAGCCAAGGACACCTACTTCGGTGGCCAGAACCTGGACCTGACCGTGCCGGTCACCGCAGGCGACGAGCTCTACATCGACTACTCCACGACGGAGACCGGACTGCTCGGCCTGCTCGTCGGGCAGTCCGCGTCGGTCACTTATGACGTGACCTCGAGCTGGCCGACGTTCACCCCGGCGCCCAGCGCCATGCACGGTTCCGTCGGTCAGGGCGCCTTCGCCCAGCCCTACCGCGGCTGGGGCGTGATCGGCTACCAGGGCAACCGCGAGCGCGCCACCCAACCGCTCAAGCAGGCCGAACTCACGCTGGACCAGAGCTTCAAGAACGCGCTCCCCAAGGAGCCCAAGGAAGCGGATGTCGCGCCCTTCGCCGCGAATCCCCGGCTCACCATGCCGCGTCTCGCGGTGTTCGCCCCTGTTCCCGCCAAGGGCGGCTGGGCAGCCCAGGACGAGTCCTCCTGGGTCACCGCCGCGATGGCGACCAGTTCCCGCCTCGGCGCGGACACCATCGACATCGTCACCGACGCCGACGTGGCGGGTGACCGGGCGGTGATGCGCCGCGGTGTCACCGGCCAGGTGTCGGCCACCCTCGCGGCGGGCCCGTTCGGCGGCACCGTGGTCGGCGGGATCACCGCGGGTTCCGTCGACTACCTCGACCTCAACGGCGACGGCTACCCCGACGTCGTGGGCGCCAAGGAGATCCAGTTCTCCGACATGACCGGCGCGCTCGGCGCCACGCGCGGCACCCTCGGCGGCAACGTCCGCGAGGCGGACAACGTCTCCGGCAACGTGTCGCTCTCCGCGGGCAGCGAGACCGCCACCATCGCCAGCGCCCAGGGCATGGCCGCGCCCGACGCGGGCACCAGCGCCAACACCGCCACCACCGGCGCCGTCCAGCCGTCGCTCGGCATCGGCGGCAGCCTCGGCGGCGGCGAGTCCGACGTCCGCGTCGACCTGATCGACATCAACGGGGACGGGTTGCCGGACAAGGTGTTCGGCAACGGCGACGCCCAGCTGAACCTCGGCTACTCCTTCGCCGCCCGCGAACCCTGGTCGGCCGGACCGATCAACGACGCGTCCACCCGCAACGTCGGCGTCAATCTCGGCTTCAACGTCGACCGCTACGGCTTCGCGGGCGGCGTGTCCGCCGAGCTGGGAACCTCGTACACCAACGCGAGCATGACGGACGTCAACGGCGACGGCCTCACCGACCGGGTGTTCACCGACGGGGCCAACCCGATCAAGGTCGCGGTCAACACCGGCACCGGCTTCACCGCGCCCGCCCCCTTCCGCGGCAGCTTCCCCGACATCGCCGTCGACAAGAACGCCAGCCTCGGCGGGGGCGTCTACTTCACCGTCGGCCTGCCCACTCCCGTCGGCGTCTTCGTCTTCAACCCCGGCGTCAACGCGTCCACGGGCATCAGCCGGGCCGAAACCAGCCTGCGGGACGTGAACGGCGACGGCCTGGCCGACCACGTCAAGTCCACCCGGGACAACGAACTCCTGGTCGCGGTCAACAAGACCGGTCGCACCAACCTGCTGCGCTCCGTCAACCGTCCGATGGGCGCCCGTATCGACCTGGACTACACCCGATCAGGCAACACCGTTGACATGCAGGAGAGCCGCTGGGTGCTGTCCCGCACCTCGGTGTTCGACGGGCTCGCGGGTGATGGTGCCGACACGCGTCTGACCACCTTCCGCTACGAGCAGGGCCGCTACGACCGGCTGGAGCGCGAGTTCCTCGGCTTCGGTCGCGTGGTGACCGAGGACCGCGACACCGGTACGGACGACGCCGTTCGCCGCACGGTGACCGACGAGTACCGCACCGACGGATACGTGAGCCGCGGCCTGCTCACCCGCACGCTGACCGAGGACGGCGCGGGCCACCCGTACCGCGAGACACTCAACACCTACCGGCTGCTCGACACCTCCACGAGCGAGGAAGCCGACCCGAAGAGCCGGACCGCCACCGTCTTCCCACAGCTCACCCGTGTCGAGGACAAGTACTACGAAGGCGCGGCCGCCGCAGGGAAGTCCACGTTCACCGACCTTTCCTACGACGAGTACGGCAATGTCATCCGCACCTTCGAGGCGGGTGACGAGGGCACCGCGGACGACCTGGAGACCACCTACGCGTACAGCGGCTCCGACACACAGTGCCGCGACCAGTACCTCGTCGGCGTAGCCAACGCGATACGGCAGGAGGCCGCGGCAACCGGCGCACTCCTGCGCCACCGCGAATCCACCGTCGACTGCGCGACCGGCGCCGTGCGCCAGGTGCGCGAGTACCTCGACGACGACACCTCTGCCGTCTCCGACCTGACGTACCACCCGGACGGGAACCTGAAGTCGGTGACCGGTCCGGCCAACGCGAAGGGGCAGCGCTACAAGCTGGAGTACGGCTACGACTCCACCGTCGGTGTACACGTCGAGTCCATCGAGGACAGCTTCGGCTACCGCTCGTCCACGGCGTACAACCTCAAATACGGCCGGCCCGAGCGGAACACCGACCACAACGGCCAGCCGCTCCGGATGTCCTACGACAGTGTCGGCCGACTCGACAAGGTGACCGGGCCCTATGAGAAGGACGGCGACCGGGCCACCATCACCTTCGGCTACCACCCCGAGGCGACCGTCCCGTACGCCACGACCAAGCACCTCGACCGTGCCGCCTCGGACGTACGCGACGACACCATCGACACCGTCACCTTCAGCGACGGCCTCAAGCGTGTCCTGCAGACCAAGAAGGACGCCTCGGTGTCCGCCTCGCCCGGGGCCGTGCCCACCCAGGTGATGACGGTCTCCGGCCGGCTGAAGTTCGACCACCTCGGCCGCGCCGTGGAGAAGTACTACCCGGTGACCGAGGACAAGGGAGCCGCGAGCACCACGTTCAACGCCTCCTTCGACTCCGTGGCACCCACGAAGGACACCTTCGACGTCTTGGACCGCTCGGTCAGGACCGTGCAACCGGACGGCGTCACCACCAGCACCGGATACGGCTTCGGCGAGGACCGGGCGGGCACGACCCGCTTCGAGCGGACGGCGACCGACGGCAACGGCAAGGAGCGCCGCACCTACACCGACGTCCGGGGTCTCACCACCTCGGTGAGGGAGTTCAACGGCTCATCGGAGGTCTGGACCAGCTACGCGTACGACCCCACAGGTCAGGTCACGACGATCACCGACGACAAGAACAACGTCACGCGCGCCGGCTACGACGCACTGGGACGCCGCACTTCGTTCGACAGCCCGGACGCCGGGCGCTCCGAGACCCGCTACGACCTCGCCGGGAACGTCACGTCGAAGATCACCGCGAACCTGCGGGCAGCGGACAAGGCCGTCGAGTACGACTACGAGTACTCGCGGTTGAAGGCCATCCGCTACCCGACGTTCCCGGAGAACAACGTCTCCTACGAGTACGGAGCCCCCGGCGCACCGGACAACGCGGCCTCGCGCGTCACCGAGGTCCACGACGCGGCGGGAACGGTGCAGCGCGCCTACGGGGCGCTGGGCGAGGTGATCAAGGAGACCCGCACCATCACCGCCGTCCGCGACGCCCCGCGCACCTACACCACCGCCTGGCGCTACGACGCCTTCAACCGTGTGCTGCAGATGACCTATCCCGACGGCGAGGTCCTGACCTACGACTACGACTCGGGCGGCCAGGTCGCCCGGGCCACCGGATCGAAGAACGGCACCGGCTACACGTACCTGGACCGGATCGACTACGACAAATTCGGGCAGAAGATCCTGCAGCAGACCGGCAACGGGGTGCGCACCACCTACACCTACGACGCCGAGGACCGCCGACTCGGGGCACTGAAGTCCGCGGCGCCGAGCGGAACCTTCCAGGACCTGGGCTACACGTACGACAAGATCGGCAACATCACCTCGCTGGCGAACAACGCGCCGCAGGGCGGGGACATCGGCGGTCCGAGCAGCCAGACCTACGGATACGACGACCAGTACCGGCTCACCTCCGCGTCCGGCCGGTACACGGACAAGAACAACGCGATCAACACGTACACACTGAGCCTGGGCTACGACTCGATCCACAACACCACGAGCAAGTCGCAGACCCACGAGGTCACCGGCGGCACCCCGGCCTTCCCGGTCGGAGGCGGCGGAGCCGGGCCGATCGAACCGGTCGATGACCCGTCCAACCCGATCGACGTCCAGGACCGGACCACCTACGACTACACGTACGCCTACGACGGCGCCACACCGCACGCCCCGACCAAGGTCGGTCCGATCAGCCATGCCTACGACGCCAACGGCAACCTGACAAGCACGGTCAACACAGCTGCCACCGACAAGCGCCGGCAGTACGTGTGGGACGAGGAGAACCGCCTCGTCTGCACCCAGGACGCAGCGACCGGCACTCTCACGCAGGACCCGAGCGGCTGCGCCGGCGCCACCGTCTCCTACGCCTACGACGACAAGGGCGACCGCCTCGTCAAGCGGAGCGAGGACGGGCTCTCGCTGTACCCGAACCGGTACTACAGCGAACGCGACACCACCGGCTACAAGCACATCTTCGCCGGCGACAGCCGCGTGACGACCAAGACCGTCGAGACCACCGGACCCGAGGACGCCCAGCAGTTCTTCCACGCCGACCACATCGGCTCCTCCGGCTACGTCACCGACAAGCAGGGCAAGGTCACCGAGCACCTGGAGTACTTCCCGTACGGGGAAACCTGGGTGGAAGAACGGACCGGACAGGCGGACACGCCCTACCAGTTCACCGGCAAGGAACTCGACGCGGAGACCGGGCTCTACTACTACGGGGCCCGCTACTACAACCCACGGACCCAGCTCTGGGCGAGCACCGACCCGGCGCTGCCCGACTACCTCGACGGGGGCATGGCGGGCGGCATCGCCGAGCCGCGCAACCTCGCCGCCTACACCTACACCCACAACAACCCGGTCAAGCTCACCGACCCGACCGGCAAGTGGCCGAAGATGCCGTCCTGGAAGACGATCGGCCACACCACCCTCGACGTCGTCGGCATGGTTCCGGTCGTCGGTGAGGTCGGCGACCTGGCCAACGCGGGCTGGTACGCCGCGGAAGGCGACTACGTCAACGCCGGCCTCTCCGCTGCCTCGGCCATCCCGGGCGCGGGCTACGCGGCGAACGCCGCCAAGTACGGCAACAAGGCGCTCGACGCCGCACAGGCCGCGAAGACCGCCAACAACGTCGGCGACGCGGCAACGACGGCCAAGGCGGCCGACACCGCACCCGTACCGAAGGCGGCGGACAGCCCTCCCGCACCGAAACCGGCCGACAGCGGGGCAGGGAGCTGCGGCACCGGTAACAGCTTCACCCCGGACACCATGGTCGTGATGGCCGACGGCAACAACAAGGTCATAGAACAGGTGCGCGTCGGCGACAAGGTCACCGCCACCGACCCGGTGACCGGAGAAGCCGGCCCGCGCACGGTCACCGCGCTCATCACCGGTGAGGGCCAGAAGAACCTGGTCGAGATCACTGTCACCAACCCCGGCGGACACCCGGGCAAGGTCGTCGCGACGGACAACCACCCGTTCTGGGCGCCCGAACTGGGCAAGTGGCTCTACGCCAAGGAAATCGTCCCCGGAATGCTGCTGCAGACCGGCAACGGCTCCTACACCCAGGTGAGCGCCGTGCGCGCATGGACCCAGCACAAGCGGGTCCACAACCTCACGGTCGATGACCTGCACACATATTATGTGCTGGCGGGGACTGCACCGGTCCTCGTTCACAACTGCGACAGAGCGTATTTGGATTTCACTGATGCTGAGCGGCAGAAAGTATACGACGCCAACGCCGCGAAAAATGGTGGCGAGTACAGGTGTGAATACTGTGGCCAGAAGGTGGAGCGGCGGGGATCGCGAGATGCCGATGGCAACCCCGTCCCGGGAAGGCCTGACGATGCGCAGATCGATCACATAGTGCCGAGGGCCGACGGTGGTCATGGTGGCTCACATAACGGCGCAGTGGCGTGCCGTCGATGCAACAGAGATAAGTCCACTAAGACCATGGAAGAGTGGGACAATGAGCTCAGCGAGTTCCTCGAACCCTAGCGGCGGTGAGTCGGTGTCGGCAGGTAAGCCTGAGAGGCTTTACAAGGTGGCCTTCGACCTCCCTGGCGAGACTGCCGACTGGGCCCACGCTTCTTCGGAGCGGCTCTGGACGGGTAAGACCTCCGTGCAGATGGAGGTCCAGGTTCGGAACACTCCCTTCTACGTGAAGGGAATCGCCTTCGGGGACATTGTGCGAGTCAGAGCTGATCACGAGCGCAGAGAGTTCGTGTTCGATGGGTTCGTGTCGGAGGCCGGGCATTCGACGGTCCGCGTCATCATCAAAGATGACGACGCGACGGACGTGATTGACGACATGCTCCGCAGCTTTGACTGTTCCTGGGAGATCGATACGACGGGGTACCTGTGGGCAATCGATGTGCCGCCGCACGTTGATTATGCATCCATGAGAGTTGCACTCCTTGGCGTTGCCGATGAAGGGAAAATCGGAGTCGAAGAGGGTGCTCTTTCGAGGGCTCATCGCGATGGGCTCGGATCGCCAGAGTCCCATCATTAATAGAGTTCCCAGGAAGCCCGCCGGATTTCGTCCTGGCAGAGCTTCTGGGGTGTTTGACGTGACGCTGACGGCAGCGTCAGCGGGCGATGGCTGCGGTGGGCGGGTCGTGTGGGGCAGCCGAGGTTCATGTGGTCTGCGTGGCGATGGGGGCACAGAGTCAGCACCGTTCCAGCACGACGCACCCGAACGGGCCGGAACGGACGCCAGCGGAAGTCAGCACCAAGTCAGCACCAGCGCATCTGCGCTCGATTTGGCTCGCGCGGCCCGTGTCTCTGACCTGCATGTTTGTGTGGGATGGCGTCGCGTGACAAGCGGCGCCCTCCCATTTGGAGAACATCTGGCTCCGCACGAAGCGCTACGACGCGAACGGCAAGGTCAGAGGTGGCACGGGCGGGGTCTGCTACGTCTACTGGCCCACCGAGCCGACCCCGGGCCGGCCCCTGGCGCTGCGGGCGCTCGGCCTGGTGTGGGCGGGGTCCGGCACGCGGGTGCGTGGTGGAGGGCTTCGCGCGTTCGATGGTGAGGGGGAGGAAAGCGGCGCAGTGGTCTCCGGCACAGGTGGGGGCCGGCGTCTCCTCCTCCTGGACGCTCCTCGGCCTTGCGGCGCAAGGTTCCCGCAGGCCTCGGCGCGGTGGCGTCGGTCGGGGGACGTGACCGAGGTCTCTACCCCCGGGCCGTCCCCGTATCGCAAGGTGGTCGCCATGACCTCCACCACCCACACCCGCCTGCTGTTCCGCGCCCGGACGGGCGGCCCCGAGGACGACGACCGGGGGCCCAAGGTGCTCGAACACGTCCTCGGCTGGACGCTGGTCGTCCTCCTCGCCGTACTCGTCACGCGGGCCGGCCTCATGTGAGCCGGGGCCTCAAGGCCCCTTCCGTCCGTGTGATCCGCCGGTCGTACGCGTGAGCCCCGGGCCCCGGGCGGGCATACTCCCCGCGATCCCGCGCGCGGCACGCCCGCGCCCGGCAGGGAGGAGCGCCCGGCCATGGCCGAATGGAACGCGGACGGCGTGGAGCGCCGGCTGCCCACCGACGAGGCCCGCGAGCTGCTCGCCCTGACGCGGGACATCGCCCGGCGGGAGATCGCGCCGGGCGCCGCGGAGGAGGAGGCCGCCGGGCGGTTCCCCCGTGAGCTGTTCGCGCTGTTGTCCCGGTCCGGACTCCTCGGGCTGCCGTACGACCCCGTGTACGGCGGGGGCGGCCAGCCGTACGAGGTCTATCTGCAGGTCCTCGAGGAACTCGCCGCGGCCCGGCTCACCGTGGGGCTCGGCGTGAGCGTCCACACCCTGTCCTGCCACGCGCTCGCCCGCTACGGCACCGACGAGCAGCGCGCCGCGCACCTGCCCGCGATGCTGGGCGGCGGTCTCCTGGGGGCGTACTGCCTCTCCGAGCCCTCCGCGGGATCGGACGCGGCGGCGCTGCGCACCAGGGCCGTCCGGGAGGGCGCGGACGGCGACTGGGTGATCGACGGAGCCAAGGCGTGGATCACCCACGGCGGGATCGCGGACTTCTGCACGGTCATGGCCCGTACCGGTGGCCCGGGTGCGCGCGGCATCACCGCGTTCCTGGTGCCCGGTGACGCGCCGGGGCTGAGCGCGGCTCCGCCCGAACGGAAGATGGGCATGAAGGGCTCCCCGACCGCGCAGCTCCACTTCGACGGGGTACGGGTGCCCGACGCGCGGCGCCTCGGCGCGGAGGGGCAGGGCTTCACGATCGCGCTCGACGCCCTGGACTCGGGGCGGCTCGGCATCGCCGCCTGCGCGGTCGGGCTCGGCCAGGCGGCGCTGGACGAGGCGGTGGCGTACGCCAGGGAGCGCCGCCAGTTCGGCCGGCCGATCGCCGACTTCCAGGGGCTCCGCTTCCTTCTCGCCGACATGGCGACCAGGGTCGAGGCGGGCAGGGCGCTCTGCCTGGAGGCGGCGCGGCTCCGGGACGAGGGGCGGCCCTTCGGCCGGTGCGCGGCCATGGCGAAGCTGTTCTGCACGGACGCCGCCATGCAGGTCACGACGGACGCGGTGCAGGTGCTGGGCGGGTACGGCTACACGGCGGACTTCCCGGTGGAGCGGTATCTGCGGGAGGCGAAGATGCTCCAGATCGTCGAGGGCACCAATCAGATCCAGCGCATGGTCATCGCCCGTCACCTGGTCGGACCAGAATCCCGCTGACGCGTACCGTGCGGTCCGCCCAGACCGGGCCGGCGGCGAGCCGGGCCCACTCGTGGTCGCGGTGGCCCGGGAGGGTGCGGCCCTGGCTCGCCCAGAGCGAGAGCACGGCCTTGAAGATGGGCGGGTCGGCGGCGACGGGGTGCGGCGCGGGCGCCTGCGCCGGCACGGGGACAGGCGTGGGCGGTGCCGATGCCGTCGGGGCCGGCGTCGGCGGCGATTGAGGAACCGATTCTTCAGCGTGCGGCTCGGCCTGCCGGTGCCGACCGAAACCGCTGGGGGTGGTGTACAGCGTGGTCATGCCCGGACCAACGCGCCCCGGCGGCCGTGGTCACCCCCGAACTGATTCGAGCGGCAGTTCGCCCGGTACCCGCTGCACGACTCTGGTCCCGCCAGGCAGAGCTGACGTACCGTCAGGTCTTCTCGTGCGAGCCCCAGGAGGCCAGCCATGTCCGCGCACCGGCACGTCGACGACCGGCCCGTCCCCCTCGACGAATACCCCGTGCACCAGGCCCCGCTCTCGATGAAGCACCACATGAGCGGCGACCGCAACGCCTACGACCGGTGCATCTTCCACGTCTTGGACCACACGGGCCGCGCCCTCCTCGTCGCCGGCCTCGGTGTCTACCCCAACACCGGCGTCATCGACGCCTACGCCACCCTCCGCACCGGCGACCGGCTGCACGCCGTCCGGGCCTCCGACGCCCTCGGCGACGACCGGATGAACCTCTCCGTCGGCCCCCTCGTCATCACCGTCGACGAACCCCTCAAGCGGCTCTCCCTGCGCTGCGAGGCCGACCCTGACGACCCGGAGGGGCTCTCCTTCGACCTCACCTGGACCGGTGACTTCCCCACCGTCTGGGAGCCCCACCACACCCAGCGCCACGGCGGCCGGCTCACCCTCGAAGGCCGCCGTTTCGTCCAGGCCGGCCACTGCACGGGCGCGATCAGGGCGGGCGGCGAGGAGTTCACGGTCACCCCGGGGGAGTGGACCGGCACCCGCGACCGCAGCTGGGGAGTCCGTCCGATCCCCGGCGAAGAGCCCGGCCGAGCCGCCGAGTACCGGCCCGAGGGCTTCCACTGGCTCTGGATCCCGATGCGCTTCGAGGACCGCTTCCTCATGGTCGTCGCACAGGAGGACGCCGACGGCTACCGCACCCTCAACGAGGCCCTGCTCGTACGGAACGGCCACCGCGACACCCAACTCGGCTGGCCCCGAACCGAGATCACGTACCGCACCGGCACCCGTCACCCCGAACGTGCCACAGTCCACCTCACCGACCCGACCGGGAAGCCCCTGGAGGTCGGCGTCGAGATCCTCGCCTCCTCCCCGCTCGCGATCGGCGCCGGCTATCCGCCCGCCACCGACTGGCAGCACGGCACCTGGCAGGGCCGCGGCTGGACCGACCGGCGCGTCTACGACCTCTCCGACCCCGCAGCCCACCCCGTGGCCGCGTACGGCGTCACCGACCACGCCGCCCGCTTCACCCTCGACGGTCACACCGGCTACGGCATCTTCGAACACGGCTCCTTCGGCCGCCACGACCCCAGCGGATTCGCCGACCACACGTCAACGGCCCTCTGAGGAGCCCCCTTTGACCACACCACGCCCCCGCACCACCACCCGGGAGCCCGAGGAGCTCGGCCGCCGGCTCACCGTCTGGCTGGACCGTCACCTGCCCGGCGCCCGGGTCACAGGCCTCGCCGTCCCCGGCTCCAACGGCATGTCCAGCGAGACCCTGCTCTTCGACCTCGACCACCCCGACGCCCCCGTCCGAGGCTGCGCCCTGCGCCTGGCCGCCGACCCCGCCGCGTACACCGTCTTCCCCGTGTACGACATGGCGCGCCAGCACCGGGTCATGCGGCTGGTCGGCGAGCACACCGACGTGCCCGTCCCGAGCGTGCTCTGGCTGGAGGAGGACCCCGGCCCGCTCGGCGCCCCCTTCTTCGTGATGGCCCGCGCCGAGGGCCGCGTCCCGCCGGACGTCATGCCCTACACGTACGAGGGGAACTGGCTGCACGCCGCCACCGACGCCGAACGCGCCCTGCTCGAAGCGGAGTCGGTGTCCGTGCTCGCGCGGTTGCATGACCAGTTCCCGGTCAAGGAGGCCGAGTTCCTGCTGTCGGACGGCGCCGGAACCCCGCTGCGCCGCCACGTCGAGGCCCAACGCGCCTACTACGCCTGGGTGGTGGACGGGCTCGCCCCCTCACCGCTCATCGAGTCGGCCTTCGACTGGCTGGAGGCGCGCTGGCCGGCCGACGAGGGGCCGGCCGTGCTCGGCTGGGGCGACGCGCGTATCGGGAACATCGTCTACGACGGCTTCATCCCCGCCGCCGTGCTCGACTGGGAGAGGGCGGCCTGCGTCCCGCGCGAGGTCGACCTCGGCTGGACGGTCTACCTCCACCGCTTCTTCCAGGACCTGACCGTGGGCTTCGGCCAGCCGGGACTGCCCGGCCTCCTGCGCCGCGACGCCGTCGAGCGGCGGTACGCGGAACTGACCGGGCACACCCCGCGCGACATGGAGTTCCACACCCTCTACGCGGCGCTGCGGCACGCGATCGTCATGCTGAGGATCGCGTACCGGCAGGTCCACTTCGGCGAGGCCGAGGTACCCGCGGACCCCGACGGCCTGATCCTGCACCACGCCACCCTGGCGGCGATGGTGCGGGGAAGCTACTGGTGAGCCCGTGAGCCCGTGAGCCCGTGAGCCCGGCCTGACCGGCGGAAGTTCTAGGCCGCGCGCCGCATCTGCGGCACCCGCATCGGACGCGAGCCCGGACCGCCCACGTGCGAGAAGGGCTGCGTGCGCCAGTCGAGGCCCTGGGGCAGCGTCAGGAGCAGCGCGGTGTCCTGCTCCTGGAGTTCCAGGGTCTCGTCGGCCGGGCGGGCCTCGTTCGCCGACAGGCCCGTGCCCGGGCACACCGTCAGGACGAAGGGGTTCCACGGCGTCGGGCAGAGCGCGTGCTCCGGCAGAACGTCCTCGTCCGCGAGCAGCGCGATGGGCTGCACGCACTCCGGGCAGATGACCCGGAACATCTCAAAGGTGTCGTACGCGTCGAGTTCGTCGGACGTCTCGACCGAATCAACAGGCTCCTGCATGGAGAATCTCCCCCTCGGGTGGGTCGGCCGACTCTGTACGGCCCCGACCACAGCAAGCACTTCCCATGCGGCCGTCCGCATAACCGTGTGACGGCATCTCGGGCCGGGCGCAAACCTGTGGCGTTCGTCACATGCCCGTCGCAGGTGCCCCGTGACTGGCCATACCGCCCGATAGCGGTCGACCTCGGCGGTGCCCCGCCCCTCCCGGAGCAATAGGGTCACCGCATGGAGGAGCTGGATCGTCAGATCGTGGAGTTGCTCGTCAAGGACGGGCGCATGAGCTACACCGACCTGGGCAAGGCCACCGGCCTGTCCACGTCGGCGGTGCATCAGCGCGTCCGCCGCCTGGAGCAGCGCGGGGTCATCCGCGGCTACGCCGCCGTCGTCGACCCGGAGGCCGTGGGCCTGCCGCTGACCGCCTTCATCTCGGTCAAACCCTTCGACCCCAGCGCCCCCGACGACACCCCCGACCGGCTCGCCGACATCCCGGAGATCGAGGCCTGCCACAGCGTCGCGGGCGACGAGAACTACATCCTCAAGGTCCGCGTCGCCACCCCGCTGGAGCTGGAGCACCTGCTCAGCCGCATCCGCACCCAGGCCGGCGTCTCCAGCCGCACCACGGTCGTCCTGTCCACGCCGTACGAGGCAAGGCCGCCGCGCGTCTGACGGGCCCAGCGGGGACCTGCCGGACAAACCGGGTCCCATCAGGTCCTAGCCTGGTCGCATGAGTGAGTCCACGCCTGCTGCGTCTCCCGGCGAACACCGCACCGTCCTGCTGCGCGGTGGAGAAGTCCACAGCCCCGCCGACCCCTTCGCCACCGCCATGGTCGTGGAGCGCGGGCACGTCGCCTGGGTCGGCTCGGAGGGTGCGGCCGACGCCTTCGCCTCCGGTGTGGACGAGGTGGTCGACCTGGAGGGCGCGCTCGTCACTCCGGCCTTCGTCGACGCCCATGTGCACACCACGGCCACCGGCTTCGCCCTCACCGGGCTCGACCTGTCCTCCGCCGCCTCGCTCGCGGAGGCGGCGGAGCTGATCCGCTCCCACGCCGCCGCCCGCCCCGAGGACCGCATCCTCATCGGCCACGGCTGGGACGCCTCCCGCTGGCCCGAGCGCCGGCCGCTCACCCGTGCCGAACTCGACGGGCTCACCGGCGGCCGACCGCTCTACCTCACCCGGATCGACGTCCACTCGGCCGTCGTCACCACCGCGCTCCTGGACCTCGTCCCCGGCGTCCGTGACCTGGACGGCTTCCACGACGGACAGCGGCCGCTCACCGGCGACGCCCACCACGCCGTGCGCGCCGCCGCCTTCGGCGCCGTCTCCGCGGGCCAGCGCACCGAGGCCCAGCGCGCCGCACGCGCGCGTGCCGCCTCCCTCGGCATCGGCACCCTCCACGAGTGCGGCGGCCCGCAGATCTCCTCCGAGGAGGACTTCACCGGCCTCCTGGACCTGGCGCGCGACGAGCCCGGCCCCCGCGTCGTCGGCTACTGGGCCGATCTCGACGTCGAGCGGGCCCGAGCCCTCGGAGCCCTCGGCGCGGCCGGTGACCTGTTCGCCGACGGCTCCCTCGGCTCCCACACGGCCTGCCTCCACGAGCCCTACGCCGACCACACCGACGCCACCCACACCGGAGCCGCCCACCTCGACGCGGCCACCGTCGCCCTCCACGTCGTGGCCTGCACGGAGGCGGGCCTCCAGGCCGGCTTCCACGCCATCGGGGACGCCGCCGTGACCGCCGTCGTCGAGGGCGTCAGGGCCGCCGCCGAGAAGCTCGGCCTGGCCAGGATCCGGGCCGCCCGGCACCGCGTCGAGCACGTCGAGATGCTCACCCCCGAGACGATCGCCGCCTTCGCCGAACTCGGTCTCACCGCCTCGGTCCAGCCCGCCTTCGACGCGCTCTGGGGCGGCGAGGAGGGCATGTACGCCGACCGGCTCGGCGCCGAGCGGGCCAGGACACTCAACCCGTACGCGGCGCTGCTCCGTGCCGGTGTGCCGCTGGCCTTCGGTTCCGACAGCCCGGTCACCCCGCTCGACCCCTGGGGCACCGTCCGGGCCGCCGCCTTCCACCGCACTCCCGAGCACCGGATCTCCGCCCGGGCCGCCTTCACCGCCCACACGCGGGGCGGCTGGCGGGCCGTGGGGCGGGACGACGCCGGGACGCTCGTCCCCGGCGCCCCCGCCGACTACGCGGTCTGGCGCACCGAGGAACTCGTGGTCCAGGCCCCCGACGACCGGGTGGCCCGCTGGTCGACCGACCCCCGGTCCGGGACGCCCGGTCTGCCCGATCTGTCGCCCGGCCGCGACCTCCCCGTCTGCCTGAGCACGGTCGTGCACGGGCAGACGGTGTTCGTACGGCCGAACGAGTGATGTAGGGATATGTCCCCCTCGGGACCTCGTTCCGCACCCTTGTCCCCGACCTGCGGATCTTCCCCTCCGGCCTGGCCTTTTGGGGTGTATTCGCAGGTCAGGGGGGTGTTGACAGTCGACAGGCAGGGGCGGGTAGGTTCTCCGCGTCCACCACAGGACGTCCGACCGGACCGCCTCCCCGCACTCGCCGAACGCCGCCCGCGCCTCGGCCGCGAGGGAAGGTTCCTCCGGCGGAAGGTGCGACCCGGGTGGGGCCCGGACGTTCAGTAGACAACGGCTCTCGGTCGATCCGCAGCCGGCGGATCCCAGGTCGGACCGAAGGACGTCGGGCCCCGCACCGCACGTGAACGGCGCCGAGCATCCCGCCCGCACGCCCCCTGTACCGCAACCGCGGCCGCCCCGGGCGACCGCCGCGCCGGAGCACTCCGGGGACCTCGCTATGGTGGGGGCCTGCGTATGTATCCGAAGGGGCAGTAGTGAACGACGGTGGCCAGAGGCGTTACGGCCCGCTCGGCAAGGCCTTGGTGATCATTCCGACCTACAACGAGGCGGAGAACATCAAGCCGATCGTCGCGCGGGTGCGGGAAGCCGTACCCGAGGCGCACGTTCTCGTCGCCGACGACAACAGCCCTGACGGCACGGGCAAGTTCGCGGACGAGATCGCGTCCGACGACGACCATGTGCACGTCCTGCACCGCAAGGGCAAGGAGGGGCTCGGCGCCGCCTACCTCGCCGGCTTCCGGTGGGGCATCGAGCACGGCTACGGCGTCCTCGTCGAGATGGACGCCGACGGCTCCCACCAGCCCGAGGAGCTCCCGCGGCTGCTCACCGCCCTCAAGGGCGCGGATCTGGTCCTCGGCTCCCGCTGGGTGCCGGGCGGCCGCATCGTGAACTGGCCGAAGTCCCGCGAGTTCATCTCCCGGGGCGGCAGCCTCTACTCGCGCGTGATGCTCGACGTGCCGATCCGCGACGTCACCGGCGGCTACCGGGCCTTCCGCAAGGAGACCCTGGAGGGCCTGGGCCTGGAGGACGTGGCGTCGGCCGGTTACTGCTTCCAGGTCGACCTGGCCCGCCGCGCGGTCGCCGCCGGCTTCCACGTCGTCGAGGTGCCGATCACCTTCGTGGAGCGCGAGGTCGGCGACTCGAAGATGAGCCGGAACATCGTCGTCGAGGCCCTGTGGCGGGTCACCGGCTGGGGCCTTTCGGCGCGGGCCGACAAGGTCGGCAAGATGCTGGGCCGCAAGCCCTCCTGACGCCCGTCCCGACCCGGTCTCCCGGTCCCGGACGCTTCCGGACGTCCTGATCCCCCCTTTACGACGTTCCGGCGGGGTCCCAGGCACACTGGGGACCATGACGACCGGCGCACCGCCTCCCCTCGCCCCCAAGCGCTCACGCGCGCGTACGTACCTTCCGCTCGGCGTCGCCGCCTGGCTGGTCCTGGAGATCTGGCTGCTCACGGTGGTGGCGGACGCGGCGGGCGGACTGACCGTCTTCGCCCTGCTCGTCGGCGGTGTCGTCCTCGGCGCCGCCGTCGTCAAGCGGGCGGGCCGGCGGGCCTTCCGCAACCTCACCTCCACCTTCCAGCAGGCCCAGGCCGCCGCGCAGAGCGGCACGATGCCCACGGCGCCCGAGCGGACCGGCGCGGAGGACCGCAACGGCTTCCTGATGCTCGGCGGGCTCCTCCTGATGATCCCCGGCCTGGTCTCCGACGCGGCAGGCCTGCTGCTGCTGATCCCTCCGGTCCGCTCCTTCCTCGGGCGGTACGCGGACAGGGCCGCCGAGCGCCGGATCAACGCCGCGCCTCCCGGCAGCCTCCAGGACGCCTTCCAGCAGGCGCGCATCCACCGCCCCGACGGCAAGGTCGTCCAGGGCGAGGTCATCCGCGAGGAGGCCGCCAGGGGCCCGCGCGGGGCCGAAGAGGACCGCCCTCCCCTGACTCCCTGACCGCTTACGGAAAACGCCGCGGGGCCCGGTACACAGATCGTGTACCGGGCCCCGCGGCGTTGTTCGACCGGGTGAGATCCGCTAGGCGGACTTCCGGCTGTCGCGCGGATGCACGGCGATGTTCATGGCGCCGGAACGAAGGACGGCCAGCCTTTCGGCGAGGACCTCCTCCAGTTCCTCGCGGGTGCGACGCTCCATGAGCATGTCCCAGTGCGTACGCGCAGGCTTGCCCTTCTTCTCCTCAGGTCCGTCCCCGTCAACCAGAAGTGCCTGGATTCCGCAGACCTTGCATTCCCACTCCGGCGGAATCTCCGCCTCGACCGAGAAGGGCATCTCAAAGCGATGTCCCTTCTCGCATGCGTACTCCACCGCCTGGCGCGGGGCCAGATCGATGCCGCGGTCGGTCTCGTAGCTCGTCACCACGAGGCGCGTGCCGCGAAGAGCTCGCTCACTCATGAATCGTGCCTCCCGGGCTTGTCGCCCACAGGACAGGTGTCGCTGTCGTCGTTATCCGGTCAACGTCCGGTCGGCGGTAAAGATTCCCGTGCCGGGTCATGCGTCGCCCGTCGTGCCGCCCCTTGTTGTACCCACCAGTGCCCGTTTTGTCACATCTGGCGGCAGACGTGACCCGGTGTCTTCACCAAAGCAGCACGCAGTAACGGTCCGCCTGGCAGGCCAAACGCGTACACTACCGCCCTTTCACTGCCACGTCTAAATTCGGTCGGGTATCGGGTTCCCCGCGGCCTCCACCGCGCGCCGCACCGGGACCCGGGCGAGCAGTGCGAAGCCGACGACGAAGAAGATCACCAGGGAGATGATGGCATCCCGGTAGCTTCCGGTCAGCTGATACGCGAGACCGAACACGAGTGGCCCCAGCCAGCTCAGCCCGCGATCGCTCATCTCGTACGCCGAGAAGTACTCCGCCTCCTTGCCGCGCGGGACCAGATGCGAGAACAGCGAGCGCGACAGGGCCTGGCTCCCGCCGAGCACCAGGCCGATCGCGGCGGCCAGACAGTAGAAGAACACGGGCGCGTCGGCCGGCAGGAAGTAGCCCGCCGCCAGGATCAGCGTCCACACCGCGAGCGAGGCGAGAATCGTCCGCTTGGCGCCGTAGGACCGGGCGAGTCGCCCCATCCCGAGGGCGCCCGCCACCGCGAGCACCTGGACCAGCAGCACCGCCGCGATGAGGGTGGTCTGGTCGAGGCCCAGCTCCTCCGAGCCGTACACGGACGCCTGCGAGATCACCGTCTGGACGCCGTCGTTGTAGACCAGGTAGGCGAGGAGGAAGGAGAGCGTCAGCGGATGCCGGCGCATGTCCTTGAGGGTCGCCCGCAGCTGGCGCCAGCCGCTGCCGACCGGGCCCGCGCCCGCCCTGTCCGGCTCGTCCGCGGCGATCCGCCGGTCGCGCAGCCGCCGCAGCGGCACGAGGGTGAAGGCACCCCACCACACACCGGCCGAGGCCAGACAGATCCGGACCGCCTCGCCCTCGGTGAGGCCGAAGGAGTCATGGCCCGAGAAGAGGACCAGGTTCAGGACGAGGACCAGCGCCCCCGACGTGTACCCGAAGGCCCAGCCGCGGGAGGAGACCGCGTCCCGCTCGTCCGGCTCCGCGATCTGCGGCAGATAGGCGTTGTAGAGCACCATGGAGACCGAGAGCGAGGCGTTCGCCACGATCAGCAGGAACGCTCCGAGCAGATAGCGGTCACCCGACAGGAAGAGCATCCCGGCCGTGGCCGTCGCGCCGAGATAGGCCGAGGCGGCGAGGAGCGGCTTCTTCCGGCCCGTCCGGTCCGCCGCCGCGCCCACCAGCGGCATCACCAGGACCGCGACCACGATCGACGCCGACACGGCGTACGCGAAGAGCGAGCCCGCCCGCACCGGGATCCCGAGCGGGTGGACGAAGCCCTCGGCGTCGGCCGCCGCCCGCGCCACCGAGGTCAGATACGGGCCGAGGAAGACGGTGAGGACGCTCGTCGAGTACACCGAGCAGGCGAAGTCGTAGAAGTACCAGCCCCGCTGCTCCCGCCGGCGCTCGGCGCCGCCGGTCGCGTACTCCTCCGGTTCGGTGGTTCCCGTGGTCAAGGCCGCGCCCCCTCGTTCGTCCCCGTGAGCCTGCCCGGCGGACCGGACCGGTGGTCCGGGCCCGTGTCGCCGGGGCGCGCGCTCAGACCCACACGCCCCGCTCGGTCAGCACCGCGCGCAGCGTCTCCAGCTGATCGGTCATGATGCCATCCACCCCCAGGTCGAGGAGAGAGTGCATCCGGGCCGGATCGTTCACCGTCCACACATGGACCTGGACCCCGCGCGCGTGCGCCTCCCGCAGGAAGCGCCGGTCCACGACCGTGATGCCGCCCTGGCGCTCGGGGACCTGCGCGGCCACCGCGCCGGCCCGCACCGCCGCCGGGACGCCGAACGAGCGCAGCCGCAGTCCGAGCACCCCGCTCACCCCGTACGAGGTGGCGAGCCGGGGACCGGCCAGGCGCTGCGCCCGTGCCACCCGCGCCTCGGTGAAGGAACCCACGCAGACCCGGTCCCAGGCGCCGGTCCTGCGGATCAGGTCCACCAGCGGGACCAGGGCCGACTCGGCCTTGAGGTCCACGTTCCAGCGGACCTCGGGGAACTCCGCCAGGAGGTCCTCGAAGAGCGGCAGGGGTTCCTTCCCCGCCACGCGGGCCTCCCGCACGGCCTCCCAGGGCAGGTCCCGGATCCGGCCCGTGGCGTCCGTGACCCGGTCGAGGGTCGCGTCGTGGAAGGCGACGAGCGCCCCGTCGGCCGTCGTGTGCACATCGGTCTCGAAGTAGCGGTAGCCCGCGGCGGCGGCCCGGCGGAAGGCGGCCGCGGTGTTCTCCAGGCCGTTCGCCGTGCCGCCGCGGTGCGCGAACGGCAGGGGCGACGGGTGGTCGAGATAAGGGTGGCGTACGCGAGTCACCGCCGCAGTATGGCCTGCTCGGGTGTCGTGGGGGCGACCGCGGTGCTGCCGGAGTCCGGCTCGGGAACGGCGAACCAGCGCAGGAAGAACTGCGCGAGCGGCCCGATCGCCAGCGCGTAGAGCACCGTGCCGACGCCGACGGAGCCGCCGAGGAGGAACCCGGTGGCGACGACCACCACCTCGATCGCCGTCCGCACCAGCCGGATGGACCGGCCGGTGAGCCGGTGCAGACCGGTCATCAGTCCGTCGCGGGGACCCGGGCCGAAGCGCGCCGCGATGTACAGGCCCGTCGCGAGCCCGTTGAGCACGACGCCGGACACGAGCAGCGGCACCTGCCCGACGAGACCGTGGACGTCCGGGACCAGGGCCAGGGTGCCGTCGATCGCCAGACCGATCACGAACACGTTGGAGACGGTGCCGAGACCTGGCCGCTGCCGGATCGGTATCCACAGCAGCAGGACCGCCGCGCCGACGATGATCGACACCACGCCGATGGTCAGCCCCGTCTTCTCCGAGAGACCCTGGTCGAGGACGCTCCAGGGCGACAGACCGAGACCGCTGCGCACGAGCAGCGCCGCGCTGGCCCCGTAGAGCGCCAGGCCCACGTAGAGCTGGATCAGTCGACGGGTGAGGTGCCGGCCGTGGAGACCGGAGGCGATGGACAAGGGACTTCCCCCCCAGGGTGGTGTCAGTGGACTGGTTCGTGACACTCTGTGGCCAGGGAACGGGTGCCAACCATGGCCAATTCGAGGAAGGTGGACTGATTCCGATGGCCCAGTGGACTTCGGCGGTAGGACCGGCTCAGCTCGCCCGGCAGCTCCAGGCGCAGCAGCCGCGGCCCGCCGGACCCGGCGGGCGCAAGCCGCCCGCCTACCGTGCGCTGGCCGACGGCATCCGCCTGCTGGTCCTCGAGGGCAGGGTCCCGGTCGCCGCCCGGCTCCCCGCCGAGCGGGAACTCGCCCTCGCCCTCACCGTCAGCCGTACGACGGTGGCCGCGGCCTACGAGGCGCTCCGCGCCGAGGGCTTCCTCGAATCGCGCCGGGGGGCCGGCAGCTGGACCGCCGTACCGGCGGGGAACCCCCTTCCCGCCCGAGGCCTCGAACCGCTGCCCCCCGAGTCCCTCGGCTCGCTGATCGACCTCGGCTGCGCGGCGCTGCCCGCGCCCGAGCCCTGGCTCACCCGCGGCATCCAGGGCGCCCTGGAGGAACTGCCTCCGTACGCCCACACGCACGGGGACTACCCGGCGGGACTGCCCGCCCTGCGGCAGACGCTCGCCGACCGCTACACCGCGCGCGGCATCCCCACGATGCCCGAGCAGATCATGGTCACGACCGGCGCCATGGGAGCCATCGACGCCATCTGCCACCTCTTCGCGGGGCGGGGCGAGCGCATCGCCGTCGAATCGCCCTCGTACGCCAACATCCTCCAGCTGATGCGGGAGGCCGGGGCCCGGCTCGTGCCCGTCGCCATGTCGGAGGGGCTCGGCAGCTGGGACATGGGCCGCTGGCGGCAGGTGCTGCGGGACGCGGCACCCCGCCTCGCGTACGTGGTGGCCGACTTCCACAACCCCACCGGCGCGCTGGCCGACGAGGACCAGCGCCGGCAGCTCGTGGACGCGGCCCGCTCGGCCGGCACGGTCCTCGTCGTCGACGAGACCATGGCCGAGCTGCACCTGGACGACGACCTGCGGATGCCCAGGCCGGTCTGCGCCTTCGACCCGGCGGGATCCACCGTCCTGACGGTCGGCTCGGCCAGCAAGGCCTTCTGGGCGGGCATGCGCATCGGCTGGGTCCGGGCGGCTCCCGACGTCATCCGCTCCCTGGTGGCGGCGCGCGCGTACGCCGACCTCGGCACCCCCGTACTGGAACAGCTCGGCGTGAACTGGCTCATGGGCACGGGCGGCTGGGAGGAGGCCGTGGCGCTGCGCCGCGAGCAGGCCAGGGAGAACCGGGACGCGCTCGTCGCCGCGGTGCGCAGGGAGCTCCCGGAGTGGGAGTTCTCCGTACCGCGCGGCGGCCTGACCCTCTGGGTCCGTACCGGCGGCCTGTCCGGCTCCCGGCTGGCCGAGGCGGGGGAGCGGGTCGGCGTCCGTGTCCCGTCGGGTCCGCGGTTCGGCGTCGACGGGGCCTTCGAGGGCTTCGTCCGGCTGCCGTTCACGGTCGGCGGACCGGTCGCCGACGAGGCCGCCGCCCGGCTGGCCGCCGCGGCCCGGCTCGTGGAGTCCGGCGCGGGCGGGGGGACGGAGCCGCCGCGGTCGTTCGTGGCGTAGCCCGCCTGCTCCGCGTGAAGAGGCCGGTACGGACCCGCGGTCCGTACCGGCCTCTTCACGCGCGCGTGGTGCTCAGCCCTCGGCGGGCACCGGGGCGTGCAGGGGCGCCGGGCCCGGGTCCGGCCGGCCGCGGGGCGCCGGGGCCGGCTCGGGGGCCGGGGCGACGGCCTTCTCGATGGCGGGGGCCGGCGCTGCCGAGGTGACGGTCGCTGCCGTCGCGAGCGTCGCAGCGGTGGCGGGCGTCTCCGTCCGGCGCTCCGGGAGGAGGTCCAGGACCGCCTGCCGGTGCGTCTCGCTCGTCGCGTCGTCGTACGGGTCGGGCGTCGCCGGCACCTGCAGGCGCAGGACCGGACCGCTCCCCAGGCGCGCGTAGCCGCGGCCCGCCGGGACCTGGGGCGTCGGCGTGGTGTGCGGCTCGGTGCCGAGGACGGCCGCGATCTGCTCCGGAGTCGCCGGGCCGAGCACGATCCGCGCCCTGGTGTGGCTCCGTACCGCCTCGCTCAGCGTGTCCGCGCTGTCGAACTGCTCGGCGACCACCACCGTGACCTGGGCGGCGCGCCCGTGCCGCAGCGGCACCTGGAGCAGCTCCTGCGGGTCGCCGCGGCCGTCGGCGGCGGCGAGGTGACCGAGGATGCTCGGCCGGTCGAGCAGGATCCACAGCGGCCGCCGGGTGTCCTCGGGCGCCGGGTGGCCGGCCTGCCGGGCACGGTTGGCGGCGATCAGCCGCCGCTCCGTCTCGTGCGCGGCCCATTCGAGGCTGGCGAGAGAGCCGGAGAGCCCGCACTCGACGGCCAGGACGCCGTCCCTGCCGGTCAGGCAGGCGTACTCGCCGGTGCCGCCGCCCTCGACGATCAGCACGTCGCCGTGGGGGAGGGCCTGGAGGGCGATCGAGCGCAGCAGGGAGGTGGTGCCGCTGCCGGGCTGGCCGACGACCAGCAGATGCGGCTCGGTGGAGCGGGGGCCGGTGCGCCAGACCACGGCCGGCGCGTCCTCCGTGCCGTCCGCCGCGACCACGGGCACGGTCCGCTGCACGGCGTCCGCGTCGGTGAAGCCGAGGACGGTCTCGCCCGGCACGGTGACGAAGCGCTGGGCGGCGATGGTGGTGGGCAGGGCGGGCAGCACGCTCATGACGAGCCGGTTGCCCTCCTCGTCCCAGTCGAAGCGGTACTCGCGGCCGCGCCCCGATTTGGCGTGCAGCAGGTGCTCGATACGCGCGCGTGCGTCGGGTTCGCCGTCCGTGAAGTAGGGGGGATAGGCGATCTTCAGCCGGGTGAGCCGCCCGTCCTCGTCGAAGGCGTACTCCGCGAAGGCGCCGCTCCAGTCGCCCCCGTGGGCGAAGAGCGGGGAGGGGTCGTCGGGCACGGAGAAGTACGGCACGAGGGCCTCGTACAGACCCTTGAGCCGGGCGATCTCCGCGTCGTCGGGACCGGTCCTGACGACCGGACGCTCGCGTCCCTTCCACGCGGCGGCGCCCATCAGCGTGACGAGCGCGAGGAGCGGCCCGTACGGCATGAGGACGACGACCAGGACGCAGGCCGCGACCAGGAACAGCGTGGGGCCACGCCGCTCCTTGGGGGTCGCGGCCCACTTGGCGCGCGCTGTCGCGGCCAGCTTCCGCAGACCACGGGAGACCGTGATCAGTGGATGGAGCACGTCGGTGGCGCTGTCGGCGGCCGTGCGCGCGATCTCTCGACTACGAGCGATCTGTGCGCTGCCGCTGCTCAGAATGCGGGGGAGTGGTCGCCGGGCCACGAAGTACTCCTGAGGTGGTGGAAGGGACGGAAGGGCGTCAGAACTTGATCCCGCCCAGGAGGCCGGCGAGGCTCTGCCCGCCCGCCGTGATGCTCGGGGCGATGGCGGTGCCCGCGAGGTAGAAGCCGAACAGCGCGCTGACGAGGGCGTGCGAGGCCTTCATCCCGTCCTTCTTGAAGAACAGGAAGCAGATGATGCCGAGCAGGACCACGCCTGAGATGGACAGGATCATTGGGTGTTCTCCTGGTTGAGGGGACAGTCACCATGAGTCCTTCCAAGTTCACCGCAAGTATCTATGTGACTAAAGGTTCATTCGAGTGAAAAACGGGCGATTTCACTTGACCGGCGGACGTCGAACGGGCTGTCGAGTGGCGAAATGCCCGGCGTGCGCTAGAGAGGCGGCCGAGTGCGGGCTGCCGTGATCTTTGCCTCCGTCGAGCGAGGTCATGTCACCGAACGGGCAGTACCCTGTCGATTCACTCGTACGGCCCCGCTGGCCGTGCACAGGACGACAACGCAGGAGAAGGGCGGTCCCACCCGATGAGCGAGACTCCGGACCCCGAGGTCATCGAGCTGGCGTCCAAGGTCTTCGACCTCGCGCGCACCGGGGACGCCGACGCCCTGGCCGCCTACCTCGACGCGGGCGTTCCGGCGAACCTCACCAACGAGAAGGGCGACTCGCTCGTCATGCTCGCCGCCTACCACGGCCACGCCGCCGCGGTTTCCGCCCTCCTCGCGCGCGGTGCCGACGCCGACCGCGCCAACGACCGCGGGCAGACCCCGCTCGCCGGGGCGGTCTTCAAGGGCGAGGACGCCGTGATCCGCGCGCTCCTCGACGGCGGGGCAAATCCGGAAGCCGGGACTCCGTCCGCCGTGGACACCGCCCGGATGTTCGGCAAGGCCGAACTCCTCGAACTCTTCGGAACCCGGTGAACGGGCGCTGAACCCCAGGTGAGAGCGGCGCCGTAAATGTGGTCGCGGTGGCGAAATGGGTGGGTCATCATGACGTCGGGCCCGGCAAAACGGGCCACCGACGAGAGGCAGAGGAAGATGGTCACTGGCAAGCGCAGGACGACGGGCGGCCCGACACGTTGCCGCACGGCCTAGGCGTACAGCGATGTACAGCCTGACCCGGGTCACCCCGGAATCCCCCGGTCGTGTCGACAGCTTGATGTGAGGCGTCTTCCCATGTTCGATCCAGTCATAGCGCCGAGCGGCACCCTGCTCGGCCTGCTGCAGCGGGGCCGCGGCGACGGCACCCTGCACGCGCTCGCCGCGCCACGCGCCGAGGCCCTCGCGGCCCTCAACCACTGCGTCGTCGTCGACCCACGCCACGACTGGCAGGTCGAGAACCGCTCCCTCTACTACGCCCGTCTCTACCTGGACCTCCACGGCGGTCTGGACGAGATCGAGGCGCACCTGTTCGGCGCCGAGGACCACCTCGACACCGAGGAGTCCCGCACCGGGCTCGCGCTCGCCGTCCTCGGCCACCTGGCCTCCTACGGACGCGCGGACGCCCTGCTCCTGCTCCGCCGCTACGCGGCGACCGGCACGAACTGGGCGTGGGCCCTCGACGAGCTGGCCCTCCGCGACGACGACGCCGGCCTCCGCGCGCTCGCCGTCCCCGTACTGGCCCGTTTCCCGGCCGACGCGGAGGGCGAGGCCGAACTCGCCCGCGTCGTGCGGGACGCCTTCGAGCCCCGCCCGTGGCGCCTGTGGGCGGAGGACCGGCGCGACGCCGTCGGCGCCCGGGTCAGGGCCGCCCAGGAACAGGGCTCCTTCGACCGCTGGCAGCGCCAGATGCGCCCCGCCGGGCCCCGGCCCGGCTGGAGCGTGCGGGCCGTCCTCGACTGGGCGCAGGAGGGTTACGAGCGCGGAGCCGTCCTCTACGGGCCCGCCGCCCGCTGCCTGACCGCGGTCGCGGGACCCGAGGACCGTCCCGAACTCCTCGCCGCCGCCCGGCACGGCGCCGTGGGCGCCAGGGGTGCCGCCCTGCACCACCTCGCCGAGTCACGGGACCCCGCCGTCCTCGACCTCGTCGAGGCCGCCGCCGACGGCGACTCCCACGAGGTCGCCGAAGCCGCCATCGCCGCCTACCGGCGCATGTGCGGCGAGGACGCCGTCGCCCGCGCCCGTGCGTGGGTCCGCAGGACCGACGCGCTCGGCGCCGCCGCCGCCGAGCTGCTCGCCTGCCGCGGAACCGCCCAGGACTCCCCCTCCGTCCTCGGCGCGCTCCGTGACACCGTCCGCTCCGAAGGCCCCGACGCTCCCGTCCTCGCCGGGCTCGTCGACGGCGCGGGACGCCTCGGCATCGCCTGCGCGGCCCCCGTGCTGCGCCACGTCTACCGCGAGACGGCCTCCTCCCAGCTCCGAGGGCGCGTGGCCCGCGCCCTCGCCGCCACCGACCCCACCTTCGCGGCCGGCTTCGCCGTCGAGTGCCTCTGGGACTGCGAGGAGACCACCCGCGAGGTCGCGGCCCAGCACGCCGAGACCGGGGACGTACGGGTCGCCGACCGACTGCGCCGCCTCGCGGCCGACCCGGCCGAGGAGGTCGAGGTCCAGACCGCGGTACGCAACCGGATAGGACCGGACCTCCAGGTCTGACCCCGGTCGGACCTGGACGCTGACACCGGTCGCTGAGACGGTCACCGACACCGGTCACCGATACCGGTCACCCCCGTCACCCGGCTCCGGGGCGGCGCGGCCCACGGCGGAGACCCCGCCGGGCGAGGCCCCGCCCCGGAGGTTCGCGGGCGACGGGGCAGCCGGTCGCCGGCGAACGGGCCGCTCGCGGGATCCACGCGCGCGTGGATCCCGACCCGGCTCACGCGCGCGTGGATCCCGACCCGGGCCACGCGCCCGCGAGCACCCCCGCTGCCGGGCCCTCGGGCGGCCTCCGCCCGAAACGCTCATGGGACGTTCCCTCCCCGTCCAGATCGACGTTGACGGGTACACGCCGAGCGCGACGACAACACCCGTATGCGTGTCGTCATCGTCACCGAATCCTTCCCTCCCGACGTCAACGGTGTGGCGCACTGCGCCCTGCAGACCGCGCGCCACCTCGTCCGGCGGGGCCACACCCCGCTCGTCATCGCCCCCGCCGTCGCCGACCAGGCCGCGGACGCCGACGCCCCCTGCGCCGTCGTCCGGGTGCCCTCCCTCCCCCTGCCCGGCTATCCGCAGGTACGGGTGGCCCTGCCCAGCCGCCGCGTCGCCGCGGCCATCGCAGCCCACCGCGCCGACCTCGTCCACCTCGCGGGACCGTTCGTCCTCGGAGTACGCGGGATGACGGCCGCCGCCCGGCTCGGCATCCCCGCCGTCGCCGTCTACCAGACCGACCTCGCCGGCTACGCCCGGACGTACGTGGGAACCGGCGAGGGCGCCGCCTGGCGCCGCCTGCGCGCCGTCCACGGAGCGGCCGATCGCACCCTCGCCCCCTCCGCCGCCGCCGTCCGCGACCTGGAGGCCCACGGCATAGGCCGCGTCCGGCTCTGGGGGCGAGGCGTGGACACCGCCCGCTTCCGCCCCGGACTCCGGGACGCCGCGCTGCGCCGGGAGCTCGCCCCCGACGGCGAACTCCTCGTCGGCTACGTGGGCCGCCTCGCCCCCGAGAAGCGCGTGGACCTGCTCTCCGGAGCGGGAGAACTTCCGGGCGTACGGGTGGTGGTCGTCGGCGACGGGCCGAGCGGGCCCACGCTGCGCACCGCGCTGCCCGACGCCCGCTTCCTGGGCCGCCGCACCGGAGCCGACCTCGCCCGGATCTTCGCCTCGCTCGACGTGTTCGCCCACACCGGACCGTTCGAGACCTTCTGCCAGACCGTCCAGGAGGCCATGGCGAGCGGCGTCCCGGTGATCGCCCCGGCCGCCGGCGGCCCCCTGGACCTCGTCGACCACGGACGCACCGGGCTCCTCGTGACCCCGGGAGACCCCGACGCGCTGTGCGAGGCCGTCGGCACGCTCGCCGCCGCACCGGAGCTGCGCGCGGCGTACGGCAGGGCGGGACGTACGGCCGTCGAGGGCCGTACGTGGGAAGTCCTCGGCGACGAGCTGATCGGCCACTACCTGGAGGTCCTGCGCGAGCGGACGGCGGTGGCGGCATGAGCGGGGACGGCATCAGCGGCGTCGGTGTCGGTGTCGACGGGGGCGGGTGCGGCATCGGTGGCGCCGGTGTCGGCCGCGTGCGGGGCGGCGGGCTGCGGATCGTGCGGCTCGCGAACTTCGTGACCCCCACCTCCGGCGGCCTGCGGACCGCCCTCGACCAGCTGGGACGCGGCTACCTCGCGGCCGGCCACGAACCGGTCCTCGTCGTCCCCGGTGACGTCGAGAGCGATCACCACACCGCCCAGGGCCGGGTCATCACCCTCCCCGGCCCCGCGCTGCCCGGCACCGGCGGCTACCGGGTCCTCGCCGACCGGCGCCGGGTGCGCCGCCTCCTCGACGAGCTGGCCCCCGACCGGATCGAGGTCTCGGACCGCACGACCCTGCGGTGGACGGGCGAGTGGGCGCGCCGCGCCCGGGTGCCCTCGGTGATGGTCTCCCACGAGACCGCCGACGGCGTCCTGCGCACCTGGGGCGTACCGCCCGCCGTGGCGGCCCGCGCGGCGGACCGGCTCAACCGCCGTACGGCGTGGGCGTTCGCGCGGATCGTCTGCACGACGGAGTGGGCCGAGCGGGAGTTCGTACGGATCGGGGCACGCAACGTCGTACGGGCTCCGCTCGGCGTCGACCTCGACCACCGCAGGCCCGGCCGCCGCAGCACCGTGCTGCGGGCCCGGTACGCCGACGGGGAGCGGGTGCTGCTCCTGCTCTGCTCGCGCCTCTCCGTCGAGAAGCGGCCCGGCACGGCCCTGGACGCCCTCGCCGAGCTGCGGGACACGGGGATCGCCGCCGCCCTCGTGGTCGCGGGCGACGGGCCGCTGCGCGGCGCCCTGGAGCGGCGGGCACGGGAGCGGCGGCTGCCGGTGCGGTTCCTCGGGCACCTCGCCGACCGGGAGGCCCTGGCGGATCTCCAGGCGGCGGCCGACGTGTGCCTGGCGCCGGGGCCCGCGGAAACGTTCGGCCTCTCCGCCCTGGAGGCCCTCGCCTGCGGGACTCCGGTCGTCGTCAGCGCCTCCTCCGCCCTCCCGGAGGTAGTCGGCACGGCGGGGGCCTCGGCGGTGGACACCCCAGGAGCGTTCGCGTCCGCCGTCCGGGGCCTCCTCGCGACGCCGGAGGCCGCCCGCCGGGGGGCGGCACGCGCGCGTGCGGAGCACTTCACCTGGGAGCGCTCCGTCACCGCCTTCCTCGCCGCCCACGACGCCCTCCCGGCACCGGAGCCGCGGCGGCCCGAGGAGGCCCGCCGGTGACACAGGACCCCATCACGGTCGCCGCCGCGGCCGGCCGCGTACCCGCGCAACGTCCCGGTCCCGCGCCTGGCTTCGTGCCGCACCCCGGCCCCGCGCCCCGCTCAACTCCGAGCGCCGCCTCAGCTCCGGGCGCCGTCTCAGGTCCGAGCGCCGCCCGCTCAGGCCCGGGCGCCGCCGGCGCCGTCCGCTTCGTCGCGCTCGGGGACTCGCTCAGCGAGGGCGTCGGTGACCGGGTGGACGGCGCCTGGCGGGGATGGGCGCGGCTGCTCGCCGCCGGGCTCCCGGCCGACGGGCGGGAGACCACGTTCCTGAACCTGGCCGTCAGCGGGGCGCTCAGCGCGGACGTCGCCGAGCGGCAGGCGCCCCGCGCCCTCGCCTTCGAGCCGCACCTCGCCTCCGTCGTCGTCGGGGTCAACGACACCCTGCGCCGCACCTTCGACATCGCCCGCCTCGCCCGCCAGCTGGACCGCGTCTGCGCCGACCTCGACGCGGCCGGAGCCGTACTCCTGACCGCCTGCCTGCCCGACCCCGGCCGGATGCTCGGCCTGCCACCGCCGCTGGCGCGCCCGCTCGCCCGCCGCCAGCGGTCCGTCAACGCCGTCGTGCACGCCCTCTCCGCCCGGTACCGCGCCGTCCATCTGCACCTCGCGGACGCCGCCTGGACCGAGAACCGCACCCTGTGGAGCGCCGACCGGCTCCACCCGGGCGAGCGCGGCCACCGGGCCGTCGCCGAGGGCTTCCACCGCCTCCTCGCCGAACGGGGACTCGCCCACGGCGCACCGCCCGCCCAGGAGCCCGCCCAGCCGCCGCCGGGCCGCGCCGAGGCCGCGCTCTGGCTTGCCACCGCCGGTACCGGATGGCTCCTCCGCCGCAGCCGCGACCTGCTTCCGCAGCTCCTGCTGCTCGCCGGTGCCGAACTGCGCCACTGGGCCGACGGCAGCGGCCCCGCCCCGCTCGACGCGCGCGCGGACGACGCCCTCGCCGCGGCGCTCGCGGCCACAATGGGGAGATGAACGGGCGCTGGGAGTTCTGGATCGACCGGGGCGGCACCTTCACCGACATCGTCGGCAGACGGCCCGACGGCCGGCTCGTCACCCGCAAGCTGCTCTCCCACGACCCCGCGCGGGATCAGGACGCCGCCGTCGCGGGGATCCGTCTCCTCCTCGGCCTCGGCCCCGGCGAGCCCGTCCCCGCCGACCGGATCGCCGTCGTCAAGATGGGCACCACCGTCGCCACCAACGCCCTCCTGGAGCGGCGCGGTGAACCGACCGTCCTCCTCGTCACCGAGGGCTTCCGCGACGCGCTCCGCATCGCCTACCAGAACCGGCCCCGGCTCTTCGACCGCCGCATCGTCCTGCCCGAAGCGGTGTACGCGCGCGTGATCGAGGTCCCCGAGCGGGTCGACGCCCACGGGCAGGTCGTCCGGCCCCTGGACGAGACCGCCGTCGCCGAGGCGCTCGCCGCCGCACACCGCGACGGATTCCGCTCCGCCGCGGTCGCCCTCATGCACGGCTACCGGTATCCGGAACACGAGGCCAGGACCGGGACGCTCGCTCGTGACGCCGGCTTCACCCAGGTCAGCTGCTCGTACGAGGTCAGCCCGCTCATCAAGCTCGTCCCGCGCGGCGACACCACCGTCGTCGACGCCTATCTCTCACCGATCCTGCGCCGGTACGTCGACGAGGTCGCCCGCGAACTCGCGGGGATCCGCCTCATGTTCATGCAGTCCAACGGCGGACTGCGCGAGGCGGCCCACTTCCGGGGCAAGGACGCGGTCCTGTCGGGTCCGGCGGGCGGCGTCGTCGGCATGGCGCGGACCTCCGCGCAGGCGGGGCACGACCGGGTCATCGGCTTCGACATGGGCGGTACCTCCACCGACGTGTCGCACCACGCCGGCGCCTTCGAACGTGAACTCGGTACACAGGTCGCCGGGGTACGGATGCGGGCACCGATGATGAGCATCCACACCGTCGCCGCGGGCGGCGGATCCGTCCTCCACTACGACGGCCGCCGCTGCCGTGTGGGCCCCGACTCGGCGGGTGCCGTCCCCGGACCCGCCTGCTACCGCAGGGGCGGACCGCTCACGATCACCGACGCCAACGTCATGCTCGGCCGGGTCCAGCCCGCCCACTTCCCCGCCGTGTTCGGCGAGACCGGCGACCGGCCGCTGGACGCCGACGTCGTACGGGACCGGTTCGCGGCCCTTGCCGAGGAGGTCGGCGGCGGCCGCACCCCCGAGGAGGTCGCCGCGGGCTTCCTGGAGATCGCCGTCCTCGACATGGCCAACGCCGTCAAGAAGATCTCCGTCCAACGCGGCCACGACATCACCCGGTACGCGCTCACCAGCTTCGGCGGCGCGGGCGGCCAGCATGCCTGCGCCGTCGCCGACGCCCTGGGCGTCGACACCGTGCTGGTACCCCCGCTGGCCGGAGTGCTCTCCGCCTACGGCATCGGGCTCGCCGACGCCACCGCCATGCGGGAGCGGTCCGTCGAGGCGGAGCTCGACGCTCCCGGCACCCACGCGCGCGTGACGGCCCTCTGCGCCGAACTCGCCGGGCTCACCCGCGCGGAGCTGCGCGCGGACGGCCTGCCGGACGAGGCGATCACCACGTACGCGCGCGTACTCCTGCGGTACGCGGGCACGGACGCGAGTCTTCAGGTCGATCTCGCCCCCGCCGCGTCGATGCGCGCGGCGTTCACGGCCGTCCACCGGGCGCGGTACGCCTTCACCCTGGACAAGCCGCTCGTGGTCGAGGCCGTGTCCGTGGAGGCCGTCGGCCGCGCCGGACCCCACGGCCCCGTCCTCGTCGACGCGGGGGAGCGGACCGGGCCCCTCACCCCCCGGGCCACCGTCCGGGTATACAGCGCCGGGAGATCCCACGACGCCCCGCTCCACCGGCGTGAGGACCTGCGGCCCGGGGACACCGTCCAAGGGCCCGCGATCCTCGCGGAGACCGACGCCACGACCGTCGTCGACAGCGGCTGGCGGGCCACCGCCGCCGAGGGAGGCCACCTTCTCCTGCACCGCGTCGCCCCGCGCCCCGCGCGCGTGGCCGCCGGCACGGACGTCGACCCCGTCCTCCTGGAGGTCTTCAACAACCTCTTCATGGCCATCGCCGAGCAGATGGGCGTCCGCCTGGAGAACACGGCCCAGTCCGTCAACATCAAGGAACGACTCGACTTCTCCTGCGCGCTCTTCGACGCCGAGGGCAACCTCATCGCCAACGCACCCCACATCCCCGTCCACCTCGGCTCCATGGGGGAGTCCATCAAGGAGGTCCTGCGGCGCCGCGGGCGCGACCTGCGCCCCGGGGACGTGTACGCGATCAACGACCCGTACCACGGTGGCACCCACCTGCCCGACGTCACCGTCGTGACCCCGGTTTTCAGCGACACGGGCGACGAACTCCGTTTCCTGGTCGCCTCACGCGGCCACCATGCCGAGATCGGTGGCATCACCCCCGGCTCCATGCCCGCCTTCAGCCGGACCGTCGACGAAGAGGGCGTCCTCTTCGACAACTGGCTGCTCGTACGGGACGGACGGCTGCGCGAGGCCGAGACGAGGGCCCTGCTCACCGGCGCCCGTCACCCCTCCCGCGACCCGGACACCAACCTCGCCGACCTGCGTGCACAGATCGCCGCGAACGAGAAGGGCATCGAGGAACTCCGGAGAGCCGTCGACGATTTCGGACTCGACGTCGTCCAGGCCTACATGCGGCACGTCCGGGCCAACGCAGAGGAGTCCGTGCGCCGCATCGTCGCGCGGCTGCACGACGGCGCGTACCGCTACGAGACCGACGGCGGCGCGGTGATCCAGGTCGCGGTCCGCGTCGACCGCGAACGACGTTCCGCCGTCCTCGACTTCGCCGGTACCTCCCCGCAGCTGTCCGGCAACGCCAACGCGCCCACGGCCGTCGTCATGGCCGCCGTCCTCTACGTCTTCCGGACCCTGGTCGACGAGGACATCCCGCTCAACAGCGGCTGTCTCGAACCCCTGGAGATCCGCGTCCCGCCCGGCTCCATGCTCGCGCCCGAACACCCGGCCGCCACCGTCGCAGGCAACGTCGAGACCTCACAGGCCGTCACCGGCGCCCTCTACGCGGCCCTCGGTGTGCAGGCAGAGGGCTCCGGCACCATGAACAACGTCACCTTCGGCAACGCGCGCGTGCAGTACTACGAGACCGTCGCCAGCGGCTCGGGCGCGGGGGACGGCTTCGACGGCGCCGACGCCGTCCAGACCCACATGACCAACTCCCGGCTCACCGACCCCGAGATCCTGGAGTGGCGCCATCCGGTCAGGATCGACGCCTTCGCGGTACGGGAGGACAGCGCCGGGCGCGGCCGATGGAACGGCGGCCAGGGCGTGGAGCGCCGCATCCGCTTCCTGGAGCCGATGACCGTGGCGCTCCTCACCGGTCACCGGCGCGTGCCCCCGTACGGCATGGCGGGCGGCGGGCCCGGAGCCCTCGGCGAGAACCTCGTGGAACGCGCCGACGGCACCGTCGAGCGCCTCGCGGGCGCCGCCACCACGGAGGTCGGACCCGGCGACGTCCTGGTCCTGCGCACCCCCGGCGGCGGAGGGTACGGTTCGCCGGCGGACGGCCTCAGCGCACCGGCGTGAACCGCACCGGCGTCCCCGGCACCGCCTGGGCCACCGCGCCCAGATCGGCCTCCCGCACCACCCCGACCACTGGGTAGCCCCCCGTCGTCGGATGGTCCGCGAGGAACACCACGGGCCGTCCGTCCGGCGGCACCTGGACCGCGCCGAGGACCATGCCCTCGCTCGCCAGCTCTCCCGGCAGGGCCCGTTCGAGTGCCGGGCCTTCGAGGCGCAGTCCGATGCGGTTGCTCGCCGGGGACACCCGGTACGCGCGCGTGGCCAGGGTGCGGAGCGCCGCGTCGGTGAACCAGTCCTCACGGGGACCGAGCCGGACGCGCAGCACCAGTTCGTCCGGCGGGCCCGGCCAGGGCGGAGCGTCGACGTATCCCTTACCCTTCACGACCTCGTCCGTGTCCGTGGGCTGTCCCAGGGGCAGGACCATCTCGTCCGCGAGCGGTGCCGGCCCGAGGCCGGACAGCAGGTCGGTGGAGCGGCTGCCGAGCACCGGATCGACGTCGATCCCACCGCCGAAGGCCACGTAGGCGCGCACCCCGCGCACGGCGGCGCCGATCTCCAGGACCGACCCGGCGGCCACGCGGACCGCGGTTCCCCAGGCGGCCGGGCGTCCGTCCACCCGGACCGGGCAGGGCGCGCCGCCCACGGCGACGGTCACCGCGCAACGGGTCCGCACGGCGCAGCCGTTGACGGTGGTCTCCAGGACGGCCGCCGTCCCGGGATTGCCCACGAGCCGGTTCACGAGCCGTACGGCCGCCGGGTCGAGGGCGCCCGAGCGGGGCACCCCGAGATGCGCGTGGCCGGTTCGTCCCAGGTCCTGCACGGTGGTCAGGGCCCCGGCCCGGACCACGGCGACGGCCCGGTCGCTCATCGCCCGCCCTCCTTCGTGGCGCCCGCCTCCGTGAACCGGACCCGGGTGCCCGGAGCGAGCAGCGCGACCGGTTCCCTGCCGGTGTCCCAGAGCACCGTGTCCGTCGTGCCGATCAACTGCCAGCCACCGGGCGAGGAGCGCGGGTACACGCCCGTGTACGGGCCCGCCAGGGCGACCGAGCCGGCCGGCACGGCGGTACGCGGAGTGGCCCGACGCGGTACCTCGTACCGCTCGTCGAGTCCCGTCAGATAGCCGAAGCCGGGCGCGAACCCGCAGAAGGCGACCCGGAACTCGGCGGCCGTGTGGATCCGTACCGCCGCCTCGACGGAGACCCCCCACAGCGTGGCGACCTCCGCGAGGTCGGGCCCGTCGTACCGGACCGGTATCCCGACCGCCGCACCCACGCGCGCGGGGAGCGGCCCCACCTCCCAGCCGGGCAGCTCGGCCGCCAGCCGGTCCGGGTCCGCCACTCCGTCGATGAGCACCGTCCGCGCCGCCGGCACGATCTCGCGTACGGCGGGAAGGGTGCCGGCCGCCCGCCGCCGCAGCAGTTCGGCGTGGAACGCCTCCGTCTCCTCGCCCCCGGCCAGCTCCACCAGGACCGCCCGCTCGCCCACGCGCGTCGCGCGCGCGCCGACGGCGTTCACGCGAAGGCCTCGACCTTCACCCCGGAGGCCTCGAGACGCTCCCTGACCCGCCGGGCGAGGTCCACCGCGCCAGGAGTGTCGCCGTGCAGGCACAGCGACCGGGGCCGCACCGCCACGGAACTTCCGCAGTGCGCCGTGACCACCCCGAACCGGGCCATGGCCAGCGAGCGTTCCGCCACCGCCGCCGGGTCGCTGACGACCGCCCCCGCCTGCCCGCGCGGCAGCAGGGAGCCGTCCGCCCGGTAGGCCCGGTCGCCGAAGGCCTCCGGCACGACCGGAAGCCCCGCCTTCGCCGCCGCCTCGTGCAGCCGCGAACCGGGCAGGCCGAGGACCGGCAGCGTGCGGTCCGCGAGCAGCACGCCCTCGACCACCGCCGCCGCCTGCTCCTCGTCCCGGACCACCCGGTTGTAGAGCGCCCCGTGCGGCTTCACGTAGGCCACGCGCGCGCCTGCCGCGCGTGCGAAGACCTCGAGGGCGCCGATCTGGTACGCCACCTCGGCGGCCAGCTCCGCCGCGGGGACGTCCATCGAGCGCCGCCCGAAGCCCGCCAGGTCGCGGTACGAGACCTGGGCGCCGATCCGTACCCCGCGCTCGGCCGCGAGCTCGCACACCCGCCGCATGGTGGCCGCGTCGCCCGCGTGGAAGCCGCAGGCGACGTTGGCGCTGGTCACGACGGACAGGAGCTGCTCGTCGTCGGTGAGCGTCCAGCGGCCGAAGCCCTCGCCGAGATCGGCGTTGAGGTCGATCGGGACCTGGTCGGGGGGCGTGCGCATCTGCACCTCGCAGGCAGGAGGGAGGGGTACCGTACGGTGCCGTCAAGGTAGAGGATCGTTGAACAATCCGACAAGATGATTCCGAGTCGGCAGGGGCAGCGAACGGGAGAGGAAGCGGCGTGGCAGCGAGCGAAGAAGGGGACCTGAGCGCCGACCGGATGCTCCTCGGCCGCACCAGCACGGCGGAACGAGTCGCCGACATCCTGCGCAACCGGATCGCGGAGGGCTATTTCCCGCCCGGCAACCGGCTCTCCGAGGAAGCCATCGGCGGAGCGCTCGGTGTGTCCCGCAACACCCTGCGCGAGGCCTTCCGGCTCCTCACCCACGAGCGGCTCCTCGTCCACGAACTCAACCGCGGGGTCTTCGTCCGCGTGCTCGACGCCGAGGACGTGGCCGACATCCACCGCACCCGGCGCCTCGTCGAGTGCGCCGTCGTGCGCGGCCTCGGACAGCCCCCGTACGCCCTCGACGCGCTCGCCGCCGCCGTGGCGGAGGGCGACACCGCGGCCCGCGCGGAGGACTGGAAGGGCGTCTCCACGGCCAACATCCACTTCCACCGGGAGCTCGTCGCCCTCGCGGGCAGCGCCCGCACCGACGAACTGATGCGGGGTGTCCTCGCCGAACTCCGCCTCGCGTTCCACGTCGTCGACGACCCCCGCACCCTGCACGAGCCGTACCTGGCCCGGAACCGGGAGATCCTGGACGCCCTGCGGGCCGGTGAGCTGGCCACGGCCGAAAGGCTCCTCGCCCGCTACCTCGACGACTCCCTCACCCGGCTCTCCGCCGCCTACGCGAAGGCCGTCGACACCCCTGCGGACTGACCTCCGGCGCGCCCCGGGACAGCGGCCGAGCGCCCACCGGGGGGAGCTGCCGAAGGGCCGCTCGCAGAGCCGCCGGGCGCCCTCCCGGAGCCCGGTCGCATCTGCGCCGTTTCGACCGTTGTCAGTTCGAGGACCTAATCTGTGCACCGTGACTTCGCCTGCCTCGACGGACCTCGCTCCGCCCCAGCTCAGCGCGGGGCCGCGGCCCGCGCAGGGTCCGGCCGCCGACGAAGGGCTCGCGCGGCGCCTCCGCGCGCTCGCGTGCACCGCCCCGCTGCACGACCTCGACGCCCGCAAGGCGAACCTGGCCGGCGAGTACACGGTCTACGCGATGGCCGAGGTCGCCCTCGCCGCGATCGACCTCATCACGCTGAACATGGACTTCGACACCGGCGCCGACCACGAGCAGATCGTCGCCCGCCTGCTGCCCCGCGTCGCCGCCCAGGCACCCACCCGCCCCGCCGCCGAACACGAGCGCGTGGCCCGCTGGGTCCTGGAGAACCTGATCAACGTCGGCAGCGTCGACCGCGGCTTCCGCGCCGTCTACGGCACCTTCGGGCCCGACGGCGTCTACGTGCGCAGGGACTACGACTTCAAGCTCATCGAAGAGGTCCCGGGATACGGCGGCGGTGTCTACCTCCGCACCACCGACGAAGCGGTCAACGTCCTCGTCGGAGCCCTCGACACCGACGTCACCAGCGCCCAGATCGCCGCCGAGGTGAAGCTGGAGGTCCTCATCAACCGGGGCCGCCTCGCCGACGCCCAGCTCGCCGCCGAGCAGGCGCGCTACCGGACCGTGCAGTACGCCGAGAGCCTCCGCAAGACCCTGGAGGCCACCCGGCGCAACGTCCGCGCGGTGGACTGGCTCAACGCCGTGCCGGACATGATCGCCGAGGCCCTCGACCACGTCGCCGACCGCTACCGCCACGAGAACGCGATCCTCACCAACATCCGCAAGGCCCGCGACGAGGCCGAGGCCGCCTCCGACGCCAAGACGGCCGAGCACAAGCGCCGCGCCGCCGAGCTCGTCGACATAGTGAAGGACTGCATCCGGCGTCACACCCAGCTCCAGTCCCGCCTGCTCGACGCCGGCCCCCTCTTCCGCGCCGAGCAGGACCGGCAGGCCTTCGCCGCCCCCACCGCGTACACCGGGCTCGACCTGTACGGACAGCTCGTCGCCCCCACCCTGCCGCTCCCCGTCGAACAGGCCGCCAGGGTCACCGACGCCTTCTTCGCCCGCGGCACCGGGCTGCGCACCCCCGCCTCCGTGCGCCTCGGCGACCTCGTCGACCTGCTGCTCACCCCGCCCGTCGAGCGCGAGCACCTCGGCGCGGAGATGCCCGAGCCCGACCTCATCGCCACCCCCGACGACTCCCGCTTCAGCGAGGAGCAGCTCGCGAGCGCCCTGCGCCTGCTCGACCTGGAGCACGACGCCCCGCGCCGCCTCTCCGGTCTGCTCGCCGACGCCCGCAGGCTCGACGCCGACCTGCCGTACCTCGTCGCCCTCCTCGCCGTCCACGCGGCGAGCCCCCCGGTCGGCACGGCCTACCGGCAGGGCGAGGAGCGACTCCTCTTCGCCGTCGACGACGGCACCCCGCTGGACGACCCCGAGTTCGGGGGCGCCGACCTCATCGTCGGCACGGCCCTGCTCGACGCGGCGGGCATGGCCGCGGACCGGTCGGAGGCCTCGTGACCCTCGTCCCGCCCGCTCCGGTCACCCACCCCGTCGCCGACCCCACCGACCCGACCCCCGACGTCGCCCCCGTTCCCGATCCCCTCGGCACCCCCGACCAGGGGCCGGAACGCGAACCGGCACAGGAACCGGAGCCGGAACGCGAACCGGCACCGGAACGCGAACCGGCACCGGAACCGGAACGCGAACCGGCACCGGAACAGGCGCACGACCCGGAACCAGGCCCGGAACCGGAGGGTGGCCCGCGCGTCCGCCCCGTCCCCGTCGCGCCGCCCGCCGGCGCCCGCGGCGACGCCGAGGACCGGCCCCCGCGGCCGTCCGGCATCCCGCCCCGCGTCGGGACCGTGGCGGTGCCGGAGCCGTCCCGTGCCGCGCAGGCCCGGCGGCGCGGAGTCCCGTCCGTGCGCGCCGTGCGCCTCACGGACGAACCCGCCCTCCTCCCGGACCGTCCCGCGACCGCTCCCGCGGCCGTCACGCCGATCCCGCTGCCCCTTCCCCGCCCCGTCACCCCCGCCGAACCGACACCGACCGAGAGCCGCACCGAGGAGCCCCAGCCGTGAGCGAAACCCACGCCGAGTACGCCGACGCGTGGGGCGAGCAGGAGCCTCCGCAGCCCCCGGCCGCCTCCACGACCGGCGCCGCGTCCGCCGTCACCCCCGCCGACGCCTCCGACGCGGCCCGGCTCGTCTCCTTCGGGCTCCAGCCCAAGCTGCTTCCCGCCCGCGACGCCGAGTACGGGGAACTCCTCCGGCGCTACCGGGAGGACCCCGCCTTCGCGCGCCTCGCCGACGCCGTGGCCACCGGTCTCGGCCTCATCGTCCTGGAGGTCTCCCCGCGCGCGGGGATGGCGGTCACCGCAGGCGAGGACTCGGTCTTCGCCGTCCGCATGGGCGACTACGCGCGCCGCGCCTCCGCGGACTCCGCCGACCGGTTCCTGCACGGCCTGGCCCATCTGGCGGTCGCCGCCATGGCCTTCCCCCGGCCCGAGGACCTCGCGGACGACGCGTACATCGGGCGTCTCACCGTCAACGGCGTCGACGCGTTCGTACGCCAGGCGTGTCTGCGGCTCGAACAGCGGGCGGAGGAGCAGGGCGAGAACACCGACCCGGCCTCGGACGCCCCCGGCCTGGAGGCCGCCTGGCGGATCTACGCCCGTCGCAGCGCCACCGGCGCCACCAAGGACGCCCGCCGGCTCGCCGGATCCACCACCGGCATCGTCGGCAAGGCGGCCGCCTTCCTCACCGAGTCCGGCTTCCTCCAGCGCACCGGCGACGAGGGCGGCGGCTCCTACCGCACCACGGCCCGCTACCAGCTCCAGGTCCGCGACATGGCCGGTTCCGCCGCCATGGCCGAACTCCTGGAACTCGGCGTCGTCCCCGTCAGTGACGGCTCCGCGACCCTCCTTCCCCCGCCCGAGGGGGACGACCTGGAGCTCGCGGCCGACGCGGGCCTGCCCTTCCACGCGTAACCGGGCCCGCGCAGCCAACCCGTCCGACCCACCGCGCCACCGACCTTCCAGAGCACGAGAGCACGAGAGTCCCTCGCCATGTACGAGCTGTCCCGGGTCCGCCTGTACTCCATCGGTCCCGCCGGTGCGCGCTACGCCGACACCGTCCTGGACCTGCGGGGGGTCGGCGCGCCCGTGCCCCACCCCGCCCCCACGCAGGCGGAGTTCTTCGAGGCGGAACCGGTCGGACCGCCGCGCCGCCCCGCCCCCGCGGGCGTGCTCTTCCTGGAGAACGGCGGCGGCAAGTCCGTCCTCCTCAAGCTGATCTTCTCGGTCATGCTCCCCGGCCACCGCAACACCCTGGGCGGCGCCAGCTCCGGCGTCCTGCGCAAGTTCCTCCTCGCCGACGACTGCGGGCACGTCGCCCTGGAGTGGCAGCACACCCTCACCGGCGAACTGGTCGTCGTGGGCAAGGCCAGCGAGTGGCGGGGCCGCCAGGTCTCCCACGACCCGCGGAAGTTCGCCGAGGCCTGGTACTCCTTCCGCCCCGGCCCCGGACTCAGCCTGGACAACCTCCCCGTCGCCGAGGCCACCTCCGTCCGGCCGCCCGTCGAGGGCGCCTCGGGAGCGACCGGCCGCCGCCGCACCATGAAGGGCTTCCGGGACGCCATCACGGAGGCCGGCAAGGCGTACCCGCACCTGGAGGTCTACTGGGAGGAGATCCACGACCGCTGGAACGAGCACCTCGGCGAACTCGGTCTCGATCCCGAACTCTTCCGCTACCAGCGCGAGATGAACGCCGACGAGGGCGAGGCCGCCGGCCTCTTCGCGGTCAAGAAGGACTCCGACTTCACCGACCTGCTGCTGCGCGCCGTCACCGACACCCGGGACACCGACGGCCTCGCCGACCTCGTCGGCGGCTTCGGCAACAAGCTCGGACGCCGCGCCGAACTGACCGCCGAGCGCGAGTTCACCGCCGGTTCCGTGGACCTCCTCGGCAGGATCGTCGAGGCCGCCGGGACCCGGTCCCGCACGCGCGAGATCCACACGGCCGCGGAGCGCCGCACCCGTACCCTGGCCCGCCGGCTCTCCGCCCGCGCAGCCGAGGAGCGCGGCCGCGGCGCCGAACTCGCCCAGCAGGTCACCTCCGCCGCCCACGCCGTCGCCGAGGCCGAGACCGCACGCGGGCGCAGCTCCCTCATCGCCGCCGAACTCGCCTACCGGCACGCCTCCCTGGCCCTGACCGCCGCCGAGAAGGGCGCGGCCTCCCAGCGCCGCGAACTCACCGACGCCCGCACCATGCACTCCGCCTGGCAGGCGGCCGAGGTCGTGCTCCGCCACCGCGCCGCGAGCGACCGCTCCGCGCGCGTGGCCGCCGCCATCCGCGAGGCCGAGCGGGACGCCGCCCCGGCCCTCGCGGCCCGTGCGGAGGCGGCCGCCGACCTCGTACGCGCCCTGGCCGCCGCGGCCGAGGAGGGCGAGCGCCACGCCGCGGAGGAGGAGGAACGCTCCAGCGCCCTCCAGGAGGCAGGCGAGACCGCCCACCGCGACGCCACGTCCGCCGCGACCGAGGCCCAGCGCGCCCGCAGCGAGGCGGGCCACCTGCGCCAGCGCCTCGCCGAGGTCGAGCAGGAGACCGCGGAGGCGGTACGGGCCGGCTGGCTCGACGACTCGGCGCCCGACGCCGACCCGGCCCGCGCGGCCCTGGCCGCCAGCGACGCCGAGAAGACGACGGTCGCCGCCTGGGACACGGCCCGCGAGGCCGCCCGCGCCGCCGCGGACCGCGCGCGCGAGGCCGCGGGGGCCGAGTCCCGCGCCGAACTCGCCGCCGCCCGCGCCGCGGACGCCGCCGAGGCCGCGGGGAACGCCTACGACGCGGAGCGCCGCGCCGCCGAGTTCCTCGCCGCCGAGGAACGTCTCGCCGAACTCCTGAGCCTGCCGGCCGCGGGCTCCCCCCTCCCGGGGCAGCGGGCCTCCACCGCGGCCTCCTCCACCGACACCGGGGAGACGCCCGAGGCGGGCACCGGCACCGCGCCCCAAGGGCCGCTCACCGTCACGGAGTTCGACCGGTACGCCGACGAACTGCGCGGCATGCTCGACCAGGCCGTCACCTCCGCCGAGCGCCAGCTCTTCGAACTGCGCACAGCCGCCGCCGACGACTCCCGCATCCTCGGAGCCCTCGGTGACGGCGGCCTGCTGCCGCCGGGCCCCGACGTCCTCGCCACCGTCGAGTACCTCGGCGAGCACGGCATCCCCGCCCTTCCCGGCTGGCGCTACCTCGCCCAGTCCGTGGACCCCGCCGACCACGCCCGCGTCCTCGCCGCGCGCCCCGAGCTCGTCGACGGTGTCGTGATCACCGACCCCGTCTCGTACGGACGCGCCCGCGAGGTCCTCGGCACCGCCGCCCTGCTGCCCCGTTCCGCCGTGGCCGTCGGCACCGCCGCCGCCCTGCTCGCCCCCGTACCGGCACAGGACCCGACGGACGACAGCGGCGTGTACAGCGTTTTCCTTGTACCGCCGAACCCGGCCATGCACGACGAGCACGCGGCCGACGAGGAGCGCCACGCCCTGCGCGCCCGCGCGACCGCCCGCGACGAGGAGATCCGCTCCCTCGCCGCCCGCCTCGCCGGGGACCGCTCCCTCGCCTCCCGCATCGGCGCCTGGCGCGCCGACTGCCCGCCCGGGATGCTCGCCGAGCTCGCGTCCGTCGCCACGACCGCCCGTGAGACCGCGGAGGCCGCCGCCGCGGCCCTCGACGAGGCCCGCACCGCCCGCGCGGAGGCCGACGAGACCGCCGCCGAGGCGGCCGCGGTCAGGGACGAGCGCCAGGAGGCCGCGCAGCGTGCCCGCCGGGTCGCCGACGCCCTCGCGGGTCTGGCGTTCCGGCTGCGCGAGCGTTCGGCGTGGCAGGCCAAGCTCCGTGAACTCGCCGACGACGCCGCAGAGGCCGAGGCCCGCGCCCAGACCTGTCTGGAACGCGCCCGTGCCGCCGACGAGGACCGCCGCGCGACCCAGCGCTCCGCCGACGACGCCCACCGCACGGCCCGCGCCCTGCGGGCCGAGCGTGCCGAGATCGCCGGCGCGCCCGACACCCTCCCCGAGGGGGACGCGCCCGCTTCCCGCGCCGCGCTCCCCGCCCTCCGCGAGGCCTACCGGGCCGCTTCGCAGCTGTACGAGAAGGTCGGCGTCGGCGCCGACCTGCGCGCCGAGCAGGCCCGCGCCGAGAGCGACGAGTCCGCCGCCCTGGCCGAGCTGGACCGTCTCACCAACAAGGTCCGCACCCGCGCCGAACAGCTCCTGGAGTCCACCGACGGCGCCGACGGCCCGTCCCGGCAGGCGGCCGCGGCCCGCGCCGAAGCCCTCGTGCAGATGCTGGAGATCCGTGCCTCGGAGGCGAGCGAGAAGCTCGGCCGGCTCCGCGGCGAGGCCGAGCGCCTCGCCCCTGAGGACGGTGAGGCGCACACCGAACTGCCCGAGGAACTCGTCCCCGCCGACGCCGAGCGGGCCCAGGCCCTGCTCCGTACCGCCACCACCGAGCTCGCCGCCCGCACCGACGCCCTCGAGGCGGCACGCGCCGCCCACGCAGGCCTGCTCCGGGACCACCGGGCCGCCGAGGACGCGGCGGGCGGCTTCGAGGAGACCGCGGCCCTGCTGCGGGACCTGCTCCGCGACCACACGGACGCGGAGGAGGAAGAGGCCGAGGCGTACCCCGGCAGCCTGGAGGAGGCCCGTACGACGGCCGCCGAGACGCGCCGCTCGCTGCGCGGCTGCACCGCCGAGCTGTCCGCGGCCGACGCCGCCGTCCGCGAGGCGAGCGACATCCTCGTACGGCACGCCAACTCCACCCGCTACGAGCAGGTCCGCACCCCGGCCCGCCAGCAGATCCGCGAGCTGCCGGCGTCCGCGCTGCCCGAGCACGCCGCCAAGTGGGCCGAGGCCTTCGCACCCCGGCTGCGGGTCCTCACCGACGAACTGGAGCAGCTGGAGCGCAACCGCGACTCGATCGTGGACCGGCTGCGCGGCCTCGTGGAGTCCTCGCTCGCGACGCTCCGCTCCGCCCAGCGCCTCTCCAGGCTCCCCGAGGGCCTCGGCGAGTGGTCGGGACAGGAGTTCCTGCGGATCCGCTTCGAGGAGCCCGACCAGGCCACCCTCGCGGAGCGGCTCGGCGAGGTCGTCGACGAGGCCACCCGCGCCGCCGTCAAGAAGAACTCCGACATCCGCCGCGACGGCATGTCCCTGCTGCTGCGCGGGGTGCAGGCGGCCCTCGAACCCAAGGGCGTCTCCGTCGAGATCCTCAAGCCGGACGCGGTGCTGCGCGCCGAGCGGGTCCCCGTCGGGCAGATGGGCGACGTCTTCTCCGGCGGTCAGCTGCTCACCGCGGCCATCGCCCTGTACTGCACGATGGCGGCGCTCCGCTCCAACGACCGGGGCCGTGACAAGCACCGGCACGCGGGCACGCTGTTCCTGGACAACCCCATCGGCCGTGCCAACGCCACGTACCTCCTGGAGCTCCAGCGGGCCGTGTCGGACGCGCTGGGCGTCCAGCTGCTGTACACGACGGGCCTGTTCGACACGACCGCCCTCGCCGAGTTCCCGCTGGTGATCCGGCTGCGCAACGACGCGGACCTGCGGGCCGGGCTGAAGTACATCAGCGTGGAGGAGCACCTGCGTCCGGGGCTGCCGCAGGCCGTGGCCGCCGGTGAGGGCGAGACGATCCACGGCGAGATCACGGCGACCCGGATGTTCCGCCGCCACGCGAGCGACGACCTGACCCCGTAACGCTCCCCGGGGCGCGGGAGAGTGACCCGGCGCGTACGACAAGTGAGCGGCCCGGCCCCCTCGACGGGGGCCGGGCCGCTCACTTCTCGTAGCTTCCTCGGCTCAGGCGGCCTCGGACAGCGACGCCGTCGCCTCCGCCCGGCTCTTCCCGTGCTTGTCACGGAGCGGCCGACGGGCCGTGCTGCTCGGCTCCGACACCACGCCGTTGCGCTGGCGCCACACCTGACGGGTGATCCAGACGTCGAGGACACTCCAGGTGGCCACGACGGTGAAGACCACCGCGCTGATGGTCATCGGGAACGCCAGCCAGGAGCCCGCCACCGAACAGAAGAAGGCGACCACTCCCTGGATGAGGGTCACCGATGTGATCATCACGGCTCTCACCGCGGCGTTACGCACCGGATCGGGCATCCGGTTCCGGCCCCGCTCGTCCTCCACCCACAACTGCCGCGCGGATCGCCGCGCCTCGTGTTCCATTGTCCTGTCACTCCCCACACCGAACGACTACAGGAGTGGCTGCCCGTGTTGAGCCCCTTTACGCGGACAGAACCCGCCCCGTACCTATTGACGCACGAGAGAGGGAAAAGGTTTCGCCCGCCCGGGGCGAAATCCGAGCCCGACGGGACCGGAACGAAGAGTTCCAGCCATCTCCGCAGGCGGGCGAAATGGCGCACCATCAGGTGTCCTGCACCACAGTGGCCGATCCCAACTCCCCGAATACCAGGACATCTCATGATCAACACTCACTCGACCGGCTGAAAATAGCCCGGACATGCCTTCGGAATGGCCGTGATGCAGTAGTAGGCTCACGCCGCCGTTTGTTGGAATTCGAAGTTGACGCCGCGTGATGACGCCGGACGTCACGAACGTGAAGGACCCCCGTGGCCACGGGGGCCGAGCTGGGGGAGGCCATGCGCTTTCGCGGGAAGTCCATCCGCCGGAAGATCGTGGCGTTGCTGCTCGTACCGCTCGTCTCCCTCACCGGCCTGTGGGTTTTCGCCACGGCCCTCACCGGCCGCGAGGCCGACCAACTCCTCGACGTCGGCTACATCGTCGACAAGGTCGGCTACCCCCTGGAGGACACGGCCCGGGTCATCCAGCTCGAACGCCGACAGTCCCTCATCTACCTCGCCGACCCCCGCGGCTCCGAGACCCTCGGCTCGCTGCGCGAGACCCGGCTCGCCACCGACCGGCAGATCGCCCGCATCCGGGCCAACGCCGCCGACCCCGGTGTACGCGAGGAGATGCGGCCCGTCACCGCGCAGCGGCTCACCTCCCTCCTCGAAGCGCTCGACGGCCTCGCCTCCCTGCGCCGGTCCGTGGAGAAACGTGACATCGGCCGGATGCAGGCCCTCGACTTCTACAACCGGCTCGTCGACCCCTGCTACAGCTTCCTCATCACCCTCCACGCCCTCGAGAACGTGGAGATGGACAAGCAGGGCCGCGCCCTCGTCGGCATCACCCGCGCGCGCGAGCTGCTCTCCCGCGAGGACGCCCTCGTCCTCTCCGCGCTCGTCGCCGACCGCGTCACCGCGCAGGAGATCCGCGAGATATCCGACCTCATCGCCAATCGCGAGCAGTTCTACGAGGTCAACCTCGAACTCCTGCCCGCCGCCGAACGCGTGCGCTTCGAGCAGTACTGGCGCAGCCCCGACACCCGGCCGCTGCGCACCGCCGAGAACGCGATCATCGCCGCGGGCCCCACCGACAGCCCGCGCGCCGTCACCCCCGCCTACTGGCAGGACCACGCGAGCCCCGTCCTCGACGACCTGGCCCGCGAGAACACCGCCGCCGGCGACCGCTACCAGGACCGGGTCCAGCCCGCCGCGTACAGCGTGCTCCTGAAGGCCGGTGTCGCAGGCGTCCTCGGCTTCCTCGCCCTGCTCGCCTCGATCGTCATCTCCGTCCGCGTCGGCCGTGAACTCGTCCGCGACCTGCGCCGCCTCCAGAAGGAGGCCCAGGAGGTCTCCGGCGTACGGCTGCCCAGCGTGATGCGGAGGCTCGCCGCCGGCGAACAGGTCGACGTCGGCACCGAGGTGCCCCACCTCGCCTACGGGGAGGACGAGGTCGGCCAGGTCGGCCAGGCCCTCAACACCCTTCAGCGCGCCGCCGTCGAGGCCGCCGTCAAGCAGGCGGAACTGCGACGCGGCGTCTCCGAGGTGTTCGTCAACCTCGCCCGCCGCAACCAGGTCCTCCTCCACCGCCAGCTCACCCTCCTCGACACCATGGAACGGCGCACCGAGGACACCGACGAACTGGCCGACCTCTTCCGGCTCGACCACCTCACGACCCGTATGCGCCGCCACGCCGAGGGCCTCGTCATCCTCTCCGGCGCCGCCCCCTCCCGCCAGTGGCGCAAGCCCGTCCAGCTCATGGACGTCGTCCGCGCCGCCGTCGCCGAGGTCGAGGACTACGAGCGGATCGAGGTACGCCGGCTGCCCCGCCTCGGCGTGGGCGGCCCCGCCGTCGCCGACCTCACCCACCTCATCGCCGAACTCCTCGAGAACGCCACGGTGTACTCGCCCCCGCACACCGCCGTCCAGGTGCTGGGCGAGCGGGTCGCGAACGGCTTCACCCTGGAGATCCACGACCGGGGCCTCGGCATGAACGCCGACACCCTGCTCGACGCCAACCTCCGGCTCGCCGAGACCCCCGAGTTCGAGCTCTCCGACACCGACCGCCTCGGCCTCTTCGTCGTCAGCCGCCTCGCCCAGCGCCAGAACGTCCGCGTCTCGCTCCAGACCTCCCCGTACGGAGGCACCACCGCGGTCGTCTTCATCCCGGCCGCGCTGCTCACCGACGCGCCCGAGACCCAGGGCGCCGGCTTCCGCCTGGACCGCAAGACCCTCGAGCAGAAGCCCCTCGAGCGCACCGACCCGGCCGACGACGGGACGATCGGCGCCGGCACGCTGCCCACCCGCCGTCCGGCGCTGGCCAGGGTCCCGGACGTGACCGAGGTCCCCGGCCCGCTCGACGGCCCCGTCGAACTCGAGGGGCCGATCGGCGGCGAGGGCTTCGACGCGCTCCTCGACCGCTCCGCGGACCTCCTCGACACCGAGAGCGAGCGCGGCGGTCTCTTCCTGCCCCGTGGCAGGCGCCGCGCCGGACTCGCCCCCGCCGGTGAACAGCACCAGCAGGCCGCCGACCGGGCGAACCGCCACGTCGAGGAGGAGCCGGCGGCCGACGGGGGAGTACTCGGCCCCGTACCGCTGCCGCGCCGCCGCACGCCGACGCTCGTCGTCGACCACGGCCGCCGCGTCGACGCGCCGAACCGGCCGCATCCGCTCCAGGACGGCCGGGACCACCAGCTGCCCGCCCCGGACCCGTCGCCCACCGGCCGTGACCACCCCGCTCCCGGCCGTGCGACCGAGCACCCGGGCGCCACGGGCCGGTTCGCCCAGGGCACCGGGCGGGACGCCCCGGCGGGAACCCCACGTGCGACCGGCCCTGCCCTGTTCCCCGTACCACCGGAGGGTCCCGTGCCGCCGGAGAGCCCCGAGCCGTTCGCCGGACTGCCCCGCCGCGTCCGGCAGGCGAGCCTCGCGCCGCAGCTGCGCGCGACCGACGGCCCCGCAGACCGGGGTACGGGACGGCCCGCCGAACCCCGTACGAGCGGCGGCACCACGCCCGCGGACCCCGACTCCTTCGAGCGCGACGCCGAGGAGGTACGCGCCCGCATGGCCGCCATGCAGCGCGGCTGGCAGCGCGGGCGACGGCACAACGCCGACCCGGACGACCCGACAGCACAAGGAACGACACCCGAGGGGGACGGTCGATGACCGCACCGAACGCCGCAGCACCCAGCACCACCTCCGGCCACGGCCACGGAAACGGCGAGCTGAACTGGCTCCTCGACGAACTCGTCCAGCGCGTCGGGTCCATCCGCAAGGCCCTGGTGCTCTCCAGCGACGGCCTCCCCACCGGTGCCTCCCAGGACCTGTCCCGGGAGGACGGCGAACACCTGGCCGCCGTGGCCTCCGGCTTCCACAGCCTCGCCAAGGGCGTCGGCCGCCACTTCGAGGCGGGCAAGGTCCGCCAGACGGTCGTCGAGCTGGAGGACGCCTTCCTCTTCGTCACGGCCGCCGGCGACGGCAGCTGCCTCGCGGTGCTCGCGGACGCCGACTCCGATGTCGGTCAGGTCGCCTACGAGATGACGCTGATGGTGAAGCGGGTCGGGGCCCACCTCGCGACGGCCCCCCGGACCGGTCCCTCGGGAGGGTGAGCGGGACGGCATGAGTGACGCAGCCGAGCGGAACCAGCTGAACGGACCCGACGGGCCGAGCCGGCCGGACGAGTCGTACGGGTCGAGCGAGCCGTACGGGTCGAACGAGCCGTACGCGGCCTACGAACCGTACGGGGCGAAGCAGGACGGTCCGACGACCCCGGACCACCCCCACTGGTTCGACGACGAGGCCGGTCCGGTGGTCCGTCCGTACGCGATGACCCGCGGCCGGACGAGCGCCGCCACCCGCCACCGGCTCGACCTCATCGCGCTGGTCGTACCCGAACCCGCCGCCGACGATCCCGGCCGGGACCAGACGCTCTCCCCCGAGCACGTGGAGATCGTCGAGCGCTGCTTCGAGCAGCCCCAGTCGATCGCCGAGCTCGCCGCAGGACTCGACCTCCCCGTCGGGGTGGTCCGGGTGCTCGTCGGCGACCTCGTCGAGGACGAACTCGTCCACGTGACCCGCCCCGTTCCGCCGGCCGAGCTGCCGGACGTGAGCATTCTCCGCGAGGTGATCAATGGCCTTCGGGCGCTCTAGCCGCAAGAAGCAGTACGTCGAGCCGGTGACCCTGAAGATCCTCGTCGCGGGCGGGTTCGGGGTCGGCAAGACGACGCTGGTGGGCGCGGTCAGCGAGATCAGGCCCCTGCGGACGGAGGAGATCCTCAGCGAGGCGGGGCGGCCCGTCGACGACCTGCACGGTGTCGAGGCCAAGAAGACCACCACGGTCGCCATGGACTTCGGCCGGATCACCCTCCGCGAGGACCTCGTCCTGTACTTGTTCGGCACCCCCGGCCAGGACCGTTTCTGGTTCCTCTGGGACGAACTGGCACAGGGCGCGCTCGGCGCGGTCGTCCTCGCGGACACCCGCCGTCTGGAGGACAGCTTCGCGGCCATCGACTACTTCGAGCGGCGCGGCATCCCGTTCACGGTGGCCGTCAACTGCTTCGAGGGCGCACAGCGCTTCCCCGCGGAGAGCGTGCGCGGGGCACTCGACCTGGACCCCGAGGTGGAGCTCGTGATGTGCGACGCCCGGGACCGCGAGTCCGTGAAGAACGTCCTCGTGGCCGTCGTCCAGCACGCCCTCGTCCTCGCGGACCAGAGCCATTCGACGGTCGCCCCCTGACCAGACGAGAGGCCCTGAGGGCCCGCCCCTCCCGGGCGGGCCCTCAGCGCACCGCCACCACCGCCGACCCGTGCCCGAACAGGCCCTGGTTGGCGGTGATGCCGACCCGCGCGCCGGGCACCTGCCGTCCGCCCGCCGTACCCCGCAGCTGCCAGGTCAGCTCGCAGACCTGGGCGATCGCCTGGGCGGGCACCGCCTCCCCGAAGGAGGCGAGGCCGCCGCTGGTGTTGACCGGCAGGCGCCCGCCGAGGGCCGTCGTCCCGTCCCGCAGCAGCTTGGTTCCCTCGCCCGCGGCGCACAGGCCGATGTCCTCGTACCACTCCAGTTCCAGGGCGGTCGACAGGTCGTACACCTCCGCGAGTGAGAGGTCGTCGGGCCCGATCCCCGCCTCCTCGTAGGCGGCGCGGGCGATGGACGCGCGGAAGGTGCGGGCGGCCGGGCCGACGGCCGCCGCCGAGTCCGTCGCGATGTCGGGAAGGTCGAGGACCGCCTTCGGGTAGGTGGGGGAGACCGTCGACACGGCCCGGACCCGCACCGGGTCGGCGTGCCCGTGGCGGCGCGCGAACTCCATGCTGGACAGGACGAGCGCGGCGCCCCCGTCCGAGGTGGCGCAGATGTCGAGGAGCCGCAGCGGATCGGCGACGACGGCGGAGGCCTCGACCTCCTCGGCGGTCACCGGCTTCCGGTACCGGGCCAGCGGGTTGAGCGCACCGGCCTTCGCGTTCTTGACCTTCACCAGGGCGAAGTCCTCCGCGGTGTCGCCGTACAGGGCCATCCGGCGGCGTGCGTAGAGCGCGAAGTACGCGGGATTGGTCGCCCCGAGCACCCGGAACCGCAGCCAGTCCGGATCGTCGGGGCGTTCGCCGCCGGCCGGCGCGAAGAACCCCTTCGGCGTCGCATCCGCGCCGACGACCAGGACCACGTCCGCGAGGCCGGCCAGGATCTGGGCCCGCGCGGTCCCGATCGCCTGCGCGCCCGAGGCACAGGCGGCGTAGACGCTGGTGACCCGCGCGCCCTGCCACCCGAGGGCCTGGGCGAACGTCGCCCCCGCCACGTACCCCGGGTATCCGCACCGCATGGTGTCGGCGCCGACGATCGACCCGACGTCGCTCCACTCCAGTCCGGCGTCGGCGAGCGCGGCGCGGGCGGCGGCCGTCCCGTAGGAGACGAAGCTCCGCCCCCACTTGCCCCAGGGGTGCATCCCGGCTCCGAGGACGGCGATGTCGTTCACGACCGCTCCTCCCGCGCGACGGGCCGCCAGTGCCAGGTGGTCCAGGTGTGCCGGTCGTCCTCGTTCAGGACCCCGGGCACCACCTCGACCTCCGCCCCGACGGCGAGCTCGTCCGTGGTCACCCCGGGCGCGGCCTGCCCTAGGACCACCATCGCCTCGGCCGCCAGCTCGACGGCGACGAGGGTGTACGGCTCCCAGGGCACGTCCGGATCGGAGACGTACGGGGCGGGCGGACGGTACCTCCCGTCGGTGTACGACCAGACCCGGCCGCGCGGCGACAGCGGCACCTCGGCGAGCGTGCCGCCACCCGGGCAGCCGGGATTCCGGCACCAGTCGTCCTCACGCGGGAAGAAGACCGACGCGCAGGCCGTGCAACGGGTCCCGAGCAGCCGGAACTCCGCCTCCGGCACGGTGTCGTCGGTGAACCATCCGGCCACCACCGGCCTGCGGGTCCGTGTCATCGAGCTGCCCTCCCGTCATCTGACGAAGCGTCAGAAGTGTGCCACGGGAGGCCGGTACTGAGAAGGGCTCAATGTCCGGCCACCGACCTCCGCGCCACCGGGAAGTCGAAGAACGTGCTCGGGAACGGCTCCGGCTTGAAGGTGAAGTGCCACCACTCCTCGGGCAGGTTCACGAACCCCTGCTCGGCGAGCACCCCCTTGAGCAGCTGCCGGTTGGCCCGCTGCGCCCCCTGGATCCGCGGGTCGTCGGTGTGCGAGAGCGTGTCGAAGCAGTCGTACCCCGTCCCCATGTCCACGGAGTTGTCGGGGAACCGTTCCTCCTGCGGGGCGTAGCACTCCACCAGTTTCTCGCCCGGCACGTACGCGCGCGTGGGGAGGGCCGGCAGTCGCACGATCGTCAGGTCCACCGTCGAGCCCCGGCTGTGCCCCGACTTCTCCGCGATGTAACCGTCCGCGAACAACCTCGACTTGTCGACGTCCGGATAGAACTCCTTCTTCATCCGCTCGTCCGCCAGGTCCTTCGCCCAGCGCACGAAGTGGTCCACTGCTCGCTGCGGCCGGTAGCAGTCGTACACCTTCAGCGTGTAGCCCCTGGCCAGCAGACGCAGCTGAGCGCGGTGCAGCGCCTCGGCGGCCGGCCGGGTCAGGATGCACAACGGCTGCCGGTAGCCGTCGATCGGCTCGCCCACGAAGTTGTGCGCCGTCGTGTAGCGCATCTCCTGGACGATCGTCCGGTCCACGGAGGCGAGCGACACGAACTCCGGCGGGGCCTTCGGCTCCGGCGCGGCCGACGCCGGGGGAGCGGGGGCGACCGCGGCGCCCGTGACGGCGAGCAGCCCGGTCGCGGCCGTGACGGCGAGGGTACGGATGGCGGAAGCAAGTCCTGTCATGCGCACCGTCTATCAGTTCCGGCAGCGCCGGGAAAGGGTGATCGCATACGGTCGAGCGTGTGAAGGACTCCACGGGCTCCCCCGACTCGCACTGCTCCGGCTGCGGCGCCGCCCACCCGGCCGACGCCGGCTGGCCCCGCGTCTGCCGGTCCTGCGGCCACACCGCCTACCGCAACCCCCTGCCCGTCGCCGTCGCCCTGCTGCCCGTCACGGACGGAGCGGCGGGCACGGGCCTCGTGGTCATCACCCGCACCATCGAACCCGCGCGAGGCGGGGTCGCCCTGCCCGGCGGTTTCATCGACCACGGCGAGGACTGGCGCGCCGCCGTCGCCCGCGAACTGCGCGAGGAGACCGGCATCACGGCCACCGCCGAGGAGGTCCGCCTCGCCGACGCGATGAGCTCCCCGGCCGGCCACCTCCTCCTCTTCGGCCTCCTCCCGGCCCGCCCGGCCACCCGACTCCCGCTCTCGGCCCCGACGGACGAGACGAGCGGCCACCACGTGCTCCACGCCCCGGTGGAACTGGCCTTCCCCCTCCACACGGAGGCGGTCCGCAAGTGGTTCGGCGGCGCCTACCGGTGACGGCCTGCGGATACGGGAGATTGGATCCACCCCTCTCACACCCCCCGCACCACCACCGGCAGCCCCACCGCTTCCACCCCGCCGTCCGTCACCCGCTCGACGACCACCCGCCCGTCCGCGAGCCGTGACTGGTACCGCTCGATCTCGGCCGTCTCCCAGCCGTCCCCCGCGTCCCGTACGACGAGCCCGCCGCCCGTCCGCCCCGCGGCGGGAGCCCACACCTCCAGGGCGAGTTCGCCGTCCTCGCCCCGCACAGGGAGAACCGCCCCCGCCCGTGCCAGGACCGGGATCCGGGAGAGCGGCGCGTCGAGAAGCACCTGCCCGGGCCCCTCGTACGCCTGCCCGGTCGTCGTGTCGTACCAGCGTCCCCGCGGCAGCCGTACGGCCCGCTGGTCGGCACCCCGCGTCAGGACCGGCGCCACGAGGAGCGCGTCGCCGAGCAGGAACGCGTCCTCGCAGTCGCGCAGCACCCGGTCCTCGGGCGTCCCCCACCACAGAGGGCGCACGTACGGCGCGCCCGTCATCCGGGCCAGCCTGGCCAGAGTCGTGAAGTACGGCCGGAGCCGCTCCCGCTCGGCCAGCGCCACGCGCGCGTGCTCCAGGACCTCAGGACCGAACTCCCATGGTTCGCGCCGCCCCGCGTCGATCGCCGCGTGCGTACGGAACAGCGGAAGCCACGCCCCCAGCTGGTACCAGCGCAGGAAGAGCTCCGGCGTCGGGCTGCCGTCGAAGCCGCCGACGTCGGGCCCCGAGTACGGCACTCCGCACAGTCCGAGCCCCAGGACCAGGGCGAGCGAGGCCCGCAGCCCGGGCCACCCCGTCGACACGTCGCCCGACCAGGTGCCCCCGTAGCGCTGCATGCCCGCCCAGCCCGAGCGTGAGAAGAGGAACGGCCGCTCGTCGGGACGCAGCCGGAGCAGCCCCTCGTACCCGGCGCGCGCCATCGCGAGCCCGTACACGTTGTGCGCCTCCCGGTGGTCACCTCCCCGGCCCTCCAGGGAGTGCCGTGCCGAGCGGGGCAGCGTCATGTCCCCGAACGGGGCGAAGGAGACCGGCTCGTTCATGTCGTGCCACACCCCGGCGAAGCCCTGCCGGAGCCGTTCCTCGTACAGGCCGCCCCACCACTCCCGTACCGCCGGATCGGTGAAGTCCGGGTAGGCGCACTCGCCCGGCCACACCACCCCGCGGACCTCCCCGCCGCGCGGGTCCCTGACGAAGACGTCCGCGGCCCGACCGGCTTCGTACACGGCGTTCCCCGGTTCGGCGTGCACCGCCGGGTCCACGATCGACACGAGCCGTACGCCCTGCTCCCGCAACTCCGCCGCGAGGCCCGGCAGATCGGGGAACCGCTCACGGTCGACCGTGAACACCCGGTGCGCGTCGTAGTGGTCGATGTCCAGATGTACGGCGGACAGCGGGAGATCCCGCTCCCGGTACCCGGCCACGACCCGGCGCACCTCCCGCGCGCTGCCGAATCCCCAGCGCGCGTGCTGCGGCCCGAGCGCCCAGTCCGGCGGCAGCGCCGGAGCGCCCGTCAGTGCCGCCCAGCCGTGGAGCACGCGCGCGGGAGTGCCGACCACCACCCAGCAGCGCAGCGGCCCGCCCTCCATGCGGACCTCGCTGGTGCCCGGCCGGTCGTGCCCCGATCCCGCGCCTTCCTCGCCCTCAGCCAGGGTGACCCGGCCGTCCCAGGAGTTGTCGTGGAACGCCAGGTGGGTCCCCGCGTCGGAGACGACGAACTGGACGGGCATCGTCAGGTACAGGGGATCGTCCCCGGGACCGAAGCTCCCCTTCGGGTCAGTGTTCCACAGCCGGTACGAACCGCCCCGCAGCCGCGGCCCCGCCGACCGCCCGCCGAGGCCGAAGAACCGCGCGTCCGCCGGCACCTCACTGCGCTGCACCCAGCGCGCCCCACCGGCACCCGTTCCCGCCACCTGCCCACCGGCACCCGTTCCCGGCACCTGTTCACCGGCACGCGTTCCCGCCACCTGCCCACCGGGCTCGGCCGTGACCGCCATGGCGCCCGGACCACCGGCCGGCGTCTCGCCCGCCACCGGCTCCCACCAGCGCGGCGGCATGTCGCGGCGCAGCATCACGCCGCCCGGCGTGCGGACCTCGACCGCCCCGTGCCGGGAGACCGCCACGGTCACCCGTTCGGACACGATCCGCCAGCCGCCGTCGGTGTCCGGTTCGAGGGAGGCCCGAGGATCCGGGTCGGGCGCCTCGCCCGTCAACGCGTACGAGGGAAGCGGCCCCACCCCGTCCCACCCCCAGAACACGGTGCCCCCCGAGGACACGCAGATCCGCAGCGAGGACCGCGCGAACCGGATGGTCCCGCCACCCGGTGCGGCCTCGGCCCCCGTCGCGAGCCCCGGCACCCGGGCCCGCTCGGGTCCCCTAGGCGGCAGCCCCCACGCGTCCGTACGGCGCTGCCGCCACGCCGCCCGCACCGTCCGCCATCCCCGCACCGAACCGAACACCTTCACCGAACGCAGTAGTTCACGACCGTCCATACGGCTCACCCTGCCACCCACCAGGGGCGATACGAGCTGCGTTCAACTTCCGTTCACCCGTGGTGGGAGCACATATTCAACTCCTCGACCATGGGTGGGCAGACCTGGTGCGAACGGCGATCACATGGCATCGTCCTGTCAGCCGCGTCACGCGCACACCCCAGCACGTGCGCGGGACACACGCCGACCCCGCGTACAGCCAGGGAGCCGCCCCAATGACATCAGCGCAGACCGATCCGCTCTGGCAGCCGGACGAGGAGCGCATCGCCACGGCCGCCGTCACCCGCTTCCAGAGCTGGGCGGCCGAACACCACGGCGCCCCGGCGGCGGGCGGATACCCGGCGCTCCACCGCTGGTCGGTCGACGAGCTCGAAGCCTTCTGGCAGGCGGTCGTCGAGTGGTTCGACATCCGTTTCTCCACCCCGCCCGAGCGGGTCCTCGGCGACCGGTCGATGCCCGGCGCCGACTGGTTCCCCGGGGCCACCCTCAACTACGCCGAGCACGCCCTGCGCGCCGCGGCCGAGCGCCCCCATGACACGGCCCTCCTCCATGTGGACGAGACACATGAGCCCGCGCCGACCACCTGGGCCGAGCTCCGCCGTCAGGTCGGCTCCCTCGCCGCCGAACTCCGCGCCCTCGGCGTACGCCCCGGTGACCGGGTCAGCGGCTACCTGCCCAACGTCCCGCAGTCCGTCGTGGCCCTCCTCGCCACCGCGGCCGTCGGCGGCGTGTGGACCTCCTGCGCCCCGGACTTCGGCGCCCGCAGCGTCCTCGACCGCTTCCAGCAGGTCGAGCCGGTCGTCCTCTTCACCGTCGACGGCTACCGCTACGGAGGCAAGGAGCACGACCGCCGCGACACCGTCGCCGAACTCCGCGCCGAGCTGCCCACCCTCCGCGCGGTCGTCCACATCCCGCTGCTCGGCACCCCGGCCCCCGAGGGGACCCTCGCCTGGGACGACCTGGTGGCCGCCGACGTGGAGCCGGTCTACGAGCAGGTCCCGTTCTCGCACCCGCTGTGGGTCCTGTACTCCTCCGGCACGACCGGCCTCCCTAAGGCGATCGTCCAGTCCCAGGGCGGCATCCTCGTCGAGCACGTCAAGCAGCTGGGGCTGCACTGCGACCTCGGGCCCGAGGACGTGTTCTTCTGGTACACCTCCACCGGCTGGATGATGTGGAACTTCCTCGTCTCCGGCCTGCTCACCGGCTCGACCGTCGTCCTGTACGACGGCAGTCCCGGCTACCCGGACACCGGGGCCCAGTGGCGCGTCGCCGAACGCACCCGCGCCACCCTGTACGGCACCTCCGCCGCGTACGTCATGGCCTGCGCGAAGGCGGACGTGCACCCCGGCCGCGACTTCGACCTCTCGGCCGTGAAGTGCGTCGCCACCACCGGCTCGCCTCTGCCTCCCGACGGCTTCCGCTGGCTCCACGACGAGGTCCGCGAGAACCTCTGGATCGCCTCGGTCAGCGGCGGGACCGACGTGTGTTCCTGCTTCGCGGGCGCCGTCCCCACGCTCCCGGTCCACATCGGTGAGCTCCAGGCGGCGGGCCTCGGCACCGATCTGCAGGCCTGGGACCCCTCGGGCAAGCCCGTCATCGGCGAGGTCGGCGAGCTCGTCGTCACCAACCCCATGCCGTCCATGCCGATCCACTTCTGGAACGACCCCGACGGCAGCCGCTACCGCGACAGCTACTTCGAGATGTTCCCGGGTGTCTGGCGCCACGGCGACTGGATCACGATCACCGACCACGGCTCGGTCGTCATCCACGGCCGCTCCGACTCCACCCTGAACCGCCAGGGCGTCCGCATGGGAAGCGCCGATATCTATGAGGCCGTGGAGCGCCTCCCCGAGATCCGTGAATCCCTCGTGATCGGTCTGGAGGAGCCGGACGGCGGTTACTGGATGCCGCTCTTCGTCCACCTCGTGGAAGGCGCCGCTCTCGACGACGAGCTGATCGCCCGCATCAAGCGGACGATCCGCAGCGAGCTGTCCCCGCGGCACGTCCCCGACGAGATCATCGAGGTCCCCGGCGTCCCGCACACCCTCACCGGAAAGCGCATCGAGGTCCCGGTCAAGCGCCTCCTCCAGGGAACCCCCCTGGCCAAGGCGGTCAACGCCGGCTCGGTCGACGACCTCGGTCTCCTCCACTTCTACGAGACCCTGGCGGCCAACCGCCGCGGCTGAGGCACGGTCAACGCCCCGGGGTCCCCATCCGACAGGGTCGGGCCCCGGGGCGTTCCGGTCTCACCCCCCGTACGTCGCCTGCCCGTCCCCGAGCACGTCCGCGAAGTCCGCCGCGAGACGCACCGCGTCACCGGGCGCGAGCGTCGCCGTGGTGATCCGCACCGCGGGCGGGGCCGCGATCCGGAACCGCGCACCCGCGGCGACCCACCAGCCCTGTGTCCGCAGGCCGTTGACCACGGCCGACTCGTCCCGCACGGGCACCCACACGTTCAGCCCGCTCGCCCCGACGGCCCGGATCCCGTACACCCCGAGCGCGCCGACCAGAGCCGCGCGCCGCTCCGCGTACGCCGCCTCGCCCGCGGCCACGAGCCCGCTCACCGACCCGTCGGCGAACAGGCCGGCCACCGTCTCCTGCAGGACGTGACTGACCCAGCCGGAGGTCATCAGCATCCGTCCGTCGTGCCGCCCCATCGTCACCGCGTCACACGCGACCCCGGCCCACCGCAGGTCGATCCCGAGGTGCTTCGACACCGTCCGCACCTGCGCCCACCGGTCGAGCCCCGCCGCCGCGAGCGTGTGCGCCGCGGCCCCGCCGACCTCGGCGTTGTGGTCGTCCTCGACGACCAGCACCTCAGGGAACTCCCTGAGCACCGCCACCAGGTCGTCCCGCCGCGACCGCGTGAAGAACGCCCCGGTCGGACACTGCCCCCGCGGGCTGCACACGACCGCGCGCACCCCGCCCCGCAGCGCCGTCCGCAGCGCGTCCGGTACGAGCCCCTCACCGTCCACGGCCACGGGAACCATCCGCAGCCCCAACGCCGGTACGAGATCGAGCAGATGGTGGAACCCGGGGTCCTCCACGGCCACCGCGTCGCCGGGCCGCAGCTCCGTCGAGAGGAGCCGGGCGATGCAGTCCAGAGCGCCGTGCGCGAACGTCACGTGCCGCGCGGGCACCCCGTCCCGCTCGAACCACGCGCGTGTGATTGCTTCGAGCGCGGCGAGGCGAGGCGCGGCACGGTGGGACCCGTAGACCGGAGCGAGCGCAGACGGAGGCCGCAGTACGGGAAGGAAGGCCGGGTCCGGATGGCCGCCGGCCAGATCCACCAGGCCGTCCGGCACGCGCGGCGGGCGCCGGGAGGCCACCGACGGAACCTCCGCCACCACGGTTCCGCCCCGGCCCATCGTGACGACGAGCCCCCGCTGCCGCAGTTCCTTGTACGCCGTCGCCACAGTCCCCGGGCTCACCCCCAGAGCGTCGGCGAGCCGCCGTACGGGAGGCAGGGCGTCGCCCGGGGAGAGCCCGCCCTCTGTCACGCCCCGCTCCACGGACGCGGCAATCGCCTTGGCCGTCGTGCCCTCGATCGCATATTGTGCTGCCACGTAATCAATTATGTATCAATACAAAGCAGTTGGCAAGGGGGACCCATGAGCCGCTCCACCCGATCCGCCCGAACACCCTTCAAGGCCCGCATCCCCGGAGGCCCCGACGGCCGCCGCATGCTCCTCATCGGCTTCATCGACAAGTGCGGCACCGGACTCTGGTCCACGGCCATGGCCCTCTACTTCACCTACGTCACCGGCCTCGGCCTCGGTCAGGTCGGCCTACTGATCGCCGTCTCGGGCGCCGTCGGCATCGCCGGCGCCCCCCTCGGCGGACGCCTCGCCGACCGCTTCCCCCTCGTCCGCGTCATCATCTGCACCCAACTGCTCCGCGCCGCCGCCCTCCTGGCCCTCCTCACCACCGACGACTACCTGCTGCTCGTGCTCTTCTCGGCGGCCGGCGCCCTCCCCGACCGCGCCACCAACGTCCTCACCAAGCTCTACGCCGCACGGATCGCCGGCCCCGACCGCATCCGCTACCAGGCCATCAACCGCACCACCTCCAACCTCGGCTGGACCCTCGGCGGACTCGGCGCCGCCGCCGCACTCGCCGTCGGCACCACCACCGCCTTCCACCTCCTCCTCGTAGGAGACGCCCTCTCCTACCTCGTGATGGCGGCCCTCACCCTCCGCTGCGCCGAACCGCCCGCCCCCGCCGCCTCCCGGATCGCCGCCGCCTCCACCGACCGTGCCCCCACCACCAAGCCCTCCAGCCCCTGGCGCGACCGCGGCTTCCTCGCCTTCACCACGGGCGACGCCGTCTTCTTCCTCCACGACTCGATCCTCCAGGTCGCCATGCCCCTCTGGATCGTCCACGCCACCGACGCCCCCGTCGGCCTCGCCCCGCTCCTGATGGTCGCCAACAGTGTCCTCGTCGTGCTCTTCCAGGTCCCGCTCGCCCGCTTCGGCTCCTCCACCGAAGCCGCCCGACGCCTCCTCGCCCCCCTCGCGGGCCTCTTCGCCGTCGGCACGCTCGCCCTCACCGTCTCCGCCCTCGGCGGCCGGACCCTCTCCATCGCCGCCCTGATCACCGCGGCCGTCGCCCTCACCTTCGCCGAGATGATCCACACCCTCGTGTCCTGGGAGATCTCCGTCGCCCTGGCCCCCGACGACGCTCAGGGCGCCTACCTCGGAGTCCACGGCCTCGCCCAGTCCACCCAGCGCTTCGTCGGCCCCCTCCTCATGACCGGCCTCGTCTCCGCGGGCCCCCTCGGCTGGCCCTTCCTCGGCGCCGCACTCGTCGCCACCTGCGGCGCCCAGAGCCGCCTCGTCCGCCGACGCCTCCCCGAACCGTCACTGTCAGTGCCCACGGTTACGGTGAGTGAGCACTGATCGGACCGTCACCAGGGGGAGACATGACACGGACCGGCACCACCCAGGCACACCTCCGGCGCGCCCTGCGCCGCGAAGTCCCCAGCACCGTCGGCCTTCTCGCCGACGAGCACGACTTCACGGCCATGCGCCGGTACCGGACCTTCGCCTTCGACGACCACACCACCTACCTCCGACAGGTCGAGGCCCTCCTCAGGAGCCTCGCCACGCAGGGCGGCCACACCACCGTCACCCTCTTCGACCCCGAGGAGTACGCGGCCTGGTGCGCCGAGACCGCCCTCGACCCCGACCACCCCACCAGCCGCAGCCGCTTCACCGCCCACCTCGCCGCGACCGGCGCCCACGTCACCTACACCGGCCAACCCCTCAGCACCCTCCTGCCCGAGCTCGTCGACGCTGCCGTCCGCCACGCCACCTGGGAGTACGCCACCACCGTCCTCGCCAGCGCGGGCGACTGCGCCACCTGCGGCAAGGACATCGGCAAGGCCGCCTTCGAACGGGCCGCCCGGCTCCTCGCCCGCCTCCTCGACGCCGCCGGCCCCGGCACCCACCACCTCGTCTGCAGCGTCCAGGCGGCCGACGACCAGCTCCTCGCGGTCCTCCTCGCCCACGGCGCGCCACACCCTCCGGCCGTCGAGGACGCCGCCGCCGCGGAGTTCACCGCCGTACTCGCCGCCGGTATCGCCCTCGGGGCGCCCGGCGGAGTCGTCCTGCGCACCAGCGACCCGGGGAACCGCGACCGACTCCACGGCTGGCGCCTCACCGCCGGGAACCTCGCCCCCCTCACCGAGGCGGAGGTCTTCGCCGCCTACTGCACCGACGCCCGCACCGGAGAGCCCCTCTCACCGGAACCGGGCGTCGACCACCTCGCCGGATTCCCCCTCACCCCCGACCCCGACAACGACTGGACCAGCCACCACTGACCCCACCCACGACGAAGGGGCTCCCCGTCACCTCGGTGACGGAAAGCCCCTTCGTCGAGCACACCCGGGAATCACTCCCCGGACAGCACCGCCTGAGCGGCCACCCGCGCCTCGTGCGCGGAGTCCGCCGCACGCGCCGCGGCCGCGGCCCGCTCGCACTGCGCCAGCGTGTACTTGGCCAGCGTCGCCCGCACGTACGGAATCGACGCGGCCCCCATGGACAGGGAGGTGACCCCCAGACCCGTCAGCACACACGCGAGCAGCGGATCCGCGGCGGCCTCGCCGCAGACGCCACAGCTCTTGCCCTCGGCCTTGGCCGCCTCGGCGGACATGGCCACCAGGTCGAGCAGCGCCGGCTGCCACGGGTCCTGGAGCCGCGACACCGCACCGACCTGCCGGTCGGCCGCGAAGGTGTACTGCGCCAGGTCGTTGGTGCCCAGCGAAAGGAACTCGACCTCCTGGAGGATCGAGCGCGCCCGCAGGGCGGCCGACGGGATCTCGACCATCGCACCGAACTTCGCCCGCAGCCCGGCCTCACGGCAGGCGTCGGCGAACGCCTTGGCGTCCGTACGGTCGGCCACCATCGGAGCCATGACCTCGAGGTACACCGGCAGCCCCTCGGCCGCCTTCGCCAGCGCGGTCAGCTGCGTCCGCAGCACCTCCGGGTGCTCGAGCAGCGACCGCAGACCCCGCACACCCAGCGCTGGGTTCGGCTCGTCCACCGGCGTCAGGAAGTCCAGCGGCTTGTCGGCGCCCGCGTCGAGGACCCGCACGACCACCCGGCCCTCGGGGAAGGCCTCCAGCACCTTGCGGTAGGCCTCGATCTGCTTCTCCTCGGACGGAGCCTTCTCGCTGTCGTCCAGGAAGAGGAACTCCGTACGGAAGAGACCGACACCCTCCGCACCGGCCTCCACCGCGGCCGGCACGTCCGCCGGACCACCGACGTTCGCGAGCAGCGGCACCTTGTGCCCGTCCGAGGTCGCACCAGGACCGCTGGACGTGGCCAGCGCGGCCTTGCGCTCGGCGGCGGCCTTCGTCAGCTCCGCCTTCTTCTCCTCGCTCGGGTCCACGAAGAGCTCACCGGTCGAACCGTCGACCGCGATGAGCGTGCCCTCGGCGATCTCACCCGCGCCCGGCAGCGCCACGATGGCCGGTACACCCAGCGCCCGCGCCAGAATCGCGCTGTGGCTGGTCGGCCCGCCCTCCTCCGTCACGAAGCCGAGCACCAGCGTCGGGTCGAGCAGCGCCGTGTCGGCGGGCGCGAGGTCCCGCGCGATCAGCACGTACGGCTCGTCGCTGTCCGGCACGCCGGGCATCGGCACACCGAGCAGCCGCGCGACGATCCGGTTCCGGACGTCGTCGAGGTCGGCGACGCGCCCGGCCATGTAGTCACCGGCACCGGCGAGCAGCTCGCGGTAGTGCGAGAAGGCGTCGTAGATACCGCGCTCGGCCGTGCTGCCCACGGCGATACGGCGGTCGACATCGGCGATGAGCTCGGGGTCCTGGGCGATCATCGCCTGGGCCTCCAGCACGTGCTGCGCCTCCCCGCCGGCCAGATTGCCGCGCGCAATCAGGTCGGCAGCGACAGCTTCGACGGCCTGCCGGGCGCGCCCCTGTTCGCGCTCCGCCTCGTCCGCCGGAATCTGCTTGGCCGGCGGCTCGAGAACCGCCGTGCCCATGTGCCGGACCTCGCCGATCGCCACCCCGTGGCTGACGCCGACGCCTCGCAGCGTTGTCTCCATCTCACCCGTCTCCGATAGAGCGACGGCACCCGCCGCCGCGTTGAATGTCGAACTCGCGGTCGTCACGAGGACGATCCGGCTCAGCGCCAGCCGAAGAGCTCGTCGCCGGCCTTCACGTCCCCGTCGTCGACGACGCCGGAGAGCGAGTCCGCGGTGGCCTCAAGGGCCACGATGGGACAGATGGGGGACTTGCCCGCGGCCTCGACGGCGGCGGGGTTCCAGCGCACGACGGCCTGCCCGCGCGTCACGGTGTCACCCTTGTTGACGAGCAGCTCGAAGCCCTCACCGTTGAGCTGAACTGTGTCGATGCCGAGGTGGGTCAGCACGCCGTGCCCCTCGCCGTCGACGACGACGAAGGCGTGCGGGTGCATGGAGACGACGACCCCGTCGATGGGGGAGACGACCTCCGAAGGCTCACGTGCGGGATCGATGGCGGTACCGGGACCGACCATCGCACCGGAGAAGACCGGATCGGGAACTGCGGCGAGACCGATGGCGCGTCCGGCAAGCGGCGACGTCACGGTTGTCATGGGAAGCCTCCCAGGGGCGGAGATTGTGTGGCGCCGTCACTACCTGTCCTGGACGGCGTACTGTTCTGAAGCGTAAGTCATAAGAAGTCCCGGTTCCGCACGAGACGTACCAGTTGGGCGGAGCTAGGGACTACCGGAAACGATTTGCCTCTACTGACGGTGGGATGTACTGTCGTACTCCTGCCTGACCCCAACGCGCCTTTGGGTCGCGGGTCGGCAGCACCCATCAAGCCAGATCCTAACCCCAGTGGTCTACACCTCTGCGTGCTCGCAGTGGATGTGGTCTGGGGGGCCGAGAAAGCCTGGTAATGTTCAACCCCGCCGGGAACGGAAAAAGCGAAAGCGAATTCCAGCCCCAGCAACCTGCTCCAGCGGGTGGCAAAAACGAGAAATCGGGTCTGCTAGGCTGGAAACACGAAAGACCGAAGGGAAGCCCGGAGGAAAGCCCGAGAGGGTGAGTACAAAGGAAGCGTCCGTTCCTTGAGAACTCAACAGCGTGCCAAAAATCAACGCCAGATTA
>JOBE01000001.1 GCA_000717735.1 Streptomyces griseoluteus | reverse complement strand
CAGAAGACGGCATACGAGATCTAGTACGGTCTCGTGGGCTCGGAGATGTGTATAAGAGACAGGTTTACGCGCGTACGGGGCAGGATGGACACGCACAGTCAGTGCTCAGGTCTTCAGCCCGCTCCACCCCGGACCGAGGCTCAACGGGAAGGAAGTCGACGTGCGCGTACTCGTCGTCGAGGACGAGCAGCTGCTCGCCGATGCGGTGGCCACCGGACTGCGCCGGGAGGCCATGGCCGTCGACGTCGTGTACGACGGCGCCGCGGCCCTGGAGCGCGTGGGAGTCAACGACTACGACGTCGTCGTCCTCGACCGCGACCTGCCCCTCGTCCACGGCGACGACGTCTGCCGGAAGATCGTGGAGCTGGGCATGCCCACCCGCGTCCTGATGCTCACCGCCTCCGGTGACGTCAGCGACCGCGTCGAGGGCCTGGAGCTCGGGGCGGACGACTACCTGCCCAAGCCCTTCGCCTTCACCGAGCTCACCGCGCGCGTGCGCGCCCTCGGCCGTCGCACGAGCGTGCCCCTCCCGCCCGTCCTGGAGCGCGCCGGCATCAAGCTCGACCCCAACCGCCGCGAGGTCTTCCGGGAGGGCAAGGAGGTCCAGCTCGCCCCGAAGGAGTTCGCCGTCCTGGAGGTCCTCATGCGCAGCGAGGGCGCCGTCGTCTCGGCCGAGCAGCTCCTGGAGAAGGCCTGGGACGAGAACACCGACCCGTTCACCAACGTCGTGCGCGTCACGGTGATGACCCTGCGCCGCAAGCTCGGCGAGCCGCCGGTCATCGTCACGGTCCCCGGCTCCGGGTACCGGATCTGACCTGATGGCCACCACCCCCGCGCCCCACCCCCAGGCGCCACCGAAACCGACCTGGGACCCCAGGGACCCGGTCCGTCCCCTGCTGCGCCCGACCATCCGGATACGCCTCACGCTGCTGTACGGCGGCATGTTCCTGATCGCGGGCATCCTGCTGCTCTCGATCATCTACCTCTTCACGGCGCAGGCACTCACCGACAGCGCGGCCCAGCTGCCGTTCAAGATCGTCAAGGGCGAGGTGCAGCCCACCACGTCGTGGTGCGTCCTGCCCGACACGGGCACCGGAGAGCAGTTCAACGAGGCCGTGTCGGTCTGCCTCCGGCACCAGAGCGACCGGGCCCTGGACGACCTCCTGCGCCGTTCGCTCTTCGCCCTGCTCGGCCTGAGCATCATCGCCTTCGCCTTCGGGTACGCCATGGCGGGACGGGTGCTCTCGCCGCTCGGCCGGATCACCCGCACCGCCCGCCAGGTGGCCGGTTCCGACCTGTCCCGGCGGATCGAGCTGGACGGCCCGGACGACGAGCTCAAGGAGCTCGCCGACACCTTCGACGAGATGCTGGAGCGCCTGGAGCGTGCCTTCACCGCGCAGCAGCGGTTCGTCGCGAACGCCTCGCACGAGCTGCGGACCCCGCTCGCGATCAACCGCACGCTCCTGGAGGTGCACCTCTCGGACCCGGGGGCACCGGTGGAGCTCCAGCAGCTCGGAAAGACCCTGCTCGCCACGAACGAGCGCAGCGAGCAGCTCGTCGAGGGCCTGTTGCTGCTCGCCCGGAGCGACAACCAGATCATCGAGCGCAAGGCCGTCGACCTCGCTGAGGTCGCGTCCCGGGCGGTCGACCAGGCGCACGCCGAAGCGGTGGCCAAGGGCATCGAGATCCGGGGGGAGCGCGCCCCGGCGGTCGTCCAGGGCAACGGCGTCCTCCTGGAGCGGATCGCCCTGAACCTGCTCCAGAACGCCATCCGGTACAACGTGCCGGAGGGTGGCTGGGCGGAGGTCACCACCGAGGTGGACCACGGCCAGGCGGTCCTCGTCGTCTCGAACACGGGCCCCGTGGTCCCCGCGTACGAGATCGACAACCTCTTCGAGCCGTTCCGGCGGCTCCGGCAGGAGCGGACGGGCAGCGACAAGGGTGTCGGGCTCGGCCTGTCGATCGCCCGGTCCGTGGCCCGCGCCCACGGCGGCCGTATCATCGCGGAGCCCCGCGAGGGCGGCGGCCTCGTGATGCGCGTCACTCTGCCGATCTGACAGACTGCATGAGCCGACCCGGTTCCGTTCGCTTTGCGCGGAATTCAGGGGCCCTGATTCTGAGACGCTCATGTGTGATCGATCACAGGAGAGGGTGTCAGGGCCTCCACTCTCCGTGACCGGGAAATCCCTCCGAAAACCCGGAAAAGTCCGGGTTTCCGGGACCCGTAATGACGGGAAGTACACGGGGTGGCGCCTGCAAGGGACGCCCCCGGGACCGTGTACGGTCCGGTTCGCCACCCCAAGCCGATCACCTCGCGAGAGGACAGGACGGGTGTCGATTGAGTAACAGACCTTGATGTGAGGCAAAATCTCCGCCTCAGGTCGGGCACAAGTCCGACCTCTCACGCGTTACGTGCGCTGGAGACACCGCAACCACCCAGAGGGGGAGAGCGACATGGCAACGGATTACGACACCCCACGCAAGACCGACGACGACGTCGATTCGGACAGCCTTGAAGAACTGAAGGCCCGCCGGAACGACAAGTCGACCTCGACCGTCGACGTCGACGAGTTCGAGGCCGCCGAAGGCCTGGAGCTTCCCGGCGCCGACCTCTCGAACGAGGAGCTGGCCGTCCGGGTCCTGCCCAAGCAGGCCGATGAGTTCACCTGCATGAGCTGCTTCCTCGTGCACCACCGCAGCCAGCTGGCCAGGGAGAAGAACGGCCAGCCGATCTGCCGCGACTGCGACTGAGAACGCTCGGCCGTGGCAGGCGACACACCGTCCCGGAAGCGGCGTCCGAGGCTCCCCGGGAGCCCCTGGACGCACAAGGGCGCCTCAGGCCCGGCAGAGGGTGCCCAGGAGGCTCCTGAAGCCGAGCACACCGCCTCCCTGTCCTCCCCCGGCGCACGTGACGACGAGCGGGGCCTCCCGGCCTCGCTCGATGCGGTCACCGAGCCGGACCCGGCGTACCTGCCGGTGGAGGCGGGAGAGGGGGACGTGCCGGCCCGGGCACGGCAGGACGGGCGCTTCGGCGCCGTCAGGCGGCTTGCCAACCCGGCGCGTGCCCAGCTCGACAAGATCAAGATCGACTCCGACCGGATCGACGCCGTCCGGCGCGGCGTCGCGCAGGGCGTCCGTCAGGGCGTGAAGCGCGGCGGAGACAGCGCGAAGGCGGGCATCGGCCACCTGGCCGACCGGTTGATCGACCTCGCCCCGCGGATCCCCGTCCGCGACCTGGCGACCCTCCGCAGACATTTCCCCGGCCTCGGCCCCGAGGAGATCGCCGACAAACTCGTCGCCGGCGCGGCGAACGCGAGTTCGACCGTGGGCGCGGGCGTCGGTGCCGCCGCCATGCTCCCCGTACCCCCGGCCATGCCGGCGGAGCTCGCGGCCGAGATCACCGGCGTCGCCGCCGTGGAACTCAAACTCATCGCCGAACTGCACGAGGTCTACGGGCTGCGGCCCCCCGGCCGGCTCACCCAGCGTTCGACGGCCTACCTGACCTCCTGGGCCGAGGAGCGGGGCGTCGACCCCACCAGGCCCACCACCGTCAACGCGGCACTCGGCGGACAGCTCAAGCGCGAGCTGCGCCAGCAGATCATGAAACGCATGGTGCGCAACCTGCCGAACCTCATGCCGTTCATGGTGGGCGCGGCCGTCGGCGCGGTCATGAACCGCCGCGACACCAAGAAGCTCGCCGCGCACATCCGGGCGGACCTGCGCCGCCGCCAGGTCCCGTGGGACACCCTCGGGGAACTTCCCCCACTGGAACAGCCCGAGAACCCGAAGGAACTGGACTTCTAGGGCCTCACCCCGGCGCCTCCTGGGCCTGCCCGCCGGCGTGTCTCGGTCCGACCCCCGCCCCGACGCGCCGATCAGGCGCGCTCGGCCTCCAGGGCGGCGGCCAGCGCCTCCGGCTCGCGGCTGGACAGGTACACGTACGGCGTCGGGTCCGCGGGGTCCGTCACCACGACCCGCACCGCCCGCGGCGCATAGCTGCGCATCAGCATGAAGGCGCGCGGGTCGGCCTTGTGCGTGCGCCAGGCGCGCGCCTCCTCCGCGTCGAGCACCTCGACCGCCCCCAGGGCGGAGACCGGGATCCTGGCGTCACCGGCCACCAGCGAACCGGCCACCACGCGGACCCGCGCGGAGCCGTACGAGGAGACCGCCGCGCCGGCCAGCACCGCCGCCACGACCAGGCCGCCCAGCATCGGGACCGTACCCAGCGGAAACATGATCAGGCCGCCGGAAAGGGCCAGCAGGCCCGTGATGACCCACCATGACCGGGGTGCCGTCAGCCGCTCGTCGAACTGCGGCGCGGCGGAGGGCACGGGGGAGGGGTCGGGCGACGGTGCGGAAGGCTGCATACGTCCAAGCTTGGCACGGCGCGACCTGCGCCCATCCGCGCGGGTAAGGTCTGCGCCTGTGACTGCAACATCTGCCGCCCTCACCCCGCCGGCCGACGCCATACCGCCGGTACGCCACCCCGAAGCCCCGGCTCCCGGCGAGCTGCTCGGCGCGCACTACGCGTACTGCTTCGGATGCGGCGGCGGGCAGCCCCACGGCCTCCACCTGGAGGCGCGCGCGGGCGAGGGCGTGACCGTCACCGCCGAGTTCACGGTGACCACCGACCATCAGGGGGCCCCCGGCCTCGCGCACGGCGGCCTCCTCGCCACCGCGCTCGACGAGACCCTCGGTTCCCTGAACTGGCTGCTGCGGGTCATCGCCGTGACCGGACGCCTGGAGACCGACTTCGTCCGGCCCGTCCCGGTGGGCACCGTGCTCCACCTGGAGGCCGAGGTCACCGCCGTCCACGGCCGCAAGATCTTCTCGACCGCGGTCGGCCGGATCGGTGGGCCCGAGGGCCCCGTCGCCGTCCGCGCCGACGCCCTCTTCGTCGAGGTCAAGGTCGACCACTTCATCGACAACGGCCGCCCGGAGGAGATCCAGGCAGCCATGTCCGACCCCGACCAGGTCCGGCGCGCCCGCGCCTTCGAGGTGAACCCCTGATGCGCAACCCTGTCGACGTACTGATCCGGCGAGTGGACCCGGACGTGCCGATCCCGGCCTACGGGCACCCCGGCGACGCCGGGGCGGACCTCGTGACCACCGAGGCCGCAGTACTGGCCCCCGGGGAGCGCGCCGTGCTCCCCACCGGGGTCTCCATCGCCCTCCCGGACGGGTACGCGGCCTTCGTGCACCCCCGTTCGGGACTCGCCGCACGTTGCGGAGTGGCGCTCGTGAATGCCCCGGGGACGGTGGATGCCGGGTACCGTGGAGAGATCAAGGTGATCGTGGTCAATCTCGACCCGCGCGAGAGCGTGCGGTTCGAACGATTCGACCGGATCGCCCAACTTGTCGTCCAACAGGTCGAGAAGGTGCGCTTCCACGAGGTGGCGGAGCTTCCCGGCTCGGCGCGGGCCGAGGGGGGCTTCGGGTCCACCGGCGGTCATGCCGCCGTGGACGGCACAACGGGTGGGAATCGATACGCTTCGGTCGTATCCGACCGGGAAGGACAGTGACGTGTTCGGACGTCGCAAGAAGAGTGGTTCCGCTGAGGACGCGGCGGACGCGGCGGGCGAGGCCGAGCAGGTCGTCGACGCGGTGGACGGCGAGGACGCGGACGACGCGGCTCCGCGCCGGATGAACCTTCCGCCGGCGCCCCGGCCCGACGGCCCCTGGGACGTCTCCGAGGTCACCAGGCCCGACGAGGGCCGCGTGGACCTGGGTGGCATCTTCGTGCCCGGAGTCGAGGGCATGGAGCTGCGGGTCGAGGTGGCGGGCGACGCGATCGTCGCGGCCACCGTCGTCCTGCGCGACAGCGCCGTACAGCTCCAGGCGTTCGCCGCCCCCAAGAACGAGGGCATCTGGGGCGAGGTCCGCGACGAGATCGCCACGGGCATCACCCAGCAGGGCGGTGTCATCGACGAGGTCGAGGGCCCGCTGGGCTGGGAGCTGCGCGCCCAGGTCCCCGTACAGCTGCCGGACGGCAACCGCGGCGTGCAGCTGGTCCGCTTCGTCGGTGTCGACGGACCCCGCTGGTTCCTGCGGGGAGTGATCTCCGGGCAGGGCGCGGTCCAGCCCGAGGCCGCCGGGCTCCTGGAGCAGATCGTCCGGGACACCGTGGTCGTCCGCGGCGACGGGCCGATGGCCCCGCGCGACCCGATCGTCCTCAAGCTGCCGAACGACGCGCAGATGGTGCCGGACGGCGTCCAGCAGGAGGAGCAGGAGAACTCCCGTTTCTCCGGCGGCATGGGCCAGCTCCAGCGCGGTCCGGAGATCTCCGAGATCCGCTGACCTGACGGCGCCGTCCCAGGCATGAACGGCCGGTGGGCCGCTTCCCGTACGCACGGGGGCGGCCCACCGGCCGTTCTCCACGAGTACGGGGGGCGGGCCCGCGGGCCGTTCGGGGAGCGGCCCACGGGCGGTTTTCCACAGGTGCGGCGGCGGGCTCTGGTCTCGTGACCGGGCCGCGGACCATACTGGCTGCGCACATGTTCGAGGAGGGGGAGCACCGGATGAGTGAGAGCAGCACACGGTCCGCGACGGCCGTCGCCGAGGACCCGGCGGCCCCGGCCATGGTCAGCGTCCGGAACCTGCGCCGCTCGTACGGCACCGGAGAGGCCGCCGTCCACGCCCTGCGCGGCGTCTCCTTCGACATCCCGCGCGGCGAGCTCGTCGCGCTCAAGGGCCGCTCGGGCTCCGGCAAGACGACGCTGCTCAACCTGGTGGGCGGCCTCGACACCGCCGACGGCGGCTCGATCGTCATCGACGGCGTCGACCTCGCCACCCTCGGTGAGAGCGGTCTCCTCGAACTGCGCCGCGACCGGATCGGCTTCATCTTCCAGTCCTTCGGACTCCTCCCGATCCTCTCCGCCGCCGAGAACGTCGGCGTACCCATGCGCCTGCGCAAGGCGGACCCGAAGGAGCGCGAGGAGCGGGTGGCCCTGCTCCTCGGCCTCGTGGGCCTCGCGGACCACGCGGCCCAGCGGCCCGGCGAGCTCTCCGGCGGGCAGCAGCAGCGGGTCGCCATCGCCCGCGCCCTCGCCAACAGGCCGGCGCTGCTGATGGCCGACGAGCCCACCGGCCAGCTGGACGCGGAGACCGGACTCGCCGTCATGCAGCTGCTGCGCGCGGTGGTGCGCAGCGAGGGCTGCACGGCCCTGGTCGCCACCCATGACCCGCAGCTCGTGGGCCTGGCGGACCGGGTCCTCGAACTGAGCGACGGCGAGATCGTCGAGCACTGACGGCGGCGTACGGGCCGGGTGGGACCGGGCGTCCGCGCGTCGTCGGGCCGGGGCCGCGGACCCGGCGGGTCCCGACATCAGAATCACGTCAAGACCGCCCCGGCCCCTCTCCCCGCGGACGGAATGTCCGATTGGCTGGACGTATGGTCGTCCCATGGGACGCGGCAAGCTTCGGATCTACCTCGGCGCTGCGCCGGGCGTCGGCAAGACCTACGCGATGCTCTCCGAAGGGCACCGCCGGGTGGAGCGCGGCACGGACTGCGTCGTGGCGTTCGTGGAGCACCACGAGCGGCCGCGTACGGAGGTCATGCTGCACGGCCTGGAGCAGCTGCCGCGCCGCACCCTGGAGCACCGGGGCACCACCTTCACCGAGATGGACATCGACGCCGTCCTGGCCCGCCGCCCCGCCGTCGCCCTCGTCGACGAGCTCGCCCACACCAACGTCCCCGGCTCCCGCAATCCCAAGCGGTGGCAGGACGTCGCCGAGCTGCTCGCGGCCGGGATCGACGTCATCTCCACCGTCAACATCCAGCACCTGGAGTCGCTCGGCGACGTGGTCGAGGCGATCACGGGCGTACGGCAGCGGGAGACCGTGCCCGACGAGGTCGTGCGCAGGGCGGACCAGATCGAGCTGGTCGACATGTCCCCGGAGGCCCTGCGCCGCCGGATGGCCCACGGCAACATCTACAAGCCGGACAGGATCGACGCGTCCCTGTCGAACTACTTCCGCCCCGGCAACCTCACCGCCCTGCGCGAGCTGGCGCTGCTCTGGACCGCCGACCGGGTCGACGAGTACCTCCGGCAGTACCGGGGCGAGCACAACATCCGCTCCACCTGGCAGGCCCGCGAGCGCATCGTCGTCGGTCTGACCGGCGGCCCCGAGGGCCGCACCCTCATACGACGCGCCACCCGGCTCGCCGAGAAGGGCGCGGGCGGCGAGGTCCTCGCGGTCTACATAGCCCGCAGCGACGGACTCACCGCCGCCTCGCCGAAGGAGCTGGCCGTCCAGCGCACCCTCGTCGAGGACCTCGGCGGAACGTTCCACCACGTCATCGGCGACGACATCCCCTCCGCGCTCCTGGAGTTCGCCCGCGGGGTCAACGCCACCCAGATCGTCCTCGGCTCCAGCCGCCGCCGCGCCTGGCAGTACGTCCTCGGTCCCGGCGTCGGCCAGACCGTGGCCCGCGACTCCGGGACCGACCTCGACGTCCACATCGTCACCCACGACGAGGTCGCCAAGGGGCGCGGTCTGCCCGTCGCCCGCGGTGCCCGCCTCGGCCGCTCCCGGATCATCGGCGGCTGGGCGGTCGGCGTCGTGGGGCCCGCCACCCTCGCCCTGCTCCTCAGCCATGTCGACGCCGACCTCGGTCTCGCCAACGACATGCTGCTCTTCCTCGCCCTGACCGTGGCCGCGGCCCTGCTCGGCGGGTTCCTGCCGGCGCTCGCCTCCGCCGCCGCGGGCTCCCTCCTCCTCAACTGGTTCTTCACCCCGCCCGTCCACCGGATCACCATCGCCGACCCCAAGAACATCGTCGCCATCGCCGTCTTCCTCGGCGTCGCCATGGCGGTCGCCTCGGTGGTGGACCTGGCGGCCCGGCGCACCCACCAGGCCGCCCGGCTGCGCGCCGAGTCCGAGGTGCTCTCCTACCTGGCCGGCAGCGTGCTGCGCGGCGAGACCAGCCTCGACGCCCTCCTCGAACGGGTCCGCGAGACCTTCTCGATGGAGTCCGTGGTCCTCCTGGAGCGGGCGGACGGCATCGAGCCCTGGACGCGGGCGGCGAGCGTGGGGCCCCACCCGGCGGCCCGGCCCGAGGACGCGGACGTGGACATGCCGGTCGGCGACCACCTGGCCCTCGCGCTGTCCGGCCGGGTCCTGCCCGCGGAGGACCGCCGGGTCCTCGGTGCCTTCGCCGCCCAGGCCGCGGTCGTCCTCGACCGGCAGCGGCTCGTGGGCGAGGCGGAGGAGGCCCGGAAGCAGGCCGAGGGCAACAAGATCCGTACCTCCCTGCTGGCCGCCGTCAGCCATGACCTGCGGACCCCGCTCGCGAGCATCAAGGCCTCCGTCTCCTCCCTCCGCTCCGACGACGTCGAATGGTCAGAGCAGGACCGCGCCGAACTCCTGGAGGGCATCGAGGCCGGCGCCGACCGCCTCGACCACCTCGTCGGGAACCTCCTCGACATGTCCCGCCTCCAGACCGGCACCGTCACGCCCCTCATCCGGGTCGTCGACCTCGACGAGGTCGTCCCCATGGCGCTCGGGGGAGTGCCCGACGGCAGCGCCGAACTCGACATCCCCGAGACGCTGCCGATGGTCGAGGTCGACAAGGGCCTCCTGGAGCGGGCCGTCGCCAACATCGTGGAGAACGCCGTCAAGTACAGCCCCGAAGGCGTTCCGGTGGCCGTCGCCGCCAGCACCCTGGGGGACCGGGTCGAACTCCGGGTCGTGGACCGCGGGCCGGGGGTGCCCGACGAGGCCAAGGAGGGCATCTTCGAGCCCTTCCAGCGGTTCGGCGACGCCCCGCGCGGCTCCGGCGTCGGCCTCGGCCTCGCGGTGGCCCGCGGCTTCGTCGAGGCCATGGGCGGCACGCTGGGCGCCGAGGACACCCCGGGCGGCGGGCTGACCATGGTGCTCACCCTCCGCGCCGCACCGGGCGGTCCCCCGGCACCGCCCGCCGAACTCCCGGCCCACGCCGTGACCTGACCGTCGCGACGGCCCGTACGCCCGCCCCGTGCCGTACCCCGCCCCGTACCTCCGCCGTCCCCGTCCCCCGTCCCGTGCCAGTCCCAGCGGCGCCGGCAGCCCCGGCAGCCCCAGCAGAAGGAAGGCCCCCTCCATGACCCGGGTCCTCGTGGTCGACGACGAGCCGCAGATCGTGCGCGCCCTGGTGATCAACCTCAAGGCGCGGAAGTACGAGGTCGACGCCGCGCCCGACGGCGCCACCGCCCTCCGGCTCGCCGCCGAACGCCACCCCGACGTCGTCGTCCTCGACCTCGGCCTGCCCGACATGGACGGCGTCGAGGTCATCAAGGGTCTGCGCGGCTGGACGCGCGTGCCGATCCTGGTCCTGTCGGCCCGGCAGACCTCCGACGAGAAGGTCGAGGCGCTCGACGCGGGCGCCGACGACTACGTCACCAAGCCCTTCGGCATGGACGAGCTGCTCGCCCGGCTGCGCGCGGCCGTGCGCCGTGCCGAGCCGGTCGGCGGCGCCGAGGACGGGGTGGTGGTCGTCGAGACCGCGGGCTTCACCGTCGACCTGGCGGCGAAGAAGGTCCACCGCGACGGGCGGGACGTCCGGCTCACCCCCACCGAATGGCACCTCCTCGAAGTCCTGGTGCGCAACTGCGGTCGGCTGGTCAGCCAGAAGCAGCTGCTCCAGGAGGTCTGGGGACCCTCGTACGGCACGGAGACCAACTACCTGCGGGTGTACATGGCGCAGCTGCGGCGCAAGCTGGAGACCGACCCCTCGCACCCGCGCCACTTCGTCACCGAACCGGGCATGGGTTACCGCTTCGAACGCTGAAACGAATGCCGCACGGAGGGCCGGGCTCGGTGGCAGTGGTGGCCGGTACGCTTTCTGTATGAGTGCTGCACCGCGTACAGAGAAGCCGGCCGGTAGGTTCCGCCGGATGCTCGACCGGCTCTCCTCCTCCCCGGAGGACCTGGAGTCGGAGGAGCTCCAGGAGGACGCCGAAGCCTCGGGGTGCACGCGCATCTGCGACTGCTCCGACCGCCAGATAGTCAAGGTGACTGGTACCTTGCGCACGGTCACGCTGCGCCCCCGGGCCGGTGTGCCCGCGCTGGAGGCCGAGCTGTTCGACGGCACGGCACCGCTCGACGTCGTGTGGCTCGGACGGCGCTCCATCGTGGGCATCGAGCCCGGCCGCAAGCTGATCGCCTCCGGCCGCGTCTCCATGAGCCATGGCCGACGGGTCCTCTTCAACCCCAAATACGAGCTCCGACCGCTCGGACAGGAGTAGCCGGTGACGTCCCTCGACAAGCCGACCCCGACCACGGACCAGGACGGCCCGACCGCCGGCCAGGACGGCCCGGTCGCCGACCAGGACGCCAGGGCCGCGAAGGAGGTCACCGAGGCCGCGCTGTTCGAGGCCTTCGGCGGTCTGCGCGGCATGGTCGAGACGGTCCTGCCCGGCCTGCTGTTCGTCACGATCTTCACGATCAACAAGGACCTGCACATCTCGGCGATCGCCGCGCTCGCGGTCTCGCTGGTCCTGGTCGCCGTCCGGCTGATCCGGCGGGACACCGTCAAGCACGCGTTCAGCGGTGTCTTCGGCGTCGCCTTCGGCGTGGTCTTCGCGATGATGACCGGCAACGCCAAGGACTTCTACCTGCCGGGCATGCTGTACACCCTGGGCCTCGCCCTCGCGTACATCATCACCACGATCGCCGGGGTCCCGCTGATCGGTCTGATCCTGGGCCCGGTCTTCAAGGAGAACCTCTCCTGGCGCACCCGTAACCCGGGCCGGAAGAAGGCCTACGCGAAGGCGAGCTGGGCCTGGGGCCTGATCCTGCTCGGCAAGTGCGCGATCCTGTTCCCGATGTACTGGTGGGCCGACACGACCAAGTTCGGCTGGGTCCTCGTCGCGCTCAAGATCCCGCCGTTCCTGCTCGCGGTGTACCTCACCTGGATGTTCCTCGCGAAGGCTCCGCCGCCGATCGACGTCTTCGCCGAGATGGAGGCCGAGGAGCGCGCCGAGAAGGAGCGCAAGGCGGCCGCCGCCGCCGCGCGGCAGAGCAACCCGGAGGCCTGAGGCCCGAGGACGGCACGTGAAAGGGCCCGGACCTGACGAACAGGTCCGGGCCCTTCCCCGTACGGAGGCCCTAGGACTCCACGTCCTCGCGGCGGACCTGCAGCAGGTCCTCCAGCTGCTCCTCGCGGGCTTGCGCGGCCACGAACAGCAGCTCGTCGCCCGCCTCCAGGGTCTCCTCGGCGCTCGGCGTGAGCACCCGCGAACCGCGGATGATCGTCACCAGCGAGGTGTCCTGCGGCCAGGCCACGTCCCCGACCGACGTGCCGGCGAGCGCCGACTCCGGCGGAAGGGTCAGCTCGACCAGGTTCGCGTCGCCATGGCTGAAGCGGAGCAGCCGGACCAGGTCGCCGACGCTCACCGCCTCCTCCACCAGGGCCGACATCAGGCGCGGCGTCGACACGGCGACGTCCACGCCCCAGGCCTCGTTGAACAGCCACTCGTTCTTCGGGTTGTTCACCCGGGCGACGACCCGCGGAACGCCGTACTCGGTCTTGGCGAGCAGCGAGACAACGAGGTTCACCTTGTCGTCACCGGTCGCCGCGATCACCACGTTGCAACGCTGGAGCGCCGCCTCGTCGAGCGAGGTGATCTCGCACGCGTCGGCGAGCAGCCACTCCGCCTGCGGCACCCGCTCCACCGAGATGGCGGTCGGCGCCTTGTCGATGAGGAGGACCTCGTGCCCGTTCTCCAGGAGCTCGCCCGCGATGGAACGGCCCACCGCACCCGCGCCCGCAATAGCGACACGCATCAGTGACCGCCCTCCTCGGGACCCTCGGCGAAGGCCTCCTCGACCTTCGCGATCTCGTCCGTACGCAGCATCACGTGCACCAGGTCGCCCTCTTGGAGCACCGTCTGCGACGTGGGGATGACCGCCTCGCCGAGCCGGGTCAGGAACGCGACGCGCACCCCCGTCTCGTCCTGCAGCCGGCTGATCTTGTGGCCGATCCAGGCCGGCGAGGTGTGCACCTCGGCGAGCTGCACCCCACCGCTCGGATCCGTCCACAGGGGCTCCGCACCCGAGGGCAGCAGCCGCCGCAGCATCTGGTCGGCGGTCCAGCGGACCGTCGCGACCGTCGGGATGCCGAGACGCTGGTAGACCTCGGCACGGCGCGGGTCGTAGATCCGCGCCGCCACGTTCTCGATGCCGAACATCTCGCGCGCGACCCGCGCCGCGATGATGTTCGAGTTGTCGCCGCTGCTCACCGCGGCGAAGGCGCCGGCGTCCTCGATGCCCGCCTCACGCAGCGTGTCCTGGTCGAAGCCCACCCCCGTGACACGCCGACCGCCGAAACCCGACCCCAGACGACGGAACGCCGTCGGGTCCTGGTCCACGACCGCGACGGTGTGCCCCTGCTGCTCCAGGGTCTGCGCGAGAGCGGCTCCCACTCGCCCGCAGCCCATGATGACGATGTGCACGTCCCCTTACCCCGCACTCCTGATCGCCCTGCTGACCTGCGAAAACACCCTGCTCACAACTTTCTCCACCCGATGCGCCCGGGTCGCGGCGGGCGACGCCCTGCCGGGTCACCCGGTCCGAGCTTAAGCGGCAACGCAGGCCGGGACCGCATCAGAGGTGGTAGACGGAAAGATTCCGTATGGATAGGGGGTCGCGGTGAGCTTGGCTGTTTTCGAACGCTTACGATCCTCTCCGTGTCCAAACTGACCGACGTGCCCAAACGGATCCTGATCGGGCGGGCTCTACGCAGCGACAAGCTGGGAGAGACCCTTCTCTCGAAGCGGATCGCCCTCCCCGTCTTCGCCTCCGACCCGCTGTCCTCGGTGGCGTACGCACCCGGCGAGGTGCTGCTCGTTCTCTCCGTCGCCGGTCTGTCGGCGTACCACTTCAGCCCCTGGATCGCGCTCGCGGTCGTCGTCCTGATGTTCACGGTGGTCGCGTCCTACCGGCAGAACGTCCACGCGTACCCGAGCGGCGGCGGCGACTACGAGGTCGCCAACACCAACCTCGGGCCGAAGGCCGGACTCACCGTGGCGAGCGCCCTGCTCGTCGACTACGTCCTGACCGTCGCCGTCTCCATCTCCTCGGGCATCGAGAACCTCGGCTCGGCGATCCCCTTCGTCGTCGAGCACAAGGTGGCCTGCGCCGTCGGCGTCATCGTGCTGCTCACCGTGATGAACCTGCGCGGAGTGAAGGAGTCGGGCTCCCTCTTCGCGATCCCGACGTACGTCTTCGTCGCCGGCGTCTTCATCATGATCGCCTGGGGCGCGTACAAGGGGATCGTCCTCGACGAGACGATGAAGGCCCCCACCGCGGACTTCGAGATCAAGCCCGAGCACCAGGGTCTGGCCGGTTTCGCGCTGGTCTTCCTGCTGCTGCGCGCGTTCTCCTCCGGCTGTGCCGCCCTCACCGGGGTCGAGGCCATCTCCAACGGTGTCCCCGCCTTCCGCAAGCCGAAGTCGAAGAACGCCGCCACCACGCTCGCCCTCATGGGCGGCCTCGCCGTCACCATGTTCTGCGGCATCATCTTCCTGGCCATGGCCACCGACGTCCGGATGGCCGAGAAGCCCGCCCACGACCTCCTCCTCAACGGCGTGCCGGTCGGCGAGAGCTACGTCCAGGACCCGGTCATCTCCCAGGTCGCGGCCGCCGTCTTCGGCGACGGAACGTTCTTCTTCATCCTGCTCGCCGCCGCCACCGCGCTCGTCCTCTTCCTGGCCGCCAACACCGCGTACAACGGCTTCCCGCTCCTCGGCTCGATCCTCGCCCAGGACCGGTACCTGCCGCGCCAGCTGCACACCCGCGGCGACCGCCTGACCTTCTCCAACGGCATCGTGCTCCTCGCCGGCGCCGCCGCCCTCCTCGTCTGGGTCTACGGAGCCGACTCGACCAAGCTGATCCAGCTGTACATCGTCGGCGTCTTCGTCTCCTTCACGCTCAGCCAGACCGGCATGGTCCGGCACTGGAACCGGCACCTGAAGAGGGAGCGGAACCCGGCCAAGCGCCGCCACATGATCCGCTCCCGCGCGATCAACGCCTTCGGCGCCTTCTTCACCGGCCTCGTCCTCGTCGTCGTCCTCGCCACCAAGTTCACGCACGGCGCCTGGGTCGCCCTGCTCGGCATGGTGATCTTCTACGGGACGATGACCGCGATCCGTAGGCACTACGACTCGGTCGCCGCCGAGATCGCCGCCGCGGAGGAACGGCCCGACGAGTACGTACGCCCCTCCCGGGTTCGCTCCGTCGTCCTGGTCTCCCGGCTCCACAAGCCGACCCTGCGCGCCCTCGCGTACGCCAAGCTGCTCCACGCCAGCGAGCTGGAGGCGCTCACCGTCAGCGTCGACCCGGCCGAGACCAAGGCGCTCAAGGAGGAGTGGACCCGGCGCGGCATCAACGTCCCGCTCAAGATCCTCGACTCGCCGTACCGCGAGATCACCCGCCCGGTCGTCGAGTACGTCAAGAACATCCGCCGCGAGAGCCCGCGCGACGCCGTCTCCGTCTACATCCCGGAGTACGTCGTCGGCCACTGGTACGAGCACCTGCTCCACAACCAGAGCGCCCTGCGGCTCAAGGGCCGGCTGCTCTTCACCCCGGGCGTCATGGTGACCTCCGTTCCGTACCAGCTCCGGTCCTCCGAGGCCGCGAAGAAGCGGGCCCGCAAGCGCCAGGACTGGAACGCGCCGGGCTCGGTCCGCCGCGGCCCCGTCGAGAAGGGCCAGAAGGAACCGGCGGCCAAGGGCTGAGGCCGCCGAAGGCGAATTCCGCCCCGACCGGCACGTAGACTGGTGGGCTGCCGCGGTGCGGCAGCCCACCTCTCTCATTCTCTGTCCCTCACATCCTCTGGAGCCTCCCCGTCATGCAGCAGAACGCACCTGAGTCGTCGCTCATCGGGGAGGAGTACGAGGTCGAGGTCGGTCCGGTGGCCCACGGCGGCCACTGCATCGCCCGCACCGAGGAGGGCCGCGTCCTCTTCGTCCGCCACGCGCTCCCCGGCGAGAAGGTCGTCGCCCGCGTCACCGAGGGCGAGGAGACCTCCCGCTTCCTGCGCGCCGACGCGGTCACGATCCTCGACCCGTCCAAGGACCGCGTCGAAGCGCCCTGCCCCTTCGCGGGACCCGGCAAGTGCGGCGGCTGCGACTGGCAGCACGCCAAGCCCGGCGCCCAGCGCCGCCTCAAGGGCGAGGTCATCGCCGAGCAGCTCCTGCGGCTCGCCGGACTCACCCCGGAGGAAGCCGGCTGGGACGGCACGGTCATGCCCGCCGAGGGCGACAAGCTCCCGCCGGGCGAGGTCCCCCAGTGGCGCACCCGCGTGCAGTACGCGGTCGACGCCGAGGGCAACGCGGGCCTGCGCAAGCACCGCTCCCACGAGGTCGAGAACATCGACCACTGCATGATCGCCGCCCAGGGCGTCTCGGAACTCGGCATCGAGAAGCGCAACTGGGAGGGCATGGCCTCCATCGAGGCCATCGCCGCCTCCGGCTCCGGCGACCGCCAGGTCATCCTGACCCCGCGCCCCGGCGCCCGCCTCCCGCTGGTCGAACTGGACAAGCCGGTCTCGGTGATGCGGGTCGACGAGAAGGACGGCGGCGTCCACCGCGTCCACGGCCGCGCCTTCGTCCGCGAGCGCGCCGACGAGCGCACCTACCGCGTCGGCAGCGGCGGCTTCTGGCAGGTCCACCCCAAGGCCGCCCAGACCCTCATGCTCGCCGTCATGCAGGGCCTGACGCCCCGCAAGGGCGAAACGGCCCTCGACCTCTACTGCGGCGTCGGCCTCTTCGCGGGCGCCCTCGCCGACCGCGTCGGCGACCAGGGCGCGGTCCTCGGCATCGAGTCCGGCAAGCGCGCGGTGGAGGACGCCCGCCACAACCTGGCCGCCTTCCCGCGCGTCCGCATCGAACAGGGCAAGGTCGAATCGGTCCTCCCGCGCACGGGCATCACCGACGTCGACCTGATCGTCCTGGACCCCCCGCGCGCAGGCGCCGGCAAGCAGACGGTCCACCACCTCGCCGGCCTCGGCGCCCGCCGCATCGCCTACGTGGCCTGCGACCCGGCGGCCCTGGCCCGAGACCTGGCGTACTTCGCGGACCGCGGCTACAAGGTCCGGTCCCTGAGGGCGTTCGACCTGTTCCCGATGACCCACCACGTGGAGTGCGTCGCGATCCTGGAGCCGGTGAAGAAGGACGCCTGACCTGCGGTTTTGTGCGTGCACATTACGTGCGGTGTGGGCGTCACGGGCGATGTCTTGACGCTGAAATGACACTCGTGACGCCCATTTGACGCTCGTTCTGATGTGGCGTCAGTCGCTTGTCGGGGAAGGCCGGGCCGCGGTAGGGCTTGTAGGGGTCGAGTCTGCTGGGCCGGGGTCGGCTATTGCGGATGGTGTCCTGCCAGCGTGCGGCGTTCGCGTATCGGAGGGCGGTGTTGAGGCCCAGCCCAGGTGCCGGGCGATCGCCCGGCGTGAGTGGCCCTGGGCGAGCATCTCGTGGACCAGGGCGTGCGCGGCCTTCTTACGCTCGGCCCGCCGGCCGAAGGGCTCCGCGTCGCTCTGAGGCCGATCGGAAGCCGGTCGGGTGTCGTGCGGCACGAGGTCGCTGGGCGTCGGGTTGCGCAGGCAGCCGCGGTGGGCGGCGACGCAGGTCTCCACGGCCCGACCGAGACCCTGCCACAGGTGAAAGCGGTCGGCGACCTGCAGAGCATCGGGGGCGCCGCAGCGGCGCCCCCGGCGTAGCCGCCCGGTCCCGGCAGATGATCTCCACGCCAGGGTGGCGGATCAGCCAGGCGGCCAGCGGCCCGGCTTCACGCGTCGGGAGCACATCGACCACGCGACGGTCTTCGACGCTGGTCAACACGGTGGAGTAGGTCTGGCCGCGACGGATCGCAAAGTCGTCCACGCCCAGCACCCACGGAGTACTGAACTGCGGATCGGGCGGCGCCATGACCCTGCGTAACAAGGTCATCCGTCCCGCGCCGAATCCCAGCTGGGCCGCCAGCCGAGCACCGGCCCGCCCAGCCAGGGCAAGCCCCACCCGTTCCAGGGCGCGGTTGAGAGCCGCGTGGTGAACCGCGCGTGCGGGGCAGCCAGCCGGGAGAACGGCTCGGCGAAGGTCCGGCGTGGGCAGTCCGTCGACTCGCAGATGAAGCGTCGGACCGTCAGCCGGATCACAAAGCTCTGGTCAGCCAGAGGAAGGTCTCTCAGCCTGCGCTGGTAACGGTCGTGCACTCGGCCCGAGAAGCGGCCGCAGTCCGGACATGAAGCGCCGCCTGCGTGACCTCTCGCCACCACTTCGATCGTGCCGAACGCGGCTGTGACCGCCTCGACGTCCACTTCGGCGATCCCGTCGAACACCAGTGAGTTCCAGAACGGTGCATCGGTCTGCATGACCAGCGCCATCGCCATCCACCACAGACCACGGCAGTGAACGGACAGAACCTGAGGGAGCGTCACTTCCAGCTGTCAGGCGACATGACGTACGCCGTCTCGCACGAGCCCGCCTCCTTGCAATCGAACACCGAGGGAACGCTCAGCGACGGCTCCCCAAGATCTGTGCCAGAACCGAGTCCTGACGTCAGTTGTTCACGAGTTTGGGTTCTGGCTCACATTCCGTGGAGTGATTACGGAGAGTCAGATCTTCGGGGCCATGCGATGACGGTCTGGATGGGCACGAAGTCGAGGCGAGGTGAGTTCCAGGGCCCGGGTGTCGCGTCCGGCGCTCAAGTGGTTCAGCCAGCGTTCGTACCAGTCGAAGAAGTCGGTGGCGGAGGAGACGTTGGGACCCCAAAACCCGTCGCCGTTACCAATGAGGACGCGGCCAGTGAGGGGACCGGTCACCGCGATGACGCATACGTCAGTGCAGCCCATCTCGATGACGTGGAGGAAGAGATCGCGTCCGTGGGACCCGGGTGCTACGCCCTCGAAGCCGCGGGGTGTCCCCGGTTCTCCGCGCGGATTCATGACCATCAGGGAACACCGCTCCAGCGGCATGAGGCCGTAGAACGGCGCCGCGCCTGAGCCGCCGATGTACGTGAGGAACTGTCGATAGGCGTCGGGCAGGACGATGTCGCATTCGACCTCAAACGCAGCGACGCGTGCTTCCGCCAGCTTCGGACCGAGGATGAACTTGTGTTGCTCTTCCCCGAAGGAATGGCTGCGCAGGGGCTGGAACGGGATCGCGGCCAGTTTGCGACGCAGGCGGGGTATGCGGGGATCCATCGTGCTCTTCTCTCGCCCCCGTCACCCTATGGGTGGCTGGCGTCAGTTGGCCAGAAGAACCCTCTTCCGCAGCAGAGCGAAGCCGGCCCGGCCGAACATCTGGCGTTTGAGCATCTTGATCCGGTTGACGTGTCCTTCGACGACGCCGGAGTTCCAGGGCAGGGTGAGGCCGGCGATGACGGCATCGCGATCACGGTCGATGCCTGCGGCGAGGGTGTGGAGGCTGGGGAGGTCGTCTTGCCGGACGGCGTCGAGCCACTGCGCAGCCGTTCGCCCTGGCGCTCGGTGAGCATCTGGCCGAAGGACCGGACGTGACCGGTGAGGGCATCGAGTTCGGGGCAGTGGACCACGACAAGGACGGCGTCCTCTGGCCATACGAGGGCAAGGGCGGCGGCACCCTCACCCCCGCAAGCGCGTCGGCGGGGTATGGAACGTCTACGCCAAGCTCACCAGCGGCTCCGACCTCACCGGCGACGGCCGCGAAGACCTCGTCGCGACTGACAGAGCGGGCGTCCTCTGGCTCCATCCGGCCAGGGCCGACGGTACTTTCGCCGCGCGCAGGAAGGTCGGCGGCGGCTGGGGCGCCTACCACCAGATCGCCGCCACCGGGAACATCGGCGGCGCCACCGCCGGTGACCTCGTCGCCCGCGACAAGGACGGTGTGCTCTGGCTCTACCTCGGCAAGGGCGACGGCACGTTCGCGCCCCGGTCGAAGATCGGCGGTGGCTGGCGCGCTCTCAGGGTCATCGGCGCGGGTGACGTCGACGGCGACGGCAAGAACGATCTGGTCTCCGTCAACTGGGCGGACTACAGCCTCACCTACCTGCACCTCCGCCGGGGAACGGGCCAGTGGAAGACCCCGTTCGAGGCCGTCATGAGCCCCAGCGGCCAGTTCCAGAACGTACCCCTGCTGTTCTGACCCCGGCCTCCGGCGGGGCAGTCGCACAGACCGTCCTGCCGAATCTGCGGGCCTTGACGCCCTGTGTTCAAGTGGTCGTCAACCAGGTGTCAGTAACCTTGGGCGCAGACGGGGCCGCCTCCGCCCCGGCCGATTCGACCGGGGCGTTCTCATGTCCGCGCGCAGCACGGGGAGCCGTCTGAGGGCCAAGGCGCACCGCCGGCGCCCGCGGTTCGCCCGCCGCCGGCGCCCGCTGTCGCCCGGGTCGCCGCCCGCGCCCTCACGGCCGTCCGCTTCCTGCGCACCGATCCGTGCCCGTACCGCACCTGGCTTCGTTGATCTCTAGGACTGCTCGACAAGGCCACCGCGTCCAAGCCTGGGGCTGCGCAGGGGTCCCGTCCAGGCTCCTCACCCGGGGTCGCTGCCAGCCGCAGGGCCCGTCGGGCAGGCGCCCGATCGGTTCCGCCTGGGCGTCCGCGGACAGGGCCGTCTGTGTCACATGACCAGTCACATGAGGGGCAGTCACACGCGCTGACCTGGAAGAACCCCCCCGAACCCCCGGCCCGTGCCGCACGTGTGACTTGACCTCTAATGAGCTGTGTGGTGGGGCCAGGACCGTGGAGTCCGACGGCGGACGTGGCGCACGATGAGGCCCTGTTCAGTCCGCCGTGCAACTTATGGCGGTCTGTCAGATCTGGGTGCACCGCGAGGACCGGAGCCCGCGGGCGGCCTCCTGGCGGCCAGCCCGTACGCCGTGCTGGAGGACGTCCTGCTGCCCTGCGGGTGGCCGGAGTTGGAGGGCCCCGCGCCGATTGCGACGGGCCTGTCCCGGGCCCGGGTGTACGTGCGCGACCTCGGCGGCGCCGATCCGGACCGGCGCCCGGGCTGATGCCGCCGGCGCCGTGGGCCTGTTCTTCGCAGGCTTCCCACTCGTCGATGAGGGCCTCGGCGTCGGCGACCCAGCGTCGGTAGCTGGCTTCCTCTTCGTCGAGTCGCTCCTGCTCGTACCAGTCGAGTTCCTCCTCGGCGAGCCAGGGCCGGGCGGCTTCGTCGCGTTGGCGCCGTTCCTCGGCGAGCTCGGCATACGCACATGGGTAGGGGAGGGGGAGCGGCGGGCCGGCGAGTAGTCGCCGGTGTCCGGCGAGGAGCGCGGCGGTGGCTTCGTCGCCGGCGTGGCAGGCGGCGGCGAACGCGGTCAGCTGTGCGGCGGTGGGCATCTGCCGGCCGGTGAGGATGCGTTGGAGGGTGCTGGAGGAGAGCCCGGGCCCGGCCCGGGCGGCGAGGGCGCGCAGGCTGGTCTGGGGCGCGCCCTTGCGGAGGCGGTTCATGGCGCGGACGAGCCCGGCCTGGGTGGTGAACAGGCCGGGGACGTACGGGGCAGGGAGTGTCCGCGGCGGGTTGATGGCGCGGTCGGCGGCCATCCACAGCCGCTCGGCCTTTTTCAGGTCGTCCTCGTCGGCTCCGGCGCCGTAGGCGAAGGCGAGGGTGGTGCGCCGGGTGGGAAGGCGCCCGTCGAGGGCCTGGCGCAGGGTGCAGGCGCAGACCACGTACTCGTTGCCGCCCGCGGATGCCCGGTCGGCGAGGTACCGGAATGTGGCCCGCTTGCCGTCGGCCTTCGCCTGCGCCATCGCGGCGGCCTTCTTCCCGCGCAGCCAGCCGCGCAGGGTGGCGAGTTCGGCCGGCTCGGCGTCCGGGTGGGCGCGGCGCGATCGGCCGAGGCCGGGGGTGCGGTTCACGGGCGGCCGCCGCTGGTGAGCGCGGCGAGGGCGGTGATCAGGCGCAGGGCGCGGCCGGGCAGGAGCAGGAGGCCGGTGGCCGCTGCGAGGGTGGCCAGGAGAGCGGGGATCGGGCGCTCGAGGACGGCGAGGACGGTCACCGCGGTGATGGCGGAGATGACGATGGCGGCCTCGGCCGCGCCGAGGCGGCTGTAGGCGGCCGGCTCGGGGGCGGTCGGCGGGATGGGCGGGGGAGTGGACATGGTGAGGCCTCCGTAAGGGAGTTGGGCGATCGGGCGGCCGGGGCGGGCCCGGCGTGTGAGCTGACGTTGGCAGTGAGGGCGCCGCGACCGCGAGCCGCCGCCCGCGGCCGTCGCGACCGACGTGGACTCCAGGTATTCCACGTTTTCGCAGCTGGAGGGCGGAATCGAGAAGATGCTGTCCCGTATCGCGCGGCGCTCTACCACCGACCGGACACCGTCCGGGCCGGGCCCGGCCGCAGCGCCCGGGGTGTGGCCAGTGCCGATCACCTGTATGTGAACTCCGCCGCCCGGGCCTGGCTGCGCAGCCGCGAGGAGGAGGCCGACTTCGACTTCGCCCGGCCGGACGGCGTGGCGATCGGGTCGGTGGTCGACATCCGGTTGAAGGACCGTGGGCTGCGCGTGTACCTGGACCAGGGCACGCATCAGCCCCAACCGCATGACCGTCATCGCCAAGGCCGTCCTCACCCTGGAGAGGCAACGCTGAAATGGCTCACTGTTTCGTACCTATCTTGATCTCCACCCGTGCGGCGGGGCCTTGGGTGGTTGGCACGTCCGCGATCGGCGCCAGCCAAGATCTGAATTTCACGCGGGCCCCCTATACTCGCGCCGGTCGGAGGCGCGGCCGAGGCGGGGGCGGAATGTTCGGATTTCACACGTACGGACTTGAGTTCATCATCACTGCGGTGCTGATCACTGCCGGCTTCGCGCTGGTCGTGCGGTTGCTTACGCTCCCGCTGCTGACCCGTTCCCAGCGAGAGGTCAGGCAGAGGGAGGCCGCGGCGTTCACGGGGGTTCCGGACGGCGGCGGGAACCGGACGGTTCTGCTTTTCGAGAGAGGACTGGTCCTGGCGTGCGCAGCCGGACTGACGGTCTTTCTGCCCAACACCGACCAGCCCGTCGACTTCGTGGACCTCGCGATTGCAGCTTGGCCGGACAGCCCCCTCAACGTGGGCGGCTGGATCTTCAGCATGCAAGGGTGGGATTACCGGCACCTCCGCCTGAGGCAGGGTCCGGCCATCACCGTCTTCGTCTGTATGGCCCTGATTCTGGTGTTCTGGACTCTCACGCAGCGGAAGCTGCTGACCGCGGGCATGCCCGCGGGGCTGTGGAACTCCCGCCGCACACGGACCCGGATCATCCGCGGCTTCATCCTGTGGGTGCTGCTGATGGTCGCGGTGATGCCCGTCGGCGTGACAGTGGCGGCCACGGTGTTCCAGATCGTCGCCTTCGCCGCCGGCTTTCGGCACCAGCCCCTGGCCACCACCGGCCCCACCCCGCCCAGCCCCATCCTCTACGCCCCACCGACCGCCATCGCCCCGCAGGCCCGCCCTCAGGCCGGGGTCCAACCGCCCGGGGTCCAACCGCCCGGATTCCCCCAGGCCTTCCCGCCACTGCAATCGCACGAACCCCAGGTCATCGGCGCCTACCACCTGCTCGGCAGGATCGGCGCCGGCGGCATGGGAACGGTCTACGCCGCCCGCCGAGCAGGCTCCGCCACACAGGTCGCACTGAAGACCATCAACGCCGAACTCCTCGACAACGCCGACCTGCTGAGCCGCTTCGAGCGCGAAGCGGAGGTCCTGGCCATGGTCTCGGGCGCGTATACCGCGCGCGTGCTCGACTCCGGCGTGGAGGAAGGACGGCCCTTCCTGGCCATGGAACTCCTCGACGGCCGCCCCCTCGACGCCCACCTGCGCGAACAAGGCCCGGTCCGCGCCCCGCAGGCCCTGCGTGCCCTCGCACTCGCACTGGCGACGGCGCTGGGCGGCATTCACCGCTTGGGCCTGGTCCACCGGGACCTCAAGCCCGGCAACATCATGCTGACCAGCGACGGCCCGCGCCTCCTCGACTTCGGCATCGCCGCGATCGTCGACCGTACGAGGCTCACCCGCACCGGCGGCTCACCGGGGACGCTGACCTACATGGCCCCCGAGCAGTTCGAAGAAACCCAGCCCGGCCCGGCCGCGGACATCTGGGCGTGGGCCTGCTGCGTGGTCGCCGCCGTCCACGGGGACAGCCCGTTCGCCGCGACCAGTATCGGCGCGGTGTACCGAAGGATCACCGAGACGGGCCCGGAACCGACGGCGCTCGCCACACTGCAGGCCATCGACCCGGCCCTGGCCGCGGTGGTCCTGCAAGCCCTGAGCACCGACCCGACAGTCCGTCCGGCCAACGGCACGGCACTGCTCGCCCTGCTGACCCAAGGCCCGGGGAACACCGTGCCGGACGCCAGAGCCGTCCACGAGGAGATCACTCAGGGATGGCGGGCCCTGACGTGATGCCGCCGCCGAGCCCGCCCGGAAACCGGCGCCGCGATCCCCTGGCGGGAGCGCGTGGACGCGATCACCGCGCGCTGCCGTCCTGAGGGCATGGGCGGGCGCGGCCCGTCAGTCGTCCTCCAGCGCACCGTCAACCGCGCACTGGCCCAGCCCCGAGCTCCCGTCGAGCGAGGCATGGCACTGCTGAAGTCCTGGTAGATCTTCCGCAGGGCCCGCATCAGCCCCAACCGCATGACCGTCATCGCCAAGGCCGTCCTCACCCTGGAGAAGCAACGCTGAAAAGGCTCAGTGCTGGCCGAGATCGGAGACGATCGCGCCCGGTTCGCCGATGCCCGTGGCCTGAAGGCCTACGCCGGCGCCTCACCCATCACCCGGGCCTCGGGGAAGAAGCCGAGCATCACCCGGCGCTGGGTGAAGAACGACCGTCTCAACCATGCGGGATATCTCTGGGCCTTCACGTCTCTGACGGCCTCCATGGGAGCCCAAGCCCACTACCGGCACCGACGCGACGAGCACTCCGACTGGCACGCCGCCGCCCAACGCAACTGCCGAGGCCGCTACACGCCTGGCCGCCGACGGGGCGGGTACGAGCGCGGCTTGGTGCCGAGGCTGACGAAGCTGCCGTGGATACCCACCGAGCAGCAGTGGATGGACGTCCTTGCGGTCGCCGCCGGGGAGCCGGTCCGCAACCGCGTGATGCTCGCCTTAGCCTACGACGCGGCCCTGCGGCGCGAGGAGCTGTGCTCGCTGCGTACCGACGACCTTGACCCGGCTCACCGCACGCTGCGGGTGCGGGCTGAGACGACCAAGAAGCGGCTGGAGCGCGTCGTGCCGTACTCCGCGCCGACCGCGTCCTGCTGTCGGGCTGCCTCACGCACCGGGCCAGGATCAGCCGGGCGCGCGGACCGCTGTTCCTGTCGGAATCCCGGCGCAACCACGCCCATCCGTTGAGTCTGTGGACCTGGTCGAAGGTGGTCCGCCATCGCGCTGGCTGCCGATGTCCCGCGGTTCTCCACGCACACCACGAGACACCTGTGCTTGACCGACCTGGCCCGGATGGGCTGGGAACTGCACGCCATCGCCACCTTCGCCGGCCACCGGCACACCGACTCCACGCTCGCCCACATCCACTTGTCGGGCCGGGACCTGGCCGACAAGCTCAGCTTCGGCATGGAGCAGATCCACGGCTGGCGGGTGCAGATGCTGGCCCGCCTCGGCGAGCACGCGACCGGGACGGTCGCGCTGTGACCGCGGCGATACCGGCGGCCGTCACCGAGGCTGCCGCAGCCCCTTCCTGGCCCTGGCCCATCGATCCGGCCCGATACGACTGTCGCGCCGAGCTCAGTGAACGTGAGCGAACGGCCCTGGCCAGTCTGGGCTGGCAGGTTCGCCGGCGCCGCGGCTACGACCCGGACCGGGTCGAGTGGCGGGCGATTTCCCGACTGCTCCGCCCGCTCGACGACGCGCGAGCCGCGCTTCGGTGGTGTCCGGACACACCCGCCCATCGCCGGGCCGTGACCGACGCCGTCGGCCTGATCCTGTGGCGCTGTCTGGAGGATGGCACGTCGTTCTGGGTCTGGTCGGCAGACGACTGGGTTCGCATCATCGCCCCTGGCCACAACGAGTTCGAGGCCACCTGGCCCGGGTGGATCGACGGCACGGTCCGGCCCTACGTAGCCGCGTTCGCCTACCTGCTCGGCGACTTCACCGACTTCCACCGCATCGGTGGGCTCGTCCGCCGCTCGCTGGCCTGGCGCGTCCTTGGTCAGGAGCCGGTCGAGGAGGCGATCGCGCAGGTGGCGGCCACCCTCAAGGGCTGGGGCTACCACCCCTCGAACGGCGCGTTCGGCCAGTTCCGCACTGTGCTGGTTCAGATCATGCTGATTAGCCGCAGCCCGCTCCTGGAGGACATGACCACCGACGCCTTGCAGCGGGCCCGCGAGGGTTCTGCGCTCCCGTCCGGGGCCCGGCGCGGAAACCTCTACGGTGTTCACCGGGCGATCGCCGCCCTCGGCTACTCCGGCCCACCGCCCAAGTCCATCCACGCCGTGATGCCCGCTCTCGAAGGCGTTCCCGAGCCCTGGGCTGCGATGGTGGAGCGCTGGCATGAGACCTCGACGCTCACGCCGAAGGTCAGAGGCGGGTTCCGGACCATCATGGCCAAGGCGGGCCGATGGCTGGCCGCCGAGCACCCCGAGATCGTCGAACCCGCCCAGTGGACTCGCGAGACCTGCGCGTCTTGGGTCGCGGCACTGGACCGGATGACCGTCGGCGAGCATGTGCAGCGCAGGGCAGGGAACGACAAGCGCGGCGGCGAACCGCTGTCCCCTCGCACGAAGGCCGGCTATCTCACCGCGACCAGGACGTTCTTCCGGGACTGCCAGGAGTGGGAGTGGATTCCCCGTCGGTTCGACCCCGTTCGCGCGCTGGCCACGCCCCGAAGCGTCAAGGCGCTGATCGGTCCCAACCCCCGGGTGATCGCCGACGACATAGGGGCGAAACTGTTGTGGGCCGGACTCAACGTCGATCCCGGGGACTTCCCGACCAACACCTACGGGCTGTGCTACCCGATCGAACTCATCCGGGCCGTCACCCTGACCTGGCTGTTCGGCGGCCTGCGCAGTGACGAGATAGCCCACCTCCGCATGGGCTGTATCCGCTGGCAGCACGACGGTTCCCGATCCCCGGCGACTCCGACGAGGTACTGGTGCGGGACGCCGTCTGTCTGCTGGACGTCCCCACCCACAAGACCGGCACCTCGTTCACCGTACCGACGCCGTTCGGCGGCGTTGGTCGGACCCAGGTCTTTCCGGGCTGGGTTGCGGAGCCGGCGGAGGGCGAAGTCCTGAGCGAGGTGACACGCCGGAAAGGACTCACGTACGCGGTGAGTTTCCCTGGTGTGGACCTCGTCTGTGACCGGCGTCTGATGCTCAACCATCCTTCGGAGCTGCCGACGCACCTCCTAGAGACGGCAGCGGGACGCCGGGATAGTGTCCGGCTCTGCCGCAGGGAGCTTTCCTGGTCTGATCAGCGCCCTGCGGCCATACCCATTCCGCTCGTACATCTCTGCCGTACTGTCCGCTCACACGTTGCTCTCGCGTCAGGACGCCTCTCGCCCGCGGTCGAGCGGGCGGCGACACAGGTCGAGCCCAGCGAGTTCTACGAAGGTGCGAGGAGCTCGTTAGCCGCGCTGACGCAGTTGCTGGACCACCGGAACCACGGCCAGGCAGAGGAGCGCGGTTGCTCCGAACGCCGCCCCTGCCGAGAGCAGCACCCCGGAAACCGGGGTGCTGTCGAGGGCCTTGAGGAATCCGACGCATGCCGCGATGAGGGCGGAGAACAGGAGCATGACCAGCAGCCAGGGAATCCAGGCATTGTTCGGGGGCTGGGGAGACGAGGGGGGCATCGCAGATGACGGCAGGTGGGAGGAGTTGTGGGAGGAGTCCACAGCGGTGCTTCCTTCTTGACTCGGTGGTGGGTAGGGACACGAGGAGCGGAGCGGGCTTACGAGCCCAGCAGCGCACCGGCCAAGGCGGTGCGGGTACGTCGTGCCGAGACGGCGACGGCCAGGTGCGCGCGGTCCAGCTCGTCGAGGTCGTCCAGCGCGGCCACGATCTCCCGCTGCTCGGCCAGGGCCGGCAGCGGAATCCGCAGTGATCCCAGGGATTCGGAGCGGAGTGACGGGGCGGCGGTGGCTGCGGCCCGGTCTCGCATCCAGGTGACGGATTCGTCCAGGCACAAGTAGTGGAACAGGTACTCCGGCAGCACCTGGTGCGCATGCCGCTCGGTCACGCGGAGCCGGATGACGTTGGGGCTCATCAGCCAGCCGATCTGGTGCTGCCGCACCAGCGCCGGCTGGGTGATCGCACCGGAGCGGACACACACGATGTCCTTGCCCCACAGCTCGAAGTTCCTCAGTCGATGAGCCGTCTCGTCCGTCACCCGTTCGTCCGCGTCGTCGCTGACGCGTCGGTCCTTCAGATGACGCGGGAAGACCACGGGAACCAGGCCGTCGGCGCTGCGCTGCTTCTTGCCGAGCTTGGTGTAAGACGGTCCGGCCTGAATCTCGCACACCGAGCCGAGGTCGACCCTGGGAGCAGACCGACCGGCCCGAGGCAACGATCCACCACGGTCCCCGGCGAACGGTGCCCGGGCGACGGAGTCCTGTACGGCCCGCAGGCGCTCCTCGGCATCGCTCAGCCGCTCCCACGCGGACACGAGCTCGTACTCGTAGTCGTCTCCTCCGTCGCTCTGGCGTTCGACGTGGTCGAGGGGGTTGAGCGAGTAGTCACTGCGCCGCAGCTCTTCTCGGGATACCAGGGCGCTGGGCACTCGCCACTCCGTGTGCGTCGCCCCGACGTGAGGGGCATCCCCTTCCGTGCTCCTGTGAGCGCGGTAGGCGGCGAGGAGGGATTCGACGTCCATGGCGCTGAGGACCCGACGCGAGCCCTTCTTCTCTCCCATGTGTCGTGCGTCGAGGAACAACGTCTTGTCGCGCTGATCGTCGGGGTGACGCAGTATCCACACGGAGACCGGCACAGCGGTGCCGGTGAACAACTGGGCCGGCAGGGCGATGACGCACTCGACGCACCCCCGCTCCACGAGATTGCCACGGATGGTCCGGTCCGCCTTGTGGCCGGAGTTCCCCGCCTTGTTGGGCATGATGACCCCGGCTCTGCCCCGCTCGCTCAGCCTGGCCAGGCAGTGTTGTACCCAGGCGAAGTTGTCGTTGTCGACGGGCGGAGCCCCGTACGCCCACTGTCCCTGAGGGCGCTCTCCGCGGCCGGGATCGCTCATGTTGAACGGCGGGTTGGTGAGCACGATGTCGAACGCCTCTCGCGAAGTCCGCTCCAGGCTGTCGTGCCAGGGAACCGTGCGCTTGAGATCGAGCGACGGGGAGACGCCATGGAGGAGCAGGTTCATGGTCGCCAGCCGCCAGGTATCGCCGCGCCGGGTCTCGCCGCACGTCTGTGGGGTCTTCCCACGCGGCAGCCCGTCCTCGTCCAAGGCGCAGAAGGCCGACGCCTCGATGAGGAACCCGCCGTCGCGGGCGTAGGGGTCGTACACGGACTCCGGCCCCCCGGGGCCGAACTCCGAGCAGATCAGTCGCGTCATCAGCCGGACCACGGAGCGGGGGGTGAAGAACTCGCCGCTTCCCAGGGCCGCTTGCCGCTCGTACTCGTCGAGGATCAGCCCGAATACGTCCTCGGTGAGGCGGCTCATCGCATCGACGACGTTGCGGAGATCGCGAGCAGTCCGGGGCTCCAGATGCCCCAACGCCTCCTGCATGCTCGAATGGACGCCGCGGCCACGCATGTCCTCGTCGGCCGCGCGACCGATGTCCCGAAGCAACTGGGCAGCCTCGTCGAGGTTGCGCAGGGAACGGGCGCGAGCGGCCAACTCGTCGAAACAGGCCGGGTCGGCACCGCGGAGATAGTGAAGGCAGAGGAGAAGGTTCAGGTAGTCGAGCACGCTGGCAGCGCCCCGTACCCGGTCGACGAGGCCGCCCATCAGGTCGGTGACGATCCGTCGGCTCTCGGGGCGGGGCTCGTCGACAGTGCTGGTCGGGACGCGGTACGACGACCCGGCGCCGGGACGGCGGTCGGCCGCGCCGGCCACGGATCTCCCGGCTGCGGCACTTGTCCGGGCACGGTCTCCATAGGTGGTGCCGACCGGCTCCCCGTCAACGAGCCGCCCGGGCGGCACAGTCCGCCGGTCCAGCCAGTCCACGATCTCCGACCAGCGGAAGTAGTCCTGTCCGTTGGACCGTCGCGGAGAGGGAAAGTCGATCTCCTGCCTCTCCCAGGCGGTTACGGTCGGCCGGCTCACCCCTGCGAGTGCGGCCAACTGTGCTCGCCCGAGCAGCGGATCAACGTCAGTCTTGGGATACGACACGAGCGCGGAACCCCCTTCAATACGCCACGAACAAGGTCGATGGACAGTGAGACTAGAGGCGTACGACGTGAGCGACCAACTGCGCACCTGAAGTGCGCACAAGCCCGAGCGATGAGCCTGAGAGCCCGCGTGTCCTTGGAGGCGCTTGATGGCAGGATGTCTGCCGCCGGGTGACAGTCGGGGTGACACCTCTCATCCCTAAGGGTGTTGGGATGGTTCGTCCTCCGGAGGCGGCGGTGGGTACTCGACGGCGTCCAGGGGGCCCGCTGGAAGCCTCAAGTGCGCCGAACTTCCCCAGTGCAGCCCTCGTCCACAGTGGGCGCCTGGGTCCTCGACCACCCTCAGAGCCGCCGCTGACCTGCACCTTGCCCAGTTGTGAGAGACGGCATGCGAGGTCACGGATCTGTGTACGCCGTCAACGCATCGTGATCGTGGCCGTAAAGGGAGTCTCGTGTACGCTCGCCGTATGGGTGATGCGGACAAGGGAGTACAGGACCGGTTTGTCTCCGGTTCCGAGATCGCTCGCCTCGCCGGTGTGACGCGGGCAGCGGTCTCCAATTGGCGTCGGCGGTACGACGACTTCCCGCCGCCGCGGGGCGGCGGCGTCAACAGTCCACTGTTCGTCCTCGGCGAGGTGCAGGCTTGGCTGGACAAGCAGAACAAGGGCCAGGACGTCTCGGCCGAGGTGCGGCTCTGGCAGGTACTGCGGGCCGCCTACGGAGAAGAGATCTCCGTGGGGGTCGCGGACGTCGCCCGGTACCTGGCCCGGCAGGAGAACACCCCGGCCTTTCCCTCCGACGCGGCCCAGCTCTCCGATGAACTGGCGCAGGCGGACTCCGCCGGTGCCGTGGTCGAGGGCCTGGTCACTCGACTGGCCGACTCGGCGGGCCGCGCGGGATCCGACTACGTCACCTCCGAGCGCATCGTCCGGGCCGTACGCCACTTCGCAGGCGACGTCCCGGACGACGCCACATTGCTCGATCCTGCCTGCGGCAACGGCACTCTGCTCCTCGCAGTCGGACCAGGCAGAGGGCCGAAACGATTCGGCCAAGAACGCAACCCGCACAGCGCCTGCCTGGCGCAGCTGCGGGCAGAACTCACAGGAAGCACGGACGCCAACATTGCCGCGGGCGACTCCCTCGCCGCCGACCGGTGGCCCGGCCTCCATGCCGATCTCGTCGTCTGCGATCCGCCCGTGGGCATCACCGACTGGGGGCGGGAGTCCCTACTGCTCGACCCGCGTTGGGAGTTCGGCACGCCGCCCCGGGCGGAAGGCGAACTGGCATGGCTCCAGCACGCCTATTCCCACGTCGCGCCGGGTGGCCGCCTCTTGATGGTCATGCCGGCGTCCGTGGCGTACCGCAAGGCCGGCCGCCGGATCCGCGCCGAGATCGTGCGCCGAGGACTGCTCACGCAGATCGTCGCGCTGCCTGCGGGTACCGCTTCCGCGCATGCGGTACCCGTCCATGTGTGGCAGCTCGGACGACCGCGTGTTCCGGGAGACGCGGCCGGCGTCGTACGGCTGGTCGACCTGACGGGCAACAGTCCGGACGGACCGTTGGAACCCGTCCCGCATCAGGTGGCGGACGTGCCGTTGATCGAGCTCCTGGACGATGCCGTCGACCTCACCCCGGGCCGTCACACTTCTGCGTCACACCGTGACTTCCGTGCCGAGTACGACTCTCTGCGCGCACGCATCGAGCTGCAGCTGCAGCAGCTTGCCGCGCTGTTGCCGCCACTCGCCGAGGGTGCGGGACCCGGGACGCTCGACACCTCGACGGTTGCAGTCGCCGAGCTGGCCAGGGCGGGACTCGTGGAGTACGGCGAAGCGGAGCCCGTATCGGTCAGCGATCAGCTCGACACCGATTATCTGCGCGGCTTCCTGCACAGCCCGGTGAACGTACGCCGCTCCACCAGCACCAGCAGTACGTACCGACTGGACAGCAGAGGTGCCCGCATCCCTCAGTTGGACATCGAGGTACAGCGTCGCTACGGACAGGCCTTCAGGGAACTCCAGGAGTTCGAGGAGCGCCTGCGTACCATCGCGCAGCTCGGCCGGGAGGTCGTGGAGCTGGCCAGGGGTGGCCTTGGGAACGGCGCGCTGACCCCGCCCACCACCCCGTCCGACTGACGACCGAGACCCGTCACCGGTCGGTCACGCGGGGCACGAACTCGCTCGGAACACCGGTCCAGGAGACGTGCAGAGCCTCCCTGGCCCGCGTGCAGGCGACGAACAGCAGGCACCGCTCGCGCAGCAGATCCGATGCGCGCTGGATCGGGTCGAGCGCGACCGGAGTCACCTCACGGGCGAACGGCAGAGCGGTCGACGTCGTTCCGAGGACTGCCACGCAACGGAACTCCAGGCCCTTCATGGCGTGCATCGTGGCGAGCCGTACACCGTCCGACTCCGGTCCCGGGTTGTCCCGGACCTTCACCACGGGGATGCCCGCCGCGCGGAGCTTCTCGGCCGCCTTGTCGAGGAGGAGGTTGAAGCGGGCGCAGACGCCGATCTCGGACGGCCGGATGCCCTGCTCGATCCACTCCTCCACCCGCTCGACCAGCGCAGCGACCTCGTCGGATTCGGAGCCGTGTGCCTCCGCCCGGGGGCTGCGGCCGTGCAGCAGGGAGCGGTAGCCGGCGAGACTGTCCGTGCCCTGGCCGCCGAGATCGTCGACGGCCACCGGCGTCAGGATGCCCGTAGACCAGTCCAGGATCTCCGCCGTGCTCCGGTAGTTGATGCGCAGCCGGCTGGACCGCCCCGCCACCGAGATCCCCAGCGAGCCGAGCGACACCTTGGAGTCGTAGATCCGCTGGTGTGGATCGCCCGTGAGGAACAGGTCATCGCTCCCGGCCGCGGCGGCGCCGCGCAGCACCCGCCATTGGGCCGGGTGCAGGTCTTGGGCCTCGTCGACGACGACGTGGTCGTAACCGGGTCCCGCCTGTTCGAGCAGCCGGGCGGCCCGGGCACACACCTGAAGGTGCGTGCTCACCCCGCGCTCGCGCAGGATCGACTCGAACAACTCGACGGCGGGCCACAGTTCCTCACGGCGAGCCGTGGACACCGCGCTGCCCCGGCCCCGCCGCAGCGCGGTGCGATAGGTGTCGAGGTCGCGGATGTCCTGAGCCAGGATGACGTGCCGGTACTCCTGGGCGAGGAACCGCTCGCTCCACGGCAGGCTCAACTTCTTGACCACCCGCTCCCACGCCTGCCGTTCGTCCCGGTCACCGATGAGCGAAGGCGACCGGCCGTCGGCCTCGGTGACGGTGCGGTGTGCGTAGGCGTTGACCGTGGTCACGTCCACCCGGGCCAGCTGCTCCTCGTCACCGTCGAGGAGCAGGGAGAGGCTCTCCCGCAGCGTGGCGGCGAGGGCGTTGGTGTACGTGGTGAGCAGCACACGGGTTTCGGGTGTGCGCGACAGCAGGTGCTTGACCCGGTGCAGCGCCACGACCGTCTTGCCGGTACCCGGCCCACCGGTCACCTGCACGGGGCCCGCGTACGAGACGCGGTAGGCGATACGACGCTGCGAGGGATGCAGGAACACCCGCCAAGCGGCGAACGGCTTCTCCAGGGCGTCCGTCAGCTCGTCCGGACCGGTGACCAGGGTGATCCGGCTCGCTGTGTTGGCGATGACCACGGCGAGGCTCTCGTCGGGATCCGGGCCGGCGTCGGCGGGCCGGCGCACGGCGACGACGTCCCGGTAGACCTCGTCCGGGCTGAACCCCTCGGCGAGGTACTGCAGCGCCTCGAACTGGTCCTCCGGCAGCAGCGTTCCGAACGCCTCCAGCTGGGGCTTGTCGATGACGGTACGCACGGCCCTCAGGACCTGCTCGTCAATGCCGAGGTCGCGCAGCGCCTTGTCGGAGTAGTGCGCGAACAGCAGCGACGGAGCGCTCGCCGCTGCCTTCTCCAAAGCCGGGGTGAGCTGCTCGATCGCGACGACGTTGCGCACCTCCAGGCCGCGCGTCGCCGTGTTCGTCGTATAGAGCCGCTTGGCCGCCCAGGTGTACGCGTCGTCGTGCGGTACGACGTTGACCAGCAGGAAGACGTCGCTGCCGTCGTCGGGCGCGAGGACGACGCCCCGCCAGAAGTCGTTGATACGGATGGTCCGCATGCGGGGATCGCGAGCTTTGTCCACGGACTCCAGGTGCAGTCCCTTGTCCGCGTGCAGCTCGGCGACGGTCAGCAGCTGGAACTTCCCCATCGCCTTGCGTACGCCGGCCTTGACGGGCTTCTCCAGGACGTCGAAGCTCTCCCAGAAGCTGTTGGCGAACGCGAGCTGCGGCACGACGTGAACTCCCCACCATGGACAGACGATCCGCCGCCGATCATACGGACAGGCCGGTACGCATATGCCGGGACACGGAAGCGACGTCGGCGAGCAGGGCGGCGGGTGCCTGGTCGAGGTCCAGAGCGTGCTGATGGATGACGACACCCGCGTTCCGCACCCGGTGAGCCGCGTGCGGCTCGTTCCCCTTCGCATAGACGAGATGCCCCTCGGGGAGACCGAGGGCCGTGCAGTAGGCCAGCATCTGGTAGAGGTCCGCGTCCGGGTAGCCGGCACGCTTCTCCGCCTTGTACTTGGCGTCGGCCACCGCCGACGGTGTGCCGTCCGGCTCGTACAGCACGAAGTCGGGCTGCATGCGGACGACGGCGGCCTCGTCGAGATGGTGGGAGTCCTGGAACCGGCAACCGAGGCCCGTCCCCCGCAGCGACTCCCGGAGCGCGACCGTCACGAAGTCCTCGAAGAGCTTGTTCATGTTGAACAGGAAGCCGTCGATGCGGAGCTCGCCCGGCGCGTGCTCGGGCGACGCGTCGTCGAGGACGGCGCGGGCGAGGTGCAGGGCGTGCTGGTACCGCGTGTTGAGACGGGAGGGGTGCCAGGCGGGCAGACGGTGCCCCCGGACGACCGGTGTGACGTCGGCGAGCCGCAGCCGGTGGTGCAGAAGCCGGCGGCGCACATCGCGCGGCACGCCGGGCAGGCGGAGCAGTCGCTCCACCGCGGTCCGCAGAATGCGGTTCTCCGCGATGTCGGTGGTGAACTCGGAATATGTCACCTCGACCGGCAGCGGGGCTCCGAAACGCCGCCGTATCTGGTCGGTCTCCCGAATCCGTCCCCGTACGACCAGAGCCGACTCCTCGGTCTCCCGGTACCCCTGGAGCAGGCCCTGTCGCAGCGCCCGGTCGATCTGCCGCTCCACCGCGTGGGCGAGTGCGGGCAGGAGATCGCGGTGCTCGGCCACGTCGACCTGGCCGTCGCGCCAGCCACCGCGCGGATCGAGGCTGTAGCCGAGCAGGAAGAACAGCCGGGCGATGGGCACCTTGGGTGTGATCCGGACGGTGACGGGAGCGCCGAGGCCAGGACCGTGGACAGTGATGGCCCCGACTTTGCTGCCGGCTCGCAGCCTCCAGCTGCCCGGCACGTACGGATCGGGGGAGGCGTCCACGACCCGGGAAGCCTCGAGGGCCCGCCCCACCGCGTCCGGCAGGACGTGACCGGTGGCGGGCGCATGCTCGACCAGCTCGATGGAGGTGCTCACGCGGTCGGCTCAGGGAGGGACCGCCGCAGCGCGGCGAGCCCGTACCGCTTCTCGATGTCGACGCCCTCGCCGTAGTGGTGTTCTTCGAGGAGGGGGAGGATCTTCGTCCGCCACGTCCGCTCCAGGCCGCCGTCCCGGTACACGCCCTTCTTCATCAGATACGAGGGGCCGATCCGGAAATCGGGGTCTTCGATACGGGAGTTGAGGGCGTCCAGCAGGTCGGCCGGCTCGGAGTCCCTCTCCTGGGAAGCGAGCCAGCGGCGCAGCAGCCCGCTGGTCGGCTCGGTCCGCGGGGACAGCTCCACGAACGCGAAACGGCGCCGCATGGCAGCGTCCACAAGCGCGATCGAACGGTCGGCCGTGTTCATCGTGCCGATGACGAACAGGTTGGGCGGCAGGGCGAAGTCATCGCCGGAGTAGGGCAGCTGGACCCCCTTGTCCCGGTACTCCAGCAGGAAGTACAGCTCGCCGAAGACCTTGGCCAGGTTGGCCCGGTTGATCTCGTCGATGATCAGGAAGTGCGGGATGTGCCGGTTGCCCTCCTTGTTGGCGAGGTCGGCCAGATCCCGGAGCGGTCCCGCTGTCAGCCGGAAGGCGACCTCACGCGTCTGGGGATCCTCCTTCGGACGGATGCCCTCGACGAAGTCCTCATAGGCGTACGACGGGTGGAACTGGACCAGCTTCACCTGCTCAGGACCGCCTCCCAGGAACTCCGCGAGCTTCAGAGCGAGGTACGTCTTGCCCGTCCCCGGCGGGCCGTAGAGCACCAACTGCTTGTCGTCCCACAGGAGATCACGCACCTCGCGCAGCCAGTCCCCGTCGTGCACCAGCAGCTCCGAGGCCAGCGCGTCCGTCGGCTCGGGGAGCTCCAGGTCCCGGCGTACGGTGATCGCCGGGAGCTCCACGCTGGGATCACGCTCTATGGCCTCGGCCTCGTCGGCCAGCTCCTCGTCGGTCAGCCCGAGCCCGTCGATCACCGCCTGGACGGACGTCAGCTCCACCACGTCGTGCTGGTTCGACAGTTTCTGCTTCAGTTCCTGGGGCAGCTCTTCGTACGGGTGGCTGGCGTCCTGCCACGACACCGGCCGGCGAAGGTTGGACCGGCGGTCCTCGGATTCGATCTGCTGGACCTCGCCGGTGATCTGCCCCACGTACAGACGCCCGTCGGAGATGGTGCAGATCGTGTCGCCCTCCTTCATCCGGGACAGGAACGCATGCACCTCTTCGGTCAGCTGCTGCTTCTGGCTGTACGTCGCCGTGGACTCGTAGTCCTCCTCGACGAAGGTGCGCACCTGCTCCTTGCTGATGCCCTGCTCGACACCCTGCCGCAGCCGGGGGGCCGCAAGGGTCACCCGCTCCTCCGGCAGCCACATCCGGCGCACGAGGTCGAGTCCGGTGACGTTGGAGCCGCGCACCAGCCAGGCGCGGTTGGGACCCCACGACGCGCCGGGCATGTAGTCACCCAGCGGTCGGCCGTCCTCGGTCTTCCAGGCCGCCCAGCCGTTGAGGCTGCTGCCGGTCAGGACGGCCGCGGCTTCGGAGGGGGAGTTGAAGACGAGGTCTTCTGTCGTCTCGAGACAGCCGGGCCACGCATCCGACGGTGTGATCACGCCGTGGCCGATCAACAGCTCGCGCTTCGTGAAGGCGGACGTCGCCCGGGCGGCGAACGAGGCGGCGACGTCCTTCCGGACCGGCTGTCCCCGACCGACGAAGAACTTCCGGCTGCCGTTCGTTCCCATCTCGTCGGTCTGCCGCCCGCGCGCCACCGGCCCGCCGTTCGGCAGGCGCAAGCGGAATTCCGGATACTTCTCGGCCATCGTCACGGCCTCCCCGTCCGTAGACATTGATCCGTAAGGAAGACTAGGCGGCCGCACTGACAGCAGGGGGCCGTCCGGTGGGGCGGAAAGCCCCGGGGGAGGGAAACGCGTGCGCTATCGGAGCCCGGAATCGCCGGCGGAGCGGGCCTTCAGGGAGTCCAGGGAGGAATGGCTCGAAGCCCGCGTCCATGACCTGGCCGAGGTCATGGAAAAGGCGGGAGCCCAACTGTACGGACTGCTTCCCTCCGATTTCGGCGATCAGCGACACGTGGCTGCTGCCACGATCGCGCGCGTGGCGGCGGACCAGGCACGGGCACGGTCCGTGGCCGACACGGTTCGCTGGCTGGAGCGCCTGATCCCGGGCGCTCACCCCCACGACCTGACGGATTCGGTGCGGGAACTGCGCGCCCGTCTCGCACCCGGTGACGAGCCCGCCCTGTGGTCCTGGAACGCCGGGGTCTGGGACGAACTGCTGCTGTGGTGGTGGAGCCGGAACCAGCGACGCACTGGAGACCTGGAGGGGGACTTCGCCGAATGGACCGCACGCTGGTCGGTGCCATTTTCCCGGATCAGGCCCCTCCCCGCCCCTGAGCGGGCGCCGCGCGCCCACGGTCGCGAACTCCTCACCCTGGCCGAGTTCCTCACCCATGAGCCCGAACCTCTGAGCCTCCTCGCACGGGCCGTGCTCGACGCACCGGAGACGGCCGCGACGGTCCAGGACGTCGTCCTTCTGCGCGAGGAGCACCTCCAAGGCGCCGGGCACCTGCTGTGGCTGGCCGAGCAGCAGGCGTGCGCCGAGGAGCTCGAAGCCTGGCGGCGTAAGCAGCAGGCGAACGGCTCGGAAGCGACGCGCGCCTTCCTCGCGGAGCTGTCCGAAGCGGTCAAGAGGTACATGTCCGTCGTCCTCCAGCCCGTGATCGCCGAGCTGTCAGGCTGCGAGCGCGCTCTCCTGAGTCGCAGCAAGCGCGGCCCGTGGCGGTCCGCCGAAGACTACCTGGGTGCCTTCCTCGACTTCCTGGACTGGCAGGGCCAAGCCCAGGACGACACCGAGGTCGAGCGGCAGGCGACGGAACTCGCGGGGCAAGGCAGGACCACCTGGCACGGGATGGAGGGCTCCCTGCCGGTCTGGTACCACATCGTCACGTCCCCGCAGGAGAGAGCGGCCGCGAAGGCGTACTCGGGAGCGCCGTCCGAATCCGTCCTGCGCGTCAGGACCGGTGCGCCGGTACAGGCTTCCTTCGACCTCTTCCCGATGGACCTGTGGAACGAGTCGGGCGAGCACGAGGCGGAGTGGTACCCCGAGCCCGGAATCGACATCCACTACGACGGCGACAGCGCGTTCGACCTCGGTGCCCTGCTCGCCGTCGCACGACTCGGCTACGCCCGTCTGGAGTTCCTCGCCGTGGGGGCCGACGGGGGAGTCCAGCGGCTGCGTACGGTCCTCGCCCGAGTACGGGAGGAGGACACCCCGGCCTGGCGGAGGTGGGCGCTGGCGTCCCTCGCGGTACTCGCCCCCGAGCCCGACGACCTGGCCGACGCGATCACCCGGCAGGACGACGACGGAGCCGACCAGGGCGCGGACGACGACGAAAGCTGGGGCGACGACGAAGAACCGGCGGCGCGACGGACTCCCGAGGAGCACGTCGCACGTCCCGCCGGTGGCCTGCCGCCCGCGCTCCTCGGAAAGGTCAGGGCGCTGCTCCGGCAGGCCGAGGATCCGGGCGTCACGGAGCCGGAGGCCCGGACGTTCCTCGACAAGGCCGCCGAACTGATGGCCAAGTACGGCATCGAGCGGGCCATGCTCGACGACGTGTCCGATCCGGGCAAGCCGGTGGACAAGGTCGTCGACGTGCATCCCCCGTACGTCAAGGAGGCCAGGCGGCTGCTCAGCTGGATCGCGGGCGAGATGCGGTGCACCGCCGTGTACCCCGGAGGCAAGGCCAACCGGCACCGGGTGCACCTGTTCGGCTTCGAGGCGGACCTCCACGCGGTCGAGGTTCTGTTCACCAGTCTGCGTCTCCAGATGCTGAGGGGGGCGGATGCCGCCGACTTCCGGCACCGGCCGGAGGGCGAGGACGCGCGCGCGTACAAACGGTCCTGGATGCTCGGCTTCATCCGCGAGGTCATCACCCGCATCGGCGCGGCCCAGCGGGCGGCGAGGGCGGCCGCCGACACCGCGCAGCGGACCGACCCCCTGAACACGAACTCGGGCGGGCGCAGTGTGGCGCTGGTCCTCGCGGACCGTTCGGCCGTCGTCGATGCCCAGGTCTCCGCCCGCTACCCGAAGATCGCCAAGGCACGTCCGACCAAGTTCAAGGGCACGGGCTATTGGCAGGGGGTGGCCGACGGCAAGCACGCGGAGATCGGCGGGCCCGCCCTCGCCGAAGAGGACGACATGGACCAGCTCACCCACTGAGACCGGTCGGGGGGCCGGAGGCCAGGGAGACCGCCGCCCACACCGTCTTGCCGCCCGGTGGGAACGGGACCACGCCCCACCGGTCGGCGAGCCCGTCGACCAGCAGGAGCCCCCGACCGCCCTCACCGTCGGGCGCTCCCTCCGGCAGCGCCGGCAGGCGGTCGCCCCGCGCGTCGGTGACCTCGATGTGGAGGGCGCGGGGGCTGCCGCCGACCAGGAGCCGGAGCCGGAAGCCGCGCCCCGGCACCCGCCCGTGCAGCACGGCGTTGGCGGCGAGCTCGGCGACGATCTGCTCGGCACGCTCGGTGACAACGGTCGGGAGGTTCCAGTCGCGGAGCTCGGCGGCCGCGAGCAACCTGGCGAGCCGGGCGCCCCTGCGGGTTCCGGACAGGAGCTGGCTGAACATGGGTTCGGTGTGGGGTGGTTGTGTCGCGGTGGGGTTCATGGGGGACACGGTGGCGGGCGCGTGGGGGCGTACGCGAGTACCACACCCCGTACGCGATGTCACCGTACGGGCACACAGGGTGGACAGTACGAGACGCTGCCCGTCACTCTGGGTGAATCCCGAGCGGGGGAGGGCCCGCCGGGTGCGCACGTGGAGGTGGCTGCACATGGCGGAACACGGTGGCGACGGAGAGCGGGAGCCGGACGCGTCCGACAGTCTGCGGACGTTCGGGGCGGTCGTCCAGGCCCTGCGGGAACACGCGGGCCTGAGCAGGGTGGAGTTCGGTACGCGGGTCCGCTTCTCCAAACACACCGTTGAGTCCGTGGAGCTGGGCCGCCGGATGCCGGACGAGGTGTTCGTGGACCGGGCGGAGGAGGCGACGGGCAACACGGGCGCGCTCCGGAGGTCGGCGCAGCACCTGTCGCGGGGCGAGCCGGGGTTGGCGGCGTGGTTCCGGCGGTGGGCTCGGCTGGAGCGGGTGGCGGTGAGCCTGTGTACGTATGAGTGCCGGTTGGTGCCGGGGTTGTTGCAGTCGGAGGCGTACGCGCGAGCAGTGTTCGAGGGCACCGTTCCGCTGGTGCCGGATGAGCAAGTGGAGGTGCTCGTCGCCGCGCGGCTTGAGCGTCAGAAGATGCTGCGCGAGCGGCAGACCGTGCCGTTCAGCTTCATCGTGGAGGAGCATGTCTTCCGGCGACGGTTCAGCGATGTGGAGCGGGTGCGGGAGCTGCTGGACTACGTGCTGGAGCAGACCGCTCTGCGTAACGTGACGCTTCAGATCGTTCCGCAGGAGGCGGGGTTGCATGCCTGTCTGGATGGGCCGGTGCAGCTTCTGGAAACGCCGCAGGGGCGGCGCCTCGCGTACTCCGAAGGACAGCAGAACGGGCGGCTGATCGGCGACCCGAAAGAGGTGAGCCTCCTTCAGCAGCGCTATGACACACTGCGCTCGCAGGCCCTGAACCCCCAGGAATCGCGGGGTCTGCTGGAGCGACTGCGAGGAGAGCTATGAGTACGACGGAACGCGTCTGGTTCAAGTCCAGCTACAGCGGAAGCCAGGGCGACAGCTGCGTGGAGGTCGCCGTCGCCGATCACGCCATCCACGTACGTGACTCCAAGGACCTGACGCGCCCCGACTTCTCCGTCGGCCGCGACGGCTGGACGCAGTTCGTACGGTACGCCGCGCGCGGCTGAACCCCCTTTCGGTGGGCCCAGCCGCGCTGCGGCGACGGCTCAGCCGGCCTCGGGCCGGGCCTCGTGCCGGGGGCCCTGGCCCGGGGGCGGAGTGAGGGTCGACGTGTAGTTCTTTCCGTCGATCAAGGGCGTCTCCATGGTGAGACCAGCCTCCGCCATGCGGTCGTACTCAGTGAGGACGAGGCGCTTGGTGCGGTACTCGCCGTACTTGCCGATCTCGTTGTTCTTCAGGCCGCCGTTCTCGGTCTGGAAGGACTCCAGGATGTAATCGGCGTCCTCGCGGGAGACTCCATAGAGGTGGAAGAAGTAGGCGTCGAGCTCGGCGCGGATCTGGGTGCGGCGGTCTTCGTTCCAGACGAAGGGGGCGCCGGTGTCGCCGAGGTCGATGGCCAGGGGCTCCATCTCCCAGGAGGAGTAGACGAGTTCGAGTACGCGCGAGGTGGTGAAGGTGGTGTGGGGGGCCAGGTCGTCGGGGTGCGGGACGGGGAGCTGCTTCCAGATGAAGAGGGCCATGCTGATGGCCCCAACCTTCTGTCGGGACACGTAGTCGAACACCAAGGAACTTTGGGCGGCGATCAGAGCACCTACGAGATCTGGTGCGACAGCCGGAAACATTAGCGGGAACTTGTGGCCCACGGCTGCCTTCGGAAGGAACGCTGGAATGGCAGTGCGCTCATCTGTTGTCCGAGCTACGTCGCGCCAACCCAGCAGCCAGTCACGCTCCCACTTCAGGCCCTCCAATCGGAGGTTCACGCCAGGGACGTCCACCTCCTTGCGGTTGCGGATCGTACGGACACGGCCGGTCTCCTGGACCCAATGGCGGGGGAGCGTCACGCCATACGCGTCCCGCTTGTCTTCCACTGGGACAAATTCGTAGTCCTCGTTGCGCAGCCCGTAGTAGCGGTTCCAGCGGTGGTCGAAGAGGTGCGCCATCTTGCCCTCGTACAGGGGCAGCATCCGCTTCCCGTCCCGAACGAAGACGTTTCCTTCCAGGGCCCAGCCCTCAGCCTCCAGCTTGGCGCGGCTCCGGAACAGATCGGAGTCGTCGGTCATGTGGAACGGAGTCGGCTTGAAGGTGATGCGCCATGGGTTGCCGTCATTTCTGGCTTCTTCGGCGAGCACAGGAACGCGTCGCTGGATGGAGGCGGTGATGTCGGCGTCCCTGCGGGTACGGAATACCGGCAGCGTCCCCGTGTTCGGGTTGATGAGCGCGATCTCCTCGGGCGAGAGGGCGAACACAGCCCCGCCGTCGGCCATCTCGTCCGGGTGCCCCAGGAAGAACGCGAACTGCGCGGCCTCCTCCCTCATACCGCGACCCGTCAACGAGATCAGCGCAAACTGGTAGCTGGCGTGAACCGCAGGGAACAGCCTCTCCCGCTTGCCGTTCTCGAAGTCGTACAGGTGTTTTACCGCACCCCGCCGCGTCAGATCCTGGAACAGGAACTGCGCGCCCGCACCCGTGGCGATCTGCGTCGGGACGACCGTCCCGCACCGCCCCTCGGGTGCCGTCACCGACACGAATCGTTCCGTGAACAACTGGTCGGTCTGAAGCATCGTGACACCCTTGACCGACAGTCCCTTCCGCAACTGCGGATACGCCCCCGACGACCCCAGGAACAGGAACGACGACTTCACCCGCCGCCGCGCCGCCGCGTACCGTTCTCCCTCCTCCGGGTTCTCCGCCGCCCATTCGGCGATCGCCGTGCGCCGTGCTGTGCCCGAGATGTCCGCCAGAGTCGGCTCGACGACGCTGAAATACTTCTTGTCCTCGAAGTCGACCTTGTCCCACGGCGGGTTCCCCAGCACACAACTGAAGCCCCCCGCCCACCCCGTCACCGGATCGACCCCCTCCGCCGCCGGGTCCTCCGGCACGTTGAAGATCTCCGGGAACTCCAGGTGCCAGTGGAAGAACCGGTACTCCTCGCTCAGCCGCCCGATCTCGCGGTGGGTCTCCTCCAGCGCGCCCGCGCCTTCGCCCTCCGCCGACTGGAGCGACTTGAACACGCCCTGGGTGACCGGCGTCGGCGCCGTGTCCGTCTTCTCCCACATGAACGCGGCGCACCAGGCGTCGGCGATCTTGAGGGCGTTGGTGTACTCGGGGGACTGCTCCCACCGGTGGTAGCGCTCCGCAAGTGCCCGGACCTGCCCCAGCTTCTCCGTGGGCGAGCTGTCCACGAGAGTCCGCAGCTCAGAGGCGAACTTCGCGTTCGTCACGCTCACCAACGCGTCGGCCTCGGCGTCGAGCGTGAAGACGCCCTTGTGCTGCTCCTTGTTCTCCCGCTGCCACCTCCGAGCGACGGCGGCGTCGTCACCTTCCACCGCCTTGAACGCCTCCTCCGGGATCCCGCCCCGCAGCAGCGCCGGCGTCGCCCCGATGAGCCCGTTCCCCAGCTTGACGTGCGCGTCGAGGAAGCCGAGGGCCTTGCCCGGTTCCAGGGCCTCCATCCACAGGGACACCTTGGCCAGTTCGACGGCCATCGGGTTGAGGTCGACGCCGTACACGCACCGCGCCACGACCTCGTGCAGGGCGTGCCGGACGCTCTCCGGGGTCGGCTCCGGCGTGTTGTCGCGGACCGCCGCCACCCGCTTGGCGATACGGCGTGCCGCCGCCACCAGGAAGTGGCCCGAGCCGCACGCCGGGTCGCAGACGGTCAGGGACAGCAGTTCGGCGATGATCGTCTCGGCCGCTTCAGCGCCCGTCTGACGGGCTTCGGCTGCCCGCCGCTCGCCGCGCTCCTGGGCCTTGTCGATCACCGGGTCGAGCGTCGAGTCGAGGAGGACGTCGACGAGGGAGCTCGGCGTGTAGTACGAGCCGGTCTTCTTACGCTCGTTGCCCGCTCGTACGACCAGTTCGAAGGAGCGGTTCTGGGCGCTGTACTTGGGGACGAGGGCGAGCAGCGACTCGTAGATCGCGCCCAGTTCCTCGGCGTCCAGGGTTTGGTAGTCGACCTTCCGCCAGCGGCCGGCCTCCGTGTCCCGTACGACGGAGAGATGCCGTATGGCGGCGAGCAGATGCTCGTTGGAGAGGCTCATGCCCCGCAGCGGCGCGTCCGCGTCCATCACGTCGAAGAGGCCGCCAAGGCCCGGCAGACCGAGTTCGGGACGTCCCGCCTCGTCGCCGAGCGCGTCCAGGACCAGGGAAAGGGCCTGGTACCGGTCCGTGTGGGAGGTGCCACGACGGCGGCGCGAGTGATCACGCAGTCGAGAGGTGGAGAAGTACGCCGCGTAGCGCCGGCGTGCCTCCGGGCTTGTCCCCTTCGGGTGCAGCGCCTCGCGGTCCTCGGCGACGAAGACGAAGAGGAGGCGGTAGACGAGCCGCAGCAGGGCCGCGTGGTAGGCGTCGGCCTTGAGCCCGTCCCGCAGGACGGTGTTGGCCGGGTGCTTCAGGAACCCCGTACCGAGCTCCTTGAGCGCCAGCCGTACGCCTTCGCTTATGTCGTCCAGGAAGCGCGCGCCGAGGCGGATCGCGGCGTCCCGCCACACCTCCAGCCAGCAGTTCCACTGCGTCGCGGCGCCGTCAGGGGAGCTGAACCGCGAGGCGTGCAGCAACCGGTACAGCAGGACGAACTCGCTGAACAGTTCGCCGTCGAAGATCGCCTCCAGGTCGAACTCGACGTACGACGTGGTGGCGAGCGCGTTGGAGTCGCGCAGCAGCCGGAGCTTGCGGCCGTTCGTCAGCAGGGCCCAGGTGTGCGGGTCCGTGCGGTTCAGGGCCTCCTGGAGGAGCGACTGCGGAGCCGCCACGCCGGCGCCCTGGCGCTTGTCGAACTTGGTGTCCCAGGCGGTGATGTGCACGAGCGTGTTGTCTCGGCGGTGGCTGACCGCCCACGTCCTGCTGCCGTCGGAGGCGACGATGCCGTCCGGCCCGACCGGGCTGAGGCGACCGAACCCGAGGGCCTCGAAAAGGGGCTCCACCCAGTTGGCGCGGGCGTAGCCGGTGCTGTCCGGACGTACCGACGCCTCGGGTTCGGCGGGGAGCTTCTCGCGCAGCTCGCGCCACAGCGACTTGAGGTTGTCCCAGTGGCGCTCGGCCTCGTCACGGACGGACCGGGAGCCGGCGATGCGGTAGTCGGCGGGGGCGAGACCCCGCAGGTCCTTGGATGACTTGGCCTCGGAGATGCGGACCAGCATGTCGGCCGGCAGCAGTGCGCCGACCGTGTGGACGGCGGTGAACACCTGGTTGCGGTTCGTGGAGGACATCAGGCGGACACTCCGGCGGAAGCGGCCGCGACGGCGGCGGGAGCAGCGGGCAGGTAGACGTACGTGCCGAGGATGTCGGCGGGCTTCTGGGCCGTGACCGTCAGGCCACGGACGATCTCGCCCGACGCGGCCCGGACGCGGCGGTGCGAGGCGTCGAGTTCGGCGGCCAGCTCGTCGCCGTACGCCGCCACATGGTCGGCCACGTCCGGGAGCTGACCGAGGATGCGGGTCATGGTGCGTTCGCCGAAGTGGGGGTCGGTGTTCTCCGTGGCCGAGGCGTCGAGGAGCTCGACGGCTTCCTCCTGTCCCAGCCACACCGCGTTCCTCGGGGCACCCTGGAAGGCGAGGAGGCGGGTGTCCTCTGCGATGAGCTGCTTCTCGCCGTTGCGGGAGGGCAGCGTGAGGTGGAAGCGGTAGCGGACGAGGAGAAGCGTCGTCCGGGTGGCCACGGCGTCCGTGGTGATGACGCCGCAGCGGCGGGCCGGGCGGGCGCCGTCCGACTCCGGGTCGAGGGCGGTGTTCAGGACGTGCGCGGCGAGCGCGCCGACCACCGGGTCGGTGCGGACCAGAGCCGCCTCGCCGCGTCCTACGGCCGGGTCGGCGCGGAAGGGGATGGGCCGGTCCTTGTCGACCGTGTCCACGCCGACGAGCGGCGCGAGCGCGTCCCGCAGCCCGGCGGGTGTGCCGCCGACCTGCGCGGTGAAATCCTCGCCGCTGTCGCGCAGGACCGCGTTGAGGGCCTGGAGGGAGTGACGTACGAAAGTGCGGATCTCGCCCGCGCCGCCCAGGGCCTCACGGATCGCGACGACCTCCCGGGCCACCTCCTCGGGGTGGATGGAGCGCTGGGCGAACCGTGAGCGGGACTCCTTCTCCCGTTCGGCGGCCGAGTTCCAGTCGCTCTCCAGCCGCTCTGTGCTCACCTTGAACGCGTCCGCGCCGAACAGCGCGTCCTGGTCCTCCCGGCCGCGCATGAGAAGCCACTCGACGATCGCGTCCGTCACGCCCGTGGACATCTCGTCAGGAACGGACACGGAGATGCCCAGGTCCTTCTTGATCTGCCGGTGCTTCTTGATCAGCACCTCCAGGACCTTGCCGTCGATCCCGTTGTCCGCGCCGTACAGGGTGATGACGCGGACCTCGTCCCGCCGCTGGCCGTAACGGTCGACGCGGCCCTCGCGCTGGTCGTGGCGGGTCGGGTTCCAGGCGAGGTCGTAGTGGACGACGGCGTCGAAGTAGTGCTGGAGGTTGACGCCCTCGGAGAGACAGTCGGTGGCGACCAGGACACGGCGGGCGGCGGGGTCGTCGCCCGCCTGCTCGGCCAGCTTCTCGATCCGCTCGATGCGCTGCTGGGGCGAGAGCGTGCCGGTGACGGCCTCGACGGTGGCCTTGACGCCGCCCTTGTCCCTGAGCTTCTCGGCCACGTACTCGGCCGTGGGAATGTAGCGGCAGAAGACGATCGGGTGGTAGCCGTCGGCGAGCAGTGCCTTGAGGTGCTTGATCAGCGCCTTGAGCTTGAGGTCCTCTTCCGTTCCTTCCAGCTCGGCCGCCCGGTCGGCGAGCTCCTGCAGGCGGGCGCCGGCCTCGTCGGTCTCCGCGCCGGGGGCCACGTCCATGCCCTCCAGGCTGTCGCTGTCGGAGGCGTCACTGTTGAGGGGGGAGCCGAGCCGGTCGGCCTCCTCGGCGGACGCGGCCACCGCCGCGGCCGAGCGCGTGCGAAGGGTCTGGGACGCCGCCCTGGGCGAGGACACCAGGGAACGCAGCAGGGCGATCGCCGACCACCAGGCGATCCGGGCCTCCCGCTTGCCCTGGGCGCCCGCCGCTTCGACCCGGTCGCTCGCGTAGGCGATGGCGTCGTCGAGCAGGGCCCGGTAGGCGGGGGACAGCTTGTACGTCTCGTCCTTGAAGTAGCGGTCCGAGGGGAACGCGGTCCGCTCGGCCAGGCTGTCGTCGCCGAGCCCGTCCTCCTGGGTGAGGTACTGGCGTACGTCGGCCCGCTTGCGGGCCACGAAGTGCGGTGCGAGGAGCTTCCGTCCCGCCTCCGACTCCAGGTTCACCTGGGCGAGCTCCGGCTTGACCAGGCCGAGGAGGTTCCGGAACGCGGACTCCTTGCCACTGTGCGGCGTGGCCGTCACCAGGACCAGGTGGCGGGTCTCGTCCTCCGCGACGCGACGCAGCAGCTCGTAACGGAGCTGGTTCTGCGCCCCGGCCGACACGTCGTCGGCGGCCACACAGGTGTGGGCCTCGTCCACGATCACCAGGTCGGGGCAGTGGCGGACGAAGTCGTCACGGTGACGCGGGGACTTGATGAAATCGGTCGACACGATCACGTTCGGATGCCGGTCGAAGAGCGACTGGCCCAGATCCAGATCGCGTTCGAGGCGGGAGACCGTGGAGGCCAGGACGAGCTCCGCGTCGATCCCGAACTTGGACCGCAGCTCCTGCTGCCACTGCTCGGCGAGCGCGGGCGAGCAGAGCACGGCCAGGCCCGTGGCCTCGCCCTGGGCAAGGAGTTCGCTCGCGATCAGACCCGCCTCGACCGTCTTGCCGATACCGACGTCGTCCGAGATCAGCATCCTGACCGTCTTGTGCCTCAGCGCCATCAGGAGCGGTACGAGCTGATAGGCGCGGGGCTCCACCGCGATGCCGGCGAGCGAGCGGAACGGGCCCGCCCCGGACCGGAAGCCGATCCGCAAGGCGGTACGCAGAAGCCCGGCCGCGCGCTGGTCGCCGAGGTCACCGGCCTCGGGCGCCGCGAACTCGGCTCCCTTGACCTCCTCGAACGCCGGGAACACCGCGGCGATGTCGTCGTCGGAGCCGCCCAGCGGACGCAGCACCAGCAGATCGGGCGCGCTCTCGGGGAGCACCACCCATTCGCGACCGCGGGCCGTCACCAGGGATCCAGCCGTGTACGTGAGTGTCATGTGGATCGTCGAGTCCTCGTGGTGAACGGTCAGTTGGCGGACGGGGTGCCGAAGTAGCGGGCGTGCGGGGCCACGATCTCGTCCCAGTCCGCGCCGTGCGGGAAGCGGACGAAGTCCCAGCGGGCGTCCAGGAGCCGCTCCTGGGCGTCCTCGTCGCGCAGCGCGGTCATCTCGGTGTCGGGGCCGTCGACGAAGACGGCGAGGTTCACCCCGGGAAGCCGGTACACGTAGTCGGCGAGGACGTTGGCCTCCGTGATCAGGGTCTCCTTCTCATCCGGGAGACGGAGCCCGCGCGCGCTCAGCCAGGCCACCAGGTTCTCCTGCGCGATGGCCTCGGCCACCGCGGTCTCGGCCACGGTCGGCTCCTCCGGCGTCCGGTCGAGCAGTCGCCGGAACTGCTCGGAGCGTGACTCGCCCCGCGCGTCCTTCGTGGTCTTCGCCGACGCCAGACGGACCAGGGCATCCCGCACCGTGTGCCGGTTGATCAGGGCGTGGTTGAGCTGGTTGCCGTACGTCAGCAGGCATTCGTAGCAGCCGAGTGCGCACGGCCGGTCCGGGTGCGGACCGCCCTGGTCCCTGCCGTCCTCGCCGAAGTGGCAGATGGCCAGCGCGTGCCGGGCGGCCTTGGCCAGCGCGTCCTTCTCGGCCTGGAGGCGGCGCAGCACGCCCGCCCCGCCCTCCGCGGCCTCGGTGAACAGGATGCGGCGCCGCGGACCGTCGTCGGGGGGCAGCAGCTCGCTGTTGAGCTCCGCGTCCTCCAACTCGAACGCCGCCTCGATGCCCCGCTCCAGCGCGTACATGAGGGAGAGCGCGATCGGTTCGGGCAGGGCCTCGTCGAGCGTCAGGACGAGGATGTTGCGGCGGTCCTCGACGTACGGGATGACACGCTTCTTGCGGCGCCGCTCGTTGCCGTCCGCGTCGATCACCGGCAGCTCGCTGGAGTCGCCGGACGCGTCCGCCGCGTCGCGGTCGTTCATCCAGCGGCCGTCGGCCAGGTCCAGCCAGTAGCCCGGCGGCTCGTCGTTCTTGGCGCGGACCCGGCCGGTGTTGGTGATCCGAACCGTCGCCGAATCCCCGTACGTGAGATCGGCGACCGGAGCGCCCGAGGCGTCGGCGACCGAGGCGTTGAGCCGGCCCTTACGGGTACCGCGGTCGTGGAAGCGGTACGACGTCTCCAGCCTGAAGCCGGCGCGGCGGCGCTCCTCCTCGTCGGAGGAGATCCGCTCCCGGCGGGTCGTGTACACGGTGTGCAGCTGGAGCAGGCCGTACGTCGCCGAGCCCAGCGGCTCCTCGCACATCTCACAGCGGTCGGCCCGGAGTTCCGGGTCGTGGTGGTAGCCGCAGTGTGCGCACCGGCGGGCCTCGCTGGTGGCCAGGTCGCCCGAGGAGTCCGGCGGGAGCTGGATCCGCGTCACCTGGTAGCGGGCGCCCTCGTGGTAGATCAGGGCGCCAGGCCCGAACTCGCGGATGGCGAGGAAACGGGGCCGCTGGAGGTAGTCACCGTCGCCGCGCCGGCGGCCGACGGTCGGGATGTACGCGGCGAGGGGCAGCCGCGGGAAGCTGTAACCCGGCAGGAACCCCTCGGAGGCCAGGTAGCGGTACGGGTTGAAGTCCGAGAGGACCGACTTGCTGTCGGCGCTCTCGTTCATCAGCAGATTGAGCTGAGTCTCGGCCTCACGGCGCCGCGCGTTGGCCCTGATCCGGTCGCCCTCGGTCAGGCTGTAGTCGAGCCGGCGCTTGTTCTGGATGTACTGGTCGTCGAGCGCGGCCCTGAAGAGCTTGCGCCAGCGGTCGAAGGCCTCGTCGAAGCGGCCCGCCACCGTCCGTACCCGGTCCTGGATCCACTCGTCGTACCACCAGGTCGTCTCCGAGAAGTCCCGCAGCAGAGGGCCGAGGACGCGTTGCGCGGAATCGACCGTGCGCTCCTGGGCGGCCCTGTCGAGGGAGGCCGCGAGGATCTCGGAGTGGAGCCCCAGGGCGGGGTCGGGGCGCTCGCTGGTGTCCGGGTAGGACACGTCGAGCACCTCCGGGATGGCGCGGCCCAGCTTCAGGCCGGCCTCCGCGATCCAGATCCCCTGGAGGTGCGAGAGGACCAGGTCCTCGTTGGCGAGATCCAGGCGCGGCGGTGCGACCGTGCCCGCAACCATCCGCTCCGAGCGGCGGAAGTAGTACTGGTCGTGGCTGTTGCCGGTCGCGCAGTACGTGGTGACGAGGGCGGGCTGTCCGCTGCGGCCCGCACGGCCGGAGCGCTGTGCGTAGTTCGCCGGGGTAGGCGGCACGTTGCGCATCATCACCGCGTTCAGCGACGAGATGTCGACGCCCAGCTCCATCGTCGGCGAGCAGTACAACAGCTTCAGCTCCGCCTTGCGGAACGCCTCCTCGCGCTCCTCCCGCTCCTGCGGCGACACCTGTGCCGTGTGTTCGCGCGCGAACAGGCCGGACAGCGCACCGGCCGCGTCCTTGTACAGATCGCGGAAGAAGGTGTTGACGCGCGGACCGTCCCCGCTCTGGTACGTCCGCGTCAACGGGTCGTGCGTACCCGTCTCACCCTTGCCGGCACGCCAGATCAGGGACTGCGCCGCCACCCGGTAGCCGGTCGGGACCGGCGCGGTCGTACGGCGGTAGCGTCCCGCCCGCTCGGGGGCGTCCGCGACCTCCTTGACGAGGCCCGCCGAGGCCAGCACCTTGAGCAGGTCCTCGATGACCAGCTGGAGATCGTTGGCGTCGAGCCTCCGGAACGACGTCTCCGCCCGGCCGAGGTACTTGCCGAACTTGCCGCGCGCGGACAGGAAGAGTGCCGAGCGGTCCAGGCCGGGGCGGGACGGGTGCGGGTAGGCGGTGCCGACCTTGGGCCGGTCCGAGGCGGACAGCACCCACGGGTCCACCAGACGCTCCTCGCTCGCCCGCTGCAGTGCGTCGAAGTCTTCCCGGAAGTAGGACACGTCGATGGCGAGCGAGCGGCGCATCTCGTTGAGGAGCGCCTTCATGATCTCGGCGCGCAGCGCGGGATCGGCTTCGCGCAGCACCTCGTGGGTGCCGGCCCACCGGTCGTCCTTGGCGGCCACCCAGTCCAGGTCCTCGTAGTCGATCTCCAGGAGGCCGGTCTGCTCCAGATTGGGCATGGTGATGCGCCAGCCGCGCTCCAGATCCAGATAGAGCCGGAAGGCGATCACGTCACGAAGTGTCTTGACTGCATTGCGGGCGAGCGACGGCGCCAGATCGTCCCTGCCCGTGTAGTCGACCGGGTCGAGACCGAGCGCACTGCCCACGAGGGATGCCAGGTCCTCGTGGTGGATGCCGTCCTCGCCGGCGTCGAGCGCCGCCCGGTACAACGCACCGCGCAACTGCGTGATCTGTACGAAGTCGTTGAAGTGACCGGCCTGGAGCGAGGCGTCCTGCCGGTTGTCGACGAAGGTGAGGAGCTTGCGCGCTTCCTTGTCGAGGGACTCCTCCGGCACCGACTTCAGCGACCGGACCACCGAGGCGGAGATCAGCGACGTCGCCGAGGAACGGCCCTCCTGGTCCAGGGTCGCCAGCTTCGCGAAGTCCTTGCCTCGGGTCTGCTCGTACGCCACCCCGCAGTGCAGGCAGAACAGGAACGGCGACGGGATGAACGCGACCCGCAGCTCGCCCTGCCCCTCCTGGCCCCGCGCATCGACGGTGACGGCACGCGGAACCCTGTCGCGGTACGACTTCTTGACGACCTCCTGGCCCCGGTCGTCCAGCTCCAGCCAGGACTCGGGCAGGCGGCGGTCGTCGACCGCGTACTGGACGCCGGTGGGCCAGGGGCGGTCGTGGTCGATGTACAGGTAGCCGTCGCCCTGCCGGCCGCCCGTCGCGGAGGTGTCCCGCCGCGCCTCATAGCGGATCTCCCCGTCCTTCTCGGTGCGCCACACCGTCAGGTACTCCTGGCCGCACTCGCGGCAGAACGCCAACGGCATCAGCAGCTTGCCACCGCTGTTCGGCTGCTCGAGCTGGTAGGAGCGGGTGAGGTGGCGGGTGAGCTTGTCCTCCAGGGTGACGTACACGGTGTCGCCCTTGGAGAGGAACTGGTGGAGCCGGAACGCGAACAGCGGCCGCTCGGTCACCGGATGCCGGGCCTCGGATCCTGCCTCCAGCGCGGCGCGGATCGCCGCCACGCACTGCTTGGCGTCCACCCCGGACGCCTCCGAGAGCTCCTGCGCCGCATCCTCGATCTTCGCGGGCTGCCGGCGGACCAGTCGGCCCGCGTCCACGGCCAGGCCGAAACGGGTCTCGATCCAGCGGGCCAGCGGGTCGCGTACCAGGTCGGTGTAGGCACGGGGGGCAGCCGGTGCCCGCAGCCGCTCGGCCGGCACTGTCTCCGGCGCCTCGTCGGTGGCCCGGATCAGCGTCTCGACGATGACATTGCGAGGGTGGACGGGCGTACCGAAGAGCGTGGTGGCGGTGTCGGCGACGACCTTGCGCTGGTCGTCGACGGTGCCTTCGGTGGACATGGTGGCGGAGGTGCCGACGCACTGGAGGCGCTGGGCCTGACAGGCCTCGCGGACCCGACGGATGAGAAGGGCGACGTCCGCGCCCTGCCGGCCGCGGTAGGTGTGCAGTTCGTCGAAGACGAGGAAGTCCAGCCCGCGGGCCATGCTGATGAGGCTGGCGCGGTCGGCCGGCCGGGTCAGCATCAGCTCCAGCATCACGTAGTTGGTGAGCAGGATGTCCGGCGGATCGTCGCGGATCTCCTTGCGGCGGGCGTCGTCCTCCTGCCCGGTGTATCGGGCGAAGGTGACCGGCTCGTGGCCGCTGCCGTAGCCGTCCCGGAGGTACTTCTCCAGCTCCTTCAGCTGGCTGTTGGCGAGCGCGTTCATCGGGTACACGACGATCGCCCGCACACGCTTGGCCGCCCGGGGGCCGGCAACCTCCCTCTCCCGTAGCACCCGGTCGACGATCGGGACGATGTACGAGAGGGACTTACCGGAACCGGTGCCGGTGGTCAGGACGTACGAGTCGCCGGAGGCGGCGGCGTCGATCGCCTCGCGCTGATGCTGGTGCAGGGTCAGCGGGCGTCCGTCGCACACGGTGCCGCCGGGGGTCTTGCGGGACTGGAAGATCTGGGCGCACTCACGGTGCAGCACGCCCTGGCCGGCCAGCTCGACGACCGTGCCGCCGCTCGCGAAGAACGGGTTGAGGGACAGCCAAGGATCCGGCCACTGCGACTTGGCGTTGAGGTCGTCCTCGATGAAGGCCGCGATCCGGTCGTCCCGGATGACAGTGCCGCCCTCGGTGAAGGAGCGGTAGTCCTCGATGAGCCTGTGGTGTACGCCGAAGACGTCCATGCCGGCGCCGGGGGCGGCGGCCGCCCGGGGGCGCTCCTCCACCGGCGCGGCCGTCGGGGTGGCCGTCGCCGGGGTGGCCGGGCGAAGCGTGCGGACCGGGTCGAGCGCGCCCCATTGGGGGAGCGCCGAGGTCTCATCGGCGGGGTCCGCGGCGCAGGCCTCGGCGAGCAGGGGCAGCAGGGCGTCGCGTACGGCGACCGCGTCGGCGGGCCGTTCGGCGGGGTCCTTCGCCAGCAGCCGGTCCACCAGGCGGACGAGCCCGGCGGGCGTGGTGGGCCGCGCGATCCGGACGGACGGGGGCACCTCTTCCACGTGCTTGCGCCCCAGCTCGTACGCGGAGCCGCTGGTGAACGGCGGGACGCCTGCCAGCATCTCGTACAGCACGCAGCCGAGCGCGTACAGGTCGGCGGCCTGTGTCACCTGCCGGGCTTCGAACTGCTCAGGGGCCATGTAGCGGGCGGTGCCGACACTGACGCCGGTGCTGGTGAGACGTGTCTCCTCCGGGTCGTCGGCGATCCGGCCCATGCCGAAGTCGAGGACCTTCACCGTGCCGCCCGTGACCAGCATGGTGTTCGCGGGCTTCAGGTCGCGGTGGACGACGCCCGCCGTGTGCGCGGCGGCGAGTCCGGAGGCGATCTGCGCGCCGATCGCGACGGCCCAGGAGACGGGGAGCTGCCGCTCCTCCTCGATGAGGTCGCGGAGGGTCTCGCCGTCCAGGTACTCCATGACGAGGTAGGGGCGACCGCCGTCGGTCTCGTCGACACCGCCGTCGATGAGCCGCGTGAGGTTGGGATGGTCCAGGCGGCGCATGATCCGGACCTCGCGCGCGAACCGCTGGACGGCCTTGCTGTTGGGGCCCGTGTCGATCAGGGCGCCGGAGCGGCGGCGGAGCACGGTCTTCACAGCGACGGTGCGGGCGGGGTCGCCTTCGGTTCGGTGCAGGTCCTCGGCGCGGTGGACCTCGCCCATGTTCCCCGCCCCGATGACCCCGGTCACACGGAACCGGCCCCCGATCAGCCGCTCGATCACTGCCGCCCCTCTCTCTCGCATGATGCCCCACTGTCATGGTCGCAGAGGCAAGGCATGCCCCCGTACTTGTCTCCACCTTCCGGGAAAGTACACATCAAACCCTCCTCGCTTCAACCATGTACGCGTTGACATTGTCAACGTGCTGGCCCTAGGGTCGTTTCGCAACGGGCGGGGAGGTGGCCGTGGGGGAAGCAGCTCGACGCGAACAGGATGCGACCGGACTCCGGAACGCGCTTCGCGCGCTCTACGCCGAACTCGGAGCCGCGGCCGTAGGCGGGGTCCTCTCCGAAAGCGTCTTCCGCGACCACGTCGAAAACCTTGGTCTGACACAGGTCGAGCAGAAGCGCCTGCAGGACGAGCTGGCGCTCCTGGGGTTGCACGTCCGACGGGAAGCGGAGCATACCGACCACGACAAGCACGACTCGGAAAAGGTTGCACACGCAGTGCCGACAGGTCGGATCAGCGCCGCCCATGCCCTGCTCGGCAGATACGCGGACGAGCGGGGCCGGGTGCGCGCGGAGACCGTGGAAGGTGTGGCCCGCCTCGCCGGACTGACGCCGGCCGAGACGTGCGAGCTCCTGAGCGTGGCTGGATCGACCCGGATCGCGACGCCGGCCTCGGCGGTGGTCCCGTTCCTGGAATCCGAGACCGAGTACGAGTCCGAGCTCGAACCTGAACTTGTCGAATGGGAGGAATTCGACTCGGTCCCCGACGGAACTACGTCAACTCCGGTCGACGTCGCACGTGCGGTTCAGGCGGCCCACGCGGTCCTGAACGAGGACCGTTTCAACCGGCGCCCCGAGAAGCGCAGGCTCACCGCGGAGGAGGAGGTAGGTCTCGCCGTCCTGGTGCGGGGTGGGGCAGAGCGGATCGGGGAACGGCCCACCGACGAGGAGATCGCCGCGTTGCCGACCACCGGCATCCGCGTCAGGGCGCGCGACTGCCTCGTCGTCCACAACCAGGGTCTCGCGCACAGCATCGCTCAGCGCCACGGCGGGCAGGGCCTCGACTACGAGGACCTGTTCCAGCAAGGAGCCATCGGTGTCATGAAAGCGGCGGTGAGGTTCGACCCCGCCAGGGGCTACAAGTTCTCCACGTATGCCACCTGGTGGATTCGACAGTCGATCAGCCGGGCCATCGCGGACAAGGGGGCGGTCATCCGCATCCCAGTGCACCTCCACGAGCAGATCAGAAAGGTCGCCGCGGCAGAGCGGAAGCTGGAAGCGGAGGGGCGCCCGTGGCGGGCCGCGGACGTCGCCGTGGCCTGCGATCTGACGGTTAGCCGTGTGGAGGAGATCCGGCGGGTCAGCCGGCGGACCACATCGCTGGACCGGGTGATCGGAGACGGCGTGCACCTGGGCGACCTCGTCGCGCTCGATCGCCCGCTCCCCTCTGCGGAACACCTGGCGATGGAGGCAGCGAACCGCGCGTACCTGATGTCGCTGCTTGCCCGCTTCGGGCAGCGGGAGGCACGGATCCTGCTGCGCCGTACCGGGTTCGACGGCGGCGAGACGTCGACGCTGGACGAGCTCGGCAAGGAGTTCGGCGTCACCCGCGAACGCATCCGACAGCTGGAGAAGAAGGCGTTCGGAGTGCTGCGCGAGATGCTGCGGGAGAGCGGGTTCGGCCCAGGGCACGCTGAGCCGCCGGACCCGAAACCCCGCAGGCGCAAGGCCCCGGCCCGCCGGATCGTCCGGCGTCGGACGAGCGCCGTCGTACCCGCTCCGCGCACACCCCATGTTCCGGAGGCGGTGACGGTGCCGGCACAGTCGTCGCTCTTCGAGGAGACCGACCTCGGTCCGGCGGCGGAATCGCCCTCGGGCGAGGACGTGATCGGCGCGCCACCGGACGAATCCGAGGCGCCGTGTGAACCGGGTGGACGGGAGCGAATCTCGGCAGTGAACGAGGAACGCGAGCGGCAGCTCGATGAGCTGGAGTCGATCCTGCTCAAGCGTGTTGACCGGGCCCTGCGCTGTCAGGAGCGCTCGCTGCGGCAGGAGGCCGATGATCGCCTGGCCGCCTATGTGGCCCGGATCAGTGCCTTGGAGGAGCGGTTACGCGGGGCGGAGTACGCCCTCGCTCGGCGGGAGGCCGCGCTCCAGGCAACGGAAGCCGACGCGGCCGCCCAGGTCGAGGCCGTCGAACGATGGGCAGCCCAGCGGATCGCCGAGACCGAAGCCATCGAGCGTGACACTCACCTGCGGATCGCGGAACTGGAGAAACAGCTCGAAGCCCTCGCAGGGGACCCCGGACGCCGACCGCCGAGCGGCTGGTGACGCCACGGCTCATCAACACCCCCTTCACCAAGCCCCGCCCCGCCGTACTCCTCCCGAGGAACCACCATGGACCCGAGGCAAGAACTCGTCGACTACCTGAACCGCCAGCTCGTCGGCCCCGTCCACGGCGAGGACGAGACCCTCGACTCGCCGCCCGATCGCCAGTACCTCATGGGCACGCTCTACCCCCAGGACGCCGACCTGCAACGCCAGCTGACGCTGGCCGCCGAGGACATGGACGGCCTCGGAACCGAAGGAGCCGCCGCCGACACCGACCCCGCGAATGACCCGGTGCCGGAGTCCAACGCCTGGCTGCCCTCCTCCCTCGGCCTCAGCTTCTATACGGACACCGACACCGTGGAGGTCGATTGCGGCGGTGCCCACTACCGCACCTTGCGCGCCCAAGGAGACGAGGGGCGCCGCTGGCAGCGCGTCCCGTTGCCGCCGGAGACGCACCACCTCGGCCCCGACCGGGACGCGGTGTCCGTTCTCGACGGGCGAGCCGAGCTGCGGCTGCGCCGTCGGCCCCTCGGCGCGGGGCAGCTGGTCACCATCGCCCTGGTGAACAGCGCCCGCATCGAACCGGCGCTGGGACGCGCCGCGCAGTGGGACCGCATGCTCTTTCAGGTCGAGCTCGGCGTACGGCCCCGCGAAGGGCGGGTGCTGCGGTATCCGAGCGTCCGGCTCGCCAGCCGGGACCCCGAGGAACAGGAGCTGAGGCTTCAGTACCGCCATGTCCGCACCTACGCGGTCGGCCACGGCTGCGCCGTCGAGGAGCGGCGTGACGGCGAGGCGGTGACCGGACTGCGCGCCGTCGTGCTGCCGACGGCCGAGGTACCCGCGACCCGGCCCGCCGGGCTCATCGACGCCCCCGTCCTCAACCTGCTGCACCTCGCCGACCCCGAGCTGCCCGTCGCGCAGGTGCGGCGAGAGCTCACGGACTTCACGGCCGACTACCGCCGCTGGTACGAGGATCAGTGCGGCATCGAGGTGCCCGACTGGGGTCGGCCGGCAGCCGACCGGGTGCTGGAACGCATCGGCACCGTCGTCACTCGTATGGAGTCCGGAGTGCGCACGCTCTGCGACCCCGCACGCCCCGAACTGCTGGAGGCGTTCCGCGCCGCGAACCTCGCCATGGCCTTGCAGATGCGGCACTCCGCGCCCGACCAGGCGGGCGAGCGGCGCTCCCGCCACGACCCCGTACACATCGAGCCCGCGCCAGACCCGGCTGCCACGTGGCGTCCGTTCCAGCTGGCCTTCTTCCTGCTGACCCTGGACGGCGTCGCCGACCCGCGCCACCCCGACCGGTCCATGACCGATCTCATCTGGTTCCCCACCGGTGGTGGCAAGACGGAGGCGTACCTGCTGCTCGCCGTGTTCGTGATGGTGTTGCGGCGGCGCGACCCGAAGGGCGGCGGCACCGCCGTACTCAGCCGCTACACCCTCAGCCTGCTGACCACCCAGCAGTTCCAGCGCGCCGCGACCACTGTGTGCGCCCTGGAGACACTGCGCCGTGCCGAGCCCGGCCGCTACGGCGACGAACCGTTCTCGATCGGACTGTGGGTCGGCGAGGCGACCTCGCCCAACTCGTACGAAGCCGCAGTGACAGTCGCACGTGACGTCCGCTCCGCAGCCCGCCCCGAGGACGTCTTCATCCTCGACCGCTGCCCCTGGTGCGGAACCCGCATCCTCCCGGCACACCGCTCGGCCGATCACGCCGACTACGGCATCCGGGCTGCCACCGACTCTTTCGCGTTCTTCTGCCCCCGTGACGCGTGCACCTTCCACGGCGAGTTGCCCGTCGCCGTCGTCGACCAGCAGCTCTACGACAGGCCTCCGACCTTCGTGCTCGGCACCGTCGACAAATTCGCCCGGCTCGCCTGGGAACCCCGCGCCGGACGCCTGTTCGGGACGGGTACCGGCAGCCTGCCGCCGTCACTCGTCATCCAGGACGAGCTCCACCTGCTGACCGGGCCGCTCGGCACCACCGTGGGCCTGTACGAGTCGGCCATCCTCGGCCTGTGCGCCACGGCCGACGGGACCGGCCCCAAAGTAGTCGCGTCCACGGCCACGATCCGCCGGTCCGGGGAGCAGGTGCGCGCCCTGTACGGCTCCGAGGTGCAGCTGTTCCCGCCGGCCGGTCTTGACGCCCGCCACTCGTACTTCGCCGAACCCGACACCTCGCGCCCCGGGCGCCTCTACCTCGGCGTCATGGCCCAGGGCCACACCGCCGGCCGGGCCGCGGTCGCCACCGCCGCCGCGATGCTCCAAGGTGCCTGGGAATTGCCCGAAGAACACCGCGACGCCTACTGGACCCTCGTCGCCTATCACCACAGCTTGCGGGAACTCGGCCGCACCGTCACGGCGGCCGCAGACGACATCCCGGCCCAACTGGCAGGACTGGCAGCCGGATCGGGTGGCCGGGGACTCGCCGACCACCAGGTGCAGGAGTTGACCAGCAACCTGGCCCGAGCCGAGCAACCGGTGCTGCTGGACCGGCTCGAGAAGCCCTGGACACACCCGGATGCCGTTTCCTTCCTGCCCTGCACCAACATGCTGTCGGTCGGCGTGGACGTCAAACGGCTCGCGCTGATGCTGATGCAGGGGCAGCCCAAGACAACCGCCGAGTACATCCAGGCCACCAGCCGAGTCGGCCGGCACAGTGTGCCCGGGCTCGTCGTCACCTTCTTCAACGCGACCCGTCCCAGGGACCGCTCGCACTACGAGGCCTTCGACCCCTACCACCGCGCCCTCTACCGGCACGTCGAACCCACCAGCGTCACACCCTGGTCCATTCCGTCACGCCGCCGCGCGCTGCACGCCGCGCTCGTCATTCTCGTACGGCATCGACTCGGCCTGAGCGCCGAGAACCAGGCAGGGGAGCTGCCGGAACGGATCGGTGAGGCCAGGGAGCTGGCCGAGCTGCTGGCACGGAAGTCCGGTGCGAGCGACCGGCGCGCCGCGCACGCCGTCCGTACCGAACTGGCCGAGCTGCTCGCCGCGTGGGAGGAAGCCGCTCGGAACGCCAGGCAGGAAGGCAAGGAGCTGTACTACCGCAGCCAGGGCAAGGGGCAGCACAACCTCTTGAAGAACTTTGAACAGCACGGAGGGCTCTGGGAGACCCTCCACTCCATGCGCAACGTCGACCGCGAGTGCCAGGTGACGGTCAAGGGAGCCGACCAGTGAACCGCAAGCTTCGAGTCCGTCAGGCCCAGACCGTGCTGCCGTTCGGAGTCGGCGCGGTCTTCGACATCCAGGGCGAGTCGTTCGTCGCGACCGGCATCGGGGACTGGCCGCGGATCCGCCAGGCCGTGGCCTCCCCACGCCTGGCCGCACGACTCGGCGTGAGCGGGTTCTTCGCGGCGCCCGCCACACTCAACGATCGATTCGACCGAGCGGACGCGCCCGGCGCACCCTACATCCGTTTCCCGGCCTGGCTGTTCTGCGGCTCCTGCCGGCGCATGGTGCGCTGGCGCATCGCCGACGAGAAGCCGGGGGAGCCGCCGAGCTGCCCGTCGTGCTCGCCGAAGCGCAGGCTGTCCCCTATGCGTTTCGTCCAGATCTGCGCCGCGGGACACCTGGGCGACGTCGACTGGTGGTTCTGGGCACACGCCCGGCTCGACGCCGCCCGGCGACACTCCTGCAGCTCGCGTGAACAACTGCGGTTCCGGGTGTCGGAGCGGGCCACAGGCCTGGAGGCGCTGTCCGTCTCGTGCGTGGCACCTGGCTGTGGAGCGCGCCGGGACCTGTTGGACATCCTCGGCACGCATGGCATGCGGTGCTCCGGAAGAAACCCGTGGCAGAGGGTTTCCGAAGCCGTTGACTGCGCCAAGCCGGTCCAGGTCGTGCAGCGCACCGCGGGCAATCTGTACTACCCGGTGGTCCACTCGGCGCTCTCCCTCCCTGAGGCCGACCTGCCGGCCGCGGGCGGAGAGGAACTCGTCGGCCGGGTCCGCGACAGTGACTACTGGGTGCCGCTGTGCAAGGCCACCGGAACGCCCCGCGCGGAGATCCTTCGGGAGATGATCAAAGAGGACACGGGGGCAGATGACGTCCTGCTGGACGCCCTCCTCTCCGAGGAGACGGGTACGGGCACGCCGGCCCACCCCACATCCGGTGTCCCGGCGGCGTCCGCCGCCGGAACGGATCTACGCCGCGAGGAATGGGCAGCGCTGACGGCCGCCGAACCGCCGGTGACACGCGACTTCTCGGTACGTGGCTCCGGACTCGGCCTCGATGGTGAGACCACGGAACCCTGGGCCGGCCTGCACCGACGGATGGGCCGCGTCGTCCTTGCCGACCGGCTCAGGGAGGTGCGTGCCCTGTCCGGCTTCAGCCGTGTGTCACCGGACGCTGCCATCGTCCCGGCCGACACATCCCGCAGGTTGCGCTGGCTGCCCGCCGTCGAAGTCCTCGGCGAAGGCATCCTGCTCACCCTGGACCCCGCCGCACTGACGGCCTGGGAGCGGCAGGACGCCGTCCGGTCCCGGGTGGCTGGTCTCCGGGCGGATCTTGACCGGTCCTTCCAGAGCGACCGCCTTCAGATGCTGACCGGACCGGCTCTTGCACCGCGCTTCGTGCTGCTGCACACCCTTGGCCACCTCCTCGTGCGCCAACTGTCGTTCGAATCCGGATACACCACGGCCAGCTTGCGCGAGCGCGTTTACGCCCGGCCCGAGCACGATCAGTACGGCATCCTTGTCTACACCGCGGCGGGCGACGCCGAGGGCACCCTCGGAGGCCTCGTCCAGCAGGGTGAACCGCCCCGGCTCGCGGAGACACTGCTACGGATGGCCGAGGCCGCCGCATGGTGCTCGGCGGACCCCCTGTGTTCGGAACACACCGGGCAGGGTTTCGGCAACCTCAACCGGGCCGCCTGCCATGCTTGCGCACTGCTTCCGGAGACCAGCTGCGAGACCGGCAACACCCTGTTGGACCGGGCCTTGATCGTCGGAGGAAGTGGTGTACCCGGCTTCTTCGAGCCGATTGTGGCCGCGGCCCGTGCCGCCGCCGCCCAGGAATGACGCCGACGATGACACTTACCTACCTCGACCTCACCCCTGCCCAGCGCGAACTGCTCGACGCGCTGCCGTTCGACGGCAATCACGTGGTCGACGGGCCCCCGGGCAGCGGGAAGAGCGTGCTGGCCGCACAGCGTGTCGTGATGCTCGCTCTCACCGGCACCCCGGCAGTGCTGCTGACCCGCTCCAATCTTCTGCGGCAGTCGTTGACACGGCTGGTGTCGGAGCTGTGCTCCGATCGTGCGGACATCACCGTGGCGACCGCCCACTCCTGGCTCGCAGGGTGGTACGGCGGGGACGCCCCGCGCGGCGACGACGGCTGGTACGACTGGCCGGCTTTCTATGAACGGGCCGCGCTCGCCGAACCCATCGACCTTGCAAAGCCGCTGACACTGGTGGTGGACGAAGGGCAGGACCTGCCGCCCGCCTTCTACCGACTGTGCCGGATTCTCGGCAGTCGTACGACGGTCTTCGCCGACGAGTGCCAGCGGCTCACCACCTCCCACTCCACCCTCACGGAGATCGCCGGAGGCCTGGGCCGATGTGCCGTCCATGATCTCCACGGAAATCACCGCAACACCCGGCAGACGGCCGAACTCGCGGCCCGGTTCCACACCGGCCCACGGCCGCCCGAACTACCGGGCCGCGAAGGCCCCCTGCCCCGGCTGCACGCACTGTCGAACCTGGCGGCGGTCAGCGATCTGCTGCTTGGTCTTGTTGCGAGCCGGCCCGACCGGAGCATCGGAGTGGTGGTGCACTCCACTCAGGCGCAGTTCGAACTGCTCACGCGGCTGGAACGGAAAGCCCCGCGACTCCGGGCACAGATGTATGCGTCGCAAGCGACCGGAGGCCGGTATCGGACGCTCGACCTGTCGCGTCCGGGCATTGTCATCGTTCACCGGTCCAGTGCGAAGGGGCTTCAGTTCGACACGGTCGTGGTGCCGGACTCGGAGGCGGACGCAGCGGTGGACCCCACCTCCGCGTCCCTCCGCATGGCGTACTACGTGATGGCCACTCGAGCTCGGCATGAACTTCATTTCGCCTATGCGGGCGACAGCGAACCGGAGCTGCTGAAGGGCATCCCGCCCCGCATTCTGGCCCGAGGATGAGGTCGGGTTCCGGAGTTCCGGGACCCGACCTCAAGACCCATAGCGGCCCCTACCGTGGGGACCGAAGTGCCGCAGGGATGGCGGTGGAGGAGGGGACGTACCAGCATGCGCAGGGTTCCGCCGGAGATGTTCCGGTTCACCACGGGGGAGACGGCCGACCTGAACGGGGCCGTGCTCGAGGCCTTCGGGGTGGCCGGCGAGCACCTGGAGACCGAGCTCGGGCTCGACGGCGTACGGGAGCGGCTGCGTGCGGTGGGCTGGGTCTCGGACCTCGAGGACGAGGAACTGCACGAGACGCTGAAACGGCTGGTGAAGTGGGAACTCCTCGACGTGGTCCACAACCACGCCCAGAACTACCGCACGGCCGAGGAGTACGAGCGGCGCAACCTGCACTACTCGCTGACCCGCCGGGGCGAGGCCGCGCTCGCCGGGGTGCACCACGCCCTGGAGGTACTGGCCTCCACCGGGGCGCTGCAGACCGCGGTGCTGGAGGCGATCTCCGACCGGCTCGACGAGCTGACCGTGCTGTCCGGTGAACCGGCCGCGGCCGACCGGCGGATCTTCAGCACCCTGCGGGAGCTGGAGGGCCATCTGGAAGGCCTGGTGGAGAACACCAAGGCCTTCAACGGCCAGCTACAGAGGCTCCTTCGCGCCGAAGGAGTGGATCTGGACGTGTTCCGTGAGGTGAAGGCCGCCACCGTCGCGTATCTCCAGGAGTTCCTGGTCAATCTCGACCGGCGTGGCGAGACGGTGGCCGCCGCCGTGGCCCGTGTGGAGGAGCGGGGCATCGCGGTGTTGCGTGAGCGGGCCCTGCGCGGTGCCGAGCTGCCTCCGGCACCGGGAGAGGACCCGGCGGCCGGCTGGCTGGAGAGCCGACGGGCGCGCTGGGCGGGCCTGCGGGCCTGGTTCCTGCCGGACGACGGGGCGCGCCCCCGGATCGAGCAGCTGCACGACATCGCCCGGCGTGCCATCGTCTCCCTTCTCCAGGTCCTGGAGCGGATCAACGAGTCCCGGCGCCGCTCCTCCAGTGCCGTACAGGACTTCCGGGAGCTGTCACGCTGGTTCGCGGCGGCTCCCGAGGAGGACGATCTGCACCGGCTGTGGTCGGCCGCCTTCGGCCTCGGCCCCGCGCGCCACGCCCATCTCGCCCACCCGGACCCGGAGCTGATCCCCTCGTCCCATTCCTGGTCCGAGGCACCGCCGGTGGAGGTGTCGGCGCTGCTGCGGACCAGCGGACGGACCGAACGCTTCACCCGTACGGCCAAGGTGCGGGACGTCACGGCGGTCAAGGCGGAACGCGCCGAGCGGGCCAGGGCGGAACGGGCGGAGCTGGCGCGCGCCTGGCAGGCGCTGGAGACGGACGGCCCCGTACGGCTCTCCTCCTTCAGCGCCCTCGACCCCGCGGCCTTCGACCGTCTCCTCGACCTGCTGGGCCGGGCGCTGGCCGCCCGGCCGGACGCGGGCGGCCGGCGACGGGCCACGACCGGGGACGGCCGGGTGGAGGTGGCGCTGTCGCCGCCTCCCGACGGGCGCACCGCCGTACTGCGTACCGCGCAGGGGACGATGGCAGGTCCGGACTACGTCATCCACGTCACGGCCGCGGGCGGGGCGAACGCCTTCCCGGCAGCCCGCGCGGCCACGGGACAGGAGGCCGCAGGATGAGCACCCTCGCCAACCAACTGGCCTCCGCCGAACGGGAGGAGGTCGCCCGCGCCATCCGCCTCCTTCTGGCCCGCCCGCTGCTCACCGAGGCAGCCGACCCGACCGGATTCGACCTGGTGCGGCGCCGCCGTGACCCGCTGGCCCGGTGGTTCGACTACACCTGCGGCTGGAATCTGATCGTGGAACCCCGCCGGGGCTACGCCCGTCTCGCCAAGGTCCGCGCCGACCCCGACGGCTCCCGTCCCGCCCGCCGGGCACGATCCGGCCGGGCCCCGTTCGATCGCCGCCGGTACGTCCTGCTGTGTGTGACCGCCGCCGAGCTGCTGTCGATGCCGATGACGACCATCGGCATGCTCGCCGACCGCGTCGTCCAGGCCACGGCGGCCGACCGCGCGCTGGCGGGGTTCGACCCGGTCCACCGGCCGGAGCGCATGGCGTTCGTCGACGTCCTGAAGCTGCTGGAGTCGTACGACGTGCTGCGTGCCGTGGACGGCACGACCGAGACGTACGTCGACTCCGCGGAGGCGAGGGTCCTCTACCGCGTGGACAACACGCTGCTGATGCGGCTGCCCGCCGCTCCGGTCGGCGCCTCCCGGCTCGCCGTGCCCTCGGAGGAGGTGCCCGCGCGGTTCGAGGGCCTCCTCGCCGGCCTGGTCAGGGAGCGCCGCTACGGCGGCGCTCCCGCCGACGGGACGGCCGACGACGCGCATGCCGAGACCGCCGCGACCACGGACGCCCAGCGCAATCTGCGGCTGCGCCACTCGGTGCTGCGCCGCCTCTTCGACGACCCCGTGCTCTACAGGGCCGACCTCGCCGACGACGAACTCGCGTACGCCACCTCCCTGACCGGGCGCCAGATTCTGCGCCGCTCGGTCGAACAGGCCGGTTTCCTCCTGGAGGAACGGGCGGAGGGCTTTCTGCTCGTCGACCCGGACGCCATCGCCACCGACGTCCGCTTCCCCGACGACACCTCCACCGCCCGGGTCGCCGCGTTGCTCCTCCTCGCACCGCTCTGCGCCACGCCCGCGGGCCTGCTGCCCGAGCAGCTGGCCGAGGCCGGAGCGGAGCTGCTGCGCCGCTTCCCGGGCTGGGCCAAGGCGTACCAGTCGGAGGAAGGCCCGGCCCGCCTTGCCGACGACGCCGTACGAATCCTGCTCGACGTCGGCCTGGCAGGCAGGGCCCGAGACCGCGTCGTCGCGCGACCGGCCGCGTACCGCTACCGCCTGACCGAGACCACCGGCCCGGCCCCGAAGAACGATCCGGCAGGCACGACCGCCGTCGGCGGCGGAGAAGGAGACATGCAGTGAGCGTGACGGAGCTTCCCCTCCAGCGACGGCCCGAGCAGACCATCGAGCCGTCACCCGTTCACGAGACGGACGCCGCCCGCGGACGCTGGCAGCCCCACCGCGCGGGCATCCTCAACGTCTGGCGCTACTACGACGAGACCTTCACCTTCCACCAGGGGCGTCTGCTGCTGCGCGGTCAGAACGGCACCGGCAAGTCCAAGGCCCTGGAACTGCTCCTCCCCTTCCTCTTCGACGCCAGCCTCCGCCCCAACCGCCTCTCCACGTTCGGCGGTTCGGAGCGCACGATGCACTGGAACCTGCTCGGCCAGGGAGCGTCAGGCAAGACCCGCGTGGGGTACGTGTGGATGGAGTTCCGCCGCGTCGGAGACGACGGCACCGAGTACTGGTTCGGCTGCGGAGCCCGCCTGCACGCGAGCGTGCACACCACCACGGCGCACGCCGACTACTTCACCACCACCGCCCGGATCGCCCACCCCGACGGCGTCCACCTTGTCAACGACACCGGTCAGCCCCTGACCAAGGCGGCCCTCGCCGAAGCCCTGCGCGACCGCGGCGAGGTGCACCCGTCGGCGACCGACTACCGCACCACTGTGCGGCGCGAACTCTTCGCCGGCATGGGGGAGCAGCGGTACGAGTCCCTTCTCTCCGCCCTGCTCCAGCTCCGGCAGCCCAAGCTGTCCGAACGGCTCGACCCCTCCCTGCTGTCCACCCTGCTGTCCCGCGCCCTGCCCCCGCTCGGCGAAGGAGAGATCACCGAGCTCGCCGAGGGCTTCGAGCGCCTGGACCGGCAGCGGGAGCACCTCGACCGGCTCGACACCGAGGTGACGGCGGCCGAGAACGTCGCCTCCAGGCAGCGCGACTACGCCCGCCGGGTCCTGCGGGCCGGCGCGGCCGCGCTGATCTCCGCGACCACCGAGATGGACGACCTCACCCGGGCCGCCCGCGTCAGCGCCGAGGAGTACGAGAAGGCGCGCGAGGAGCGCGCCTCGACCCTGGCCCTGCGCGAGGAACTGGAACGGCGAGCACACGCTCTGGACGAGAGGGTAGAAGGGCTCCGAGAGAGCGACGCCTACCAGAAGGGGGAGGAGCTCGACCGGCTCCGCCGCGGAACCGAGGAACAGGTCGCGGCCGCTGGGGAGCTGCGTACCGCCGCCCGGTCCGCCGAGGCCGACGCGGAGGAGGACCGGAAGCACGCCGACGAGGTCGCGGGACACGCCCGCACACGCGACGAGCACGCCCGGGAGACCGCCGACGAGGCACACCGCTCGGCCCGGGCCGCAGGCATGGAGTCCATTCACCACGAGGTGAAGACGATCCTCGACGCGGAACGGGAGGCGAAGCCCCTCGACGACGGGACGGCGAACGCCCCGGCCAGGACGGGGAGCGGGCGGTCCGACGCTCCCCACGTCGCCCGCCGGCTGCTCCGGGGCGCGGTCACCGCCCGCCGGGAGCAGGTCGCCGACATCACCGACGCGATCGACGCGCACGACCGGGCGGTACGCGACCGGGGCACCGCCGAGGGCCTGCTGGACGAGGCCCGCACCCGGCTCGCGGACGCGATCGCCCACCGCGACGCGACCGCCGCCGCCTGGGACGAAGCCCTCGCCGTCCAGGCGGAACGGCTGCTCGCCTGGGCGCGGGACTGCACGGAGCTGCGCATCCCCGACCTGGATGAGCTGGCGGCCAGGGTGGCGGTCGAGGCAGACGTGCGCGAGCTGGTCGAAACGGTCGCACGACCGCTGGATCAGGAGATCACCACGGAGCGGGCCGGAGCCCGCACCGCACAACAGGGCTTGGAGCAGGAACGGGACCTGCTCGACGCACGGAGGCGCAAGCTCAGCGGCGAGACCGATCTCCCGCCCGCCGCTCCGCCTACCCGCACCACCGTCCGTACGGCCGCGGCGGGTGCGCCGCTGTGGCGGCTGGTCGCCTTCCACGAGGACGTCCCGCTTCCCGTACAGGCCGCGGTGGAAGCGGCACTGGAGGCGTCGGGCCTCCTGGACGCCTGGGTCAGCGCATCCGAAGGGCTCACCCTCCCCGGGCACGACACCCGCGCCGAGGCCGGCCTCGCCACGACCGCCCCCGGCCCCAGCCTGCTGGACGTGCTGAGGCCCGAGGAGGACATCCCCGTACCGGCCGACACGGTGACCCGCATCCTCGCCGGCATCGCGTACGGCACCACCCTGACCGGCGGGCACCCCGCGGCCGTCTCCTCCGCCGGCGCCTGGCGCCTCGCGCCGGCCACCGGCACCTGGAACAAGCCGGAGCCCGCCCACATCGGCGCCCTCGCCCGGCAGCGGGCCAAGCAGCGTGAGATCGCCGAACTGACCGAGCTGATAGCCGAGAAGGACGCCTCCCTGACCACCCTCGCCGACCGGCTGCGGGAACTCGACGCCCGCGCCGCCCGGCTTGCGGACGACCGCACCGCCCGGCCCGACCACCGCGAACTCGACGCCCGCCGACGGGACTGGGACCGGGCCGAGGAGAAGGTCGCCGCCCGGGACGACGCCGTGCGCGACGCGACCGAGCATCTGGCCGCCCGCGAGGGTGACGTGGCCGGCGCGCTGCGTACGCTGAGCCGCCGTGCCGCCGAACACGGACTGCCCACCGACCGCGACCGGCTGCGGGAGCTCGGCCGCAGCGTCGAGCGGTTCCGCGACCTCGCCGACACCTGGACGGACGCCCGTATCGACGCGACCGCAGCCGCCGAAAGGGCCAGAGAGACGGCCGCACAGGCGGACCGGTCACACCGTCTCGCCGAGAAGCAGGCCGCTGACGCGGCCGCCGCTGAGGCGAAGGCGGCCGGCCTGGCGGCACGCCTGAAGGCGGTGGAGGAGACGGTCGGCGCGGACTACCGGCAGATCGTCGCGCGCGTCGCGGAGACCCGCGCCGAACGCGACCGGTGCCGAAAGGAAGCCCGCCGGTCGGCCGAGCTCCTCATGGGCCTGGAAGGCCGCATCGGAGAGCTGAGGGCCACCAGCGGCCAGGACGCCGAACGGCGGGAGAAGGCCGTCGAGGCCCGCGACGGCGCGGCGCAGCGGTTCCGGCACCTGTGCCTGGTCGGTCTGGCCGAGGACGCGGGCGTCACACCCGAACCCGACGCAGGCGACGGCACCAAGGCCACGCTGGAGGCCGCCCGCGCCATGGCGGCGCGGTGGCCCCGGATCCCGCACGCCCCGCGCCACCTCGGCGACGCAGCCACTCGCCTTTCCGAGGTCGTCCACGAGGCCCGCCGGCACCTCGGCGTCCGTGCCGACCTGGAGCTGGAGCCCGACGACGACGTCCAGCTCTTCACCGCCACCCTGGAGGGCGTTCGCGTCGGGGCGACCGGCCTGCTCACCACGCTCACCCAGGAGCGCGACCGCAGCCGCGACGACATCAGCACCGCCGAACGGCGCCTCTTCGACCAGATCCTCACCGGTGACATCCGCCGCCACCTCGCCGCCCGCATCCGCCGGGCCGGCGAACTCGTCGCGCACATGAACGGGCACCTGGAGCGGGTCCGTACCGCCTCCAACGTCGCCGTCCAGCTCGTCTGGGACGTCCGCCCGGACCTCCCTGACAGCACCCGCACCGCCCGCCATCTGCTCCTGAAGGACCCCGGCCGGGTCACCGAGTCCGACCGGGAGGCCCTGCACGCCTTCTTCCGCGCCCGCATCGAGGAGGCCAAGGGCAGCGACACGGCCGCAAGCTGGGAGGAGCACCTCGGCGAGGTGCTCGACTACACCGCCTGGCACACCTTCACCGTCCGCCTCGACCGGGCGGACGGCAACGGCTGGCAGCCCCTGACCAAGCGGCTGCACGGCGCGCTCTCCGGCGGGGAGAAGGCCATCGCACTGCACCTGCCCCTGTTCGCCGCCGTCGCCGCCCACTACGAGGACGTGCCCCTGGCCCCCCGCCCGATCCTCCTCGACGAGGTCTTCGTCGGCGTCGACACCGTCAACCGCGGACAGGTCTTCGCTCTGCTCACCGCACTCGACCTCGACCTCATGATCACCTCCGACCACGAGTGGGGGAACTACAGGGAGCTGCCCGGCATCGCCGTCCACCAACTCCTGACCGACGGAGACGACGCCGTCACCAGCGCGCGCTTCGTCTGGAACGGCACCGGAATGGAGGAAGGATGACCTTGCGAGACCACCCTGTGTCTGGCGGGACGACCTCTCGGGAGCGCCTCGCGTCGGGCGACGCGACTCTCCGCCGCCCCGAACTCCATCCCGTCTGGCAGACGGTCCACGACCGTCTCTCCTCCGGCCGCCCCGTCACACGCGTACGCCTGGGACTGCTGGACGAGACCCAGCGCGAAGCCCTGGCAGACCTCCTCGGCCTGGACCGCCTGCCGGACCCCCGGCCCTCCGTCGCCCTGGCCCGCCTGGAGGAGGCCGTCACCGAACTCGCCGGCCGCACCGTACGAGAAGTCGTCGCCGAACTCATCGGCCCACTCGGCGACAGAGCCGGTGAACGCCGCCGACAGAAGGACGAACGCGCCGGGCTGTGGACCTGGCTGGCTGGTCACGACACGGTACGGGCACAGCCGGTGCTCGCCGACTGGGCTGCGTCCTGTCGAGCCGCAGGACTGGTCGGCGGCTCGGCGGAACGCACCCGTACGCTGCTCACCGACGCGCTCAAGGTACTCGCCGAACTACCCGGCCAGGCCGAACCCCTGCCCGTCTTCGCCGCCCGAGTCCTGAACGGCCACGCGCACGCTCTCGACGACGGCACACCCGTCTCCACCCTCGTCCTGCGTGCCCTGGCGACTCTGTACGACATTGCTCCACCGCAGTCCGCAGGGGAACGGCGCGCCCTGTGGTCCCGCGCCGGCGTCGCCGACGACGAGCTGTCCGCCACCGTCGTCACCGGCGGACTGCGCCCTGTCGGCGACGGCCTTCTCGCCCGTGTGGCCCGCCTGTGCACCGAGGCTGGTCAGGCCGCCAGCCTGACCCTTGCCCACGTCAGGAACCCGGGCGAGCTCACCCTGCCCGCCGCCCCTGCCCCTCCCGTCGTCCACGTCGTGGAGAACCCCAGCATCTTGGCCCTCGCCCTCCGTCGCTTCGGCTCCCACTGCCCGCCGCTTGTCTGCACCTCCGGCTGGCCCAACAGCGCGGCTGTCCAGCTCCTGCGCATACTCGCGGACCAAGGCGCCGTTCTCCGTTACCACGGTGACTTCGATGGCGAAGGCATCCGCATTGCCGCATACGTCCTGGAGAAGACAGGGGCGCACCCCTGGCGTATGACGGCGGCAGACTACCGATCCGCGGTCGTCTGCAACGCGCACGGTCCTCAACCTGGGCGCATCACCGGAGCGCCGTGGGATCCCGAGTTGGCCGAAGCCATGGGGGAGCACGACATCGCCGTGGTCGAGGAGCTGGTAGCCGATGTGCTGTTGGAAGATCTCGCTGCTGCGACTCGCCAGGAGCACCCCTCTGGCTGTTTGTGACGCTCATTTGACGCTTCAGGCGCTCGGAGGGGCGTTCGGAGGAGCCGTAGAGCCGTGCTGACCTGCAACTATGCCGATCCCCCTTTCGTGTGACCTCTTTTCGATGACCCACCACGTGGAGTGCGTCGCGATCCTGGAGCCGGTGAAGAAGGACGCCTGAGCTGGGGTTTGGTGGGTGCGCGGTATGTGCCGTGTGGGCGGCTCATCTGTTGGCGCACCGTGTACGAGAGGAGCTCCCACCACCTGGCCTGGCCGCGGACGACCGGTTGGGCCGTCGTGATCCGTCCCGATCTGTTGAAGATCCTGTCTGAACGGGCACCTGCACCCGTCGTCATCCGGGACCTCGTCATGTGCAGTCTGCGGAAGTGGAGAGTTGATGAGGAACTGCGCCCGTTCATGGTGCTCGCCGGAGGCGGGGTCGCGGTCATGACGAGCGCCTCTCTCCTGTCCGGTGCGTGCCGCCACTGTCGCAGCACTGCGGACCCCGCCACTGACAGTCCCGGCTGACCTGCGCGAACGGCGTGCCGCGACCGCTCACCCGCCCGTCAGCCCGCCCGCGGCGGACGTATCACCACCGCACCGGCAGCGTCCGCCTCCCCCGGATCAGCATCCCCGGGAGCCACTCCCCCGGCTCCCCGTCCGCCGTCAGGTCCGGGCAGCGCTCCAGTAGCGTGCGCAGCGCCACCTCGCCCTCGAGGCGGGCGAGCGGGGCGCCGAGGCAGAAGTGGATCCCGTGTCCGAAGGAGAGGTGGCCCCGGGCCTCGCCGCGCCGTACGTCGAAGCGTTCCGGATCGGGGAAGCGCTCCGGGTCGTGGTCGGCGGCGGCCATGGCGATCAGCACGATGGCACCGCGCGGCACCCGTACGCCGCCGATCTCGGTGTCCTCCAGGGCGATGCGCGGCGTGGTGGTCTCCACCGGCCCGTCGTAGCGCAGCGTCTCCTCCACCAGCCCCGCCGCCAGCCCCGCCGGATCGGCCCGTACGGCCGCCAGCTGTTCGGGGTGCGCGAGGAGCGCGCGCACCGCGTTGCCGATCGTGTTGACCGTCGTCTCGTGCCCGGCGACGAGCATCAGGAAGGCCAACGAGACCAGCTCGTCCTCGGTGAGCTGGTCGCCGCCCTCGTCGACCGTGTGGACGAGGGCGCTGAGCAGGTCCTCCCCGGGGCTCTCGCGCTTGGCGGCGATGAGCCCCGTGAGATACGGCATGACCTGCTCGTACGCCTCCTTCTCCGCCTCGGGGCTGGTGGGTGCGAGGGTCTCGTTGGACCAGGCGTGGAAGGCGGCGCGGTCCAGGCCGGGGACGCCGAGCAGTTCGGAGATGACGATCATGGGGAGCGGGGAGGCGAACGCCTCGATGAGGTCGGCGCGGCGCGCTCCGTCCGCCGTCATGCGGTCCAGCAGCTCGTCGGTGATCTCCTGGACGCGCCCCCGCATCCGCTCGACCCGCCGGGCCGTGAACTCCTGCGACACCAGCTTCCGCAGCCGGGTGTGGTGGGGCGGGTCGCTCATCAGCATGTTGGCGTTGCCGAGCATGTTCAGGGCGTACGGCGGGCTCCAGCCGGGCTGCCGGTACTCGCGCTGCCAGTCCCGGCTGAGGTGCGGGGAGCTGAAGGCCTCGCGCGCGGCCTCGTACCCGACCACGAGCCACACCACCCCTCTGTCGGGCCCCAGCACCTGGTGCACCGGACCGCGCTCGCGCAGCCGGCGGTAGGCGACGTACGGGTCAGCGACGAAGTCGGGGCTGAGCGAGGCGAGTACCTCGATCCCGCCGGGGCTGTCGGGCCGGTCGGTTCTTTCGGATATCGCGGGATCGGCGGCGGCTTTCTCGGTCTCGGTCAAGACGGAATTCCTTTCCCTCAGACCCGGGTTAACCGGCCCCCGCCGACCACTCCGAGCACGGCCGCTCACTCTAATCCCGCACGCCCACCCGCACAACTCCCCGCTCCCGTTGCTACTGACCTTGAACGCTTACCAGAGCCACATACGCGAGTGCGTCGGCAACGCGCTGTTCGGACAAGCCAACTCCGTCCCTGCGCTTCGACGTGGGGTTCTGCTGCATCGTCCGCCCTGTCCACAGGGGGACAGGGCAACCGCTTTGCTCCTGGCCGGATTCAAGCGCCGATTATTTCCTTATGCACCATTTATTGCAGACGTCGTCTCGGTTCCACCGCTGTCAAGACCGCCCATGGTCTGAACTCTGCCTGTTTTCAGGCCAATTGGAACTCGGTCACACCCTCCGCTCTGAGCGAACAGCTACTCAACTCCCCCATGGATAGGGGTGGAGTGCGTGTAGCTGCCTTACGCCCGCGGCGGTGCCGGTGATGGGGTCAGCGTGTATGCGGTTTACAACTGTCTTCTCGAAGACCGCATCATTTTCCTCGGCGAGGAAGTTGACGATGGCATCGCCAACCGCGTTACCGCCGGCATGGCGGTCTGTAACACCATGCAATACATCAAGAATGACGTCGTGCCTATTGCAATAGGATTCTGTGCCTCCAGGGGCCAGTTCCTTCCCACCGCCGGTGCGAAGGGAAAGTGGTTCGCATTGCCGCATACCAAGACCCTCATGCACAGCCCTCAGCCGGCGGAGGGTGGCCCTACCGGTTCTCGGGGGGTGCCGGGAGGGCCACAGCGCGGAGGAAGTTGTCTGCGAAGACGGTGCAGGCTTCTTCGACGGTCGGGGACGGCAGATCGGGGATTTGGGTCGTCGCCGGGCGTAGCAGGATGTGGGTGACGAGGGGGCTGGACATCTGCTGGATGAGGAGCAGGAGTGGCAGGTCGCGGATTCGGCCTGCCGCGATTTCGGTGGTGAGCCACTTGCCTACGCCGGCGAACAGGCGCGGGACGGCGTAGCGGACGAGGGGCTGGAGTGCTTCGTCCTGGGGGCGGGCCAGGAGTTCGGCCATGATCGCCGGCATGACGCGGGGTTCCCGCTGGACCGCGATCGCCATGCGTTCGTAGATCGTGCGGACCGTGGTTTCCAGGTCGGCCGACGGTGATGACACGACCGCTTCGATGTCCACGATGGGGCTGTAGCGCTCGAAGACCGCCTGCAGGAGCCCGTCCCGGCCGCTGAACGCCGCGTAGAGGCTGTGGACCGAGCACTGCGCCGAGGCAGCGACTCGTTCGAGCGACATCGAGGCCAGGCCCGAGCTGCTGATCAGCGTGGCGGCCGCTTCGACGGCGCGTTCGCGTACGGGCTTCTGGCCGCCCGGGTCGACGCCGGCGGCGCGTACCGCCGCGTCGAGTTCGCGTCGTCCGCCGCCGAGCCGTCGCAGCAGGGTGCTGCGCGAGATGCCGGCTTCCTGGGCGATGGCCTGCAGCGGCACGTCCCCTACCGCCATGTTGCGGGATCGGGCCAGGCGCAAAGCTGCCTCGATCAACTCCTGGGGGACCGGTGTGGGGGATTCCGACTCACTGTTTGACACATGGTTCAACTTACCCTGTAACCTTGCTTCAAGCCAATCGGGTGGAGGCCCGGCTCGTCGTGTCGGCCTGCCCCGCGGACAGGCATCGACGCACGCTAGGACGCCTTCTTATGACTGAACACGTCACTCCTGCCGCACCCGCACCCGCACCCGCACCCACAGGGCAGGGCCGCAAACTCGTTGTGCTGGTGTTCGGGCTCGCCGCCGTCGTCGTCGGCATGCTGTGCGCCTTCGCGTTCCCCACCATCCACAGCGGACCGCACGACGTGCCCGTCGGCGTCACCGGCCCGCAGAATGCCACCGCCGCGGTGAGCAAGGCCCTCGCGGGCGACGCGTGGGACGTCAGGGTCTACGGCGACGAGGAGGCCCTGGCCTCCGCCGTCAAGGACCGTGACGTCATGGGCGGCATCGCCCTGTCCGCCGACGGTGTCACCGCCTACACGGCCACCGCCGCCGGGCCGCCGGCCGCGGCCGCCGTCACCGCCACCGCAACCGCCCTCGCCGAGCAGCAGCAGGCCGAGGTCAAGGTCACCGACCTCAAGCCCTTCCCCGCGGACGACCCCAAGGGGGCAGGGTTCTCCTCCGCAGCCCTCCCCATGGTCATCGGCGGCATGATCCCGGCCGTGGCCCTCACGCGTCTGCTCCCCGGGCACTCCGGGCTGCGCTCGCGCCTGGCAGGCGGCATCGCCTTCGCCGTCGTGGCCGGCTTCGCGATCACCGCCCTGCTCCAGTTCGGCACCGGATCCCTGGACGGCGACTACTGGATCACCAGCCTGGGCCTGTCGCTGGGCATGGGTGCCCTGTCCCTCACCCTGCTCGGCCTGGAAGCCCTCATAGGGATGGCCGGCTTCGGACTCGGCGCCGTGGTGGTCATGTTCCTGGGCAACCCGCTCTCCGGCCTCGCCAGTGGCCCGCACTGGCTGCCCGGCGGCTGGGTCACCGTCGGCCAGCTTCTCCCGCCGGGCGCTTCGGGAAGTCTGCTGCGCGCCAACGCCTACTTCGACGGCGCCGGATCGGGAACGGCCGCCCTCACGCTCGGCTGCTGGATCGCCTTCGGCCTCGCGCTCAGTCTGATCGCCGACCGCCGCGGGCGGCGCGCGTCCCTCGCTGGCGAAGTGGCCCCTGCGGAGCAGGAGCCGCGTACGGAGGGGACCACTGCGGCCTAGGGTCGTCGCCATGGACACCTCACCGCGCCCGATGCTCCCTCGGGCTCTCCACAGACCCGGGCAGCGCTTCGGCCTGTTCCTGGTGGGGGCTTCTTTCGCGCTGCTGGGCGCCGGGATGCTGACCCAGGCGGTCACCACCGGATTCGTCGGTGTCCTGCTCTACGCAGTGATTCTTGTGGGTGGTGTCTGGGTGGCGTTCCGCAGCTGCGTCATGGGGGTTCGGATCGACTCCACGGGCCTTGTCGAACGCGGCCTGGGACGCTCGAAAGTCATTCCGTGGTGCGCGAGTGAGCGGGTAACGCTCGGTGCCCTCGCCTCGTACTCCAGTCGTGTCGTCGACGCCGACTTCTCCTTGATCCGGTCCCTGCACACGGCCCACGTCGCCGAGTGCCCCGACTGCGCGTGACGTCTGGGTGGTGTCCGGGGTGACGGGGTCTGGCCTTCGGTCGGGTGGGTAGGGTGCGCGGGCACCGAGCCGACCGGAGGACTCAGGTCGTGACGACGATCCAGCAGGGCAGGGCAGGGCGGGCAGACGGCAGGCCCGGCGTCGTATCCGGGCCAGGCGTTCCCCCGTCGTACCCCTGATCGTCCTCGCCTGGGCCGGGGCGGCCGCCGTGGTCTCGCCGTGGTGGCTCAACCCGCCTGCCGTGCTCGCCGAAGCGGGGGGACCGGCTGATCCACACGGGGCGGATCACCGGCCTCCTCGCCGGATACGTGATCGCCCTGGTCGTGGTGCAGATGGCATGGGCTCCGGCCCTGGAGCGGCGGGTCGGGTCGGACCGGGTCTCCCGGCGGCATGCCGCCAGCGGACGGCACGCTTCGAGACGCTCCCTGGTGCCGGGCTGCTCTGCGCGGTCAACGGCCGGACGGCAGACGGTCGTCGAGCAGCGCCGGCATGCTGCGCCGGAACCTGCCGGACATCGCCCGGCATGACGTGTACTTGTGCGGCCGGCAGGGGTCGCCGAGGAGTCGTACGCCGCACTGCGGGAGACGGGCGGGCCGGATCGGCGGATCCGCCACGAGTCGTTCCCCTTCTGAGACTCAGCCGCAGAACCGATTGGTCGCCGTACCCCGGCGGCCGTTCCGTCATTCGGGGGCGGAACGGCCACCGGTGCTCACCGGGATGACGCGCCGATGACGGCACGATCCCCGAACTACCCACAGCCTAAGGTGACTTCGATCGGCAGCGGCGTGCGGATCAGTCGCCGGTGAAGCCCCAGAAGCACAGCTCCGCCGGGTCGCCCTCGGTGCTGTAGACGGCCGTGCAGCAGCCGGAGCCGCGGTCGGACGGGGGGAACCAGCCGTCTCCGGCCCGTTTCAGGGCCTGCTCGACGACCTCCCTCACGGGCCGGGCCGTCCCGAACAGTTCTACGGCCTCCGCCGCTTCGACCACCCTCACATCGCCGGGCTCCTCCAGGTCCTCCTCGCAGCGGACCACGCGCTCGACGTCCAGCACCGAATGCGCCGGCTCCTCCTCCAGCCAACCACCCGCCGTCAGAGCCGCCAACGTCTCGACGCCTTCCTCCCGGTAGTACTCGCCGTCCCGGGCGAAGACCGCCTCGCGCAGATCGTTCAGCGCGTCCTGCTCCCTCTCGCGGAAGGGGGTGAAGTACGACCATCTGCTTGCGCCCATGCCTGCGCACCCTATGCGGAGACCCGCGCGCCTGTCGTTCAGGAGCGGGCGCGCTCCCGGGCGGTCAGGCGGTCGAGGTGGCCCTGGGCCAGTTCGCGAGCGCGGGGCCGTGTTCGTACCCGAGGGGAGCGAGTTCCGGGGGCAGGGCGTAGCCGTCGGGAATGCGCGCGTACGTCTGCCGCATGAGGTGCCGGTAGGCGTCGGCCAGCAGGCCGGGCCAGTCGCCGGTCAGGGGCGGGCGCATGCGCGACTCGGCGGCGAGGGCCTCGTGGTGGGCCGCCGCCTCCTCGATGGCGTCGGCGGCCGGCCAGTCGGAAATCGGTCTCCGGTCGGGCCGCCACGGGGTGAGCCACGGGCTCGGGGTGCCGTGGAGGATCTCGGTGGCGAGCTCCTGGGCGATCAGGGGGGGGTGAGGTGTGGAGTCCGTCGCGGTGCGTGCCGGTGGCCACCCACAGGCCGGGGCGGCCGGCGCCTCCGAGGAGAGGGTGTCCGTCGAGACCCACCGGGCCTGGGCGCGTACGACGTCCAGCCGGAGATCGAGGCCAACACCCGCGCGGTCGCCCGTGCCCTCACCGAGGCGGGAGCGGTCGTCGAGGAGATCGAACTCCCGTGGACCCGGGACGACCTCCTCGTCAGCCTCGCGGCGCACTTCTCGACCGTCTTCGGCGCCGTCGTCTCCGAGATCGAGGCGAAGCACCGCGACCGGATGTCGGCCTACGCGGTGGCCTTCGCGGACACCATGGCCGCCGTCCGCCGGCAGGTCACGTACCTCGACGGCTTGCGCGTCGAGACCCGGCTGCAGCGCGACCTGGGCGAGGCGATGGCGCCCTTCGACGCGCCGATCTGCCCGACCACGGCCGTTCCCGGCCTGCCCGCCGGAGACGACCTCCTGGGCCGACTGGTGGTGAACGGCGAGGACCACGGCGAGCCCCTGTGGGCGGCGATGACCGTGCCCTTCGACATCAACAACCGCTGCCCGGTCCTCAACGTCCCAGCGGTCGTTCCAGTTGGGGTCTGCCCACGGGTCTCCAGATCGTCGGCCACACCTACGACGACCCGACCGTCTTCCGCATCGGCAAGGCCGTGGAGCGCCTTCGCCCCTGGACATACACGCCGGACCACCGGCCGGCCGTTCAGTAGCGGATGGCGTCACCGGGGTGCGTGCGCCGGAGCGCGACGGCCGTCACGACGAGCCCGTCGCGGCAGAGCCAGCGGCCTTCCATCACCTTCAGGTGCTCGCCGTCCGGGCCTTCGGCCGGGACGGTGACGTGCGCGGTGAACGCTCCCGCGTCCGGGTCGATCCGGATGTCCGCGTCCTCGAAGCCGAGTTCGCGCTCGGTCAGCGGGTACCAGACCTTGAACACCGACTCCTTGGCGCTGAACAGCAGGCGGTCCCAGTGCACTTCGGGTGCGGACACGGCCAGTGCGCGGAGCCGGACGCGCTCCTGTGGCAGGGAGACGTACTCCAGCAGGCCGTCGCCCAAGGGCTCGTTCGGTTCCGCGTCGATGCCGAGGCCGCGGTAGTCGCGGACGTGTCCGACGACGGCCGCGCGGTACCCGGCGCAGTGGGTCATGCTCCCCACGAGACCCGCGGGCCACCGCGGAGCGCCCCGTCGTCCCGGGACGAGGGCCATCGGCGGCACGCCCAGCGCGTTCATCGCCCGCCGGGCGCACATGCGGACGCCCGCGTACTCCTGCCGCCGTTTCGGTACGGCGCGCGCGACGACGGCGGCCTCTTCCGGGAACAGGGCCCGGACGGCCGACTCGGAGTCGAGGAAGGTGTGGGCGGCGCTCGCGGGCGCGGGTATCAGTTCCTCGATCACGATGTCCGCGCCGCCACCGGACCGTGCGGCCCGCGGGGTTCGTGGCGCCGATGCGGCCCGTGGGGCCCGTGCGGTTCGTGGAGCCCATGCGATTCGTGGGGCCGGCGCGCCTCGCGCCCGATCCTGCTGCGGGTCACTTCCGTCATGCGCTCAACGTAACGTGCGCGTCCGACGACTCGACGCCGAGGCCTGCGCCGGAGCGCCAACTCCCGTACGCCGAAAGGGGAAACGTGACATTGTACGATGCCCCTCCGTGACATCTCGGAGGGCGCACGATGGGTGACCTGAAGCAGTACGGCCTCGTCAGGGCGCAGGAACGCCTCCGCGACCAGGTCGGGCACGCGCTCCGCGCCGCGCTCATCGCCGGCGAACTCCGGCCAGGGCAGGTCTACTCGGCCCCCGGACTCGCCAACGACCTCGGCGTGTCCGCCACCCCCGTCCGCGAGGCCATGCTCGACCTGGCGCGCGAGGGACTCGTCGAACCCGTCCGCAACAAGGGCTTCCGCGTCACCGAGGTCAGCGAGCGGGACCTCGACCAGTTCACCGAGCTGCGCACCCTCATCGAGGTGCCCACCGTCGGACGCGTCACGAGGACGGCCGGCCGGGAGCAACTGGAGGCGCTGCGCCCGGTCGCCGCGGAGATCGTGTCCCGTGCCAGGGAACACGACCTCATCGGCTATCTGGAGGCGGACCGCCGCTTCCATCTCGCGCTGCTGGCTCTCGCCGGCAACGACCGACTGGTGGAGACGGTGGGGGAGCTGCGCAAGCGCTCCCGCCTCTACGGTCTGACCGGCCTGGACGAGGCGGGCAAGCTCGTCTCCTCCGCGGAGGAACACCTCGAACTCCTCGACCTGATGATCGCCGGCGACGCAACCGGCGCCGAGGCCTGCATGCGCCGCCACCTCGGCCACGTACGGTCCCTGTGGGCCGACGAACCGGCCGAGGTCCGCGGCGCACCGGGCGGCGCCTGCGACCAGCCGGCCGACCCTACGGCGGGCCGCTAGCGGTCGACGGGACCCTGCCGTGAAGGCCCCAACTGGCCTTCGCCGTAAAGGAGTCGAGAACCTGGACAGCGCCTCGGGCATCTATATGCCGGCACCATGCATTCTGCTGCCTCAGCACCCGCCCGCGCCACCGTCCCCGTCTCTCCGTGCCCGCGCCGGCCACCGCCTCACGGCTGGCCGGCGTCGCTTCGTCGCCGGTACGGGAGATCCTGGCGCTGACCGCGCGGCCCGAGGTGATCTCCTTCGCCGGAGGCCTACCCGCCCCCGAGCTGTTCGACGTGGCGGGCATCCGGGCGGCGTACGACAAGGTCCTGGCGGAGAACTCGCACCACGCCCTCCAGTACTCGACGACGGAGGGCGACCCGGAGCTGCGCGCCGCCATCGCCACCCGGCTGGCCGCGCGCGACCTGCCCACGGAGCCGGACGACCTGCTCGTCACCACGGGGTCGCAGCAGGCCCTCACCCTCCTCACCATCGCGCTCGTCGAACCCGGCGACGTCGTGCTCGTCGAGGACTCCTGCTACCTCGCGGCCCAGCAGAGCTTCGGTTTCGCCGGCGCGCGGGTCGTCCCCGTGCCCACCGACGACCAGGGCGTCATCCCGGAGGCCCTGGAGGAGATCGCGGCCCGCGAGAATCCGACCCTGCTCTACCTCGTGCCCACCTTCCAGAACCCCACGGGCCGCACGCTCCCCGCCGAGCGCCGCTCCGCCGTCGCCGGGGCCGCGGCGCGGCTCGGATTCTGGATCGTCGAGGACGACCCGTACGGCGAGCCGCGTCACGACGGGGAACGCGTCCCCTGCATCGCCGCCGACCGCACCGTGCTGCTCGGCTCCTTCTCCAAGGTGATGGCCCCCGGTCTCCGGCTCGGCTTCCTGCGAGCCCCCGCCGACCTCCGGCGCGCCTGTGTGATCGCCAAGCAGGCCGCCGACCTGCACACCTCGACCATCGACCAGGCGGCGGCCGCGCGTTATCTGCGCGACAGCGACCTCGACGCGCACGTCGCGGTGATACGGGCCGCGTACCGAGAGCGCAGGGACGCGATGCTCGAAGGCCTGCCGGCCGCGCTGCCCGAGGGCAGCCGGTGGAACAGGCCGGAGGGCGGCATGTTCGTCTGGGTGACCCTTCCCGCAGGCCATGACGCGACGGCGCTCCTGAAGACCGCGGTCGGCCACGAGGTGGCGTACGTGCCGGGCGCGCCGTTCTTCTCCGGGAGGCCCGACCCGGCCGCCATGCGGCTGTCGTTCACCACGCACCCGGCCGACGAGATCAGAGAGGGACTCCACCGGCTGGCCCGGTGCTTCGCCTGACGCGAACGCTCGGTCCCAAGGGGTGTCCCCGTCGCCGCGACCGGGGGTAGCGTCGTGATCATGACTTCCCCGCCGACCCCCGCCCTCGCCCCCGCGACGGATCAGGCACCCGCCGATCCGGCCGCCTCCGACGACATGCTGGCCACCCAGCCCGTCGGATACTGGAGCGGCCTCGCGCACTCCACCGTGACCGGGCACCTGCGGGACGCCATGGCCAGGGTCGACGTCACGCAGCCGCAGTACTGGGTCCTCAACCGTGTGAACGGCGGACCGACGGCCCCGGCCCGTGAGGAAGTGGTCTCCCAGTTGGCGCCCCTCGCGGACGGGCCGCAGGAGATCGCCCGCGCGGTGGACCAGTTGCTCCACCGGGGCTGGCTCCGGACCGACGACGCCCACCACCTCCACCTCACCGACGCGGGCGAGGCCGCCCGGGTGAGGATCCGCGAGCTGGCGAGCGAGGTGCGTGCCGTGGTCCACGAGGGCGTCACCGACGAGGAGTACGTGGCCGCGCTCAAGGTGCTGCGCAGGATGGTCGCCAACGTCGAGGCGGACAAGAGCCTCGCCGGATCGGACGAGAGCGTCTAGGCCTGTCCGGCGGATCACGGCCGGGTCCGCCGGACAGCCCTGGCTGCGCCATCCGGGCATCACCTCGTGTCGTTGTTGGGCCGAACGGGTGAGGAGCGGGAGGATGGGGCCATGAGTAGGTACGAGAGGTACGACGTCACCGACGAGCAGTGGGAGGGCCTTGCCCAGGTCGTGCCCCTGCGCGGCCGTGACGAATGGCCGTCCAGGGTCGACCACCGCAGCATTCCCGAGCAGTACGAGTCCGCCGAGCAGCGCCGTATGGTCGTGCTCCGCGTGCAGGTGTTCGCCGACGCCCGTGAGGTCGCCGACTACCTCATCGCCCAGATCCCGGTGCTCCTCGACCTGACGAGCGCCGACACCGAGGTCGCCAAGCGCATCCTCGACTTCAGCAGCGGTGTCGTCTTCGGTCTCGGCAGCGTGATGCACCGCGTCGACCGGAACGTTTTTCTTCTCGCTCCGGCCGGCACGGAGGTCGAGGGCGCGGAGGGCGAGGACGAGGAGGAAGCCGTCCGGGGCAGGAGCGCCGGCGTCCCCCGATCGTAGGAAGGTCATCTCGACGTAACGGTTCGTCAGGGAATGATCCGCGTACGGTCCGGGCATGGACCTCACCGGCGGCTTCACGCTCGACGACTCCTCCACCGTCGCTCCTTCCCCCGTCACGCCCTTCTCCGCCGCGCCTTTCCCTGGCGCTCCCTCCGTCGGCTCTCCTTCCCACGGCACCTCCTCCCGCGGCAGCTCCTCCCTCCGCGCCTCCGTCCCCGAGGCGCGGGGACCGGCCCCGTCGGAGTGCCGTCCACGGCGCGGAGCCGGACGCGGAGCCGAGGACAAGACCGGACGCGGCGCCGAGAGCGAGGCGGGAGGGGCGGCCGGTGAAGAGGGCGGGCGGCTGCGCGCACGGCCCGCCGTCACCGAGCTGCGGCTGTCCGCCTTCGCCGGACACCGCGGCGCCGTGCACGCGCTGGGTCCTGTCACCCTCTTCGCCGGGCCCAGCGGCAGCGGCAAGACCACCACCCTGAGGGCGTACGAGGCGCTGGCCCGCCTCGGCGCGGGCGATCCGCTCTGCGAGGTGTTCCCCGACGCGGCCGACTGCGTACCCGAGCGGGCCAGGCCCGACGCCCAGGGCAGGCGCGGCTTCCGCATCGGATGCACGGTCGACGGACCGGAGGGTCCGGTCCACCTGGACCTCGCCGTGCAGGCCGAGCCCCGGCTCCGTATCGTCGGCGAGCGGCTGACCGGCCGCGGCCGCACCCTGCTCGCCACCGCCCTGCGCGACCCGGGCCGCAGCACCGTCCAGGCCGAGTGGCACACCGCGGGCACCACCCCCGTCACGCGGGCGCCGTTCCCCGACGACCTCCTGGGTACGGCTCTGCTGCCGCTGCGGGTCGCGGGGAAGACCCCGGGACAGCTGGAGGTCCTGGCCGCCGCCGAGCAGGTGGTCATCGGCCTGCGGTCCGCCTTCGCCTGCGACCCCCGTCCCGAGCGGATGCGGGCCCCCGTGCCCCCGGGCGAGGGGCGGCTGCGGCGCGGCTGCGGCAACCTCGCCGAGGTCCTGCACCGTACCCACACCGACTGCCCCCGCCGGCACCAGCGCCTCGCCGTCGTGGCCGGAGCCGGCTGCGCGGGACCCGTTACCGGGCTCGCGGTGCAGGAGCTCCCGGAGGGCACCGTCCGGGCGGTCCTCGAACGAGGCGGTCGGCCCGCGACCCCGCTCGGCCGCCTCGGCGACGGCGAACTGCGCTATCTCGCCCTCGCGCTCACCCTGCTCACGGGACCCGGTGTGCTCGCGATGGACCGGATCGCCGAGGTGCCCGACGCCATGCAGTCCCTGACGCTGCTCGCCGACGGCCTCGACCGGGAACTCGACGGGCGTCAGGTGGCGGAACTCCTGCGCCTGGCCACGGGCATCGCCGCCGACGGACACATCCGGATCGCCGGGACCGTCGGGGACCGGGCGGCGGAGGAGGCGCGCGGGACGCCCGGGGTGACGGTGGTAGACCTGAGGGCGTGACGGACAACGACGTGACGGACAACGACGTAGCGGAAGACGACGTAGCGGGACTGCAGCGGAGGCTGGCCGAGTTCGCGGCGGCCCGCGACTGGCAGCCCTACCACACGCCCAAGAACCTGGCCGCGGCGCTCAGCGTGGAGGCATCCGAACTCCTGGAGATCTTCCAGTGGTTGACGCCCGAGCAGGCGGAGCGGGTGATGGACGACCCCGGTTCGGCGCACCGGGTCGCCGACGAGGTGGCGGACGTCCTCGCCTACCTCCTCCAGTTCTGCACGGTGCTCGGGATCGATCCGCTGGCCGCCCTCGCGGCGAAGATCGACCGGAACGAGGTCAGATTTCCGGTGCGGAGGCGGGGTGGGGAGGGCGCGGGGGAGGGTGACGGAGGGGGCGAGGGGGAGGTGCGACCGTAGATCGTCACTCTTCGGAGTGATCGACTTTTCCCCGTTGAGCCTCCTGTCCACAGATTTCCGAATTCCCCTGGTGTTGGGGCTCAGGCGGCCTCACGCTGGGTAGTGGAGTGAGTGGGCAGATAAGTCGTACGAACGGGGGCGGCGTTGATGGAAGCGGAGCGGCTCATCGCGCTTGGCCGGCACGCGCTGGCGGAGAGCGGGACGGCACAGGACATCGTGGCGGAAGCCTGGCAGGCGCAGGCGCTCGCCCAGGCGATAGGGAATCATCTCGCGCTCTGCGGACCGCAGGAGTTGCGCGGCGAGGCGCGCGGGCTGAGCGAGATCGGGGAGTACCAGGCGTGGGGCGCGGACGGGCCGCGTGCGGCCCAGCTCTCCGAAGTGGCCGATCCGCACGGGTCGTTGACCGCGTTGGGGGAGCTGCTCGGGGAGGTCGGGATCGCGCTGGTCGGAGTGGCCGTCGCCACCGATGAGGAAGGGCTCTACTGGCAGTGCATCGAGGCCATCGACGCCGCCGACGAGTCGAGCGACCGGGTGCGTGGGATGCTGCGGCGCCTGGCCGTGCGCGACGGGGAGCGGGCCCGCCCGCCCGACCCCGCCCGGGGGCGCGCGGGCCCGGGGCGGGGCCGGTGATGAACGGCGCACGGCGAGGACCGGTACCGGTCCCGTTCATGGCGGTCAGGTGCGGGCCGGCCCGACCGGTGGCGATCCCGCTCGCGCCGACCCGGCTTGCGCTGATCCCCCTCGCGCAGGCCGCCCGGCTCGCGCTGGTCCGAATGGCGTGGGTCCGACTGGCGCTCGGTCGACTAGCGCTGCTCGGGCCGCTGCTGGGCCGGCTCGTGGCGGTCGGTCGTGGACTGGAGGTCGGCGTCCAGCTGCGAGAGGTCGGCGGAGAGCGCCGCCATCAGCTCCTCCATCTGCTGGAGCAGGCCCTTGGGTGCATCGGCGCCCTTCTGCTCGGGCACGGACTGCGGCACCGGCTGTTCGGGCACGGCCCGCTCCGGCGCGGCTTCCTGGGACATGGCGGCCTCCTGGGCCCGGACCCCGCCACCGAGGACGGGGCAACGAGAGAGACGCACCGGCAGCGGCCGCCGGCGCGCGGGCCGGGCGGTCCGGCTCCGCCCGAGCCAACGACGGGTGCCGGGCCCCGGTCACTGGCCGGGGCGGACGCGGCCCGCCAGGGGGCCGGATATTCACCCGACCGAGCCGCGGCGATCAAGGAGCTGACGGAGAGGTTGACACGCACCCGACGGTGCAGGATGGAGGCATGGATCTTCGCATCTTCACGGAACCCCAGCAGGGGGCGGACTACGACACCCTCCTCAGGGTGGCACGCGCCACCGAGGACCTCGGATTCGACGCCTTCTTCCGCTCCGACCACTACCTCAGCATGGGCTCGGCCGACGGGCTGCCCGGGCCGACGGACGCCTGGATCACGTTGGCCGGGCTCGCCCGGGAGACCCAGCGGATCCGCCTCGGCACGCTGATGACGGCGGGTACCTTCCGGCTGCCCGGCGTGCTCGCCATCCAGGTCGCCCAGGTCGACCGCATGTCCGGCGGGCGGGTCGAGCTGGGGCTCGGGGCGGGGTGGTTCGAGGAGGAGCACAAGGCCTACGGCATTCCGTTCCCCAAGGAGAAGTTCGGCCGGCTCGAGGAGCAGCTGGCGATCGTCACCGGTCTGTGGGAGACCGAGATCGGCAAGACCTTCAGCTACGACGGGGAGTTCTACCAGCTCACCGACTCTCCCGCGCTGCCCAAGCCCGTCCAGGACAGGGTGCCGGTGCTGATCGGCGGGCACGGCGCCAGCCGTACGCCGCGTCTGGCCGCGCGGTACGCGGACGAGTTCAACCTACCCTTCGGGTCCCTGGAGGAGAGCGAGCGGCAGTTCGGCCGGGTCCGGGCCGCAGCCGAGGAGGCGGGGCGGGCGCCCGACGACCTCGTGTACTCCAACGCGCTGGTCGTCTGCGTCGGCAAGGACGACGCCGAGGTGGCCCGCCGGGCCGCTGCCATCGGGCGTGACGTGGACGAGCTGAAGGCGAACGGGCTCGCGGGCTCGCCCGCCGAGGTCGTCGAGAAGCTCGGGAGGTACGCCGCCGTCGGTTCCACCCGGGTCTACCTCCAGGTCCTGGACCTGGACGACGTGGACCACCTGGAGCTGATCTCCGCGCAGGTCCAGTCGCAGCTGGGATGAGGGGAGTGCTCCGATGAAGCCGGTCCGTACGTTCGCCGAAGCCCTCGGGGCGGGGGTGCTCGTCCTCGACGGCGGGCTGTCCAACCAGTTGGAGGCGCAGGGATGCGACCTCACGGACGCACTCTGGTCCGCGCGGCTCCTCGCCGACGGGCCCGAGCAGATCGAGGCGGCGCATGCGGCGTACGTTCGGGCCGGCGCCCGGGTGCTGATCACCTCCAGCTACCAGGCCACCTTCGAGGGCTTCGCCCGGCGGGGTGTCGGCCGCGAGGCGGCGGCCCGGTTGCTCGCGCGGAGCGTGGAGCTGGCCCGGACGGCGGCGGGGCGCGTCAGGGAGGAGATCTGGGTCGCCGCGTCCGTGGGGCCGTACGGCGCGATGCTCGCGGACGGGAGCGAGTACCGGGGACGGTACGGGCTGTCCGTACGGGAGCTTGAGGCGTTCCACCGGCCCCGGATCGAGGCGCTCGTGGCGGCGGAGCCGGACGTGCTCGCCCTGGAGACCGTTCCGGACGTGGTGGAGGCGGAGGCGTTGGTGCGGGCGGCCGAGGGGTGTGGGGTGCCCGTGTGGCTGTCGTACACGGTCGAGGGCGGCCGGACCCGGGCCGGTCAGGACCTGGCGGAGGCCTTCGCGGTCGCCACCGGGAACGACCAGGTCGTCGCCGTGGGGGTCAACTGCTGCGACCCGGCCGGGGCGGGGGCCGCCGTGGAGCGTGCGGTGGAGGTGACCGGCAAGCCGGCCGTGGTCTACCCCAACAGCGGTGAACTGTGGGACGCCGGTGGGCGGGGCTGGGGCGGCGACACGGCCTTCGACCCGGCCCGCGCCGCCGAATGGGCCGCGGCCGGTGCCCGGATCGTCGGTGGCTGCTGCCGGGTGGGCCCCGCCGCGATCACGGCTCTGGCGGCGTCCCTCGCCGCCGGCGAGGAGGGGGACTGAGCCGGCTGAAAGCACATGGACAGCCGATCCTTGACATGTAAATATATGCGCCATGACGCATGATCATGCATTCGAGGGTGGCGGGGACTCGGGCTCCGTGACGTGGCCGACCGGCTTCCGGGCCTACACGGGGAACGGCGGACTGCGCGTACACGGCGACGACATCTCCGTCGTCGCGTCGGACCGGCCGGCCGTCAGCGCGGCGATGTTCACCCGGAGCCTCTTCGCGGGTCCGGCCGTCGTCCTCAGCCGTGCGCACGCCGCGGGGCGGAACCTGCGTGCCGTGACGACACTCGCCCAGAACGCCAACGTCGCCACCGGCCGCCAGGGCGAGGAGAACGCCGCCGAGGTCGTCCGTCGCGTCGCGGGGATCCTGGGCATCCCGGAGGGTGAGGTGCTCATCGGCTCCACCGGCGTCATCGGACGCCCGCTGCCGATGGACACCATCCGCGCGCACTTCGACGAGACCGCCGGCAGCGGCCGCGGCCTCGCGGCGTTCGTGGCGGGGCCGCTGGACGTGGCGCGCGCGATGATGACCACCGACACCCGCCCGAAGACCGCCGTGCGGACCGTCGGGCAGGCCCGCGTCGTGGGCGTCGCCAAGGGGGTCGGCATGCTGGAGCCGAACATGGCCACGATGCTGGCCTACCTGTTCACCGACGCGGACGTGTCCCCTGCCGGCCTGGACAGCGCCTTGCGCGCGGCGGTGGACCGCACGTTCGACTGCCTGAGCGTCGACACCGACACCTCCACGTCCGACACGGTGGCGGTCATCGCCAACGGCGCCGCAGGACCGGTCGATCCGGCCGTGTTCGCCGAAGCCCTCGCCGACCTCTGCCTGGACCTCACCCTGCAGTTGGCCGGTGACGGCGAAGGCGCCACCAAGCTCCTGCGCGTCACGGTCGCCCAGGCCGGCGACCACGGACAGGCCAAGCGCGTCGCCAAGAGCGTGGTGAACTCCCCGCTGGTCAAGACCGCCGTCCACGGCGCCGATCCCAACTGGGGCCGCGTCCTGATGGCCGTCGGCAAGAACACCGACGACACCGACATCGCGCCGGACAAGATGACCGTGCGGTTCGGCGACGTCGAGGTGTACCCGGAGGAGCCCGGGGCCGACACCCTCGACGCGCTCGCCGGCATCATGCGCCGGGACGAGGTCGACATCGTCATCACGCTCGGCATCGGGGAGGCCGAGGCCACGGTCTACGGCTGCGACCTGTCCGCCGGCTACGTCCGCGTCAACGCCGACTACACGACCTGACCGGGCCCGGCGCCCGAAAATGCCTGGTGGGGCCGGGGAGAGGGGAACCATACTCGGACGGGTGTTCCTGACGATCAGTACGACCGGCAACCAGGAGCGTCCCGCGACCGATCTCGGCTTTCTGCTGCACAAGCATCCCGAGCGGGCGCAGACGTTCTCGACTTCTCACGGCACGGCGCACGTCCTCTACCCCGAGGCGAGCGCCGAGCGGTGCACGGCGGCACTTCTCCTGGAGGTGGACCCCGTGGCGCTGGTGCGCCGCGGCAAGGGCAAGGGCCGGGGCGGCGCCCCGGACTCCGCGCTCGCGCAGTACGTCAACGACCGGCCCTACGCGGCGTCCTCGCTGCTCGCCGTCGCACTCGCCAAGGTCTTCAAGACGGCGCTGCACGGCGTGTGCCAGGCGATGCCCGAGCGGGCCGCCGCGCCGCTGCCGCTGCGCGTCGAGGTCCCCGCGCTGCCCGCGAGGGGCGGCGCGGACCTGGTGCGCGCGCTGTTCGGTCCGCTGGGCTGGGACACGGTGGACGTCGAGCCGGTGGCCCTGGACGGGGAGTTCCCCGCGTGGGGCGACTCCCGCTACGTACGGCTGGTCCTGGAGGGCGAGCTGCGGCTCGCGGACGCCCTCAACCACCTGTACGTCCTGCTGCCGGTCCTCGACGACGCCAAGCACTACTGGGTCGCCCCCGACGAGGTCGACAAGCTGCTGCGCGCCGGTGACGGCTGGCTCGCCGGCCACCCCGCGCGGAAGCTGATCACGGCGCGCTACCTCTCCCGCCGCTGGGGCCTGGCCCGCGAGGCGACGGAGCGGCTCGAACTGGTGCGGCTCGCCGAGGCCGAGGGCCTGGACATCGACGACGTCGACAACGCCGTCGACGAGTCGACCGACACCGAGGAGCGGCCGGTGCCGCTCGCCGAGCAGCGACGGGAGGCGATCGTCGCCGCCCTGACCACGGCGGAGGCGAGCCGGGTCCTCGACCTGGGCTGCGGCCAGGGCCAGCTGGTGCAGGCACTGCTCAAGGACGTCCGCTTCACGGAGGTCGTCGGTGTCGACGTGTCCGTCCGCGCCCTGACCGTCGCCGCCCGCCGGCTGCGGCTCGACCGGATGGGGGAGCGGCAGGCGGCCCGCGTGAAGCTGCTGCAGGGCTCGCTCGCGTACACCGACAAGCGGCTGACCGGCTACGACGCGGCCGTGCTCAGCGAGGTGATCGAGCACCTCGACCTGCCGAGGCTGCCGGCCCTGGAGTACGCGGTGTTCGGCTCTGCCCGGCCGCGTACGGTCCTCGTGACCACGCCGAACGTCGAGTACAACGTCCGTTGGGAGACGCTCCCCGCCGGACACGTCCGGCACAGCGACCACCGCTTCGAGTGGACGCGCGAGGAGTTCCGGAGCTGGGCCGTGTCGGTGGCCGAGCGGTACGGGTACGGCGTCGGGTTCACCCCCGTCGGTCCCGACGACCCCGAGGTCGGACCGCCCACCCAGATGGCCGTCTTCACCCGCACCGACGAGAACCGCACCGACCAGAACCGCACGGACGCCACCCGCACCGGCGGGACCGGCGTCACCCGTACCGACGAGACCCTGAAGGAGGTCGCGGCATGACCCGTACGCTGCCCGTCACCGACCTGTCCCTCGTGGTGCTCGTCGGTGCCACCGGCTCCGGCAAGTCCACCTTCGCCCGGCGCCACTTCAAGCCGACCGAGATCGTCTCCTCCGACTTCTGCCGGGGGCTCGTCGCCGACGACGAGAACGACCAGTCCGCGAGCCGGGACGCCTTCGACGTCCTCCACTACATCGTCGGCAAGCGCCTCGCGGCCGGACGCCTCGCCGTCGTCGACGCCACCAACGTGCAGCAGGAGGCCCGCCGTCAGCTCGTCCAGCTGGCCAGGTCCCACGACGTGCTGCCCATCGCGATCGTCCTCGACCTGCCCGAGGACGTGTGCCGCAGCCGGAACGCCGCACGCCCGGACCGCGCGGACATGCCCGCGCACGTCATCCAGCGTCACCGCCGCGAGCTGCGCCGGTCGCTGCGGGGCCTGGAGCGCGAGGGTTTCCGCAAGGTGCACGTGCTGCGGTCCGTCGAGGAGGTAGAGGACGCCGAAGTCGTCCTGGAGCGCCGCTTCAACGACCTGCGCCACCTCACCGGCCCCTTCGACATCATCGGTGACATCCACGGCTGCCGCTCCGAGCTGGAGACCCTGCTCGCGAAGCTCGGCTACGTCGACGGCCACCACCCCGAGGGGCGTACGGCGGTCTTCGTCGGCGACCTCGTCGACCGGGGCCCCGACTCGCCGGGCGTGCTGCGCCGGGTGATGGGCATGGTCGCCTCGGGCGACGCGCTGTGCGTCCCCGGCAACCACGAGAACAAGCTCGGCCGCTGGCTCAAGGGCCGCAAGGTGCAGGAGACGCACGGCCTGGCCGAGACGATCGAGCAGCTGGGGCGCGAGAGCGAGGAGTTCCGGGCCCAGGTCGGACGGTTCATCGAAGGACTCGTCAGCCACTACGTCCTCGACGGCGGCGACCTCGTCGTCTGTCACGCAGGACTGCCGGAGAAGTACCACGGCCGGACCTCCGGGCGGGTGCGCTCGCACGCCCTCTACGGGGACACCACAGGCGAGACCGACGAGTTCGGGCTGCCGGTGCGCTACCCGTGGGCCGAGGAGTACCGGGGGCGGGCCACCGTCGTGTACGGGCACACCCCCGTGCCGAACACGTCCTGGATCAACAACACCATCTGTCTCGACACCGGAGCCGTCTTCGGCGGCAAGATGACCGCCTTGCGCTGGCCGGAGCGCGAACTCGTCGACGTACCGGCCGAGCGCGTCTGGTACGAGCCGGCCCGGCCGCTCGCGACCGAGGCGCCGGGCGGGCACCAGGGACGCCCCCTGGACCTGGCCGACGTGCACGGCCGGCGGATCGTGGAGACCCGGCACCACGGCAACGTCGCCGTGCGGGAGGAGAACGCGGCGGCGGCCCTTGAAGTGATGAGCCGGTTCGCGGTCGACCCCCGGCTGCTCGCCTACCTGCCGCCGACGATGGCGCCGACCGCCACCTCGAAGGAGGAGGGCTACCTGGAGCACCCGGCCGAGGCCTTCGCCCAGTACCGGGCGGACGGCGTCGAGCGGGTCGTGTGCGAGGAGAAGCACATGGGCTCCCGGGCCGTGGCCCTGGTCTGCCGGGACGCCGGGGCCGCCCGCGAGCACTTCGGCGTCGACGGCGTGACCGGTGCGCTGCACACCCGCACCGGGCGGCCCTTCTTCGACGACCCGGCCGTCACCGAGGAGGTCCTCGGCCGGCTGCGGACCGCGATCGGGGCCGCTGGGCTCTGGGACGAGTTCGGCGCGGACTGGCTGCTGCTCGACGGCGAGCTGATGCCGTGGTCGCTCAAGTCGGCCGGGCTGCTCCGCCACCAGTACGCGGCGGTCGGCGCGGCCTCCGGAGCCGTCTTCCCCGGCGCCGTCGCCGCCCTCGAACGGGCGGTGGCACGCGGGGTCGACGGGATCGACGGGCTGCTCGCCAAGCAGCGGGAGCGGGCGGCGGACGCGGCCGCGTTCACCGAGGCGTACCGCAGGTACTGCTGGCCGACCGAGGGTCTGGAGGGCGTACGGTTCGCCCCCTTCCAGCTGCTCGCGGCGACCGGACGCTCGCTCGCCGCCGTACCCCACGACGAGCAGCTGGCCTGGCTCGACCGGCTCGTGGAGCACGATCCGACCGGGCTGCTCCAGGTCACCCGCCGGCTCGTCGTCGACACCGGCGACGAGGCGTCGGTCCGGGCGGGCGTCGACTGGTGGCTGGAAATGACCGGCACGGGCGGTGAGGGCATGGTCGTCAAGCCGCTGGCCGCGCTCGTCCGCGACCCCAAGGGCAGGCTCGCCCAGCCGGGCGTGAAGGTACGCGGCCGGGAGTACCTCCGGATCATCTACGGCCCCGAGTACACCCGGCCGGAGAACCTGGAGCGGCTGCGGCAGCGGTTCCTCGGCCACAAGCGCTCGCTGGCGCTGCGCGAGTACGCGCTGGGCCTGGAGGCGCTCGACCGGCTCGCGGAAGGGGAGCCGCTCTGGCGGGTCCACGAGGCCGTCTTCGCGGTCCTGGCCCTGGAATCGGAGCCGGTGGACCCGAGGCTCTGAGGCCGTGAGCCCGGCCTGACCGACGAGATCCGACGGGGGGCGCAGGGGTGCCGCGAACGGCGCTCCCCTGCGCCCCCCGTGCCCGTTGACGCGTTTCTTCCGCACCCTCTAGCGTTCTTCACCCCGTGACGTGACAGAGCGTCAACTGCGGGACCCAGTGAGCCACATGAGGCGAGAACAGGCACGCGAACGCGCCGGTCGGGCACCGGTGGGCGGTCTTTCCCGGAGGGCCCGAGGACGGTACGGGGGTGAGCGGTCGGTGAGTCTCTTCGGCCAGGACCGCTCCTTCCTCCATGCCCTCCCCGCGGCCGACCGGCGGTCCCTGCTCGCCGAGGGAGCCCGGCGCGTCTACGAACCCGGGGAGGTGATGATCCGCGAACGCGACACCAGCGCCTTCGTCCTCGCGCTGCTCTCCGGATGGGCCGTCGTCTCCGTCGGCACCGAGCGCGGTTCGCGGCTCATCCTCGCCCTCCGGGGCGCCGGCGAGGTCGTCGGCGACCTCGCCGCCGTCGACCGGCGCCCGCGCAGCGCCAGCGTCACCGCCCTCGGCACGGTCGAGGCGGTGGCCGTCTCCGGCGACCGGTTCCGGGGCTTCCTCGCCGCCCGTCCGCACGCCACCTCGCTGGTCATGCGCCAGCTCGCCACCCGGCTGCGCAGCGCCGACGTCGAACGCCGCGCACTCGCCTCCGAGACCGTCCTCCAGCGCCTCGCGGCCCGTCTCGTCGAACTGGCCGAGCGCGCGGGACGGCAGGGGGAAGCCGGGACCGTACTCGAACTGCCGCTGCCCCAGCACGATCTGGCGGCGGCCGTCGGAGCCACCCGGGAGGCGGTCGCCAAGGCGCTGCGCCTGCTCCGGGAACAGGACGTGGTCCGCACCGCGCACCGCACGGTCGTCGTCCTCGACATGCGGGTCCTGGTGCTGCTCGCGGAGGGGCGCGCACGCCCCGGCGGAATCCCGGCGGAGGAATCTCCGCCGGATGTGTAAACGACTACATCGCCGGTCGCGCCACGCGGCCAGTCTGGACACGCACCACCACGGCACCAACGGCACCGGGGCATCACACAGGGAGTCCGAGAGTGAGCAGTGCGGGAGTGAACGGGGAAGCGGGCGGCGGGGTAGCGGGAGGCATCCACCGGTTCGTCGTCTTCGGCGACATCTGTGGCTCCGGGACCCTGGACATGGCCGAGAAGGGACTGCAGCGCGCGGCGCTGTACGCCGCGTTCGACGACGCGTACAGCTCCGTCGGCGTGGAGCCCGGCACCTTCCACCAGGAGGACCGGGGGGACGGCATCCTCGCCGCACTCCGCCCCGACGTGCCGCCGAGCCTCATGGTCGGACGGTGGATCGACACCCTGTACGAGAGCCTGCGGGCTCACAACAAGGGGAGGGCCCGGCCGTTGCGGCTGCGGATCGGCATGAACGCGGGGCTCGTCGTCCAGGACCGTCACGGGCTCGTCGGGCGGGCGGTGGACCTCGCCGCCCGGCTCTGCGACAGCCCGCAGGCCAAGCGGATCATGAACGAGGCGCCCGAGGTCGACCTGCTGGTCGTCGTCTCCGACTGGCTGTACGCGAACGTGGTCGTCGAGGGCGGGCCGTACGTGGAGCCGGACCACTACCGCCGGGCCCGCATCCGGTCCAAGGAGACCGATGAGGCCGCCTGGTTCCACGTACCGCGCAGGCCCGCTCCGCCGCTCATCGGCCCCGAGGGGGAGCGTGCGCCGGAGGGGGAGAGGGGGCCGGCGGCCGCGGGGGAGCGGGTGCCGGCGACGGGGGCACGGACCGGCGTTGGGCCGTCGCGGGGGGACGGCCCAACGCCCCGGACCGGGGGAGGGAACCGTACGTACCAGGTCGGCGGTGACCTGCTCGACGTCCACGGCAACACCATCCACGGAGGCTTCACCGGAATCCGCAAGGGTCCGGGACCGGACGCCGGGGCGGGTGAGCCGGCGTGAGCGACGAGGACGAGTCGACGCCGCCGAACGATGCCCCGGACGCCGGGCAGGTCCACGGCGGCCGGGCCGACGCACCGGGCGGCGGCCAGGAACGGGGCAACGAACCGGGGGGCGGCGGGCGCCAGGACCGGGAGGTCGACCGGCCGGGCGGGGCGGAGCGGACCGACGGCACCGCCGAACAGCCGCGCGAACCCAATGTCTTCGCGACCGCCGACCTCGGGTCCCTCGGCGGCGACACCGGCGGCGCCGCCACCGCACGCCGGGCCGTCCGCACCTGGGCCGGAGGCGGCGCCGACCGCCTCACCACCATCCACGGCGACGGCACCGTGTTCGAGGGCAACCAGATCTTCGCCCTGGGCGGTTCCGACCGCGCCCCGCACTTCGTCCAGGGCCCCGTCCCGCCCGAGACGCTCGACCACCTCGGCCGGGTGTACTGCGCGACCGCCGGGTACCGGCGGATGCGCGACCGGCTCCGCGACCACCGGGTCCTCGTCCTGTGCGGCGAACCCGGCAGCGGTCGCAAGGCCACCGCGCTCGCCCTGCTCGCCGAACTGACCGGCGGCAGGGTCTTCCGCCTCGACCCGCGCCACGGCGTCGACGAGCTCACCGAGGACGTCCTCCAGGAGGGCGGCGGCCACCTCCTGGAGCTGCCCGCCGAGGACGTGGGCGCCGAGGGCGAGCCGCGCTCCTCCCGCTCCGGGCGCGGTGAGCACACCGCCGTCCCGCGCCGCACCGCCACCCGCCTCTCCGAACTCCACCTGGACCGCTTCGGCGACCTCCTGCGCGGCCGGGACGCGTACGGCGTCGTCCTCGTCGAGAACGGGGAGCTCGCCGACCGGCTGCTGCGCGGGCGGTACGGGATGTACTGCGCACCGCCGCCCGCCGACGAGGTCCTCCAGCGCCACCTCTGGCACCGGCTGCGCGCCGAGTCCGACGAGGCGCTCGGCGCCGCGCGGGCGCGCGCGGCGCAGCGGGACGTCGTCGACGCCCTCGGTCTGGAGGAGCTGCGGCCACGTGAGGCCGCACGGCTCGCCGACCACCTCGCCCGGCACTGGCGGGGTGAGGTGACCGACGAGCAACTCCTCGCCGAATGCGCCTCCTTCGTGCGGTCCCAGGCCCGCGAGTGGTTCGCAGGCGCCGACCGTCCCGGCGCGCTCCCCGAGGCCCTTCCGGCCCTGAACGCCGGGGCGTTCCGAATCGCCGTGGCCGTCTTCAACGGCTCCGCCTACAGCCTCGCCGCCGAGGCCGCCGAACTCCTCGCCTGGGAACTCGCCGTCACCCTCGACCCCGAACACGCCCCGGGCCGACGCCTGTTCGGAACGCACGCCGAGCACCGGCCGGTGCAGGCCCGCGCCGTCCTCGAGGACGGCGAACTGGACCTCGGCCCGGCCAAGGTCCCGGTGCGTGCGGTCCGCTTCCAGGGCGAGGCGCTCGCCGGCGCCGTCCTCGGCGAGATCTGGCACGGCTACCACAACGTCCGCGGTCCGGTGGCGCGTTGGCTCCGGTCGCTCTGCGACGACCCGCGTCCCGAGGTGTGGGTGCGGGCCTCCATCGCGGCCGGCGTGCTCTGCTCCTGGGACTGGATCCACGGCTACCGCGAGCTGGTGGTCCCGCTCGCCGCCACCGACGAGCCGGTCGCCCGGATGGCCGCCGCCACCGCGCTCGCCGAGTCCGCGCGCGACCCCCGCGTCCGGCCCGCGGTCGCCGCCGTCCTCAAGGACTGGGCGGGCTCCGGGAACGACACGTTCGTCAGGACCGCCCTGCTCACCCACGGCTACGTCCTCGCCGCCGGCAGCGTCCCCGGTTCGCTCGACGCCCTCGCCCGGGTCGTCAGGACCCGCGAGGCCACCGACGTCGACGCACTCCTGCCCGCCTCCTTCAGCGTGGCGCGGCTGCTGGCCTCCGGCGAACCCGAGCCCGTGCTCCGGCGGCTCGGGCAGTGGCTGGACGACGGCCGGCCCACCCTGGCCAACCTCGTCCACCTCGCCGTCATCCGCGCCCTGAGCACCCGGACCACCCACCTCTGGGGGCTGCGGGAGGTGCCCGAGCTCGACCGGCACGCGGCCCGCCCGCTGCTCGTCGCCCTGCTCGCGACCCGGCCCGATCTCGCACCGGACCTCGCGTCGCTGCTGCGGCGCACGCTCGCCACGGCCCGCTCGGGGGAAGCGGCCCTCGAAGCGCTCGGCGGTCTGCTCCGGAAGGCCGCGAAGGACCCGGAGTCCCTCGGGCACGTCTGCGCCTTCCTGCCGCGCCTCGCGGTGGACCGCCGTGACCGCGACCGGCTCAGGGACCTGCTGAACGAACTGGTCCGGGACCGCGACCGGCCCCTGGACAGAGGCGCGGCGCTCCGGATGTGGAACGCCGTGACGGAAGGAGCGAACCGATGACCGGACCCGAGCAGAACAGGAACGCACAGCCGGACGCGCGGGCCCGCCAGGATGACCGGGCCCGCCAGGATGACCGGGCCCGCCAGGACGACCGGGCTCGCCAGGGCGACCGGGACCGCGCGCGCGGCCAGGAGCAGGCACGCGTAGGGGATCAGGAGCAGGCACGCGTACGGGGACGGCAGCCGGAAGGAACGGAGGACGGGTCCGCCGGCGGGCGTCCGCGCGGACCGCTGATCGGCGAGTACGCGCCCCCGTACCGCCGCCGGAGCGGTCGCGTCGCCGCCGTCCTCCTCTACCGCAACGGCGGCCACCGGGTGGTCTGGCCCGACCGCACGGAGGACGTGAACAAGCCCCTGCTCGGCTCCCCGTACACCGTCTTCGAGGTACGACTGGGTCGTCACGTCACCGAGTTCAGGCTCCAGTTGCCGGCCGCGGGGGACGGCGTCTTCTTCGAGGCCGTGGCCAAGATCCAGTGGGCGGTGACCGACCCGCACCTCGTCGTCCGCGAACAGGTCGAGGACGTAGCCGAGTTGCTCCACGACGAACTCCTCGACGGACTGCGCAGGATCTCCCGGAGGTTCCGCATCACCGACGCGCAGCGCGCCGACGAGGCGGTACGGGACGAGCTGAGCACCGGACGCCTCAGCTTCGGCCGGGACGTCGGGCTCCGCACCCGGGTCCTCGTCTTCATCGACCTCGACGACTCCGTCAAGGCCGAGGTCTCACGCCGTGACCTCTACGGCGTCACCATGGAGGCCGACCAGCGCGTCGCCGAGGCGGAGCGCCGCCGGCAGGCCGCCGAACGCGCCCTGGTCGCCGACCGCGCCCGCGAGCTGGAGGCCCTCCTCAGGCGCGGGGACCACGCCCAGATCGCCCACCACATGGCGATGCACCCCGACAAGCAGTGGGAGATCCGCACCCAGCTCCAGCGGGAGCGGCGCGAGGGCCAGGAGGACTACCTGGCCGTCTTCAACCGGCTCCTGGACACCGGCGTCCTGGAACGGCACGACATCGGCGAGCAGATGTACCAGGTCCTCATGTACCTGCGGACCCAGACCGGCGGCGTCATCGACGGCATCACCGACCGGGTGCTCAACCCCTCGGGCGGGACCCCGTCGCGCCGCCTCGCCCTGGAGGAAGGGCGCCCTGAGCCGAGCAGCCCCGACTGGGACGACGAGCACGAGGACGCCCCGCGCGACCCCTGGGTCCACGAGCCGACGCGGGTCGAGTCCGGCTCCGAGCGGGAACGGCAGCGGGAGGGGGAGCGGCAGCGGGAGGAAGCACCGTACGGGAGGAACGACACGGACGAGCCGCACCAGCGGTACGAGCGGTACGAGGGAGACGACCGGTACGGCCGCGACGACCGGTACCACCGCGAGGACCCGTACGACCGCGAACGGTCCGACCACCCCCGCCGGTCCGCCGGCCCGTCCCGGCCCAGCTCCGACTTCAACGACTGGGACGACGAATGACCACCCTCCCGGGCCCCGCGCCGGAGCCCGTACCAGGCGCCGCCCCCGTACCCACGCCCCGGCCCGCGCCCCGCCCCGCCCCCGTACCGCCCGAAGAGCTCAGGCTCATGGCCGAGCGGCTGCTCGCCACCGTCCGCGAGGACATCGGCCGCGCCGACACCAAGGCCGCGATCCTGCTCTCCGGCGCCCTCGCCTTCCTCGCGGTCGTGTTCTCCGGGGACGGCACGCTGCTGTCCGCGCCGGGCGCCGGACGGGTGTTCCTGCTGGTGGCGGGCGTGCTGTGGACGGCGGGTGTCCTGATGCTCGTCTCCGTGGTGCTGCCCCGCACCCGCGTCGGAGCCGACCGCACGATGCTGCGCGACCTCGCGGCAGGTCCCTCCGCGCCCGCGCTCCGCGGCCGGCTCTCCGCGTCCGGCGCGGACGCCACCGACTGGCTCCTCGAACAGGCCGGCGTGCACGGCCTCGTGCTCGCGGCGAAGTACCGGTGGCTGCGCCTGGGCGTCTGCTCGCTCGCGCTCGGCGCCCTCCTGGCCCTCCTCAGCGAACTGTGGTGAGAGAGAACATGCAGTGGAACGACAAGGGGAGCGCCCTGCTCCTCGCCGGGGTGCTCCTCGCGCTCTCCCCGTTCGCGGCGACCACCGCGTCGGGCGCGCCCCGTACCCCCGCCTCCCCGGCCGGGCAGGCCGCCCCCGCCGAAGGCCCGGAAGGCCCGGATCCCATCGACTTCGCCGTCGTCGTGGACCAGTCGGCGAGCCTCGCCGACAAGGACCTCGCGCGCGAGACCGAGGCGGCGGCCCTCCTCAGCCAGGGCGAGATATCGGAGCGTTCCCGGGCCACCGTCATCGGCTTCGGCAGTTCGGAGAAGCCCGGTCAGTCGCCCGTACGCGAGGTCTGCCCGCTCACCGTCGCCGACGCGGCGGGCCGTGAGCGGCTCAGCGACTGCGTCCAGGACCTCGGCCGCCGCGACCCCGCCCGTACGGGTCCCGGCACCGACTTCCCCGCGGCCATCCGGCAGGCCGTCACCCGGCTCACCGGGACCGGCACGGGCAAGGCGGGCGAGGCCGCCGCCCCCAAGGTCGTCTTCCTGCTGACCGACGGCAAGCTCGACGTCGCCGACAGCCCCGAGTACGGCACCGACCCGGACAGCCGCCAGTCCAACGGCGAGCGGCGGCTCACCGAGGAACTCGCCCGCGCCCGGGCCGCCGGCGTCCAGATCTGGCCCCTCGGATTCGGCGGCGAGATCGACCGCGCCGCTCTCACCGCCATGGCCCGCGGCGGCTACCTCGGCGGCTGCTCCGAGATCCCCGGCTCCGTCCCGCGCATGCGGGTCGTCGACACCTCCGCCGAGATCGACAAGGCCCTCCAGGAGACCTTCGCCGCCGCCCGCTGCGCCCGCATCTCCCACGGCACCGTCGGCAAGCCGCCCGCCGACCTGACCGTCGTCATCCCGCCCATCGCCACCGACGGCTCCCTCACGGTCGCCAAGCACGACCCGAAGGTGCGCGTCACGTACTTCGACCCGGCGGGCCGCAAGGTGCCCGTGCGGGGGGAGTTCGACGGCTCCGCCTTCGAGGTGAGCGGGCAGAACGGCCCGGTGGAGGCGCTGCGCGTGAAGAACCCGCTGCCGGGCCGCTGGCGGGTGCACATCGAGGCGCCGGAGGGCCACCGCGACCGCGAGGTCGCCGTCCGGGCGATCTGGCAGGGCCGCCTCCGCTCCACCGTCGTCCTCGACCCGGCGTCCCCGCGCGCCGGGGAGCAGGTCAAGGTCGAGGTGCGGATGCAGACCCGGCGCGGAGTCGTCGTCACCGACCCGCGCCAGCTGGCCGGTCTCGCGGTCGCGGCCGACCTGAGCGGCGACGGCTTCCGGCCCGTCAGCTTCCGGCTCGCCGACGACGGGAAGGCCCCCGACGCCAAGGCGGGCGACGTACGGTTCACCGGCACGCTGACCGTCCCCGCGGGGGCCACCGGCGACCTGGAGCTGGTCACCCGGATGGAGGCGCCCGGGATCACCTCCGACCGGCGCCCGCTGCACGCCCGTACCGCCGCCGAAGCGCCCCTCGTGACCGCCGCCCTCACCGTCGACGCGGCCACCGTCCACCCCGGGGGCACCGTGCACGGCACCCTCGACGTCACCAACAACGACTCCGCGCCGCGCACCCTGCGGCTCGCCCTCGGCGACCAGACCCCGGGCGCGGAGCTCGCCGTCACCCCGGCGACCGTCACGGCCCCGCCGAACCGCAGCACCCGCATCCCCTTCACCGTCACGCTCGGCGGCGGCACCGCCCTCGGTGAACTCGGCGGCCGGGTCACCGTCGTGGACACCGGCGACGGCGACCGCGTCCTGCGCGGCGCATTCCTCGACATCACCGTGGTGGCGCCGCCGACCTGGTGGGAGCGCTGGTGGAAGGTGGTGGCGGGCGGCGCCGCGGCCCTCCTCGTCCTCGGCGCCTTCGTCGGCATCCGGGTCGCGGCCCGGCGCCGCCGCCGCGACCTCGTCGGCGTCACGCTCGAACTGTGCCAGGACGGCAGGCCGCTCGACTCGCTGACCGTCCGGCGGGGCCAGAGCCCGGGCGGCGCCTTCGCCTTCGCCGTCGACGAACCGTACGGGGCGCCGCCCACGCTCCGCCGGATCCCCGGAGGCTCCTCCACCGCCCATGTGCTGCGCCGCACCGGCGCGGGCGAGCTGTTCCTCCGGCCCCGGGGCGGCGGACAGGTCCCGGTCAGGCCCGGTGAGCCGGCCGGGCTCGGTGACCACGAACTCGTCGTACGGGGCGGCCGTACGGCCCCGCGCCGCGCCCGCTCCACCCCGTGGTCCCGCCGGCCCGTGAGAACCACCGCGGGCGACACGGGCCGGGATTCCCCCACCCCCTCCGGCCCCCTCAGCAGCACGGGGCCGGACGCCTCCGCCGGCGCCGGCGACTACGACGGCAACTTCTGAACGGGTCACCGAGGAGAACGACATGAAGATCTACCAGCCCATGCTCTTCGTCGGACTCGGCGGCACCGGCGGACGCATCGGCAGCGAACTCGAACGCGGCCTGCGCCGGGAGCTCTGCGGCCCCGACGGCACCGACCTCGTCGACGGCGGCCGGCGGCTGCCCTTCCAGCTGCCCGACTGCCTCCAGTTCGTCTACGCCGACTTCAGCGAGGGCGAACTGCTCGGCCAGCCGCAGTTCCGGGCCAAGGGAGCCGAGGGCGCCGCCTTCGCCCGTACCTCCCGGATGGTCCGCGACCTGCTGCCCACCGACTTCGACTCCTCGCCCGAGGTGACCCGCATGCTGCGCGTCTCCGTCCCCGAGGAGACGCGGCTCTGGCTGCCGCCGCAGGCCCGCCAGCCGCGCGTCGCCCCCCTCAACAACGGGGCGGGACAGCTGCCGACCGTCGGCCGCGCCGCGCTGTTCGCGACCCTGCGCTCCGGACTCGAACCCGTCCTGCGCCAGCTCCGCGAGGCCATCAGTGCCATCGGACAGTCCGCGGGCGACCTCCGGCGGGTCGGCGGCAACCGGATCCGGGGCTGCGACGTGTTCGTCGCCTTCTCCGTCGCCGGAGGCACCGGCGCCGGCATCTTCTACGACTTCATCCACCTCATCGGGCACGAGTTCCGCAACGCCCGGGTGCCCGGCGTGAAGATCTACCCGCTCGTCGTCATGCCGTCCGCGTTCCCGCCCGAGGCGGGCGGCGGACGCGAGGCCGAACTCAACTCGGCCCGCGCCCTGGTGGACCTCTCGCGGCTCGTCGACGACCAGAACGTGCCCGACGCGCTCGACCAGGTCGGCGACGTCGAGGACCGCGGCAGGCTCAGCGTCACGTACCCCGGCGACGGCGTCGTCGCGCTGCGCCCCGCCACCATGCAGACCGCGTTCCTCTTCTCCAAGCCGTCCGTCATCGGCAGCGACGACCTGCGCCGCTCCATCGCCGCCATGGTCATGTCGCTGATCGGCACCGACCTCGGCAAGGACAACGGCTCGGCGACCCACGCAGAGGAGGACTACCAGTCCTTCGCCGCCAGCTTCATCAACAAGAGCGTGGAACGCTCCACCCCGGCCCGCAGCGGCATCGGTTACCGCGGCATGTCCACCAGCCTCGCCGCCTCGCTCACCGTGCCCGTCGACGACCTCGCCGAGATCGTCGCCGCCCGGCTCCTCGCCCAGGCGGTACGCGCCATGGCCGAGCGCGCCCGCAGGCCCGACCGGGAAGGACAGGAACAGGTCCGCGACCTGTTCACCCGCTCAGGCATCGGCCGGCTCTGGAGCCGGGAGGCCCCGGACGTCCCCGCACCCGAGCAACTCCCGCGCGGCAAGGGGAAGATCACCCAGGAGCTGCGGAACCGGCTCGGCGACATGGAAGAGGCCCTGCGCCGCCTCGACAGCAGCCTCGCCCGCGAGATCCCGCGCCTCACCGAGGACTTCAGGCCCAGTGCCGGGGTCCGCGAACTCCTCGGCCGGCTCGACCCGTTCCAGGTCGAAGTCGTCCTCGCGGGCCTCCCCGGCCACCCCGACCGGGTGGCGAAGGAGGGCTTCACCGGCATGCTCGACAACCGGCGCAACGAACCCGAACGGCCGCCGAACGTCCAGCCCGCCGCCCCCGCCATCCCCTCGGTCAGGGGCAGCGTCGGCGGCGTCGTACCCGCCCGCTGGAGCGACCCCGACGTGCAGGACGCCCTCGCCGCCCAGGAGGCCTGGTACCAGTGGCGGGCCCGGACCCTCTGGCACCGCGGCTGGCAGGCCGGCGAAGCCCAGTGGCGGCCGTCCCTGAACCGCGTCACCGTCGAGGTCGCCGAACTCGCCAAGGCCCTGCGCGCCCACGAGCACGACGAGGCGAAGGCCTTCGCCGACCGCCGCCGCGACCTCTACCGCGACGACCGGGCGGGCATCGCCTATCTGCTGCCCCCGCAGAACACCCTGCGCGCCTTCTACGACGACGTCGTCGACCGGCTCGCCCAGAGCCTGGGACTGCCGGAGAACGCCGACGCCGCGGCCCTCCTCGGCCGGCTCGTCGGACCCGACGACTGGCGCCGGGCCCTCGACGCGGTCCGCCGCTCGTCCGGCGCGGCGGTGAAGGAGATCAAGCAGGTCGTGGAGCGGCGGGTCAAACGCCTCTTCGGCGAGGCCAACGAGGACGTCTTCGCCCGCCCCCTGCTGCCCTCCATGGAGCTGCTGCTCCGCGCCGCCTCGGGCGGCGAGACCGCGGAGGCGAAGGTCGACCCGCGCTGGCTCGACCAGTTCAGGGCCCGGCTCGCCGGCCTCATCCCGGTGGGCTTCGTCCCCGACGGCAGCGGCCCGCTCAAGATCCTCATCGTGCACCCGGCGAGCGAGTCCGACGGCCGCGCCCGCGACTACCTGGAGCAGGAGCTCAACCTGCCCTCCCGGGTGATCCCGGAGAGCCGCGCGGGCGACACCGACTCCATCACCGTCGTCTTCTTCCGCAGCGGCATGAACCTCACCGACATCTCCGAGGTCCGCAGCGTCCTCGGCCTCTGGTCCGAGGCCCGCGACGCGGCCGGCGAGGACGACTTCCTGCACTGGCGCCAGCGGCTCGGCTACCAGGACGACTGGCTGGTCTCCACCGAACACGACCGGCAGCGGATCCTGCACCGGCTGCTCTGCGCGATGTGGAACGGACACGTCGACGCCGAGGGCCAGGCGGGCTCGCCCCACGTCGTCCGCATCCGCCTCCAGGACGGCGAGTCCGCGACCATGTCGCTCCGCCTCGAAGGCTTCGACGGCTCGCTGTCGAGCTGGGCGGGGCTGCTGCGCGCGTACGAGCGCTGGGCGCTGCTCGACGAGGGGCAGATCATCGAGCAGTTCTGCGAGCGCCTCATGCAGGCCCTGCCCAAGGGCCTCGCGCAGGTGCCGGCGGCACCGTCCCCGCTCTTCACCCACTTCGTGGAGCAGGTCGCCCCGCGCCAGCTCGCCCTGATCGAGGAACTCGCCGCGGAGTACGGCGATCCCGATGACCACCGGGGGCGCGGGGGGTACGGCGAGCACGACGCCGAATGGCTGGCCCCGCTGCGCCACTTCTGGGAGGTCACCTACCCCGGCGCCCTGGAGATGCGCTTCCCCAGGGCGGCCCGCGCGACGCGCTCCAACCTGCGAACCCTGTACGAACGGCACGGGCCGCGCGGCGGTCGGGCGCAGGGACGCGGCCAGAGCCATGGGCCGGTACCGGTGCCGGAGCAGGCCGCCCCCCGCATCGCGTACGAGAACGGAACGGGCCACGGAGCCGGTGACCGGCCCGATCCCCGGACCGCCTACGGCGACCCGCCCGCCCCCGTCCACGCCCCGGCCGCCGAGGTGCGGCCGCCACGGCCGTCCGCCTACGAGGGCGACTGGGAGCTGGAGCCGGAACCGGACTGGGGACCCGGCTTCGGACCGGATCACGGCCCGGACCACGGCGCCCCGCGCGGGGAGGCGGAGTGAGCCCGAACGTCCTGCCCGAACGGCCGCTGCCCGGCCACGCCGTCTGCCTCGACCTGCGGACGGCGGGCGCGTACGACCACGGCGCCGCCGGCGGCTCCGGCCACGACGCCGCCGTGCGCACCGCCCTGGACGCCCCGCAGCCCGGCGGCGAGCGGCGCTTCCTCGTCCTCGACGACGCCGACCGGCTCGTCTCCCACCAACTGCTCTACGAACGCCTCTCGTCCTACGGGCCCGCCCACATCGTCTGCCTCGCCGTCGGCTCCCGGAGCGAACGGAACCTGAGCCGCACCCTCACCCTGCGTCCGCCCGCCGCCGGGGTCCTGTGGCTGTTCGACACGGCGGAGGACGGCGTCCCGGGCGAGGCCGTCCTGCGCCCGCTCGTCGACGTCCTGTCCACGCCCGAGGTCTTCGACGCCGTCCTGCGCGCACTGGGCGAGGTGGTGCACGGCGTCGCCGTGCCCGCCGTGCGCGTACTGGAGCACGACCTCACCGACGAGGCGCGGGCGCGTGCCTGGCGGCAGGCGGTGGAAGGGCTCACCGGTCCGGACGTCCCGGCCGGCGCCGCCTCCGCCGAACAGGTGCCGGCCGCCCTCGCGCTGCTCCTCGACGAGGGCGTTCCGCGTTCCCTCGCCGATCACCGCTGGCTCCCGCCGCAGGGCCGGGCGGGCTCCCGGCTCGCCGCCTGCGACGAGGCCGTCGGTGTCGCCGTCGACGGCTACCGGCGGATACGAGGCGCGGCGGGGCTGCTCGGCGGGGCCGCCCGCACCGTCGACCTGCCGGGCGACATCGAACGGGTGACGGAGGAGCTGGAGCGGTTCCGGACGGCCGTCGCGGACGCGTTCGGCGCGGCGGGCGGCAGCCGGCCCACCGCCGAACACCGGGGCGTGCTGCGTGACCGGGGCGTCGAACTGCCGGAGATGCCACGGGAGATGTCACGGGCGGGGATCGTCCCCGCCCTGCGTGACCACACCCACGACCTCATCGGCAAGGGGCTGCCGCTACGGTCCGTGGCGGCCCGGCTCGCCGCGCTCTCCGCCCGTACCGCACCCGTCGGCAGCGCCGCCCGGCTCGCCCGGCTCGACGTGGTCTGCGGACCGGAGCGGCTGCGCAGGCTCGGTGCCCGCCACCCCTTCACCGCCGGCGGTTCGCGCCCCGCGGCCCTCGCCGTGACCGGGGTCCTGGCGCTGATCGCCGGGGTCTGGCCGGTCCTCGGCTGGGTCCTCGGCCCGGCCGTCGGCGTGCTCGCCGCCGGACTCGCCCATCTGATGCTGCGGCGCAGGCCGAACCGCTCGCCCGACGGGCGGATCGACGGCGGCGGCGCCACGGGTGCGGCGCCCCGGCTCTTCGGCGGTCTGGCCGGCGGCCTCGCGGGGGCGGGCCTCGGGCTGTACCTCGGACCGCCCCCCTGGACGGCGGCCGTGGCGCTCGCCGTCTCCGTGGCGGCCGTCGTCCTCCTCGCGCTGCGCGACTGGACGCGGGCCGTGGACGACTGGTGGGCGCGGGCGGACCCGGAGGAGGCCTGGCGGATCCTGCGGGAGACGCAGGCCCTGGTCGTCACGACGGCCGTGCACGACTGGCTCTTCGCCGAGGTGCGGCACCACTGCTCGGCCGGGGCGGGGGCGGTGGCCCGGCTGCTCCGGGGCCTCGCGGAGACGGCCGACGGCCACGGCCAGCCGGATCCGTCGGGGCTGTCGTACGAGCAGCCGTCGGACCTGGCAGGCGCGGAGACCGAAGACGTAACGCCACCGGCCGCCGACGGCGGTACGGCGTCCTGGAGTTGGGACGACTGGTCGGCGGACGGCGGTGAGGAGGACGTCTGGTCCGACATGGACGAGGAACCCGATCCGGTACGTGCCCCGGCACCGCCGCCGGACCCGCCCGCGTCCCCGTACGCGCCCGGTGCCCCCGGCCGTGACCCTCGCGGCCCTCGCCGTACCACCGTTCCCGCCGCCCCGCCGGGCGAGCCCCTGTCCCTGCCCGCGCCCGCCTGGCTGGAGCGGCGGTACGGGGACGGCGGCCCCCTGCTCGTCGACACGCTCGTCGCCGACCTGGTCGCCGGCACCCTGCTGATCCTCGACCGGTGCTGGGCGGGCATCGAGCGCGACCCCGGAGCCGCCGTGTCCGCCGTCCACGAGCAGCGGATGGCGGAACTCATGGACGAGACCCGGGTCCGCCTCGAACGCGACGTCGCCGCGTCACCGCCACCCCGGTACGACGGTCTGCGCGACCCGGACGCGCTGTTCGGCCTCGCCACCGTCTTCACCGACCGTTCCGACCGGCCCGACGCCGCCCGGCTCACCGGGGTCGCCCCGGACGCGGTGGCCCGGCTGCTGCTCGCCGAGGACGACCCCGGCCGCACGGTGGCGCTCTGCGGCCCGGAGCACCTGCGGCTGCTCTCCCACGACCCGCTCGCCGCCCGCCAGGTCCGCTTCGTGCCCGAGGCGATGCGGCGCGGGGCAGCGGGGGAGGACGTCTGGCGGGGTACCGCCGAGGACGTCGTGTGGACCGGTGCGGGGCGCCACGCCGGCATCCTCCGTCTCGTACCCCTGCGCACGGACGTCGTGCACACCGTCCGCGCTGAGGAGGCAGGAGAACGGTGACCGACCCGAACCGCCCGCACGACCCGGACAGCCCGCACGACGCCCACCGCCCGCCCGACCCGCAGCAGCCCATGGGCCCGGACCACCCCGACCACCTCGGTGAGCCGAGCCCGCCGCCCCACCCGTACTACCAGGAGCTGGAGTTCCTGAACCACCAGGAGGCGCAGGTCCGCTTCGCCGTCCGGTACGGGGAGGACCGCAGGCCCCCGGGACGTCCGGGCGTCCTCGTCCGCCGGGCCCTCCTGGGCACGGGGGCGGTACCGGTCCACCAGTACCGCCTCACCTCGTCCGCGCAGGGCGACCCCGAGGCGTACGGGCTCATGGAGCGCGAGGTGGCCGCCGCCGTGGCCCTCGAACGACGCTACGGGGGGTCCAAGTTCGGCGCGGTGCTGCCCCGGGTCGTCGGCTTCGACCTGACGGCGGCCGAGCCGTTCGTGCTGTACCGGCCGCCGGGCGGGCGTCCGCTCTCCGACTGGGCGGGGCGCCTCGGCGCCGAGGACCAGGAGCGGATCACCGGCCAACTCGCCATGGCCGTACGCCTCCTGGGCGACGTGGACCTCGTCCACCGGGCGATCACGCCCGACACCGTACGGTGGGACGGCGTACGGGTGCGGCTCTGCGAACCGTACGCGGCACTGCGCGCCGGGGAGACCCGCGAGCCCTTCGGCGCCGCCCCCTGGGCCTCGCCCGAACAGCGCGTGGGCCACGGCGCCGCCGACCCGCGCGACGACCTGTGGTCCGTCGCCGAGATCGCCTACTACCTGCTCTCCGGCCGCCCCGACCAGGGCGAGGGCCCCCCGGCGGACCTCGCCGACTACCGGCGGCTCGCCGCCCTCGAACACAGCGGTCTCTTCGCCCGGAACGCGGAGCGGCGCCCGCACCCGGCCGAGCTGCTGCGGCTCCTCCACGTACCCGACCCGCTCGCCACCGGCGCGGGGGCGGCCGACCCGCTCGACCGCCGGCGCGCCGAGTACGACACCCAGATCGCGCGCAAGCGCGCCCTGTCCGGGGGAGCCCGGCCAGGCGCGGGACCGGCGGGAGACGCCCCGGAGGTCCAGGACCCGCGGCCCGCGCGTACCTCCGTGTTCCGCCGGGTCTTCGGCGGCGACGAAGCGGCCCGCCCCGCCGCGCCCGCGCCGGAACCCGTCCCCGCGCCGCCGGCCCGGAGCCGGATGTGCCCGCACTGTCTGCTCCCCGTCGAGTACGACGAACGGCTGCTCGTCACCATCGACACCAAGGGCAACCGCATCCCGCTCGACCTGAGCAACGAACGCCGCCCCGGCCACCGGGCGGACGCCCTGCGCAAGGCGTACCACCTCTGTCCCCACACCCGGGACGGCGACGAGGGGCACGAACTGCCCGTGCCCTACCTCACGAACGGGGAGCCGCTCTCCATCGCCCTCGTCGGCAGCTCCTCCGTCGGCAAGACCCACCTCCTCGCCGCCATGCTCGGCGAGGTCGAAGTCGGCGGCCTCGAACCGTACGGACTGAAATGCCGGCCGCTCAACCCCGAGGCGCACCGCACCTATCTGCGCGAGCGCGTCCAAAGTCTGCAACAGGGGAGGCAGTTGGGGCGCACAGGGCAGCAGACTTTCGCGCGGTTCGCCGACGGGCTGCTCGTCTCCGCGGGCGGCGCGACACCCCGGCCCGTCGTCTTCTTCGACCTCGCGGGCGAGGACCTCGCCCAGGACAGCGAGGTCGGCCGCTTCCTCATGGGCGTCGACGCGTTCATCTTCGTCCTCGACCCGCTGCGCGCGCTCCGGATGCCCTCCCTCGACCCGGTACGGGAACAGAGCGGGCTGCGCCGGCGCGACCTCGGCGACGAGGCCTTCGCCACCGTCCTGAACCGCATCCCACGGCAGCGCGGCGGGCTCGTCGCGGCCCCGGCCGCGCTCGCCGTCAACAAGAGCGACCTGGTGCGCTTCGAGCCGGTCGTCGACCGCTGGCTCGGCCGCGCCCTGCCCGGCCCCCACGACCCCGCCGTCCCCCGGGACGAGAGCCGGGACGCGTACGCCTTCCTCGCCCAGCACGCCAGCCCCGCCTGGCTCAAGCCCTTCGACGACTGCGCCGACTGCACCCTGCACTTCGTCGCCGCGACCGGCGGACAGGCACGCGGCGACCGGTTTCCGCACGGGGCCCGGCCGCGCCGGGTCCTCGCGCCGCTCCTTTCGCTCTTCGCCCTGTGCGGGTTGCTGCCCGGGGCGGAACCCACGGGCCCTACCGAGGGGATCGTCCGATGACACGGTCGGAGAACGAGGTCGACCAGATCGTCTTCCGCTGGGACAGCGAGAACCTCACCGGCAGTACCGGATTCGGCCCGGTGGCCTGGTCGGGCCCCCGCGACGAGGCGGAGAACCTCTTCAGGACCTCGGGCCCCGTGCTCCGCGCGAGCGGCGAGGAGACCCGGCCGGCCCTGATCCGGCTCCAGCGGCGCGCGGACGTGATGCTGATCCGGCGCACCCCGTTCGCGGACGCCGACGGCGGGACCTCCGTGCTCTGCCACGCCCTCGTCGGCTCGCCCGCGCTCCTCGAACCGGCGGTCTGCCTCGGGCTGCACGCCTGGAACTGGGAGGGCGCCGAGCTGAACGCCGCCGAGGCGCGCGGCCGGCTGCCGGTCGTCCCCGAGGACGTCCTCGTCCCGGCGACCGGCAGGGGCCAGGGCGAACTCGACCGGATCCTGGCGTACGCGGCCGAGGAACTCACGGGCGCGGTCGCGGAGTTGCTGCGTCACCCGGACGAGCGCTTCACCGTCCTCGACGAACGGGGCGACACCGCCTGCCAGGTGCTCTGGGGACTGCACAGCATGTTCGGCACCCTCACCGACCGCCGGTGGACCTTCGCCACCCACGACACCGTCGAACTCCCCGCGCTCCGCTTCGTGTTCGTCGGCCGCTGGTCCGGCGCCGCGAGCCGCAACACCGAACGCCGCCGGGTCGATCCGCGGGAGCGGAGCGGCGACGCGGCGGACGAGATCGCGGCCCGGCTCGTCCGCCACCACCTCCAGGGGGTCGCGGAGGGAGACGGCGGCGAGTACGCGGTCGGCAGCGCCCTCCACGCGGCCGCCTCCGCGCGGCGCGGTCCCCTCCTGGAGACGGCCACGCGCGCGCTCGCCGCCCTCGACGGCCGGGCGGGCCCGCCGACCGCCCCGCACGTCCCCGCGCAGGCGGCCGCCCCCACCGGCCGGACCCCGTGGGCCCCTGCCCCCGGCTTCCCCGGCCCGTCGGAACGCCCGGACCTGTGGTTCCGCCCGGACCCGCGGCCGGTGACGCCCCGGGGCGGGCCGGCGGCCGTGGCGGGCGCCGTACCGCGGAGCGAGCCGAAGCCGGAGCCCGAGCCGCAGATCGATCCGGCGCCGGAACCGATGCCGGTTCCGGCGCCCGAACCGACTCCCGAACCGGCACCCGGGCCGGACCCGGACCCGACGCCCGAGCCGCGCGGCTCCGGCGCCCGAGCCCTCGGGACCGGACCGCAGGAGCCGCCCCACCGCCCCGGGGGCGACCCGTACCCCCGCCCCGTGCTGCCCCGGGTCGCGCCCGAGTGGACCGGCCCGAGCGCCGCCCCCGGGCGTTCCTGGCCCAGGGTGCGGGGGCGGGAGAAGGACGTCGAGACCGGGCTCGTGCACAAGCTGCCTGCCGCCCGCACCGTGGAGGAGGCCCGGGGGCTCGTCGAGGGGGCCGGCAGCCGCGAACTGCTCGCCGCGCTGGGCCGCCCGCAGGCGTACGTCGTCCTCACCCTCCTCCTCGGGGAGGCCGCCCGCCGCCTGCCGTCCTGGGAGCATCCGATGCGCCGGGAGCTGTGCGCGGCGGCCCTCGGCCAGGACCTCTGGGCCGTCGCGCCGCCGGGCGCCGAGGCCGACCCGTCCGACCCGCCGGAGGAGCAGCGCGCGGCCAACGCCGCCGAGCTGTACCTCTGGGCGGTCCGCCCGGTCCTCGCCGGCGGTGACGGCCCGGCCGGTACGGTCGCCGCGCTGCTCTCCCGGCTCCGTACGAGCCCGGCGCCGTCCGCCCGCGAGGCCTTCTGGCTGATCATCGAGGGTGAGTGCCCCGGCCTGCCGGAGGTGGTGTGGCTGACGCTCCTGAAGGAGGCGTACGGCGTGCCCCGTACGGCTCCCCGCCCGGGCGGAGGAGCGGCGTACCGGTAGGGCCGGTCGTTTGGATCATGCCGGGCTCGCGGGGTCTGGTGCCGCGCCTCGCCGCGTTGTCGTCGGGCGCCATGGCTCCGCCATGGCGCCCTCCTCCGCCTCGCGCGGCGTCCCCCAGGCCCTGCGGGCCTGGGGAGACCCCATGCACCGGACCCCGCTCCCTCATCCGGCCTGATCCAAACGACAGACCCTGGCCCTGCCGCCCGCGCCTGGTCCGAAACGCGGGACTCGGCCGCCCGGCTCCGTCAGGATGGACGCATGGGATTCCATGTCGACTCCGAAACCGGGCGGCTGCGCCGCGTCATCCTGCACCGGCCCGATCTGGAGCTGAAGCGGCTCACCCCCAGTAACAAGGACGCCCTCCTCTTCGACGACGTGCTCTGGGTGCGCCGGGCCCGGCAGGAGCACGACGGCTTCGCGGACGTGCTGCGGGACAGGGGGGTGGAGGTGCATCTCTTCGGGGACCTGCTGAGCGAGGCCCTGGAGGTGCCGGCCGCCCGCGCGCTCGTGCTCGACCGGGTCTTCGACGAGAAGGAGTACGGGCCGCTGGCCACCGACCACCTCCGCGCCGCGTTCGACTCGCTGGACGCGGTCGCGCTGAGGGAGGCGCTGGTGGGCGGGATGACGAAGCGGGAGTTCCTGGTGGCGCACCGCGAGCCGACCTCGGTCCGTTTCCACGCCCTGGACCTGGACGACTTCCTCCTCGGTCCGCTGCCGAACCACCTCTTCACCCGGGATACCTCGGCCTGGATCTACGACGGCGTCTCGATCAACGCGATGCGCTGGCCGGCCCGGCAGCGCGAGACCGTGCACTTCGAGGCGATCTACAAGCACCATCCGCTGTTCACCGCTGCCGGGGCGGGGCCGTTCCACCACTGGTCGGAGGGGCAGGCCGACTATCCGTCGACCATCGAGGGCGGGGACGTCCTCGTCATCGGCAACGGTGCCGTGCTCATCGGGATGAGCGAGCGGACGACCCCGCAGGCGGTGGAGATGCTGGCCCGGGGCATGTTCGCGGCCGGTTCCGCGCGCACGATCGTCGCGCTCGACATGCCGAAGCGGCGGGCGTTCATGCACCTGGACACGGTGATGACGATGGTGGACCAGGACACGTTCACTCAGTACGCGGGGCTCGGGATGCTCCGCTCGTACACGATCGAACCGGGGGACGCGGGCCAGCCGCTGCGGGTGACCGACCATCCGCCGGAGCGGATGCACCACGCCATCGCGGCGGCGCTCGGGCTGCAGGAGATCCGTGTCCTGACGGCGACGCAGGACGTGCACGCGGCCGAGCGCGAGCAGTGGGACGACGGGTGCAACGTGCTCGCCGTGGAGCCGGGTGTGGTCGTCGCGTACGAGCGGAACGCCACCACGAACACGCATCTGCGGAAGCAGGGCATCGAGGTGATCGAGATCCCGGGCAGCGAGCTGGGCCGGGGGAGGGGCGGGCCGCGCTGTATGAGCTGCCCGGTGGAGCGGGACGCGGTCTGACGGGTACCGAGGGACGGGGCTGTATATAAATGTTGAGCTACGTATAGACTTCCAGCGTCCCCTGATCGGCGTCCCCTGTCGGCGTCACCTGTCGACGTCCCGACCGTACCCATAGGAGCGCGTCCCATGGCCACAGACCTCATCGGCCGCCACTTCCTCAAGGAGCTGGACTTCACCGCCGAGGAGTTCCGCGGCCTGGTCGCGCTCTCGGCCGAGCTCAAGGCCGCCAAGAAGGCGGGCGCCGAGGTCCAGCGGCTGCGCGGCAGGAACATCGCCCTGATCTTCGAGAAGACGTCGACCCGCACCCGCTGCGCCTTCGAGGTCGCCGCCGCGGACCAGGGCGCCTCCACCACCTACCTGGACCCCTCCGGTTCCCAGATGGGTCACAAGGAGTCGGTCAAGGACACCGCCCGTGTCCTCGGCCGGATGTTCGACGGCATCGAGTACCGGGGCGACAGCCAGGCCGCGGTCGAGGAGCTCGCCGCCTTCGCGGGCGTCCCCGTCTTCAACGGGCTCACCGACGACTGGCACCCCACCCAGATGCTCGCCGACGTGCTCACGATGACCGAGCACACGGACAAGCCGCTGGACGCGATCACCTTCGCCTACCTCGGCGACGCCCGCTTCAACATGGGCAACTCCTACCTGGTCACCGGCGCCCTGCTCGGCATGGACGTGCGGATCGTCGCCCCCCGGGCGTACTGGCCCGCCGAGGACGTCGTCACCGTCGCCCGCGAGCTCGCGGCGGCCAGTGGTGCGACCGTCACCCTCACCGAGGACGTCGCGGAGGGGGTCGCGGGTGCCGACTTCGTGGCCACCGACGTCTGGGTCTCCATGGGTGAGCCCAAGGAGGTCTGGGACGAGCGGATCGCCGCCCTCGCCCCGTACTCCGTGACCATGGACGTGCTGCGCGCGACCGGCAACGCGGACGTCAAGTTCCTGCACTGCCTGCCGGCCTTCCACGACCTGGGCACGGCCGTCGGGCGGGACATCCACGCCCGGCACGGCCTGACCGAGCTGGAGGTCTCCGACGAGGTCTTCGAGTCGGCCCACTCGGTCGTCTTCGACGAGGCCGAGAACCGGATGCACACCATCAAGGCGGTCCTGGTCGCGACGCTCGCGGGGCCCGCTCCTCAGGGCGCCTGAGGACGGCGCCCGCGCTGGGCCGGTACGGCGGGGAGGGTGAACCAGACCGCCTTGCCGTGGGCGGTTGGGCGGTGTCCGCAGTCGCTGCTCAGCGCGCGGATGAGAAGCAGTCCCCGGCCGTGCTCCTGCCACGGGTCGACCTCCGTGCCCGGATCCGGGCAGACGATCCGGCCGGGCAGGACGGGCTGGGAGTCGTGGACCTCGATCTGACAGCCGCCGGGCCCCGCGAGCAGCTCGACGACGAGTTCGATGGGGCCGAGGCCCGCGGTGTGCTCGACGGCGTTCGCGACGAGCTCGGCGGTGAGCAGCTCCGCCGTGTCGGTGTCGGGGAGGTCGGCCGCCCCGGGGTCGAGTTCGGTGAGCGCGGTACGGATCAGGGCGCGGGCGATCGGTACGGCGGCGGCCGTGTGGGGCAGCCGGACGCGCCGGGAGGAGGGCGGCCCGGTCGCGGCGGGGCCGGTCGCTCGGGGCATGGGGGCAGGCTCCCTTCGCCGGGTGGGCGGAGTGCTCCGCGGTGGGCGGGCGTTCCAAGACGTCCTGGTTTCAACCTTACGAGGTGGAATTTCTCTTTTCAGGGGCGCCCCTCCCCTCCCGCGAGGGACCTCCGTCACCAGCCGTCGAGGACCTTCGGCCGTGCCTGGGGCCTCTCGTTCGGATCATGCCGGGCTCGCGGGCCCTGGCACCGCGCCTCGCCGCGTTGTCGTCGGTCGCCATGGCCCCGCCATGGCCCCCTCCTCCGCCTCGCGCGGCGTCCCCCAGGCCCTGCGGGCCTGGGGAGACCCCATGCACCGGACCCCGCTCCCTGATCCGGCCTGATCCGAACGGAAGACCCTAGCCGTTGGCGTGGTAGCGGCAGGACGCATCGTCGCAGGAGGCGGGCACCTCCCACCGGCTGCCGATGCGGTGCAGGAGGCCCTGGTCCGCAGGTCGGGCGGGGAGGTTGCACAGGACTTCGGTGGGGGAGTAGATCGGGCGCGCGTCGTCCTCGATGTGCTCGGGGTCGGTGTAGTGGAACTCCTCCCGGCGCTCCCAGGGCAGGGTGATGTGCGGCCGGTGGTCCAGGGGGTTCGCGCCGGCGAAGGAGGGGTGGAACCGCCACTGGGTGCCGAAGGCCCGGTTGTGGACCTCGCCGAGGTACCAGGCCGCGACCGCGACCAGGGGCGTGTCCCTCACCTCGCGGGCCTGAGCGGGGCTGTCGAACGCGTCCCGGACGAGCGCTTCGAGCCGGGGGAGGGAGTCCACGGCGAAGTCCCACGGCCCGCGGCCGGCGCGCTCCCGCGCCCAGGCGGGGAATCCGGTGCGCTGCTGTTCCAGCCACTTCTCCAGCACCGCGTTGTGGGCGCTGACGTGGTCTCGGGTCTTCTCTTCGCGCAGGTACTCGGCGTACTCGTCCTCGTCCATGTCGCGCGGGTCGGTCCACTCCATGCCCCGAGACTAGGCGAACCATGTGTGCGCGGTGTAGAGATCCCGCAGCGCACGTGAGTGGTCGGTGCGCCGTTGGTAATTCCGGCTCGGGCGGGGCGAGTTGGCCCCCTACGGTGAGTGCTCCCGCAGCGGCGCCGAACTGACCACGGGGGCCCGTGGCGCCGCGCGTGGACATCTGGCTGACCTGGGGCCCCCAGGGGGTTTTCGTGACCCGACACATACGTTCCCGACGCCGCTGGTGGGCTCGGGCGGCGATCGCGCTGGCCTGCGCCGGCGCCGTCTCGCTGACCGGCCTGCCCGGCTGGGACCAGGCCGAGGCGAAACCTTCGCTGAAGCAGGGAAAGCGCTGCGACGAGGAGTACAAGGACTTCTACGACTTCTCCGACGTCCTGGAAGGCGGCCTCCCGGACGACGGGTACATCCGGCCGGACGCGGACCTCGACGAGTACGACTACGTCAACGGGCAGAAGCAATGGGACGGCCTGCGCGCGCCGACCCCTGAGGAGCTCAAGGGGATCAGCGACACCCCGGACGACTACAAGAAGGGTGACGAGCGGCGGGTCTGGGCCTACTACAAGAAGGCGCAGAATACGGCCCAGTGGAGTGGGGTGCCGTTCGAGACGTACCGGGACGACTTCTACATCCCCAAGGGCGGCAACGACCCGCGCGGCAAGGCGTACATGGCCAAGCTCGTCTACGACTTCGGCCTGGTCGGCCCGGACTGGATCTGCGAGAAGGAGTTCGAGGTCGTCGACCCGGACACCAAGGAACGCTACGTACGGCGGGCGGACGCCTACAACAAGCGCACCGGTGAGATCGTCGAGGGCAAGTCGAACGACAAGCCCGACCCCACGCAGCGCCCCAAGGACAAGGCGCTGCTGAAGGATCCGAACCACAAGGACAAGAAGATCTCCTACGCCTACGGGCGGGAGACGAAGGGCGGCGCGAAGAACCACGACGCCGACCTCCGGAAGATCGCCCCGGACCGGGTCAAGAAGATCAGCTACAGGGCCGCCGCGGTGGAGAAGGCCCCGAGCGGGACGTCGAACAGCCCGACGCGTCGTGTCGACCCGTACATGAACGCCAAGCCCGGCACCAGCACCGGTTCCCGTGGCGGCGGCAACGACATGATCCAGAAGTCGCCGGAGAGCCCCAAGCAGCTCGCCGACCGGCTTCAGCGCATGGGCCGGATCCCCGGCGTCTCCCAGATGCCCACCCCGGGCGGCATCGACTTCTCCACCCTGGAACTCCAGTACGTCGGCACGCCCGTCAAGGGCAAGGGTCTGGACTACTCCTTCGGCGCGAAGGAGGACCCCGACAACGACACGGTCGGCTGGGGTGGCAAGGCGAAGGCGCAGATGGCCTCGGACGCGTTCTTCACGTGGCTCGCGCTGACGCCGGACAAGTTCTGGGTGAACCTCAACCCGGACACCCCCGGCACGATCATGGACGACAAGTTCGCCTCCACGGACGCCGGCCGGGTGCTCCTCGAGGCCGACCTCCGGCTCAAGCACGACTTCTACAAGGCCATGGACCCCAAGACGGACCTCGGCAAGAACACCTGGGACAGCCTGTCCAAGGTCAACGGCTGGCCGTGCCTGACGTCGATGCGGAACTGGATCGAGCCGAAGCCCGCGCAGGTCCGCGAGCAGGACGGCGGGATCTACATCCTCGACGCGCCGCTCAGGCTCCAGTCCGAGTACGCCGACGTCAACACCCCCGGCCCCGGAGGCGGCAGGCCCTGCCAGGACTCGCTGACCAAGGCCGAGATCGAGCACAACGAGCGGGTGTTCCGCCGCACGATCGTGCCCGAGGTCGAGAAGTGGATCAACGAGTCCCCGCAGTACGCCGACCTGCGCCGCGTCTACAAGTCCCGGGTGGCGGCCGAGTTCGTCCGCCAGCAGGACGCCCAGCGGCCGACGGACTACCGCACCCTCATCAACAGCAACGACGTGAAGCGGTGGCCGATCCGCGCCCCGCACCAGGACTGGAAGAAGACCGACGTCTTCGACAGGTACGTCAAGGTCTTCAAGGAAGGCGAGTTCACGTACGAGCTCACCAAGGGTGAAGAGGTCTGGGTCATCAGCATCGGCGGCGTGGACCTGTCCAAGCAGCCCAAGCGCAACGTCACCCAGGTCGAGTTCAGCCTCCAGAACCGGTACCTGCCCCGCCAGACCAAGACGTCGGTCAAGACCATGACCGACGACACCGAGCGGGAGCGGCTGCTCCTCCTCGGCGGGAACTCCAACGGCCAGAAGGACGACGACGGCGACACCCCGTCGCCGGACCCGACCGACCCGCCGGCCCCGACCGACCCGCCGAACCCGACCGATCCGCCGTCGACCCCGGCCCCGGACCCCACGACCCCGGGCCCCGGTGACGGTACGACGGCCCCGCCGGCGAACAAGCCGGACCCCGAAGGCGACCTCGCCGACACCGGCTCCGACACCCCCATCGGCCTGATCACCGGCATCGCCGCGGCGATCGTCGCCCTCGGCGGCGGCCTGATGTGGTGGATGCGCCGACGCAAGGCCCTCGGCGGGTAGCCGACACAGGCCGTACGCGCCTCCTACGGAAGGGCCCCGACCCACATGCCTCGGCAGGGTCGGGGCCCTTCTGCGTGATCGTCCCCTTCGGAGCATCCGCGTATCGCGTACTCGTGACGACAGTCACAGTTCGGTGATACCCTCCGAGCGGAGGAAGGAGGCCCTTCCGGATGAGTCCGTTCACCGGCTCCACGCCCCGCACCGCGGACTGGCGGCACCTGCGCCTCGACATCGACCGGGGCGTCGCCACCGTCACCCTCGCCCGCCCCGCGAAACTCAACGCCCTCACCTTCGGCGCCTACGCCGACCTGCGGGACCTCCTCGCCGAGCTCTCCCGCGAGCGCTCCGTCCGCGCCCTCGTCCTCGACGGCGAGGGCCGCGGCTTCTGCTCCGGCGGTGACGTCGACGAGATCATCGGCGCCACCCTCTCCCTCGACACCGCCCAGCTCCTCGACTTCAACCGGATGACCGGCCAGGTCGTCCGGGCCCTGCGCGAGTGCCCCTTCCCGGTCGTCGCCGCCCTCCACGGCGTCGCCGCGGGCGCCGGAGCCGTCCTCGCCCTCGCCGCCGACTTCCGGATCGCCGACCCCACCACCCGCTTCGCGTTCCTCTTCACCCGCGTCGGCCTCTCCGGCGGCGACATGGGCGCGGCCTATCTGCTGCCCAGGGTCGTCGGACTCGGCCACGCCACCCGGCTCCTCATGCTGGGCGAACCCGTCCACGCCGCCGAGGCCGAGCGCATCGGCCTGCTCTCCGAGCTGACCGAGGAGGGCCGGGCGGCGGAGCGGGCCGGCGCCCTCGCCCGCCGTCTCGCCGACGGCCCCGCCCTCGCCCTCGCCCAGACCAAGGCCCTGCTCACCGCCGAACTCGACATGCCGCTCGCCGCCTCGATCGAACTGGACGCGGCCACCCAGGCGCTCCTGATGAACGGCGCGGACTACGCCGAGTTCCACGCCGCCTTCACCGAGAAACGGCCCCCGAAATGGCAGGGCCGCTGACCATGCCCCCCGCCGCCCCGTCCAGAATCGCCGTCATCGGCGGCGGCCCCGGCGGGCTCTACGCCGCCGCCCTGCTCAAACGGCTCGACCCCGCCCGCGAGGTCACCGTCTGGGAGCGGAACGCCCCCACCGACACCTTCGGCTTCGGCGTCGTCCTCTCCGACGAGACCCTCGGCGGCATCCGGGACGCCGACCCCGTCGTGTACGAGGCGCTCAGCCGCGACCTCGTCCGCTGGGACGACATCGACGTCGTCCACCGGGGCCACCGCACCCGCTCCACCGGCCACGGCTTCGCCGCCCTCGGCCGCCGCCGGCTCCTGGAGATCCTGCACGCCCGCTGCACCGACCTGGGCGTACGGCTCCGCTTCCGCACCGAGGCCCCGCCCGCCGAGACCCTCGCCGCCGACCACGGCCTGGTCATCGCCGCCGACGGAGTCCACAGCCGCACCCGCGAGGCCCACGCCGACCACTTCGGCCCCCGCATCACCACCCATCGCTGCCGCTACATATGGCTCGCCGCCGACTTCGCCTTCGACGCCTTCCGCTTCGAGACCGCGGAGACCGAGCACGGCGTGATGCAGCTGCACGCCTACCCCTACGAGGCCGGCGCCTCCACCGTCATCGTCGAGATGCGCGAGGAGGTCTGGCGGGCGGCCGGGTTCCCCGAGCTGGACGAGGCCGAGTCCACCGCCCGCTGCGCGAAGATCTTCGCCGAGGCGCTCGGCGGCCGGGAACTCCGGGCGAACAACTCCGCCTGGACCGCTTTCCGTACCGTCGTCAACACGCACTGGTCGTACGGCACCACCGTCCTCGTCGGCGACGCCGCCCACACCGCGCACTTCTCCATCGGCTCCGGCACCAAACTGGCCGTCGAGGACGCCCTCGCCCTCGCCCGCGCCATCGGCGGCCACCCCACCCTCCCGGAGGCCCTGGCCGCCTACGAGGCCGAGCGCCGCCCCGTCGTCGCCTCCACCCAGCGCGCCGCCGCCGCCAGCCTCCACTGGTTCGAGGAGCTCGCGGGCCGGGTCGACCGGCCGCCCCGCGGGTTCGCCTTCGACCTCCTCACCCGCAGCCGCCGCGTCACCCACGCCAACCTGCGGCTCCGCGACCCCGCCTTCACCGCAGACGTCGAAGCCGACTTCGGCTGCCCGCCCGGCACCCCGCCCATGTTCACCCCCTTCCGGCTCGGCGGCCTCACCCTGCGCAACCGGATCGTCGTGTCACCCATGGACCTGTACGTCGCCGAGGACGGCGTCCCCGGCGACTTCCACCTCGTCCACCTGGGCTCCAGGGCCCTGGGCGGCGCAGGACTCGTCATGACCGAGATGGTCTGCGTGAGCCCCGGAGGCCGCATCACCCCCGGCTGCACCGGCCTCTGGACCGACGGACAGGCCGACGCGTGGCGCAGGATCACCGCCTTCGTCCACGACCAGGCACCCGGCACCGCGCTTGGCGTCCAGCTCGGGCACTCCGGCCGCAAGGGCTCCACCCGGCGCATGTGGGAGGGCATCGACCAGCCGCTCCCCGAGGGCAACTGGCCGCTGGTCGCCGCCTCGCCGCTCCCGTACAGGCCCGGCGTCAACCAGACTCCTCACGCCCTCGACCGCACCGGACTCGCCGCCGTACGCGAGGAGTTCACGGCCGCCGCCCGGCGCGCGGCCCGCTCCGGGTTCGACCTCCTCGAACTCCACTGCGCCCACGGCTACCTCCTCTCCGGCTTCCTCTCCCCGCTCACCAACCACCGCACCGACGCGTACGGCGGCGACCTCGACGGCCGGCTGCGCTACCCCCTCGAAGTCTTCGACGCGGTACGGGAGGCCTGGCCGGCCGACCGCCCCATGACCGTCCGCATCTCCGCCACCGACTGGGCCGAGGGCGGCACGAGCGCCGAGGACGCCGTCGTGATCGCCCGCGCCTTCGCGGACCACGGGGCCGACGCGATCGACGTCTCCACCGGCCAGGTCGTCCCCGAGGAGACCCCCGCCTACGGCCGCTCGTACCAGACCCCGTACGCCGACCGCATCCGCAACGAACTGGGGGTCCCGGTGATCGCGGTCGGCGCGATCTCCTCCTGGGACGACGTCAACTCCCTGCTCCTGGCGGGCCGCGCCGACCTCTGCGCACTCGCCCGCCCCCACCTCTACGACCCGCACTGGACCCTGCACGCGGCGGCCGAACAGGACTACCGCGGCCCCGCCGCCCCCTGGCCGGCCCCGTACCGCGCGGGCAGCCGCCGCCCCCCGACCGGCCGCCGCGAGTAGCGGCCCTGTACGGCGCCGGCGCCTTTCCTTCGGATCAGGTCCTAATGCTCGGACAGGAACGGGCGGACGAACTCCGCGCCCCGGTCCCGCAGCAGCTCGTGCAGGGCCGTGAAGACCTCCGCCGAGCGGCGGCCCGGCCAGTCGTCGGGAAGCAGTTCCGCGGGGAGCACCGGGTCCGCGTACGGAAGCCGCCGCCAGGAGTCCAGGGCGAGGAGGTAGTCCCGGTAGGCGTCCCCCGCGTCCCCTGTCTCCCCGGTCTCCGACCGTGAGGTCCAGGCGCGCAGTACCGGCTCGTGGGCCGCGAGGAACTCCTCGTGGAGCGCGGCGATGGCCCCCAGGTCCCACCAGCGGGCCACCGCCCCCACCGTCGCCGTGTACCCCAGGTGGTCGCCCCTGAAGAGGTCCACGTAAGGGGAGAGCTCCAGGCGCTCCAGGGCGTGCCGGGTCTCCTCGTAGAGCCGTGCGGGCGCGATCCAGACGCCGGGCGCCGCCGTGCCGAAGCCGAGCCGGGCGAGCCGGGAGCGCAGCAGGTGCCGCTTGTGCCGCTCGGCCTCGGGGACGGAGAAGACGGCGAGGACCCAGCCCTCGGACAGCTTCGGCTCGGTACGGGCGTAGATGCGGCGGTCGCCGTCCTCCAGGAGCCGGCGGGCGTCCTCCGAGAGGGCGTACCCGGCGGCGCCGTCCGCCGTCCGGCGCGGCAGCAGGAGCCCGCGCCGTTTCAGCCGCGACACCGAGGAACGCACCGAGGGCGCGTCCACGCCGAGCACCGCGAGCAGCCGTACGAGCGCGGCCACGGGCACCGGCGACCCGTCGGGCGCACGGCCGTAGGCGCCGTAGAGGGAGACGATCAGGGATCGGGGAGTGTGCTGCTCGGCCACGTGATCACTTTAGGGCCTTGTCTTGCGGATCATGCCGGGCGCCCGGAGGGGTCGTCCCGCAGCCGGAAGCGCTGGAGCTTGCCGGTCGCCGTGCGCGGCAGCGCGTCCAGGAAGACGATCTCCCGGGGCGACTTGTACGGGGCGAGGCGGGCGCGGACGAAGGCCCGCAGCGCGGCGGCGGTGCTCGCGTCGCGCGGCACCCCGTCCCGTACCACCGTGTACGCGACGACGACCTGGCCGCGCAGCTCGTCAGGGCGGCCGACCACCGCCGTCTCCACCACGTCGGGGTGGTCGAGGAGCACCTCCTCGACCTGGGGGCCCGCGATGTTGTACCCCGCCGAGATGATCATGTCGTCGGCGCGTGAGACGTAGCGGAACCAGCCGTCGGGCTCGCGGACGTACGTGTCGCCCGTGACGTTCCAGCCCTCGCGTACGTACTCGGCCTGGCGGGGGTCGGCCAGATAGCGGCAGCCCACCGGGCCGCGCACCGCGAGCAGCCCCTCCTCGCCGTCCGGGACCGCCCGGCCTTCGCGGTCCACGATCCTGGCCTGCCAGCCGGGCACGGGGCGCCCGGTGGTGCCGGGGCGGATGTCGCCGTCGGCGGCGGAGATGAAGATGTGCAGCAGTTCGGTCGCCCCGATGCCGTTGATCAGGCGCAGGCCGGTGCGTGCGTACCAGGCCTTCCAGGTCGCTTCCGGCAGGTTCTCGCCCGCGGAGACGCAGCGGCGCAGGGAACCCAGGTCCGGGGCGGTGCCCTCGGTCATCTCGGCGAGCATGACCCGGTAGGCCGTGGGGGCGGTGAAGAGCACCGACACCCGGTGCCGCTCGATCGCCGCGAGCAGCTGCTTGGGCCCGGCCTGTTCGAGCAGGACCGCGCTCGCCCCGGCCCGCAGCGGGAAGACGACGAGTCCGCCGAGTCCGAAGGTGAAGGCGAGGGGCGGCGAGCCGGCGAAGACGTCGTCGGGCAGCGGGCGCAGGACGTGCGCGGAGAAGGTGTCGGCGACGGCCAGGACGTCCCGGTGGAAGTGGACACAGCCCTTGGGCTGCCCGGTCGTGCCGGAGGTGAAGGCGATCAGGGCGACGTCGTCGGCGGCCGTCGCCACCGCCGGGTACGGGCCGGGGTGGCGGGCGGCGAGGGCGAGGAGGTCGTCCGGTCCCTCCCCGCCGAAGGGGGTGACGCGGAGTCCCGGGATCCGGGCCGCGAGGAGCTCGTCGACGGCGTGGGCGTCGCAGAGGGCGTGGCTGCAGCGGGCCGCCTCCGCCATGACGGCGAGCTCGGGGGCGCGCTGCTGGGCGAGGACGGTGACGGCGATGGCGCCGGCCTTCATCACGGCGAGCCAGCAGGCGGCGAGCCAGGGGGTGGTGGGGCCGCGAAGGAGGACCCGGTTGCCGGGCAGGACCCGCAGGTCGGAGGTGAGGACGTGGGCGATGCGGTCGACCCGGTCCTGGAGTTCGCCGTAGCTCCAGACACCGCCCTCGCCGTCGTGGAAGGCGGGCCGGTCGGGGCCGAACCGCTCCACCGTGCGGTCGAGGAGCTCGGCCCCGCAGTTGAGCCGTTCGGGATAGGCGAGCTCGGGGAGGTCGAAGAGGAGGCGGGGCCACCGGTCCGGCGGCGGCAGCCGGTCGCGGGCGAAGGTGTCGAGGTGGGCCGAGGGTGTCAGCTCCATGAGTCCGTCCCCCTGTCGAGGTGGGGTCGCCCGTCGCTCCACGAGCGTATCGTGTTGGTGACGACAGTCAACGGTTCGCGACAAGGGTGCCCGGGAGCGCCCCGAGGAAGGCGCGGGGCGGCGTCGTGACGCAGCCCCCCGGCGGGTTCAGGGCGCGCACGCCCGGCCGCGCGGGGACGACGCCCGGCCGCGCACGGACGACGACACCCGACCGCGCAGGGACGACGACGCCCGAGGGCGTCAGAGAGGGCCCACATGCCCGCATTCTCGCTCGATCCGGAACAGATCACCTGGTGCGCGGAGCTCCGCGCCCTCGCCGCCGAACGCCTGAAGCCCCTCGCGGAGAAGGGCGAGCCCGGCCGGGTCAACCGCCCCCTCGTCGCCGCACTCGGTGAGCTCGGCCTGCTCGCCCGGCTCTTCGACGCCGGGGCCCTCGACCTCTGCCTGCTGCGTGAGTCCCTCGCCCAGGTCTGCACCGAGGCGGAGACCGCCCTCGCCCTCCAAGGCCTCGGCACCCACCCCGTCGCCGCCTTCGGCAGCCCCGCGCAGCGCGCCCGCTGGCTCCCCGAGGCCACCGCCGGACGGGCCGTCGCCGCCTTCGCGCTCACCGAACCCGGCGCCGGCTCCGACGCCGCGGCCCTCGCCCTCGACGCCGTCCCCGACGGACGCGGCGGCTGGCGCCTGCACGGCGAGAAGCAGTGGATCTCCAACGCGCCCGAGGCCGACTTCGCCACCGTCTTCGCCCGCACCACCCGCGGCGCGGGCGCCCGGGGCGTCACCGCCTTCCTCGTCCCCGCCGACCGTCCGGGCCTTGGCGGCGAACCCCTCGACATGCTGTCCCCCCACGCCCTCGGCACCCTCACCTTCGACGGCGTCCCCGTCGGCCCCGAGGACCTGCTCGGCGAACCCGACCGGGGCTTCCGGGTCGCCATGCACACCCTCAACCTCTTCCGGCCCAGCGTCGGGGCCTTCGCCGTCGGCATGGCCCAGGCCGCCCTGGACGCCGCCCTCGCCCACACCGCGGCGAGGCCCGCCTTCGGCGGCCGGCTCGCCGACCTCCAGGCCGTCGCGCACCGGATCGCCGAGATGGCGACCCGTACGGAGGCCGCCCGCCTCCTCGTGTACGCGGCGGCCACCGCGTACGACGAGGGAAACTCCCGCAACACCGCCGGCACCGCCGACCCCGCCGACACCGACGTGCCCCGGCGCTCCGCCATGGCCAAGCTGCTCGCCACCGAGACCGCCCAGTACGTCGTCGACTCCGCCGTCCAACTCCACGGCGCCCGCGCCCTGCAACGCGGCCACCTCCTGGAACACCTCTACCGCGAGGTCCGCGCGCCCCGGATCTACGAGGGAGCCACCGAGGTCCAGCGCACGATCATCGCCAAGGAGCTGTACGCGTCCCACCGCAGTGGAAGGGCACCGGAAGGCGCACCATGCGAGGAGGAGCCGTCACCGGGCGACGGCCGCGACACGACCTCACACGCGGAGGAGCCGACCCCATGAGCCTGCACCGGCACAACCCCGCCGAACTCTCCCCGCCCACCGGCTTCTCGCACGCCGTGACCGCCACCGGCAGCCGGTTCGTCTTCCTCGCGGGACAGACCGCGCTCGACTCCGAGGGCACCGTCGTCGGGGACACCCTGACCGAGCAGTTCACCACCGCCCTCGGCAATCTGCTCACCGCACTCCGTCACGCCGGCGGCACCCCCGCCGACCTCGCGCGCGTCACCGTCTACACCACCGACGTCGACGACTACCGCGCCCACGCCCATGAACTCGGCCGGATCTGGCGCCGGTTGGCCGGCCGTGACTACCCGGCGATGGCCGTCATCGGAGTCGTACGGCTCTGGGACGAGCAGGCCAGGGTGGAACTGGACGGCTTCGCCGTCCTGGACGAGCCCGCGCACGCTTGATCAACTGGTCACCCGACGGGGCCTGGCTTAGTGTCGAAAGGTGGACTGACCGGCCCACGGCTCACTCACCAGGCGAGGCTCCCGAGGCGCCACATGAGTACTCCCAAGCCGACGACACCGGCACAGACCGCCACCCCGAAGAAGGGCAGTGACGGGAAGGTCATCGCCCTGTTCGTGATCGCGTCCTGCCAGCTGATGGTGGTCCTCGACATCACGATCGTCAACATCGCCCTCCCGCACATCCAGACCGCGCTGGACTTCTCCACGACCAGCCTGGCCTGGGTCGTCAACGCCTACACCCTCACCTTCGGCGGCCTGCTGCTGCTCGGCGGCCGCGCGGGCGACATCCTGGGCCGGCGCCGGGTCTTCATCTTCGGCGTGCTGCTCTTCGGACTCGCCTCGCTCTTCTGCGGGATCGCGCAGAGCGAATGGCAACTCCTCGCGGCCAGGGCACTCCAGGGGGTCGGCGGCGCGATAGCCTCCCCGACCTCGCTCTCCCTCATCACCACGACGTTCGACGAAGGCCCGGAACGCAACCGGGCCTTCGGTGTGTTCGCCGGCGTCTCGGCCGGCGGCGGCGCGATCGGCCTGGTCGCGGGCGGCATGCTCGTCCAGTGGCTCGACTGGCGCTGGATCTTCTTCGTCAACGTCCCCATCGCCCTGGTCATCGCCTTCCTCACCCCCCGCCACGTCAAGGAGTCGGAGCGGCGCCCCGGTCACTTCGACCTCACCGGCGCCCTCACCTCGACGCTCGGCATGGTGGCCCTGGTCTACGGGTTCATCCGCGCCGCCCAGGAGGGCTGGCGGGACCCGTACACGATCGGCTCGTTCGTCGCGGCGGTGGTACTCCTGGCCACGTTCCTCCTCGTGGAGCGGCGCTCCCAGCAACCCATCACGCCCCTGCGCATGTTCGCCGACCGCAACCGCTCCGGCACGTACGCCATCATGCTCTGCCTGGCGGCGGCCATCTTCGGGATGTTCTTCTTCCTCACCCTGTTCGTGCAGCAGGTGCTGAGCTTCAGCCCGTTGAAGACCGGCATGGCGTTCCTGCCCGTGAGCGCGATCATCGGGGTCGGCGCTGGGCTCACGTCCAACCTGCTGCCCAGGTACGGGCCGAAACCGTTCATGGTGACGGGCTCGGTCCTGGCCGCGGCGGGCCTCTCCTGGCTGACCCTGACCGACGTGAACTCCACCTACCTGGGCAGCATCCTCGGGCCGATCCTCGTCTTCGGCTTCGGCATGGGCCTGATGTTCGTCTCGCTGACCATCATGGCGCTGTCGAACGTCGAGCCGAGGGACTCGGGCGCCGCGTCCGGCCTGCTCAACGCCACGCAACAGGTGGGCGGTTCGCTGGGTCTCTCGATCCTCGTCACCGTCTTCGGCACGGCCAGCCGCACCGAGGCCGACGTGCAGGTCCCCGCCTTCCTCTCCCAGGCGGGCCCGCTGGAGAAGGCGCAGTTCGCCAAGACCGGGCAGCTGCCGCCCCCCTGGGGTGACGAGGTCCTCACGGCCGGAGTCTCCGCGGGCTTCATCACGGCCGCGGTCTTCGCCGTGGTCAGCGCCCTGATCGCCCTCTTCGTGATCCAGGTCCGCCCCTCCGACATCGAACGCCTCAAGGGCGGGGTGGTGCCGCCTGTCTGAAGACCGGGACGCCGACGGACCGTGGAGACCCGGTCTCCACGGCCCGTCGGCGTCCCGGTCGATTCAGTTCGCGCGGCGGGAGGACTCCCCGGGCTTGTCGCTGATGCCGCGGTTCAGGACGGCGGTCGTCGCGGTGATCTGGCCGGCCTTGGCCCAGGCGGTGTCCTCGACCATCACGCCGCGCTCGCCGAGGAACTCCAGGGTGTTCTTGTCGAAGATCCACTCGGTGCGCTCGCCCGCGTGCGTACGGGCGACCGCGACGCCGTGGCGGCCGGAGGCGTCGACCGCGTCGTCGACGACGGTGACGCCCGGGATCCGGGCGGCGGCCCGGTAGAGCGCGGCGCTGACCTTGGGCGGTGCCAGCTGCTCGCGCAGCAGGTCACGTGCCACGCCGCGTCGACGCGCAGGTGGACGCCCGGCTCGAAGCGCTGGCGGAAACGGGCGGCATGCTGCTGACGGGGGGACTCGGCCGCGGGCAAGTCGAGGGCCATGTTCGAAGGCATGGTCCGCGATCTCCGGGACTGGTCGGTCTGCAAGCCGGACCCCGACGCCGACCTGACCTTCCTGACTTCTTCCTCCGGAAGCGATCACGAGAAGGCCGTATGGCTCGACGACCCGCACAACTACCTGCGGCCCGACGGGCTGACGCCGTCCCTGCTCGACCGGCTCGTCCGCCGCGGCACGGTCGTGCTCGCCACGCTGCGCACCGAGTTCCACGAACACTACACGGATGAGGAGGACGGCCCGTCGCTCTCGCGGGGCACCGGGCCGCGCCTGCCGTCCTCGCCGAGCAGGGTGATCCGCGCAGCACATCACATCACCCTGGACCGGATCTGGACCGACGACGAGCGGCGGGCCGCGTCGTCGCGCGAGGGTCCGCGCATCGTTGCGGCACTGAACGCCGACAGGGCACACGGGGTGGCGGAGTACCTCGCGGCAGGACCGCAGGTCCTCAAGCGGTGGAAGGCCGCTTCCCGGGTAAGAGTCCGCGGCCGCTCCCGCAGACGGATATCCATCGCCGCGCTGACCTGCTACAAACCCGGCCACCGGTCCCGGCTGATCTACCGGCCGCGCAAGGACGACGGCCAACGCGACGGACGCAAGAGCTTCTCCTGGTGCGACTACCGAGACCTGCTGACCGTCGCACACCAGCAGCTCGGCGGCCCGATCGTGCTCGTCTGGGACAACCTCAACGTCCACAAAGCCGCCAACCTGCGGGAATGGGCCGAAGCCCGGGACTGGCTGACCATCTACTACCTGCCGCCCTACGCACCCGATCTCAACCCCGTCGAGGGGATCTGGCCCCTTCTGCGACGCGGCTGGCTCTCCAACGTTGCCTTCGCCACTCCCGAACACCTCATCCAGAGCATCCGACGCGGCCTACGACACATCCAGTACCGCAGCAACCTCAAAGACGGCTGCCTCGCCGAGACCGGCCTGACCATCAGACCCACCTGACCAGCAGCACGACATCACGAGTTCAATCTCAGGTACCTCCAGGACACCGAAGCGACCGTCCACACCGCTCACCCCGCGGTCCGACGACACCGTCCTTCATGTGTCACGAGGACCACCCGGCCGCCGTCCGCGGCCAGTGGCTGGAGGCCTGGCTCACCGCGGGCAGTGACTGCGGAGGGGCCGCCGAGTTGCTGAGCTCCGCGTGGACTGCGGCGGTGATGGCAGGTGACGACGCGACCGTCGGCCGCATCGCCCATGTGCAGGGGGTCCTCGCCATGCACCGAGGCGATCCGGCGGCGGCGGAGCACTTCCAGGAAGCCGCCGACACCGTTCCTCTCGGGGCGCCTGCGGGGCCCTCCGCGGCCATGAGTCTGGCAGCCCTGGCCGTCGTGCGGTCGGGCATCGCCCCGCGGGCAGCCGACGCACCGCGCGGCGAGTCCTCACCCAGTCCGGGGTCCGCGGCGACAGCTGGGCCTGCCTCGTCGCGCGGTACGCGCTCGCGTTGGCTGACCACGAGGAGGGCCGCACGGGCCGTGCTCTTCGGCGGGCGCGCAGAATTCTCGCCTCGCTCGACGGCACCGCCTTCACGGGCCTCGCCAGAGGTGGCCGCTCGACCAGGAGGGAAGCCGCCTCCTCTCCTGGTGATCCGGACCATGTATGAGGCCGTGGCACCCCCACCGCTCCGTCACACACCGCGACACTCGCGGCCGGGACGCGCGGTGTCCCCGCACCTCTCGATACCTACGGGGCGGACCCCCGAATTATGGGGAGTGATTTCCCATGTGCGGAATCCGGCCGGCGCGTTGACTGAGGCCCTGTCAACCGATCGGGAGGTGAACCCATGGCCGTTCTCAAGCTCCAGACGATGCAGCCGACCGCTGTCACCAGTGGCGCCGCCGTCGTCAGCGTGACCAGTTCCGGCAGCAACTGCTGCCAGACCAAGCCGGTCTGACCGGTGCGCCCACCGTTCCGCTCCGTACGGAAGGAGGTGAACCCATGGCCGTTCTCAAGCTCCAGATGATCAAGCCGACCGCCGTCACCAGCGGCGCCGCCGTCATCAGCGTGACGAGCAGCAGCAGCACCTGCTGCACGACCGATCCGGTCTGACCCTCGTCCCGCGCTTCGCACCGATCCAGGAAAGGGGTGATCCCATGAGCGTCCTGAGGCTTCAGGCGCTGCCGCCGACCGTGACCGCCGTCGCTGCCGGCTGCCCGAGCATGACGAGCAGCGCCTCGCACTGCTGCAACACGCAGCCGGTCTGATCGCCCGGCACCCGATCACCCTCCGGGCGGGGGCGCCCTCGGCGCCCCCGCCCGGTCCGTTCCCACCCGATCCCGCACCCCGCATCCCCCTCGGACGATCACAAGAGGCCGCCATGCGCAACGAACGATGGGTCAACCGTTTCCTCTTCGCCTGGAACGACTCGCTCTTCTTCGACCCCCTCGACGTCTCCTACGAACCCCGGCCCGACCACTTCATCGCGGACCTCGACGAACGCGTCCGGGCCCGCTTCGTCCGCAGCGGCATCTGGTGGAGCCACCGGCTCAATCCCGAACTCCCCAGTCAGGGCTGGAAGATACACATCTCCGCGAGCGCGGACTCCGTCGGTGACGTCGTGAGGTCCGCCCTCGCGTACCTCACCGAGAACACGGTCGACTTCAAGATCGCACTCGATCTCAACGTGTACGAGATGCTCAACTCCAAGGCGATGGCACGCGGCAGCGGCGGCAAACTCATCACTGTCTACCCGCGCGACACGGAGCAGTTCCTGGTCTGCCTGGACGACCTGGCTCGCGTGCTCAAGGGGATGGAGGGCGCGTACGTCCTCTCCGACCTCCGCTACCGGGACCACAAGGCCCTCTACTTCCGCTACGGCCAGCTCCTCGACACCCACACCGTCGACGTCCTCGGCCGCCGCGTGCCCCACATCCAGGGTCCCGAAGGACCCGTCCCGGACGATCGCCGCATCGGCTACGTGCAGCCGGACTGGCAGCCCTGGCCATTCCCCGACTGGTCCCCCGACCCGGAGACGGACGAGACGGGCGAGGACGGTCTGCTCGGCGGCCGGTTCCGCGTCACCGGCGCCATCCAGTTCTCCAACAGCGGCGGTGTGTACACGGCCGAGGACACCCACGACGGCGACCGCGAGGTCGTCGTCAAGGAGGCCAGGCCGCACACCAACATCAATCCGCGCCAGGGGTACGACGCCGTGGACGTCCTCGCCCGCGAGTGGGAGTTCCTCAACCGGCTGGAGGGGACCGGCTGCTACCCGGCCCCCGTCACGGCCTTTCAGCAGTGGGAACACCACTACATCGTCGAGGAGTTCATCGACGGGGCCGATATCCGCTCGGTGCTCCTGGAGCACAACCCGCTCGCCCACCCGGGCTACGACGTCGAGCGCGCCCGGGAGTTCCTGCGCATCTGGATCCGCGTCTGCCGCGGCCTGGCGAAGGCCATCCACGCCGCCCACGAGAACAACGTGCTCCTCGTGGACTTCACCGCCTCCAACCTGCTCGTCGACCGCGACACGTACGACGTACGGATCGTCGACCTGGAGGCCTGCCGCCTCATCGAGGCCCCGGCCGGAGGCGACCGCGACGCCGACCTGGCCCGTCCCGTCGAGCTCTACACACCGGGATTCAGCCTCTCCCGGTCCCGCTTCGAGGTGACCGGGACCGAGGGCGACCTCTTCGCCCTCGCCTCGACCATGGCCTACTTCGTCTTCCCGATAGCCGCCATGTCGTACCTGCGCGAGGACGTCCTCGACCTCTACCGCGGCTTCTTCGACGATCTGGGCTGGCCCCGGAGGCTCCACCGGCTCGTCACCGACCTCGCCGCCGCCCGGATCACCCTGCCCGAACTCCTCGCCGCCCTCGACGAGGAGCACGAGCGTGAACTGCTCGCCGAGGTCGCCGCCCCGCACCGGCCCCCGCTCGTCCCCGAGCGGCTCGACCTGCCCGGGGCCGAGGCCGGTGTCGCCGCCTTCGCCGAGGCCGTCGCCGATCCCGCGCGCGCCACGCTCTTCCCCGTCGACCCCTTCGCCCACGTCACCAACCCGCTGAACCTGGGTTCCGGTGCGAGCGGCGTCCTGTGGGCGCTGAACGCCTCCGGCCGGCCCGTACGGCCCGAGTGGCGCGACTGGCTCGGCGACCGCCTCGCCGCCCTCGACCCCGCCGAGTACCCCGACGGCCTCATGAGCGGCCTCGCCGGCCTCGCCTGGACCGCCGACGCGCTCGGCCTGCCCGAGCAGGCCCGGGAGCTGCTCGCCACCGCCAACCGGCGCGCGCCCGCCATCGGCGACCCCACCTTCTTCTACGGACTCGCCGGCCTCGGAACCACCAACCTCCACTTCCACCTGCGAGACGGCGACCCGCGTCACCTGCTCGCGGCCCTGGACTGCGGGCGGGCCCTCGACGCGTCCGCCGTACGGGAGGGCGGGCTGGCCCACTGGACGAACGACTTCGCCAAGGACGGCCCCCTCACCGGCCTCGGGTTCGGTCAGGCGGGCACCGCCCTCTTCCTGCTGCGGCTGCACCAGGTCTCCGGCGACGGACGGTGGCTGCGGCTCGGCTCGGCGGCGCTCGACTGGGAGATGGCCCACACCGAGCCGCTCGGGGACACAGACCTGGTGATGTTCGAGCACGAGGGCACCATGGAGCCGTACGTCGAGGTCGGCTCCGCCGGCGTGGCCAAGGTGCTGCTGCGGTACGGCCGTCTCGACGACGCCCGCACGATCCTCCGGGCCCTCGACATCCGGCAGACCGTCCTGCCCGCCTTCGGCTTCGGCATGAGCGGCGTCGCCGACGCCCTGCTGGACGCGGCGGCCGTCACCGGCGACCCCGCCTACCGCGCACAGGCCCTGCGCCAGCTCGACTTCGTCCGCAGGACGTTCCTCTTCGAACCGGCCGAGCGGTTCGGGACCCCCCGCTCCGGCGGCGTCGTCCCGCTCGCCGTCCCCGGTGAGGGACTGCTCCGCTGCGCCTGCGACTACCTGTCGGGCTCGGCCGGGATCCTGCGGGTCCTGCACCGGGTGAACCACGGCGGCACGGCCGACTTCCTCCTCGACGAGCTGGGTCGCCTCGGCGGTACGGGCGGGCCGGTGGACCTGACCGACCCGGGCGAGGGCGCGCGGTGAAACTCCTCTGGCACACCCTCCGCGGGCACCGGTCCGGCTTCGTCGGCATCGCCGCCGCCGAGACCCTCACCGGCGCGCTCGAGGCGATCATCCACCCCCTCCTCCTCAAGGCACTGTTCGACGGGGCGATCATCGCCGCCGACCTGCGGGCCTTCCTGCTGCTCGGCACCGGCTACCTGGTGCTCGGCCTCACCCTCAACACCGCGGGGTACGCGATCGCCTGCCGCCGCAAGCGGTACGAGAACGCCTTCCGGCTCCACCTGGAGACCGAGCTCCTCGACCGCACTCTCGGGCTCGACGGCCGGAAGATCGCGGAGACCGGCAACGCCTCGTACGTCAGCCGCATCCACCAGGACGTCCACGAGGGCGTGCTGCCCGCCATCGACGTGACCGTCCGCATCGCGCGACAGACCGTCTCGTCACTCGCCTTCCTCGGCGTCCTGCTCTACCTCTCCTGGCAGGCCAGCCTCATCCTGCTGGTGATCGTGCCGCCCCTGGTGTACGCGAGCAACCGCCTCGCCAAGCGGATCGAGAACAACACCGAGCCGGAACGCGAGGCCGAGGCCCAGTACATCAACCGCCTCACCCGCACCCTCGAAGCGTTCCACGCGCTGCGCGGCCTCCCGCTGCTGCGCAGCCCCGCACGGGACGCGAACACGGGCTCCCTGAGCGGCTTCCTGGGCCTCACCTTCGTCAACTACCGCCTGACACAGCGGCAGAGGACCCTCAGCGACCTCGTCATGAACCTCTCGGACACGGCCTCGATGGTCGTCGGCGCGCTGTTCGTCTTCGCCGGACGGATGTCCTTCGGCAGCTTCCTCGCCTTCGTGAACTCGCTCTGGCGGGCCGTCACCGGCATCTTCGACCTCGTCAACATGATTCCGCAGGCCCGCCGCAGCACCGCCGTCCTCAAGCGGATCGAGGCGCTGCGCGCGGACCGGCCCCTGCCCTACCACGAGGACGGCCCGGCCGTACGGGTCACGGGCGCCCGGATCGTGCACGCCGACGGCACCGACGTGAGCCTCGACGACTTCACGCTCGACGCCGGTGAGCACGTCCTGCTGCGCGGCCCCAACGGCTGCGGCAAGACGACCCTCCTGCACATCGTCACCGGGACCCTCGCCCCCGACGCCGGCACGGTCGTCCGGCCCGCCCGGGTGGCGAGCCTGACCAGCCCGGTCCTGCTGCCGCCGCTGCCGGTGCGGGAACTGGTCCCCGATCCGGAACTGCGGACCGCGATGGACCTGGACGCCCTGGCCGATCACCAGCCCTCGGAGCTCTCCTCGGGACAGCGGCAGCGAGTCGGCGTCGCGTCCCTGCTGAGCGAGGACGCCGACGTCTACCTCGCCGACGAGCCCTTCTCGAACCTGGACGAGGCGGGCCGCGAGCTCGTCCTCGCGGCCCTCCGGAAGCACACCGGCGGCCGGGCCCTCCTCGTCGTCCACCACGGCGACGAGGACCTGGACCGCGGGTTCGACCGGGTGGTGACCCTTGGGGGAGCTGGAGCGGTGGCTGTCTCCTGAATACCCGGCGCGGGAACGGGGGAGCGTCCCCGGAGCGGTCCGACCGCTCCGGGGACGCTCCGCGTCCGCGAGTCCCGTCCGCCCACCCTCACGCCCCGGCCGTCAAGTCTCGGGTGGCGGAGGCGAAGGCCGAGCGGTTGGGGTGTCCCGTCTTCTGGAGCAGGCTCGTCACGTGTTTCTCCACCGTGCGCGGGGAGATGTGGAGCCGGCCTGCGATGTCCTTGTTGCCGATGCGCTCGGCGAGCAGTCGCGCCACCTCGAACTCGCGGACCGTGATGCCCTGGCGGCGCAGTTCCGGCGGGACCCGCTCGGTGCCCGTGCGGCGTTGCCTGACCGGCGCCCCCATGCCGCGCAGGAGGGCGCGGCAGGCTCCGGAGACCGCCGTCAGACCCCTCCCGTGGAAGTACTCCTCCGCCTCGCACAGCCACGGCTCCGGTGCGCCCCAGCCGTCCTCGTACGCGGCGCGGGCGACCAGCCGGAGCCCCAGGTGGCGCGCCGCCGGGTAGGGCTCCGAGGCCACGAGCGCGACGGCCGCCGCACTCGTGGCCTCGGCCGGGCGGCCCTCCCGGCCGAGCAGCACGGCCCGTGCAAGACCGGCGAAGACCGCGTCCCAGCGGGAACCGGCGGCCCCCGGTACGGGTCCGCCGGCCGTACGGCCTCCGCCGGGGCGGCCGGTGACCGCCCTGAGGAGCGGGATCGGCCCGTACCGGCCGAAGTCGCCGGGCGCCGGGGCCGCCGCGTCGTGGGCGAGGGCTCGACGGAACGCGCTGCCGGCGGCCTCGGGGCGCTCCTCCAGGAGGGCGCAGAAGCCGCGGGCGAGACCGTCCGCCATCGCCCGCACGCCCGGCGCGGCCACGAGGAACGGTTCCAAGCGGTCCAGGGCGTCCTCCATCGCGGTCCGCCGCCCCTGGTGGGCGTGGCACACCGCCTCCGCGAGACGCAGCAGTGCCACGTCACGGCCCAGACCGAGCCGGGCCGCCCCGGCGAGGTCCTCGTCGATCCGCGCCTCCGCCGCCTTGAAGGCGTCGCGCCGGACGTGATCCAGGGCCAGGTCGAAGCTCACCTCGTGGGCGAGGGGCGCCGCGCCGGTGCGCAGGGCCTCGCGCCGGGCCTGTTCGAGCCGGGCCGGACGGCCGTCGCGCGCGGCCGTGATCCGGGCCAGCTGTACTTCCGCGGTGAGCCGGGGCAGCGGCAGCCTGTGGACGCCGGCGAGCCTCCGTACCTCCTCGAAGTGGCGGGCGGCGGAGGACGGATCGTCGCACCGGGCCAGCTCGCCGAGGACGAGGAGCGCGTCGCAGGTGACGTCCGGAAGACCGGCACGTCTCCCCGCGTCCGCCGCCCGCCGGGCGAACTCCTCGGCGCCACCCAGCCGTTCCAGGGCGGGCCACCCCCGGGCCACCTGGGCAGCGGCGAGTTCCACCGGTGCGGCCTGGGCGGCGGAAGGTGAGGCGCCGAGCAGCCAGCGGGCCACGTCCAGGTGGCCCAGGGCCTCCTCGGGCCGGCCCCGCAGGGCGGCGATGCCCGCGAGTCGGCCGTGGAGCCCCGCCCGGCGCGGGCCAGGCACCCCGTGGTGGCCCAGGCCGTCGACGTCCGCCGTGAGTGAGGGCAGACCGTCGAAACGGGCCGCGCCGGCCACGGTGGCCAGCTGCTGCTCCAGGATCCCGGCGCGCAGCTCCGGATCGGTGCCGGGGGCGGCCGGCCGACGGGCCAGGGAGAGGAGGTCCAGCGCCCGGTCCACGGCACCTTCGGAGACGGCCCGCAGGGCGGCCGCCCGGTAGGCGGCCACGGCCTCCCAGACCTCTCCCGCGTGAGCGTGGAGCGCGGCGGCACGGGCCTGCCACTCGCCCGGAAGGCCCGGGTGCAGAGCGGCGAGCGCGGCTCCCGCCCGCCGGGCGTGTCCGGCACGCTCGTACGGTCCCAGAGCGTCGAGGACCGCGTCGGGCGCCAGTCCGAACCGGAACGAGCACCACTCCGGATCCGTCGCGTCCGGCACGATCAGGCCCGAGTCGACGGCGGCACGCAGGACCCCCGAGAACACGTCGTCGGCACGGCCGAGCGTCTCCCGCACCAAGGGCACCGGGAAGCGCCGCCCGAACAGGGCCGCTGTGCCGAGGAACTCCGCACCGAGCGGGCCGAGCGGCCCCGCAAGGCGCCACACCCGGCCGGTGACGGTGCCGGGAACCCGTACCGCGTCCGCCTCCGGTACGCCCCCCGGAGCTGTCAGGGCTGCCAGATCGTGTGCCACTTCCCGTACGACGAAGGGGAGTCCGGCGCTGCCGAGCATCACCCGGTCCACGAGCTCCCGGCCGAGCGCGGCCGGATCCGCGCCGATGCCGTCCGCGAGGAGTCGCCGCACCGCGGACCGGCCCAGTGGGCGCAGACCGAGGACCGTGGCGGTGCCGCGCCGACGGGCCCGGTCGGCCAGGTGCGCCGCCGCCGGGCCGGAGGCCCCGCCGGGGCCGAGCGTGAGGAGGAGAAGGGCCGGCCTCCTGCCGAGGTGGTCGAGAAGGTACTCGACGGCCGTGAGGGTGCCGGGATCTGCTTCGTGGATGTCGTCGAGGACGAGCAGCGTCCCGCGCGGGCCGAGGGCGGCGAGCCTCTGAAGGATCGCCTCAGCCGTTGCGAGCGGTGCGACGGCCCCCCGCGCGGGTAATCGCGGGAGCACCGGACCGCCCGGCGCCGAACCGTGCCGCACCGGATCTTCCTGCGGCGGGCCTTCCGGTGGCCGCCGCGGTCCGTGCCGGTCGAGGACGAGCAAGGCCTCGGCCAGCGGCCGGTAGGCCGCGGCCACGCCGACCCGCCCCCGGGCCGTGGCCATCCCGGCCGACCGGGCCATCGCCACGGCCTCTTCCGTGAGCCGGGTCCTGCCGACTCCGGCCTCACCGGTGATGAGGAGGGCGCCACCACGCCCCGACCGCGCCGCGTTCAGCGCCGCCTCGATCCTCGCCAGCTCCGTCTCCCGGCCGATGAGCCGTCCCAGGCCCGATGGACGGGCCTCGGCGCCCGTCGGGGTACATGCGTGGAGCATCGTTCGTCTGCCTCTCCTGGTCAGTGGGGAAGCGGGAATGCAACCGTTCAGGATGGTAGGAAGGGGCAGCGCCTCGCAGTAGCCGCCTCTTTGGGGGGCTTGCGTGCCCCGGGACGGAGCCGGGACGATCCGGTGCTGCCGGGCGTCGTGCCCCGGCGCGGGACCGGAACGCCCCGGTGCCGCCGGAAGCCATCCTCCCGGCCGACTTGGTTCCCGCCCCCGCCGGAGGGGGGTTCCCGCCCGTTTCACTCCCCGTCGAGGCCGTCCTCGCTCACCCGCCGCGCCAGGTCCAGTTTCGTGTACGCCGGTCGGCCCGCCCGGAGATACTTGGCCTTCACCCGGTCCAGGTAGTCCTTGGCCGTGTTGGGCGTGATCCCGGCCCTGCGGGCCGCCGCCTTGAGGGTCATGCCCGCCGCGTAGTCGAGCAGGACCTGACGCTCGCGGGGCGAGAGCCGGGGCCGTCCGGGGGTCGTGTCGTACGCGAAGGCGAAGGCGAGCTCGGGGGAGTGGGCGCCCCGCCCCGCCGCCACGTCCCGGATCGCGGTCACCAGCGCCGGCAGTTCGTTGTCCTTCGTCAAGTACCCGTCGGCGCCCGCCCGCAGGGACTCGACGATCCGTGCCTGGTCCGGCACCGTACTGATCACCAGGACGCGGCTGCCGAGGCGCGCGAGCCGCCGGATGTTGCCGCCCGGATCCGAGCCGTCCCGCAGCATCAGGTCGAGCAGGACCACGTCCGCGGGAACGTACGCCCCGTCCTGCGCGGCCGACGAGCCGAGGAGTTCGCCGACGGTGGCAGCCGTGGCCGTGAGCCGCAGGTCCGCGACCCCGCCGAGCCAGGAACGCATGCCGTCCAGAAGCATCCGGTCGTCGTCGACCACGGCGACCGTGATCACTTCGGCCATCGCAGTTCCACGCGTACGCCCTCGCCGGGGGCGGTGTCCACCGCCGCGTGGCCGCCGACCTCCGCCATGCGGTCGTGGACGGAGCGGCGCAGCCCGAGGCCGGGCGCGTACCGCTCGGGGTCGAAGCCCGGCCCGCGGTCGACCACCGTCACCACCACCCGGGCACCCGCCCCGCCGTCGTCCCCGTCCGGCGGGCCTCCGGTGGCGGTGAGGAAGGCGTGGCCGGTCCCCGCGTGCCGACGCACGTTGTTGAGTGCCTCGCCGGCCGCTTCCGCGAGCGCCGTCGCCACCTCCGTCGGCACCTGCGGGAGTGCGTGATAGCGGGCGGTCACCTTCAGCCGAAGCCCCTCCGCCGCGCGGACGACCTCCTCCAGGGCGGTACCGATCTCCCGGTGCGGGAGTTCGTCCGAGGTCTGCTGGACGAGCCGGCGCAGATACGCCGCCTCACGGGCGCACCGCTCCCGCACCTCAGGGGCGTTGGCGTCGATGCCGCCGGAGGAGATGGTGGTGAGGGTGGCGAGAACGGTGTCGTGCAGCGCCCGGTGGTGTTCGAGCCGTTCCGCGTACCGGGCCCGGTGCGCCTCGGCGCTGAGCGCGCGGGCGTTGGCGTCGTCGAGGAGCCGGCCCTGCCGCCGTAAGTACCACCAGAAGACCCAGGCCATCACGGCCGACGACAGGAGGGAGTTGAGATGCCCGACGACGACGGCGGGGCTGGCCCCCACGGCCTGGTAGCCGACGGCATGAGTGGCGACGAGCAGCGCCACGGCGGCGAGGACCCGGACCCGGTCGAGGGCGACGGCCGCCGCCGCGCTCGCCGAACCGCCCAGGATCATCGCCCAGCCGAGCGTCGCGGGCTCCCGTGCGCCGCCCCACGCCCACAGCGCGAACGGCAGCAGGCACCCGCAGACGAGCACGTCCGCCCAGACCTGCCGCCGTACGAACCATCCGCGCCGCAGCGCCGTCCCGTAGACGAGGACGCTCAGCCCGACGGCCGTCACGACTCCCGCGTACTGCACGGGCTGGTCGCGGTGGCGCTGGGCGACGCCGACGACACCGATGGCCAGGTGGCTCGCGCGGTACAGCATCGTGGCCAGGATCATGAAGGCCTGCGCACGTTGCAGCGCCGACCCCACCTCCCCGGCTTCGCGCGGAGCTCGTGGCCGAAACCCCACCGACAAGGACGTCTCCCCCCCACGGGGGCACCGTGCGGCGCCCTCTGACCGCTCCCATGCACGAGCGACGTCAGGTCGGGCAGCGGTACCCACTTTTATCGAGGAGATTACGTATGTTCGCTCGAACGCGTGGGCAGACAGGGACACTTGTGCCGAGATTGGTGCGGTGGGGGAGCAGGGGACGCTGCCCGGCTTCCGGACCGCGGACGCCCCGCGCCACGGGAGGGGTGCTCGCCGGCGCCGGCCAGGACCGGGGCTTGCCGGGGCCAGGAAGCCCGTCAAAGTCCCAGAGAAGTCCCACAGCCACCGCCGCACCGCCATCTGTCCAGCGTATCCACAGGTCAGAATGGGTGCGGTGGTGCTGTTCCGTCAGATGTCCCGGAAGATCTCGATCTGCGCGCCGATCGAGTTCAGTCGCTCCGCGAGGTCCTCGTAACCCCGGTTGATGACGTACACGTTCCGCAGCACCGACGTGCCCTCGGCCGCCATCATCGCGAGGAGGACGACCACCGCGGGGCGCAGGGCCGGCGGGCACATCATCTCGGCGGCGCGCCAGCGGGTGGGGCCCTCCACCAGGACGCGGTGGGGGTCCAGGAGCTGGAGGCGGCCGCCGAGGCGGTTGAGGTCCGTGAGGTAGATGGCGCGGTTGTCGTAGACCCAGTCGTGGATGAGGGTCTTGCCCTGGGCCGTGGCCGCGATGGCCGCGAAGAAGGGGACGTTGTCGATGTTCAGGCCCGGGAACGGCATCGGGTGGATCTTGTCGATCGGCGCCTCCAGCTTGGAGGGGCGGACCGTCAGGTCGACCAGGCGGGTGCGGCCGTTGTCCGCCGGGTACTCGGCCGAGCGGTCGTGGTCGAGGCCCATCTCCTCCAGGACCGCGAGCTCGATCTCCATGAACTCGATCGGGACCCGGCGGATCGTCAGCTCCGACTCGGTGACGACCGCGGCGGCGAGGAGGCTCATCGCCTCGACCGGGTCCTCGGAGGGGGAGTAGTCGACGTCGACGTCGATCTGCGGCACGCCGTGCACCGTGAGGGTCGTCGTGCCGATGCCGTCGACGCGGACGCCCAGTGCCTCCAGGAAGAAGCACAGGTCCTGGACCATGTAGTTGGAGGAGGCGTTGCGGATGACGGTGACGCCGTCGTGGCGGGCCGCGGCGAGGAGCGCGTTCTCCGTCACGGTGTCGCCGCGCTCGGTCAGCACGATCGGGCGGTCGGGGGAGACCGAGCGCTCGACCTGGGCGTGGTAGATGCCCTCGGTGGCCGTGATGTCGAGGCCGAAGCGGCGCAGCGCGATCATGTGCGGCTCGATCGTGCGCGTACCGAGGTCGCAGCCGCCGGCGTACGGCAGTTTGAAGCGGTCCATGCGGTGCAGCAGCGGCCCGAGGAACATGATGATCGAGCGGGTGCGGATCGCGGCCTCGGCGTCCATGGAGTCCATGTCGAGGTCGGCCGGCGGCACGATCTCCAGGTCGACGCCCTCGTTGATCCAGCGGGTGCGCACGCCGATGGAGTTGAGGACCTCCAGGAGCCGGAAGACCTCCTCGATGCGGGCGACCCGACGCAGGACCGTGCGGCCCTTGTTGAGGAGGGAGGCGCAGAGCAGCGCGACGCAGGCGTTCTTGCTCGTCTTGACGTCGATGGCGCCGGACAGCCGGCGGCGGCCGACGACCCTGAGGTGCATCGGTCCCGCGTACCCGAGGGATACGATCTCGCTGTCGAGGGCTTCGCCGATCCGGGCGATCATCTCAAGGCTGATGTTCTGGTTGCCGCGCTCGATCCGGTTGACGGCGCTCTGGCTCGTGGCCAGTGCTTCGGCGAGCTGCGTCTGTGTCCAGCCGCGGTGCTGACGGGCGTCACGGATGAGCTTGCCGATGCGTACGAGGTAGTCGTCTGCCATGGCGTCACGTTATCTCAGATATGAGATGAGGCTTGACGGGGGGTGGGCCGTCAGGGTGAAAGGCCGCCGTGTGCGGTCGGGTGGCGCGCCTCGTACAGGGGGAGTTCGGTGCCGCTCGGCAGCCGGACGGCGGCGAGCAGGCCCCAGCCCTGGTCGGTGATGGCGCGTGAGATCTCGGCGCCGCGGTCCTCGAGGGTCGTCAGGGTCTCGGTGAGGTCCTCGCACATGAGGTAGACCTCGTGCTTCGGCTCGTCCTTCGTGGGATGCACCGCGACCTCGGCGGGCGGCAGCTTGAAGATGAGCCAGCCGCCGCCGGCGTCCACGTGCTCGAAGCCGAAGACGTCCCTCAGGAAGGCCCGGTCCGCCTCCGCGTCCCGGGTGTACAGAATCACATGCGCGCCGCTGAACATGGTCCGATCCTCGGCCCGCCGTACGGCCCGGGCAATCGGACCGCGCCCGTACGGGGTCCCCGTGGCCGTTACGGCAATTCCACCGAAACGTGGGCGGAAAGGGCGCGGAGGAAGTCCGGCGCGTCGAAGAGGGCGCCGGCGGAGGCGACCCCCACCGTCCTGGTCCGCCCCGTGAGGACACGGTCGACGGCCTCCACCGCGAGCGGCGCGCTGACCGCGTAGATGTCCTGACCGCTCGCCACGGCCCGCCGCTCCTCACCGCCGGAGCGCACGACGACGTCCACGAGGAAGGTCTGCGCGGACCGGCCGCGCTCGTCGACCGCGGCCGGCGCCGGGGTGTCCGACGAGGCCAGGTCCCGGGCCGCCGTGGCCGCCATGTAGGTGCGGACCTCGGGGATGTCGAGGTGGCTGGGAACGGTGACGACGTCGGCCATGGTGAAGTCGCCGATCACGGGGCTGATCCCCAGCGGTTCCGGGAAGGACCACTTCTCCGTGCCGGACGGAGCCTCGTCGCGGTACTCCAGGCGTCCCCCGGTGAAGCGGACGTGCTTGCCGTCCCTGCGCTCCCGCGAGACCGCGCCCGCCGTACGGGTGCCGGTCGTCGGGTGCCAACTGCTCAGCCCGTACGCCACATGCGCCTCGTCCGCCGCCGTCCAGTCGCCCATCGCCGCCGTGACGAGCAGGTCGCCGAGGCCGCCGAAGAAGGCCATCGCCGGGACCACCACGGTGCCCGCCGCACGGGCCGGCTCCGCGAAGCGGGCGAACGTGTCGACGTTGGCCTCGATCTCGGCCGCCACGTCCACGTACGGGATCCGGGCGCGCAGCGCCGCCTCGATCACCGGGGCGGCCGTGGAGGCGAAGGGCCCGGCGGCGTTGACGACGGCGGCGGCGCCGGCGAGGGCGCGGTCGAGCGAAGCCGGGTCGTCGACCGTGGCCGGCCGGACGTCGAGCCCGGAGAGCTCCGGACGGGACGCCGCGAACTGCGCCAGCTTTCCGGCGTCGCGTCCGGACAGTAGGGGGACGAAGCCGCGCTCGAGCAGCTCCGCCACCACGAAGCGCCCGGTGTGCCCGTAGGCGCCGAACACCGCGACGGTCCGTCCCGCTACCGGTTCCGATCCCATGATTTCCTCCGTCGTCCGCTGCTGCTCGCTGCCCTGTTCCGATACGAAGAGCCTGTCAGCGGCGACCGGTCCGAGCCAGTGTCCGGAACGACATGCCCCGTACAATTACGGACATGGAATCCGTCGCACTGGCCGTCACCGACGGCATGCTGCACTTCGAACTCTCCGTGGCGTACGAGGTGTTCGGCGACACCGCGTACGACCTCACCGTCTGTGGTCCCGGCCCGGTGCGGTTCGGCAGGTTCGCCCTGGAGCCCGACGCCGGGCTCGACCGGCTCGCGCACGCCGACACGGTGATCGTCCCCGGATGGGCCGACGTCGACGTGCCCCCGCCCGCCGAACTGATCGACGCGGTGCGCGCCGCCCACGAGGCGGGCGCCCGGGTGGCCTCGCTGTGCACGGGCGCGTTCGTGCTGGCCGCCGCGGGGCTGCTCGACGGCCGGCGGGCGACCACCCACTGGGCGCACACCGACGACCTGGCGGCCCGTCACCCGCTGGTGGAGGTCGACCCGGACGTGCTCTACGTCGACAACGGCAGCGTGCTCACGTCCGCGGGCAAGGCCGCCGCGATGGACCTGTGCCTGCACCTCGTCCGCCTCGACCACGGCTCGGCGTACGCCAACACCATCGCCCGCCGCCTGGTCGTACCCCCGCACCGGTCCGGCGGCCAGGCCCAGTTCGTCACCGCCCCCGTACCGGCCCAGGACGACCACCCGCTCGCCGACCTGTTCCCCTGGGCGATCGAGCGGCTCGACCAGGCGCTGACCGTGGAGGACCTGGCCCGGCGCGCGAACATGAGCTCGCGCCACCTCGGCCGCCACTTCCGGACGGTGACCGGGTCGACCCCGCTGCAGTGGCTCCTGATCCAGCGGATCCGGCGCGCCCAGGAGCTCCTTGAGTCCAGCGGCGACAGCCTCGACACCATCGCGGCGGCCACCGGCATGGGCACGGCCACGACCCTGCGCCGCCACTTCAACCGCACCCTCGGCGTCCCCCCGGACACCTACCGCCGCACCTTCCGCCGCTCGACGGCGCACCATCCGGCACCGGCATAGGATGATCGAACTGCTGCGCGAGTGACGGAGGCGATCATGCTGATCACTGTCGAGGACGTGGAAGCCGCGGCCGAGCGGATCACCGGACATGTCGTACGGACGCCGACGGTGCCGAGCCCCGGGCTCTCCGCGCTCCTGGGCGCGCCCGTCACCACGAAACTGGAGCTGCTGCAGCGCACCGGCTCCTTCAAGGCCCGCGGCGCGACGGCGAAGCTGCTCGCGCTCGACGAGGCCGAACGCGCCGCCGGGGTCGTGGCGGTGAGCGGCGGCAACCACGGCATCGCGGTCGCGGTCATGGCCGGCGCGCTGGGCATCAGGGCGACCGTCGTCATGCCGAACTCCGCCCCCGGCCGCGCGGTGGAACTCGCCGAGGCCGCCGGGGCGAGCGTCGTCCTCGCCGACGGCATGGGCGCCGCGTTCGCCCTCGTGGACGAACTCCGCCTCAAGGGGCTCACGCTGGTCCACCCCTTCGACGACCCCGTCGTCATCGCCGCCCAGGGCACGGTAGGCCTGGAGTTCGCCGAGGACGCCGGGGAGCTCACCGACGTCCTCGTCAGCATCGGCGGCGGAGGTCTGATCGCGGGTGTCGCCACCGCGCTGCGCGCGCGCCGTCCCGATGTACGGATCTGGGGCGTGGAGACGGAGGGGGCGCACGCCATGTCGGCCGCCCTGGTCGCCGGCGGGCCGGTGCCGGTCGAGCTGTCCTCGATCGTCTCGACGCTGAGCGCCCCCAGCGCCTCACCGCTCACCTACGAGCACGTCGGCGCGCTCGTGAGCGATGTCCTCACGGTGACCGACGCCGAGGCGGTGCGGGGCACCCTCGACCTGGCCGAGCACGCGAAGGTCTGGGCGGAACCCGCCGCGGGGTGCCTGCTGCCCGCGGCGCGCCGGGTGCTCGAGCGCGTCGGTGCGGACGCAAGGCTCGGCCTGGTGGTGTGCGGAGGCAACGCGACGACCACCGACGTGGCCGCGTGGGCGAAGGACTTCGGGCTGCGCTGACCGCGCGGGGTGCTTCCCCCGTCGGCTCCGGACAGAAGGCATGCGACGGCGCGCGAAGGCCCCGGAAGGCATGCGAAGGCATTGTCCTGTCTCAATGAAGTTAGTCGATGCCGGGTCGCTGACCTGGCCGGACTGTCTTCGTTGAGACAGGACACGGGGCGGGAAGATGGCGGGGCGGGCCATGGTGAACTGCTTGTGTCTTGTCTCAGCGAACGTAGTCGTCGGAGTCAGGTTGACCCCCCGCAGGGGCGTCGGGCGTGATCCAGATAGGCCCCAAGGGGCAATCAGATGATCTTGAGGCTCCGGGGGCCGCCAGAGTCGTAACCGCCGATGTAGCCGCAGCCTCCCAGGGGGATGCGGTGTCGATGCGCGGCGCTGAGCCTACCCCCGTGCTTCCGTGGGGACAGGCTCAGGTGGCAGCCTAAAGGATCTTGACCCTCTGTAGGTCTGCTCCGGGCTTTTCCTCTACGTAGATGTTCCCACCTGCGTGGGTGACTTCTTCGACCCAGGCGTTGACCTGGATTGCCCGGTTGATGGTGTCGGTCTTGTTTCTGCCGGTGAGCTCCACTGCCTGCTGCAGGGCCTTGTACGCCTTTTCGGTGAGATTGACGGTCACCCGGACGAGGCGGCTCTGGTCAGCGGACTCCGTCCGTGAGGTCTCTGTAGCCATTTGCATTCTCCTGCTCCGCGAGTGCTGTCGAGTCATGCCCGGACTGCTTCGGGTGCATACGGCGATCGTACTTTGTATGTATGAAGACTGCATCATGTGATGACCCTGTGCAACAACTTCTGTCCGTATTGTTATATTTCCTGGCGGAAGTGCCGCTTTAGGGTCAGGAGTAGGTATGGGCAGTCAGCAAGGCGATGCCGATGACTCCTCGCTGCCTGGTAGTGAGGACCTCACAGAGACCGACGGGGTACCCGGCGAGAAGGCGGATCCTGAGATCAGCTACCACCGACGGGATAACGGTGCCGGATGAGGAAGCGCAGGGGCGAAGACGTAAAGGCTCGACCTGGCGTAGCTGAGGTGTCCGCCTCAGTAGCGCCTGCAGTGGTGAAGGTGGAGAAACTGGAGGACACTCCTTCGGATGTACCAGCACATCCGAAGGTGTCCATCGAGCCTACTGAGCGTATCCGTGCCGGCGCTGGGGGCGTGAGTGTTGAGGCGCACATCAGCCCACGCACGGTAGTCGGCCTCATCGCCGTATTCGCTGTCACGATCATTGTGGCCACTGGGGCCGCCCTCGGAACTGCGGGCATCTGCGAGATGGCAGGCCTGCCGGGGCCCTGGCAAGCCGGGATCGGGCTGGGAGCCTTCGTCGTGGTTGGAGGGATCGGCCTCACGCTGCTGATTTGCTACAAGGATCGCGGCCTGAACGGAGAGTGAAGGGCTGGCAGACGTCTGTCGCGGAGCGCGGAGATGAGGAAGCGCCAGTAGTTGATCTTGGCAGTGTTTACGTTGGGCGTGGTGGTCCCGGCCGTGGTTCGCGGTGGGTCACGGCTGGTTGCCGTCCCGACGGGGAAGCTTGTCGCCGATCGCCTCGACCAGAGCCTTGACCTCTTCGGGGAACTTCAGGGCCCACGTCGTCAGGAACGCGCTCTTGACGATGTGGCCAGAGGTGAAGTCCAGGTCGCCGCCGATCTGCTCCCAGATCGTGTGCCGGTCCCAGTTGGTCAGAGCCCGCTCTGTCACCACCGTCTTCACCCGTTCCTGCGCATGCAGGCCCAGGTGGAGGGCCACCGCGAGCCGACCTGCTTCCTCGTCGAGACAGTCCAGTACCCGTTCCAGCACGTGGGCTTCGGGATAGCCGGATCCAGGAAGCGTGAAGATGCCCTTATCCGGGTTGGCGCGTTCGGCCTGGTCGCCGTCGAGGATGCAGATCGACGGATAGGTTGCGGTGGGGTCGACGTTGTGGTGGGTGTTGACCTTGATGGCTGGGTCGTGCCCTCCCATCGCATGCACCTTGACCTCGTCGAGCTCGATGCCGCCATGGCTGCGCAGAGCGGTGAGGACCATGAGCTCGGCGAAGTCGTCCTCGACGAAGATCGCGAGCTTGGCCTGGATCTGTCCGGTGATGGTCCGCAGGGCTTTGACGTCGAGCTTCCCCTGGATCACGTTGCCTTGCAGAGCCGCCCAGATGGCCTTGGAAGGCAGCGGAGCGAGCGCGTCGTTGGAGTGCGTGGTGAAGATGACCTGGCAGGACTTGCGGTGGGCGACGCCGATCAAGTATTCGACCATGCGCTGAGTGGCCATCGGGTGCAGGCCGTTCTCGATCTCCTCGATGAGGATCATGGCCCCGGGTGAGGCCGCTTCGACTTCGGCGACGATCCGGATGACGCTCGCCTCGCCGGCACCGAAGTGGAACTCGGAGTACCCGTCCCCCCGAGGGGTGAGCCCGGAGAAGAGCGAGACCTTGCCCGCAGCGTCCACGTAGAGCTGCCGGAACCCCTCGATGGGCTTGGCCAGGATCTTCGCGGCATGCTGCGTGACCTCAGGATCAAGGGTCACCTCGCGGGCGGCGGCGAAGGACCCGCCAACGGCGGCCTTGAGCTTGGAACGCTCCGTGGCGGGTAGGGTCCGTTCGACTCCGAACACCAGCACCTCGCGGTCCAGGGCAGTGCGGTTCCACTTCAGCTGCTTGAAGCTGGCGGTGCGTGAGACCGACAGACGCGGCGTGTGCTCCTTGTCGATGAGGTCATACTCGATCGACCAGTTCTGCATGCTGGCGTCGTACTTGCCGCTCTTGGCGAAGAACCGTCCCGGTGACACGCTCTTGTAGGCCAGCGCCGCCGCCCCCAGGACGGTGGTCTTGCCTCCGCCGTTCGGCCCGACCAGTGCGGTGACTGGGAAGTCGAAGGTGACCTCTCGATCCGTGAACCCCCGGAGCTTGCGCAAAGTCAGCCGTTTGAGGTATTTGCCGTAGTTCTCCTTGGAGACCTTGGTCTCCAAGTCGGTGATCACGCTCGGCCGGACTTCGCTCCTGTAGTCAGCCACCACTGCCCCCTATGCGCCTCTCGACTGCTTGTTGGTTCATCGTCCCAGATCCGATGAAGTGAAGGATGGCCCGTCGGCCAAGCCCGGTGGGACTGCCTTCGTTGGGACGGTCGGCGCTCGGACAGATGGTGGGATGGGCCGTAGTGAACTGGCTGTTCGCTGAGGCGTGCGGGGCCTGCGACGCTGTTTCGCGATCTCCCATTGTTGCTGGAGCCAGGCGAGGTGGCGGCGGCGTTTGGAGATGTAGAGGCTGAGCGTCGCATAGGAGACGGACGTGTCGTGGTCGTCCATCAATGCGGTCCAGATGTCTCGCGTGCCGAGGCCCACGTCGAGCATTGCGTCGATCAACGGCGCGACCGGACGAGTCACTGGGGTCTGATGGGGCGGGAGGTCGCGGGACAGTGGCCGGTTGCGAGTGAGGGCGTCTCGGACGAATCGCTTCGGGACGCCGTAGCGGTCGGCGAGTTGCCGGGGGGTCAGGCCCTCGTCGCGGGCAGCGTCATGCAGCTGGAGGTAGAGGTCCGGCTGCCTACATGCGAGGTGTGCTCGCCCCGGCCCTGGCCGATAGCGGCGGCGCGGAGTGCTCACATCGAGCAGCGCCTGCTCCAGGTTTGCGACCATGCGTCCGGTGACGTCGGCGAGGCGTTCGACGCGCGGTTTGCCGAACCAGAATGGCGGTCCGCAGAGAAATCCGTGCAGGTAGCTGGGCCTGAGGTGGTTGGCGCGAGCGAGGCGGCGGATGAAGGAGTCGGTTCCCTCACCAAGTCGCGGTGAGACCTGGATGGGAAGCCGGGCCAGCCGTCCCGGGAGAGCTCCGGTCACCGTGTGACCGCGTTCTTCAGCAGCTTCCTCGGGGTTTCCGCGGCGTGGTCCAGGGGGATCGCGTCGAGCCCTTCCTTGGTCACGCGTTCGGTCCCGTTGAGGATCGCGTCGATCGCGGCGCCCCGGATCGCATGGGACAACGCACCGATCATGCCGTCGGCCCGGTTGTGGAGGTAGCGGTCCAGCTTGACCAGGCTGCCCGGCGGGTGATCGTGCAGGAGCAAGGTCTCTTCCATTGTTGCAACCAGTCCTTTCCACTCGTCGCCGTAGGGGAAGGGGCGGGTGGGGACGAGGGTGAAGCGGCCGGCGATCTGGGCGCCTCGGGTGCCCGCCAGGAGCTCGCTGGTTTCGAGGCCGATGCCCGCGTAGACGAACGTCGCGGGGATGCGCTCGGAGAAGTACTTGAGGGTGTCGGAGACCTCGCCGCCAGCCCGCGTGACCTGCGAGATGTTGTGAATTTCGTCGACGAGGACCAGGCCGGTCCGGGTGTCCGTGCAGACGCCGACCACGGCCTCGATGATGTCCGTCATGTTCGACCGGGGCCGGACCGGCAGGCCAAGGAAGCGGGCGAACTCAGCAGCGACCATGCGGGCGGTCGCGGCGGGCGGGACGGTGATATAGAGCACCGGGATGCGGTCGGCGACGTTCGGATGGCGGGCCCGGTCAAGGAGTTCATGGGCGAGCCCGAGTTGGGTGATGGCGCTGGTCTTGCCCGTGCCGGGCAGGCCGGAGACCATCAGGCCCCGGCGAGCGCTGATCGCATGCCGGTTGAGCAGAACCAGCCGACGGCCGCAGACCACCGTCTTCTCTACAAACGAGGTGGCGACCACGAGCATCCGGGCATGATGGTCGAGTCGGTCCTCGTCGTAGAGAGCCCGGCCGGCCGTGGACAGCCCTCGAAACTGGCCGGGAGACAACAGCGCCGGGGGTTCGGGCGGGCCGTCGACGAACCGCCGCCATCCGTCCAGGGTGGTCAGTTGCCGGTTGGCCTCGGCGTCGGCCTTTTGTAGGGCGGTGTCCCGGCCTGCCGGTCCAGGGATGATCACTGACGCCTCCAGGGGTTCGCGAGCGGATCGAAGAGGCCCAGCGGGACGACCTTGGCCAGCTCGGTGTCTGCCACTTCCTCAGGCGTGACCTCGGCGGCAGGCGCGTCGGGAATCGGCGGGTCGCTAGTGGTGGCCCGGGTGCGGGCTGCGACCCGTCGGTCGCGCCGGGAACGCTTGGCCGGACGGTCCTTCTCCGGGGCGGGGCCGTCGTGGGCTCGCCGCAGCAGGGCTGCGGCGGCGTCCGCAATCTGTTCTTCGGTGCCGCCGGGAACCTGTTCGCAAGCGTGGTCCCAGGCCATCTCGCCGAAGGGGACGCCGACACGGTGCAGGTGTTTCCAGAACACGGTGATCCACCGGTCGCGGCGGCGGTCGCGTACCCAGATCCGGGAGACGTCGTAGGGGTCGTGGTGGATCTCCCACAAGCCCTTCTTCTCCGTCACTCCGGAGTGCTGGCGACGCAGTGGGCTCAACTCGCGGTCATCGTAGGTGCGGTGCTTGATGCGGATGCCGTAGGCATTGATTGCCTGCCAGCGCTCGGGCAGCAGCTCGATGTAGTCCTCGCCCTTCAGCGGGACCGGAACATAGCCGCAGGACTCCACCAGCGCCGCGTACTTCTCGTTCGGCGAGAACGCGCGCTTTGGCGCATCCGGGTCACGTAGTGCGTCGTGTGGCCTCGTTTGCCAGATGGCGACGATCCACTCGTCGAGAAGGTTCTGCAGCTCAGGCAGCGACCACAGCGGCCCGTCTTCCAGCTTCAGGCCGCGGCGGTCCGTGGTGGAGCCGGTGTACCCCGCGACGAACTGCGCGAACAGCGTGGCCACTGAGCCCAGAGTCTTCTCGATCGTGCCCTTGTCGGTCGGCGTCGCCTTGTGGGCAGGTTGCAGATTGACGCCCAGATAGCGGCAGGACGCCCGGAAGTTGTGCGAGATGAACACCTTGCCGTGGTCACAGACGATCGTCTCCGGCACGATCACCGGCCGAGCGGCAGCGTGCTCCAGGCGCTCGTCCAAGGTCAGCAGCCGCCTGTGCGGCAGCACCGAACGGGACATCCGCAGGGCATCCGACCAGCCCGGACGCATCGCCTCCGGTGTGACACTGCGGGCCAGTAGCGCGGAGGCGTCCGCGGCCTTGGTGGTTGGCCGCAGCACCGCCGCGGTGATTGACCTCGTCGCGATATCGACCATCGCCGTCAGCTCGACCTTCTCGGCGACCCCGTCATCCAGCCGGACCAGCACGTCCAGCGGCGTGGAGTCGATCTGCATCAGCTCGCCCGGCGCGTTGGCTGGCACTTCCCCGAACGGCCCGGACGGACGTGCGTTGATCGAGCGGCGGGTGCGGGCCGACCCGGTCGCGTGGGTGCCGACGGCCAGTTTGTCGAACAGCCGGTAGAACGTTGCCCGCGAGGGCATCTCGACGGCGACGGCGTCCTCGCGGTCGGCCAGGATCTGCTTGGTCCGCCAGACGATGAACCCGATGGTCCTCGACGACGCGTCGGCGGCCTCGACGATCGCCTGCCGCATCGCCTTCACCACCGCCGCATCAACCTGGCCGAAGGCCGGCATCTGCTTGGCCGACCGGCCGTCCGCCAGCCCGACCAACCCCTCACGCTGGTAACGCTGCCGCCGCTGCTTGATGCCGCTGGCCGTCACTGCGTGCCCGGCCGCCGTCAGCTCGGCCGCCTTGGCCCGCTCGCGCTGAGCCAGAGAGTTCTGCTTCGGGTCGAACTCCGGCCGAGGGACAGCCCCGTCAGGAGCATCGGGCGGTAACCCCTGCAGGACCTCCAGGATGTGCCCCTCCCACCAACGAGCCTGTTCAGCCACCGGCTCAGGGAACTCCGCGATCCGCGCTGTCGGCGGAACCTGCCGCTCCGCCCCGCTCACCGAGTGCCTTCAGCAGCCAGGCGCACCACCGTGCGCGGGCCCAGCAACTCGACCGGCAGATCATCGGCGGCTAGTTCCTGAAGCCAGAGCAGATGGAACAGCGCGGGCAGCGTCGCGAGCCGTTCCCCGGCCGTATCAGCCCCGGTCAGCAGCGGGCCCGGCGTCGCGAAGACCTCCCGAAGCCGGTCTGGGGCCGTGCGGTGCAGGCAACGCGGGTGCCGGTAGCGCGACAACCACCGGACATTCGCCAGCAGCACCGGATCCGGCGTACCGACACGCTCGAATCCCCATCCCGCCTGAGCGCAGGCGGTCCGCGTCACCTCGAATGCCTCCGCGTCCTTCGGCGCGATCCGCTCATCCGCACGGACATCAATGACCGCTGCCGAGCCGTCCGCACGGCGTACGAAGAAGTCCGGAGCGTGCCGACGCTCCCGTTCGCCGTCGTGCCAGTGCAACCAGAACGGCTGCGAGGCGATGCCCACCACCTTGGGATCGAAGTCCATCAGAAGGAGCCGGTCCCGCTCCAGCCAGGACTCGAAGCCGACGTGCTGCCCAGTCGTGGCCGCCCAGAACCAGCCTGCGAAGTGACGCTCACCGCGTGACCACCGAAATGGCCGTACCGGAGCCACGTCTTCGAAGCGGGCTGTCACACAGTCCAGCAGCGGACGGCGCTGTCGCTGGCCTACGGCATCCACGTACGACAGCTCGACATATGGCCCTGCAAGATCCACCCCAGCCGGTACGGCCACCCAGCACCCCCAGTGCGATCGCCCACACGACTAGGTTCACTGAGGCAGAAGGCGAAACGACTGGGTTCGCTGAGTAAACGCCTCGATTGGATGAGAGCGGTCAGGCATGCCGGGCATGACCGAGCGGCGGGGATGCACTAGAGTTATCTCGACATCGAGATAACTGCTTACGGCGCACCGCGACCGCCCACCCAGTAAGGGTTACCTAACCAAGCCTTACCTTAGCGGATCGGCGGGGAGTCGGGCGGCACCACGCGGCGGCAGCCGCATATTGTCGCTGCGCGGTATACGCGCACACTGATGAAGGAGACTGTCGTGTCGGCGAACAGCTTCGACGCCCGCAGCACGCTGCGCGTGGGCGACGAGTCGTACGAGATCTTCAAGCTGGACAAGGTCGAGGGCTCCGCGCGCCTCCCTTACAGCCTGAAGGTCCTCCTGGAGAACCTGCTCCGCACCGAGGACGGCGCGAACATCACCGCCGACCACATCCGGGCCCTCGGTGACTGGGACTCGCAGGCCCAGCCGAGCCAGGAGATCCAGTTCACGCCGGCCCGCGTGATCATGCAGGACTTCACCGGCGTTCCCTGCGTCGTCGACCTCGCCACCATGCGCGAGGCCGTCAAGGAGCTCGGCGGCGACCCGGCGAAGGTCAACCCGCTCTCCCCGGCCGAGCTGGTCATCGACCACTCGGTCATCGCCGACAAGTTCGGCACCGCGGACGCCTTCGGCCAGAACGTCGAGCTGGAGTACGGCCGCAACAAGGAGCGCTACCAGTTCCTGCGCTGGGGCCAGACCGCCTTCGACGACTTCAAGGTCGTCCCGCCGGGCACCGGCATCGTCCACCAGGTGAACATCGAGCACCTGGCCCGTACGGTCATGGTCCGCAACGGCCAGGCGTACCCCGACACCCTCGTCGGCACCGACTCCCACACCACCATGGTCAACGGCCTCGGTGTGCTCGGCTGGGGCGTCGGCGGCATCGAGGCCGAGGCCGCGATGCTCGGCCAGCCGGTCTCCATGCTCATCCCGCGCGTCGTCGGCTTCAAGCTGACCGGCGAGCTCCCGGCCGGCACCACCGCCACCGACCTGGTCCTCACGATCACCGAGATGCTGCGCAAGCACGGCGTCGTCGGCAAGTTCGTCGAGTTCTACGGTGAGGGCGTCGCCGCGACCTCCCTCGCGAACCGCGCCACCATCGGCAACATGTCGCCGGAGTTCGGCTCCACCGCCGCGATCTTCCCGATCGACGGCGAGACGCTGAAGTACCTCAAGCTCACCGGCCGCTCCGAGCAGCAGGTCGCGCTCGTCGAGGCGTACGCCAAGGAGCAGGGCCTCTGGCTCGACCCGGCCGCCGAGCCCGACTTCTCCGAGAAGCTGGAGCTCGACCTCTCCACGGTCGTCCCCTCCATCGCCGGCCCGAAGCGCCCGCAGGACCGCATCGTCCTCGCGAACGCCGCCCAGCAGTTCGCGCTCGACGTCCGCAACTACGTCGACGACGTCGACGAGGCGGGCATGGAGTCCTTCCCGGCCTCCGACGCCCCGGCGAACCACCCGAACGGCGCCCCGTCGAAGCCGGTCACCGTGACCGCCCCCGACGGCTCGACCTACGAGATCGACCACGGTGCGGTGACGGTCGCGGCCATCACCTCCTGCACCAACACCTCGAACCCGTACGTGATGGTCGCCGCCGCGCTCGTCGCGAAGAAGGCCGTGGAGAAGGGCCTGACCCGCAAGCCGTGGGTCAAGACCACCCTCGCCCCGGGCTCGAAGGTCGTCACCGACTACTTCGACAAGGCGGGTCTCACCCCGTACCTCGACAAGGTCGGCTTCAACCTCGTCGGCTACGGCTGCACCACCTGCATCGGCAACTCCGGCCCGCTGCCGGAGGAGGTCTCCAAGGCCGTCAACGAGCACGACCTGGCCGTGACCTCGGTGCTCTCGGGCAACCGCAACTTCGAGGGTCGCATCAACCCCGACGTCAAGATGAACTACCTGGCCTCGCCGCCGCTGGTCGTCGCGTACGCCCTCGCCGGCTCCATGAAGGTGGACATCACCAAGGACGCCCTCGGCGTCGACCAGGACGGCAAGCCCGTCTACCTGGCCGACATCTGGCCGACGGAGGCCGAGGTCAACGACGTCGTCGCCAACGCCATCGGCGAGGACATGTTCAACAAGTCCTACCAGGACGTCTTCGCGGGCGACGCCCAGTGGCAGGCGCTGCCGATCCCGACCGGCAACACCTTCGAGTGGGACACCGAGTCCACCTACGTCCGCAAGCCCCCGTACTTCGAGGGCATGACGATGGAGACCACGCCGGTCACCGACATCGTGGGCGCCCGCGTCCTGGCCAAGCTGGGCGACTCGGTCACCACCGACCACATCTCCCCGGCCGGTGCCATCAAGGCCGACACCCCGGCCGGCAAGTACCTCACCGAGCACGGTGTGGAGCGTCGTGACTTCAACTCCTACGGCTCGCGCCGAGGCAACCACGAGGTCATGATCCGCGGCACCTTCGCCAACATCCGCCTGCGCAACCAGATCGCGCCGGGCACCGAGGGCGGCTTCACCCGCGACTTCACCGTCGAGGGCGCGCCCGTGTCGTTCATCTACGACGCCTCCCGCAACTACATCGAGCAGGGCATCCCGCTCGCGATCCTGGCGGGCAAGGAGTACGGCTCCGGCTCGTCCCGCGACTGGGCAGCCAAGGGCACCGCGCTGCTCGGCGTCAAGGCCGTCATCGCCGAGTCGTACGAGCGCATCCACCGCTCGAACCTCATCGGCATGGGCGTCCTGCCGCTCCAGTTCCCGGAGGGCCAGTCTGCCGAGACCCTGGGCCTGACCGGCGAGGAGAGCTTCTCCTTCACCGGCGTCGAGGAGCTCAACAACGGCACGACCCCGCGTACGGTCAAGGTCACCACCGACACCGGTGTCGAGTTCGACGCGGTCGTCCGCATCGACACCCCCGGTGAGGCGGACTACTACCGCAACGGCGGCATCATGCAGTACGTGCTCCGCAACCTCATCCGCGGCTGACGCCACCGGATCCGGTAACGGCAAGGGCCCCGCTCCTAGGAAGAGGAGCGGGGCCCTTTCGTTCGTCACACGACCGTCGGAGGACGGGACGTGGATCAGAACATGAGGCGGTAGGTGTTCCAGCCGCTGGTGCCGATCACGGCGCGCGGCTTGAACGGGGCAGCGGCGCTGCCGGTGCCCGAGTAGCGGTAGAGCTTGCCCGACGTGTCACGGGCGAGCAGGTCGCTGCGGCCGTCCCAGTCGAGGTCGCCGATGCCGACGAGGGAGTTGTAGATGCCCCAGCCACCACCGATCTTGGTGCGGCCGGTGAACGGGGCCTTGTAGTCGCCCGTGCCCTTGTACAGCCACAGGACGCCCGAGCCGTCGCGCGCGACGATGTCGGCCTTGCCGTCACCGCTCAGGTCGCCGACGCCGGCGATCTGGTTGTAGGCGTTCCAGCCGCCGCCGACCTTGTAGCGGCTGGTGACCTTGCCGTTGCCGTAGCCGAGGTAGATCCACAGCACGCCGGACGAGTCGCGGGCGATGAGGTCCGCGCCCGTGCCACCGCCGAGCTGACCGGGCGAGATCACCTTGCTGTAGATGTTCCAGCCGCTGCCGATGGTCGTGAAGTCGGAGGTCTCCGACTCGCCCGCGGCGTACGCCATGGTGCCGTTGGTGTACCAGATCCAGACGTCGTCGGCGATGCCGTCGACGTCGTTGTCGGCCTGCTGCGCGTTCTTGACGCTGCCCCAGGTGTTGGTGGCGTAGTTGCGCGCCTTGAAGCCGCCGGAGCCGTTCGGCTCGTACCAGTAGAGGGTGGAGCCGGACACGCCGTTGAGGAAGCGGAGCTCGCCGTCGACCGAGGCGGCGGCGGTTCCGGCGTCGGCGGTGACCGAGGCGGTGGTGGAGGGCTTCGCGGCGCGCGGGGCGACCGGCGCCTCGGCCGCCACGGCGGCGGTGGTGGTGCCCACGAGGGCGGCCGTTATCGCGGCGACCGTGACACGGGACAGGACGCCCGTGCGGTTCAGGCCAGAAGAGTTGGCCACGTAGATCTCCAGATCCGTATGGAATAGGCAGGTTTCCCACCGCTCGCGCGGCCCGGGGGCAGGGGGGCGGCAGGACCTCTATGATCGCCGATCCTCCACACGACATCTTCACCAAGCAACGGGTTTGTGACACAACTGTTTCGGTCGCGGATGTATGTCCCCTTTGCCCACTCTCTCCCGACCGGCCCTGCCGGATGCCGCCGGACGCGTCGCGCGGGCCCGCAAGATGGGGCACGCCTGAGGCGCTGTCAAGGGTGTTACACAGCCAATGGTTGGACGAAACGCCGCAGATCCAGCGTGCTTATCCCGGAGGTCTCAACTCGGGAAAGATGGCAGCCAAAACCTGCTTTCGATCTTGCTCCGACGAAGGGAAGTGGACTATACCTGTCGGCGTCCAGCCAGTCGTATCCATCACGCGACGGCCCGACGCCTGCACGACCCGGCTGCAAATGACCGCGGTGGCGGGGCCCTTCGCCTGTGGCGAGTGAGTACGGGCGACCGGTACACCGCCTGAGTCCTGAATGAAGGCGAGGACTTGAGCATGGGATCCACCTCCGCACACGACAATGAGGGCCTTGGCCGTCGCGATCTGATCAAGCGTTCTGCCGCTATCGGTCTGATCTCCGTACCGACGATGGGCTTCCTCTCCGCCTGTGCGAGCAGTGACAGCGGCGGCAACGGAACGGTCGAGAAGGGCACGAAGTCCGAAAAGAACCCCCTCGCGGTGAACGAGTCGGCACCGCTCGATTTCGTCCTCTTCGACGGTGGATTCGGACAGCAGTACGCCAAGGACGCGGTCAAGATCTACGAGACCAATTTCCCCAAGGCGAAGGTCAAGTTCACCCCCACCCAGAAGATCACCACCACGCTCCAGCCGCGCTTCAACGGCGGCAACCCGCCGGACCTCATCGACAACTCCGGCGCCGAGCAGATGGACATGGGTGTCCTCGTCGGCCAGAAGCAGCTGGCGGACCTCACCCCGCTCCTCGACGCGCCCTCCATCGACGACCCGAGCAAGAAGGTCCGCGACACCCTGCGGCCCGGCATCGTCGAGATGGGCCAGTTCGACGGCGACCCGGTGTGGATCATGTACTACGCCTACACGATCTACGGCGTCTGGTACTCGCAGAAGCTGCTCGACTCGCTCGACGCGAAGTACCCCGAGACGTGGGACGAGATGCTGGCCGTCTGCGAGAAGGCCAAGAAGAAGGGCATCGCGGGCTGGACGTACGCCGGCAAGCACCCGTACTACGTCCCCTTCTCGCTCTACCCGATGATCGGCAAGGTCGGCGGCCGCGAGGTCCTGGACGCCATCGACAACCTCGAGCCCAAGGCGTGGGAGCACCCCGCGGTCAAGGCCTGCTTCGAGGCGTACTACGAGCTGGTCAAGAAGGGCTACATCCTCAAGGGCACGCCCGGCCTGGACCACATCCAGTCGCAGACCGCCTGGACCGAGGGCAAGGCGCTGTTCATCCCGAACGGCTCCTGGGTCGAGAACGAGGCCGCGAAGACCATGCCGGCCGACTTCGACCTGGCCGTCTCGGCCCCGACCGGCATCGACTCCTCGGACAAGATGCCCTTCGGCACCATCTGGGCCTCCGGTGGCGAGCCCTTCATCGTCCCGGCGAAGGCGGCGAACCCCGCGGGCGGCATGGAGCAGCTGCGCATCATGCTCAGTGAGGCGTCCTCCAAGAACTTCACCCAGTCCGTGAAGTCCCTGACGGCCCTCAACGGCGGCACGGACGGCATCGACCTGACCCCGGGCCTCAAGTCCGGTGTCGCGGCTCTGGAGAAGGCCGGCCAGAACGTGGTCAACCCGCGCCTCCAGGACTGGTACGTCGCCCTCCAGAAGGAGAAGATCGGTGTCGCCGGCATCGGCGAGATGATGGCCGGCCGCGCGACCCCGGCCGAGACGATCAAGAAGATCCAGAAGTACGCCGACGAGGCGGCCAAGGACTCCTCGATCAAGCACTACAAGCACCAGTGAGCAGCGCCGGGGCCCCTTCCCGCCGACCGGGAGCGGGCCCCGGGCCCTTCGCGCGCCACAGCAGCGGCGCGCCTCCGCGGGAAGATCGGGGTCGGTAGGAAATGCAACACGGCAAGTACCGTTTCATCGTGGGGTTCCTGGCGGCCCCCCTCGCGCTCTACGCGCTGTTCGTCATCTGGCCGTTCATCCAGTCCATCTATTACTCGTTCACGGACTGGACGGGACTGAGCCCCGAATTCGGAATGGTCGGCTTCGACAACTACAGCAGGATGCTGGACGACGAGATCTTCTGGAAGTCGCTCCAGCACAGTCTGACCTTCGCGGTGGTGCTGCCGCTGGTGACCGTCGGACTCGCGCTGTTCTTCGCTTTCATGCTGAACGTCGGCGGTCGGCGCCGTAGGGGCGCGGCCATCGCCGGTGTGCGCGGTTCGTCCTTCTACAAGATCGTCTATTTCTTCCCGCAGGTGCTGTCGATCGCGATCGTGGCGCTGCTCTTCCAGTTCGCGTACAACCCGAACAGCGGAGCCATCAATTCCGTTTTGAAGGGTGTCGGTCTCGGCAGCGTCCAGCCGGACTGGCTCGGCGATCCGGACCTCGCCCTCATCTGCGTGATGGTCGTCCTCGTCTGGTCCACCGTCGGATTCTTCGTCGTCCTCTTCTCGGCCGGCATGGCGTCCATTCCGCGGGACTTCTACGAGGCGGCCCTGCTCGACGGCGCGAACCGCTTCACGACCTTCTTCAAGATCACCCTGCCGCTGCTCTGGGACACCGTGCAGTCGGGCTGGATCTACATGGGCATCCTCGCGCTCGGCGCGGAGTCCTTCGCCGTCGTCCAGATCATGACCGTCGGCCCCAGTGGCGGGGGGCCCGACTACTCGACCATCGTCCTCCCCCTGTACGTGTACCAGAAGGCGTTCCGGGACGGTCAGGCCGCCTACGCCACGACCATCGGCGTCGCGCTCCTCTTCCTCACGCTGGCCTTCGCGGCCGTCGTGATGAAGGTCGGCCGGCGCGAGCGGCTGGAGTTCTGATGAAGACGACCGACACTGTCCCCACCGGCGTCGAGAACCCCGGCTCCCCGGGCGGCCCGGGCGCCGGGGTCACCAAGACGGCGCCGCCCGCGCCCCGGAGGACCGCCAAGGCCGAGGGCGCGACCCTCAACGTCTTCTCGCACGGCGTGCTGATCATCTGGGCGATCATGGTCGTGACGCCGCTGCTCTGGGCGGTCATGACCTCGTTCAAGACCGACCGGGCGATCTTCACCTCCCCGTGGGCGCTGCCCGACAAGCTGCACTTCGAGAACTGGTCGCGCGCCTGGACCGAGGCGCACATGAGCGACTACTTCCTGAACACCATCCTGGTGGTCGGCGGATCGCTCTTCGGGACCCTGCTCCTCGGCTCGATGGCGGCCTACGTCCTGGCCCGCTTCGAGTTCCCGGGCAGCCGCTTCATCTACTTCCTCTTCATCGGCGGGATGAGCTTCCCGATCATCCTGGCGCTCGTGCCGCTGTTCTACGTGATGCAGAACATGGCCCTGCTCAACACGCTGCACGGCCTGATCCTCGTCTACATCGCGTACTCGCTGCCGTTCACCGTCTTCTTCCTCACCGCCTTCTTCCGCACCCTGCCGACCTCGGTGGCGGAAGCGGCCTTCGTGGACGGCGCCTCGCACACCCGGACCTTCTTCCAGGTCATGCTGCCGATGGCCAAGCCCGGCCTCATCAGCGTCGGCATCTTCAACTTCCTCGGCCAGTGGAACCAGTACCTGCTGCCGACCGTGCTCAACACCGAGCCGGAGGGGAAGGTGCTCTCGCAGGGCCTCGTCCAGCTCGCCGTCAGCCAGGGCTACAAGGGCGACTGGTCCGGGCTCTTCGCCGGACTCGTCATGGCGATGCTCCCGGTCCTCGCCGCGTACGTCATCTTCCAGCGCCAGGTGGTGGCCGGTCTGACCGCCGGCGCCGTGAAGTAGCCCCGCCCCCTTCCGGAGGGCCCCTGACGCACCCCGCGTCAGGGGCCCTCCGTGTCGTGTGACCCGCACCCACCGCCACTCAAGGTCTTGACGGGAGACAAGCCGAAAGCGTCCCCTTAGGGTTCACATGTTGGAGAAAACGGTGGGAGTGAGTGAGTCGATGGAGACTCCGGGGTCGCAGACGTCTCTGCACAGGGCCAATCTCGAACGGGTCGTCCGGGCGGTGCGCATGGCCGGCTCGCTCACCCAGGCGGAGATCGCCCGGGCGACGGGCCTGTCCGCCGCCACGGTCTCCAACATCGTGAGAGAGCTGAAGGACGGCGGCACCGTCGACGTCACGCCCACCTCCGCCGGGGGCCGCAGGGCCCGCAGCGTCTCGCTCTCCGGCGACGCCGGCATCGTGATCGGCGTCGACTTCGGCCACACCCACCTCAGGGTCGCCGTCGGCAACCTCGCCCATCAGGTGCTCGCGGAGGAGGCCGAGCCGCTGGACGTGGACGCCTCCGCCGCCGAGGGCTTCGACCGGGCGGAACAGCTGGTCAAACGGCTGATCCGGGCCACCGGGATCGGCCAGGACAAGGTGATCGGCATCGGACTCGGCGTGCCGGGCCCGATCGACGTGTCCTCCGGGACCCTCGGGTCGACCTCGATCCTGCCGGGCTGGAGCGGGATCAACCCGGCGGAGGAGCTCTCCGGCCGCCTCGGCGTCCCCGTGCACGTCGACAACGACGCCAACCTCGGCGCGCTCGGCGAGCTGGTCTGGGGCAGCGGGCGGGGCGTCAAGGACCTGGCGTACATCAAGGTGGCCAGCGGCGTCGGCGCCGGCCTCGTCATCGACGGGCGGGTCTACCGGGGGCCCGGCGGCACGGCGGGCGAGATCGGGCACATCACGCTCGACGAGTCGGGCCCGGTCTGCCGCTGCGGCAACCGGGGCTGCCTGGAGACCTTCACCGCCGCCCGGTACGTGCTGCCGCTGCTCCAGCCCAGCCACGGCCCCGACCTGACGATGGAGCGGGTGGTCCAGCTGGCCCGGGAGGGCGATCCCGGCTGCCGCCGGGTCATCGCCGACGTCGGCCGGCACATCGGCAGCGGCATCGCCAACCTCTGCAACCTCCTGAACCCCAGCCGGGTGGTGCTCGGCGGCGACCTGGCGGAGGCCGGTGAGCTGGTCCTGGCGCCCATCAGGGACTCCGTCTCGCGGTACGCGATCCCCAGTGCCGCCCGGCAACTCTCGCTGACCCAGGGGGCCCTCGGCGGGCGGGCCGAGGTGCTGGGTGCCCTTGCCCTCGCGCTGAACGAAATGGGCGATTCCAGCCTGTTGGAGAGTGTGCTGCCCACGGCGGCTCCGGCGTCACGCCTTGCGTTCACTTAGATAACGAACACCACCGTTGTCATCTCGTTAAGAATTTACTTCTTGACGTCAACGTTTCGGCCGAGTTGACTTCGTGCAACCTCGGCCGCAACGTCGCGGCCTCGTCAGGGAGGCAACCCCACATGAACGCAGTGACGCGTCGTGCCGTCATAGCCACGGCCGCGGTCTCGATGGCCCTCTCGCTCGCCGCCTGCGGCCAGGCCGGCGGCGACGACAGCGCAGACAAGGGCAGCTCGACCAAGATCGGTCTGCTCCTTCCGGAGAACAAGACCTCGCGCTACGAGGCCCTGGACAAGCCCCAGTTCGAGAAGGCCGTCAAGGCCGCCTGCGGCGACTGCGAGGTCGTCTACAACAACGCGGTCTCCGACGTCGTCAAGCAGAAGCAGCAGTTCGACCAGCTGATCGCCGACGGCGTCAAGGTCATCGCGCTCGACCCGGTCGACGCCACCAAGGCCGAGGGCTGGGTCGGCGAGGCCAAGGCCAAGGGCGTCAAGGTCGTCGCGTACGACCGTGCCGTCAAGGGTGCCGACGCCTACGTCAGCCACGACAACAACAAGGTCGGCGAGCTCCAGGGCCAGGCGCTCCTCGCCGCCCTCGGCGACAAGGCCGCCACCGCCAACGTCGTGATGATCAACGGCGACGAGAAGGACCCGAACGCCGGTCTCTTCAAGAAGGGTGCCCACACCGCCCTCGACGGCAAGGTCGGCAAGATCGCCTACGAGGCCTCCGGCGAGTGGGACCCGAAGATCGCCGGCGAGAAGATGTCCGCCGCGATCTCCTCGGTCGGCAAGGACAAGATCGGCGCGGTCTACTCCGCCAACGACGGCATGGCCGGCGGCGTCATCACCTCCCTCGAGAACGCCGGCATCAAGGGCATCCCGGTCGGTGGCCAGGACGCGGAGGTCGCGGGCATCCAGCGGATCATCGCCGGTACGCAGACCTTCACCATCTACAAGTCCCCGCTCCAGCTGGCCCCCGAGGCCGCCAAGTTCGCGGTGAACCTGCTCCAGGGCAAGGAGCTCGGCGCCCAGGGCAACACCGACGGCGTGCCGTCGACGCTCTTCGCCCCGGTCGTGGTCGACAAGACCAACATCCAGACCACGGTCATCAAGGACGGCATCTACAAGGCCGCCGACCTCTGCACCGCGGACCTCGCCGCCAAGTGCACCGAGCTGGGCGTCAAGTAACCCCGACCCACCCCGCCGGGCCCCCTGAGGGGGCCCGGACCACGGATCCCGCCGCCGACCGCGTACGCGGACGGGCAGCCCCCTCGGACGGGGCCGCCGCAGGGCCGCCGCCACGGCCCGCGTACAGAGGGTGAAGACCCCCGGTAACAACGGTCGGCGTACGACGACCGGGATCCGTCCCCTTCCAGCCCGTCCGGCCCCCGGCCGACCCAGACCCCGCTGTCGGTCCGGGGGCCGGACGAGCTCACCCCCCCCTCGAACTTTGGCGCTGCACCGGCGGCGCGACATGCCGCCGCCCGCGGGCGGCGAAGGAGTTGGTTCACGTGTCCCAGACGCCCGTGCTGGCGTTGCGCGGGATCTTCAAGCGGTTCGGAGCGGTTCAGGTCCTCTCCGGTGTCGATCTCGAAGTCCACGCAGGAGAGGTCGTCGCGCTCGTCGGCGACAACGGAGCGGGCAAGTCCACGCTCGTCAAGACGATCGCCGGTGTGCACCCCATCGACGAGGGCGCCATCGAGTGGGAGGGCGAGCGGGTCGAGATCAACCGCCCGCAGGACTCCCAGAGCCTCGGTGTCGCGACCGTCTACCAGGACCTCGCGCTCTGCGACAACCTCGACGTCGTCGCCAACCTGTTCCTCGGCCGCGAGATCAAGAAGGGCAGCGTCCTCGACGAGGTCGCCATGGAGAAGCGGGCCAAGGACCTCCTCTCCACGCTCTCCATCCGCATCCCCAGCGTCCGCATCCCCGTCGCCGCCCTCTCCGGCGGCCAGCGGCAGGTCGTCGCCATCGCGCGCGCCCTGGTCGGCAACCCCAAGATCGTGATCCTGGACGAGCCCACCGCCGCCCTCGGCGTCGAGCAGACCGCACAGGTCCTCGACCTGGTCGAGCGGCTGCGCGAGCAGGGCCTCGGCGTCATCCTCATCAGCCACAACATGGCCGATGTGAAGGCCGTCGCCGACACCGTCGCGGTGCTGCGCCTCGGCCGCAACAACGGCACCTTCCCGGTCGCCACCACCACGCACGAAGAGATCATCGCCGCGATCACCGGTGCCACGGACAACGCCGTGACCCGCCGCCAGGCCCGCAACGCGGAGGTAGCGAAGTGAGCAACACCCCTTCCACCGCGAGCGACCAGGCCGCCGTGCCCGACCCGCGGACGAGCGAGGAGGCGCCGGCCGCCGCCGCGATCCCCGCCGTCGACCCCCGCCTCCTCGTGCGCGAGCAGGGCTTCAAGGGCTACGTCGACGAGTTCAAGCGCAAGATCCGCTCCGGTGAGATCGGCTCGCTGCCCGTCGTCGTCGGCCTCGTCGTCATCGGCATCGTCTTCCAGGCCCTCACCGGCAACTTCATCACCTCGTACAACCTCGACCAGATCACGCTGTACGCGGTCGGCCCCGGCATCATGGCCGTCGGCATCGTCTTCGTGCTGCTGCTCGGCGAGATCGACCTCGCCGTCGGCTCCGTGGCGGGTCTGGGCGGCTCGGTCTGGGGCGTCCTCGCCACCGACATGCCGGACTCCCTCGCCATCCTCCTCGGCATCCTGTCCGGCACCCTGCTCGGCGCCTTCCACGGCCTGGTGTTCGCCAAGATCGGCGTGCCCGCCTTCGTCGTCACCCTCGCCGGCTTCCTCGGCTGGGCCGGTCTGCAGACCTGGGTGATGGGCGAGCGGTCCACCATCCCCACCCCGATCGGCAGCTTCGTCGGCGACCTCACCAAGTACTACTTCTCCGACGTCGCCGCCGCCTACGGCCTGGCCGTGGCCGTCGTCGCCGCCTTCTACCTCGCCCAGCTGCGCGACGCCCGCCGCCGCAAGGCCGCCGAGCTGCCGCACCGCCCGCAGAGCGAGATCATCCTGCGCACCGCGGTCCTGGCGGTCCTGGTCCTCGTCGCCGCGTACGGCTTCAACCAGGAGCAGGGCCTGCCCCTCTCCCTGGTGATCTTCCTGGTGATCCTGCTCGTCACCGACTTCGTGCTGCGCCGCACCACCTACGGCCGTCAGGTCTTCGCGGTCGGCGGCGGCATCGAGGCCGCCCGCCGCGCGGGCATCAACGTCTCGTGGATCCGGATCTCGGTGTTCATGATCTCCGGCACCATGGGCGCGATCGGCGGCCTGTTCCTCGCCTCCGCGACCGGCGGCGCCGACCGCTCCCTCGGTGGCGGCAACCAGCTCATGATGTGCATCGCGGCAGCGGTCATCGGCGGTACGTCCCTGTTCGGCGGCCGCGGCAAGGTCTGGTCGGCGCTCCTCGGCATCCTGGTCATCCAGTCGATCGTCCAGGGCCTGAACCAGATGAACCTGTCCTCGAACGCCATCCAGTACATGATCACCGGAGCCGTGCTGCTCATCGCGGTGATCATCGACTCGGTCTCCCGCAAGACGCAGAAGACAGCCGGACGCGCCTAGGGTCTTTCGTTTGGATCAGGCCGGATCAGGGAGCGGGGTCTGGTGCATGGGGTCTCCCCAGGCCCGCAGGGCCTGGGGGACGCCTCGCGAGGCGGAGGAGGGCGCCATGGCGGCGCCATGGCGACCGACGACAACGCGGCGAGGTGCGGTGCCAGGGCCCGCGAGCCCGGCATGATCCAAACGAGAGGCCCCAGGGACCCCGTCCCGCGCGCGTAACGCCCGCCACACCGCCCGGCGCCGTGAAACCGGCGCCGGGCACTGCTGCGTCCGGAGCAGTGTCCGGGCCGTACAGAGCCGTACAGATCAGCGGGGTGTGGGCCGTGCGGGTGACGCCTCATCCACCGGCCCGATGCCCACGATCCAAGACGGAACATTAGACTCGACAAATCGGCAAGCTCGACCAGCTCAAACGCAAGGAGGAACGGGTGGCTCTGCTGACCCGTATCAGGGGACCGCGAGATCTGGACCGGCTCTCCCCGGAACAGCTGGACCAGCTGGCCGACGAGATCAGGACGTTCCTCGTGGACGCCGTCTCCAAGACCGGCGGGCACCTCGGGCCCAACCTCGGCGTGGTCGAGCTGACCATCGCCCTGCACCGGGTGTTCGACTCCCCGAAGGACAAGGTCCTCTGGGACACCGGCCACCAGAGCTACGTCCACAAGCTCCTCACCGGACGCCAGGACTTCTCGAAGCTCAAGATGAAGGGCGGCCTCTCCGGCTACCCCTCGCAGGCCGAGTCCGAGCACGACGTCATCGAGAACTCGCACGCCTCCACGGTCCTCGGCTGGGCCGACGGCCTCGCCAAGGCCAACGAGGTCCTGAAGAAGGACGACCACGTCGTCGCCGTCATCGGCGACGGGGCGCTCACCGGCGGCATGGCCTGGGAGGCGCTGAACAACATCGCCGCCGCCAAGGACCGCCCGCTCGTCATCGTCGTCAACGACAACGAGCGCTCCTACGCGCCCACCATCGGCGGCCTCGCCAACCACCTGGCGACCCTGCGCACCACCGACGGCTACGAGCGCTTCCTCGCCCGCGGCAAGGACATCCTGGAGCGCACCCCCGTCGTCGGGAAGCCGCTCTACGAGACCCTGCACGGCGCCAAGAAGGGCCTCAAGGACTTCATCGCCCCGCAGGGCATGTTCGAGGACCTCGGCCTCAAGTACGTCGGCCCCATCGACGGCCACGACATCGAGGCCCTGGAGTCCGCCCTGACGCGCGCCAAGCGCTTCGGCGGCCCCGTGATCGTCCACTGCCTCACCGAGAAGGGCCGCGGCTACCAGCCCGCCCTCCAGGACGAGGCCGACCGCTTCCACGCCGTCGGCAAGATCCACCCCGACACCGGCCTGCCCATCGCCTCCTCCGGCGCCGACTGGACCTCGGTCTTCGGCGAGGAGATGGTGAAGCTCGGCAAGGAGCGCGACGACATCGTCGCGATCACCGCGGCCATGCTCCAGCCCGTCGGCCTCGACAAGTTCGCCAAGGCCTTCCCCGAGCGGGTGTACGACGTCGGCATCGCCGAGCAGCACGCCGCCGTGTCGGCCGCCGGCCTCGCCACCGGCGGAGTGCACCCCGTCTTCGCCGTCTACGCGACCTTCCTCAACCGCGCCTTCGACCAGGTCCTCATGGACGTGGCCCTGCACAAGTGCGGAGTCACCTTCGTCCTGGACCGGGCCGGCGTCACCGGCACCGACGGCGCCTCCCACAACGGCATGTGGGACATGTCGATCCTCCAGGTCGTCCCCGGTCTGCGGCTCGCCGCGCCGCGCGACGCCGACCAGGTCCGCGCCCAGCTGCGCGAGGCCGTCGAGGTCACCGACGCCCCGACCGTGGTCCGCTTCTCCAAGGGCGCGGTCGGCCCGGCCGTCCCCGCCCTGCGCAGGGTCGGCGGTATGGACGTGCTCCGCGAGCCCGGCTCCGACCGGCCGGACGTCCTCCTGGTCTCCGTGGGCGCCCTCGCGCCCATGTGCCTGGAGATCGCGAACCTCCTCGACAACCACGGCATCTCCACCACCGTCGTCGACCCCCGCTGGGTCAAGCCCGTCGACGAGGCCCTCGCCCCGCTCGCCGAGCGCCACCGGGTCGTCGTCACCGTCGAGGACAACAGCCGCGTCGGCGGTGTCGGCTCGGCCGTCGCCCAGGCGCTGCGCGACGCCGGCGTCGACGTGCCGCTGCGTGACTTCGGCATCCCGCCGCGCTTCCTCGACCACGCCTCGCGCGCCGAGGTCATGGCCGAGATCGGGCTGACCGCCCCGGACATCGCCCGCCAGGTCACCGGTCTGGTCTCACGCCTCGACGGCAGGTTCGAGAGCAGCGCGCAAGCCGTGGAGCCCGCCCGCGACTGACGATTCACCGTCACCCCGCGTCACCCTTGGGCCGGTCGGCTCACTCTTCGGAGTGCCGACCGGCCCTTTCGCGTGCATCCTGTCGACAGGGCGGGCAGCCCTATGCCAGGGAGGTTACGACGGTGAGCACGGACCAGCAGCCGCGGGCGAACTCCGGTTTGTTCCGCACCAAAACGGTCGAGCAGTCGATCCGCGACACGGAGGAACCGGAGCACGCGCTCCGGAAATCCCTGTCCGCCTGGGATCTGACGGTCTTCGGCGTCGGCGTCATCATCGGCACCGGCATCTTCGTCCTGACGGGCAAGGTCGCCAAGGAGAACGCGGGACCGGCCACCGCCCTCGCGTTCGTCGCGGCGGGCATCGTCTGCGCCCTCGCCGCCCTGTGCTACGCCGAGTTCGCCTCGACGGTGCCGGTGGCGGGATCGGCGTACACCTTCGCGTACGCCTCGATCGGCGAGCTGCCGGCCTGGATCATCGGCTGGGACCTCGTCCTGGAGTTCGCCCTCGGTACGGCGGTGGTGGCGGTCGGCTGGTCCGGCTACGTCCGCTCGCTGATGGACAACGTCGACTGGCATCTGCCCGCGGCGCTGCAAGGCCCGGACGCGCCGGGCGGCACGTTCGACGTCCTGGCCTTCCTCCTCGTCCTGGTGCTGACCGTCGTCCTCGTCCTCGGCATGAAGCTCTCCGCCCGGATCACCGCGGTCGTCGTGGCCATCAAGGTGACCGTGGTCATGATCGTGATCGTCGCGGGCCTCTTCTTCATCGTCGGCGACAACTACAAGCCCTTCATCCCGCCCGCCGTGACCCCCGAGGGCGGTGGCTCCAGTTGGGACTCCCCGCTGGTCCAGACGATCTTCGGCTACGAGCCGACCAACTTCGGCGTCATGGGCATCTTCACCGCCGCCTCGGTCGTCTTCTTCGCCTTCATCGGCTTCGACGTGGTCGCCACCGCGGCCGAGGAGACCAAGCTGCCGCAGCGGGACATGCCCCGCGGCATCCTGGGCTCGCTCCTCATCTGCACCGTGCTCTACGTGGCCGTCGCGCTGGTCGTCACCGGCATGCAGCACTACAGCGAGCTGTCCGTGAGCGCCCCGCTCGCCGACGCCTTCAAAGCCGCCGGCCATCCCTTCTACGCGGGCGTCATCAGCTTCGGCGCCGCCGTCGGCCTCACCACGGTCTGTCTCATCCTGCTCCTCGGGCAGACCCGGGTGTTCTTCGCGATGAGCCGCGACGGCCTGCTGCCGCGCTTCTTCTCCATCACCCACCCGCGCTTCAAGACCCCGTACCGGCCCACCATCCTGCTCGGTGTGGTCATCGCCATCGTCGCCGGCTTCACCAGCATCAACGAGCTCGCGACCCTGGTGAACATCGGCACCCTCTTCGCCTTCGTCGTGGTCGCCGTCGGCGTCATGGTGCTCCGCAGGACCCGCCCCGACCTGCCGCGCGCCTTCCGCACCCCCTGGGTGCCGGTGCTGCCGATCCTCTCCATCGCCGCCTCGTTCTGGCTGATGCTGAACCTGCCCGGCGAGACCTGGTTCCGGTTCGCCGTGTGGATGGCGATCGGCGTCGTCGTGTACTTCCTGTACGGGCGCGGTCACAGCCGGCTCGGGCGGGAGGGCCAGGACGCCCGCTACTGAGCGGACGATCCCGCAGCCGCGGAAAGGGCCCTCGGGCAGGGCGACTACAGTCGGTTCGTACCCGAACTCCTTCCGACGACCGGAGTGCTGGATCCCCCCATGGCGAATCGATCCCAGGCCCCCACTGACCGTTCTCCCGGCTCCACCACCGCCCCCGTGCTCCAGGGCGGCTGGCTGACCAGAGGGATGGAGGGCCGGTTCAGCGCCTACCTCCCCAGGGACGGAGAGGTGGTGCGCTGGACCGAGGAGCCCGACGGACGCTGGAGCGGGCCCGTGTCGCTCGGCGGCGACGGTCTGACGCCCTTCCTCGCGGTCGGCCAGGGCGCCGACCGGTACGTCCACCTCGTCGGCCTGCGGCCGACGAAGGGCGGAGAGGGACACGTCGAGCTGGTCCACAGCGTCCAGTTCCAGACGGGCCGCCCGGCCGTCGCCTGGCGGCCGATCGGGCACTCCAACGGCAAGGGGCCCTGGACCGGCAACCCCGCCGTCACGGTGGACGCCCAGGGCCGCGCGTACGTCTTCATGCGCAACGGCGGCGGCGGACTGAGCGTACGGGCGCAGAAGGACGCCGGCGGCTGGCACCCCTGGTGGGACCTGCACGGCTGGGGCACCGACCCCTCCCCGGTCGCCGTCTGCAACGGCGAGGGGCGTGTCGAACTCCTCACGGCGACCGACAAGGGCCTCCTGCGCTACGTCCAGGAGGAGGCTGGTGGGCGCCCGGTCCGCAAGGACGTCCTGCCCGCCGAGGTCACCTTCGGCACCCTCGCGGCGGTCACCGGCCCCTCCGGGCACGTGACCCTGTTCTACGTCGACAAGGCGGGACAGGTCCGCGCCTGGTCGCAGGGCCGCGACCTGGAGCCGACGGCCCTCGGCGAGGCGGTCGGCACCGGACGGCTCGCCGCCACCCGCTGTCTCATCGACGGCTTCGACTGCACGGTCCTCGCCCAGCAGTCCGCCGACGGCCGGCTCGCCCTCGCCGCCTACCCGAGCGAACAGGAGGCCGACGGCATCCAGTGGTCGGAGACCGGGGACGCGCAGGGCGACCTCGACACCGTCCTCACCCGGGGGCTCGACGGGCGTCTCGTCGTGATGTCCCGGCTCGGCGGCGGCACGCTGCTCACCACCCGTCAGAAGGCGAAGGCGGACGGCCTCCTTCTGGAGGGCTGGCGCTCCATAGGGTGACGCCCACCCCGTGACACGACGAACGGCCCCGGCACCTGGAGAAGGTGCCGGGGCCGTCACACGTACCGGGGTGTTACGCCGGGACGCTCGCCACGCCCTGCGCCAGGAAACGCTTGCCGTTGACGCGCTCGGACACGCCCTCACGGTCCAGGTACGGCGTGATGCCGCCCAGGTGGAAGGGCCAGCCCGCACCGGTGATCAGGCAGAGGTCGATGTCCTGCGCCTCGGCGACGACACCCTCCTCCAGCATCAGGCCGATCTCCTGCGCCACCGCGTCCAGGACGCGGTCGCGGACCTGCTCCTCGGTCAGGACGGAGTCGCCCTGGACGAGGAGGGCGGCGACCTCCGGGTCGAGCTCCGGCTTGAAGCCGTTCTCGGGCTTGTAGACGTAGAAGCCGCGCTTGCCGGCCTCGACGACGGCCTTCAGGTTGGGGGAGACCGTGAAGCGTTCCGGGAAGGCGCGGTTCAGGGTCTCGGAGACGTGCAGACCGATGGCCGGGCCGACGAGCTCCAGGAGGACCAGCGGGGACATCGGCAGACCGAGCGGTTCGATGGCCTTCTCGGCCGTCTCGACCGAGGTGCCCTCGTCGATGACGTTCTGGATCTCGCCCATGAAGCGGGTCAGGATGCGGTTCACGACGAACGCCGGGGCGTCCTTCGTCAGGACCGCGGTCTTCTTCAGCTTCTTCGCCACGCCGAAGGCGGTGGCGAGGGAGGCGTCGTCCGTCTGCTCGCCGCGGACGATCTCCAGGAGCGGGAGGATCGCGACCGGGTTGAAGAAGTGGAAGCCGACCACGCGCTCCGGGTGCTGGAGCTTCGACGCCATCTCGGAGACCGAGAGCGAGGAGGTGTTGGTGGCGAGGATCGCGTGCGCCGGGGCGACCGCCTCGACCTCCGCGAACACCTTCTGCTTGACCGACATCTCCTCGAACACGGCCTCGATGATGAAGTCCGCGTCCGCGAAGCCCTCGGCCTTGTCGAGGACACCGGAGACCAGGCCCTTGAGGCGGTTGGCCTTGTCCTGGTTGATGCGGCCCTTGCCGAGCAGCTTCTCGATCTCGGCGTGGACGTAGCCCACGCCCTTGTCGACGCGCTCCTGGTCGATGTCGGTCAGGACGACCGGCACCTCCAGGCGGCGCAGGAAGAGCAGGGCCAGCTGGGAGGCCATCAGACCGGCGCCGACGACACCGACCTTGGTGACCGGACGGGCCAGCGACTTGTCCGGGGCACCGGCGGGGCGCTTGGCGCGCTTCTGCACCAGGTTGAAGGCGTAGATGCCGGAGCGCAGCTCGCCGCCCATGATCAGGTCCGCGAGGGCCTGGTCCTCGGCGTCGAAGCCCTTCTGCAGGTCCCCGTCCTTGGCGGCCTCGATGATGTCGAGGGCGCGGTAGGCGGCCGGGGCGGCGCCGTGCACCTTGGCGTCGGCGATGGCACGGCCCTTGGCGACGGCCTGGTCCCAGCCCTCGCCGCGGTCGATCTCGGGACGCTCCACGGTCAGCGAGCCGTTGAGGACGGAGGCCGTCCAGATCAGCGACTGCTCCAGGAAGTCCGCGCCCTCGAACAGCGCGTCGGCGATGCCGAGCTCGAAGACCTGCTTGCCCTTGAGCTGGCGGTTCTGGTTCAGAGAGTTCTCGATGATGACCGAGACGGCCTTCTCCGCGCCGATCAGGTTCGGCAGGATGGCGCAGCCGCCCCAACCGGGCACCAGGCCGAGGAAGACCTCGGGCAGCGAGAAGGCCGGCAGGGCCTTCGACACGGTGCGGTAGGTGCAGTGCAGACCGACCTCGACGCCGCCGCCCATGGCTGCGCCGTTGTAGTACGCGAAGGTCGGCACGGCGAGCGCGGAAAGACGCTTGAAGACGTCGTGGCCGCCCTTGCCGATGGCGAGCGCCTCGTCGTGCTTCTTCAGCAGCTCGACGCCCTTGAGGTCGGCGCCGACGGCGAAGATGAACGGCTTGCCGGTGATGCCGACGCCGGTGATCTCACCGTTGGCGGCCTCCGCCTCGACCTGGTCGATCGCCGTGTTCAGGTTGGCGAGCGACTGCGGGCCGAAGGTGGTCGGCTTGGTGTGGTCGAAGCCGTTGTCCAGCGTGATCAGCGCGAACCGGCCCGCACCCGCGGGCAGTTCGAAGTGGCGGACGTGGGCGCTGGTGACGACCTCGTCCGGGAAGAGCTCCGCGGCGCCCTTCAGAAGCTCGGCGGTGGTGCTCACTTGCCCTCCCAGTGGGGGTTTTCCCAGATGACCGTGGCGCCCATGCCGAAGCCGACGCACATCGTGTTGAGGCCGTAGCGGACCTGCGGGTTCTCCTCGAACTGGCGGGCCAGCTGCGTCATGAGACGGACGCCGGAGGAGGCGAGCGGGTGACCGTAGGCGATGGCGCCGCCGTACTGGTTGACGCGGGCGTCGTCGTCGGCGATGCCGTAGTGCTCCAGGAAGGCGAGGACCTGGACCGCGAAGGCCTCGTTGATCTCGAAGAGGTCGATGTCCTCGATCGAGAGACCGGCCTTGGCCAGCGCCTTCTCGGTCGCGGGGATCGGGCCGTAGCCCATGACCTCGGGCTCGACGCCGGCGAAGGCGTACGAGACGAGGCGCATCTTCACCGGGAGGTCGTGCTCCCGGGCGAAGTCCTCGGAGGCGATGATCGAGGCGGTGGCGCCGTCGTTGAGACCGGCCGCGTTGCCCGCGGTCACGTTGCCGTGGACGCGGAACGGCGTCTTCAGGTTGGCGAGCGACTCCAGGGTGGTGCCCGGACGCATCGGCTCGTCGGCGGTGACCAGGCCCCAGCCCGTCTCGCCGGTGGAGGCGTCGGTGCGGCGCACCGAGATCGGCACCAGGTCCTGCTGGATCTTGCCGTCGGCGTACGCCTTGGCGGCCTTCTCCTGCGAGCGCACGGCGTACTCGTCGGCGCGCTGCTTGGTGATGCTCGGGTAGCGGTCGTGCAGGTTCTCGGCGGTCATGCCCATGAACAGGGCGGACTCGTCGACGAGCTTCTCCGACACGAAGCGCGGGTTCGGGTCGACGCCCTCGCCCATGGGGTGACGGCCCATGTGCTCGACGCCACCGGCGATGACGGCGTCGTACGCGCCGAACGCGATGGAGCCGGCGACGCTCGTCACGGCGGTGAGGGCACCGGCGCACATGCGGTCGATCGAGTAGCCCGGCACCGACTGCGGCAGCCCGGCGAGGATGCCCGCCGTGCGGCCGAGGGTCAGGCCCTGGTCGCCGATCTGCGTGGTCGCGGCGATGGCGACCTCGTCGATCTTCGCGGGGTCGAGGCCGGGGTTGCGGCGCAGCAGCTCACGGATGGCCTTGACGACGAGGTCGTCGGCGCGGGTCTCGTGGTAGATGCCCTTCGGGCCCGCCTTGCCGAACGGGGTGCGGACGCCGTCGACGAAGACGACGTCCCTGACGCTACGAGGCACGATGGCTCTCCTCCAGGGTGCGGGGTGGCACTGCTGCTGCGGCACACGCCTAAGCGTGCGCTTGCTCTCCCATGCTACTTGTGAGTAACCGGGCTGCCCAGCCCCTGAGGGGCAAGCGGCGAAGGTCACACCCCGAGGATCCCACCGGCCGGGCCGCACGCCCCCCGCGTACGCCCGACCGTTGGAACGGTCCCGCCCGCCGATGGCCCAGAGCGGCGGCCGCGTCGCGGTGTCGGCCCGCACCGGTGGGCGCAGTCTGGCCGGGCCGGGGCACCAGGCCCCGGAGCTGCGCACAGAACGGACTCCTATGGCGATCGTCACCACCGACCACAAGGTCCCGCACATCTCGACCGTCCCCGCGAACATGGACGCGCCGGTCGAGCTCTTCGTACGCGAGCGGCGCGACACGTCCCTCACCGGTCCGCGCAAGCCGGTCCTGATGCTCCACGGCCGGAGCGTCCCGGTGCTCGCGGGCTTCGACCTCCGGCACGAGTCGTACAGCTGGGCCGAAGCGCTGGCGAAGGCCGGCTACGACGTCTTCATGATGGACCTCCAGGGCTCCGGCCTCTCGCCGCGTCCGAAGATGGACGACCCCTGCAACGTCAACCCCGCCCACCAGCACCTGCTGACCCCGAGGCCACCGGACTTCACCCCCTGTGCGCCGAGCTACCCGTACCAGCTGACCAACTCGTACAGCGACCGGGACGAACTGAACACCGTCGTGGAGTTCATCCGCGCCGAGTGCAAGGTGGAGAAGGTCGCCTTCATCGGCTGGTCCGCCGCCGCGTTCACCATGGGACCGTACGCGGTCAAGAACCCCAAGAAGGTCGAGAGCCTCTTCCTGCTGGCGCCGATCTTCCCGCCCCTCGCCACGTCGGACGCACCGGCCTCGCTGCCGAGGCCGGGCTTCCCGACCTTCCTCAGCACGAGGGACGGAACCTGGAACAGCTGGGGCGAGGAAGCGCCCTGCGACGGGCAGCGCGACCCCGCCATGAAAGACGTCGTGTGGGACGCGATCATGAAGAACGACCCGATCGGCAGTCAGTGGGGGCCCCCGGAGGGCCTCAACCGGATCAGGAACTTCGTCCGCTGGGGATGGAACAGCACCACCGCGGCGCAGGGCGGAGTGCTCGGCGGCGACGTGCCCGTGCTCATGGTGTACGGGGAGTACGACAAGCAGGTGAACACGGTACCGCCCAACCCGAACGTGGAACTCAACTTCTCGGTCCCCGCGCTCTACGAAGCCGTCGCGGGTGACCACAAGCTGATGGTCAAGCTGGCCTGCGCGGGGCACTCGGTGGTGTGGGAGATGCAGCACAAGAACGTGCACAACCTCTCCAAGCACTGGCTGAAGCACCTCAAGGTCGACGGCAAGACCCAGGGCGTCTTCGACATGGACACCGCAGGGAACCTCAGCCCGGCCCCGTAGGACGGCGAAGCCCCCGGCGCCCTCCGGGCGCCGGGGGCTTCGCCGGACGGGCTCACGCCGTCACTGTCAGCGCCTCCACCAGCAGCGGGGTCACCAGTTCGACCTGCCACCGCCGGGCACCGTGGCCCGCCAGGGCCGCGGCCACACCCGCCGCGTCGGCCGGCGCCGGCGGCTCCCAGCACACCCGCCGCACCGTGTCCGGCGTGATCAGGTTCTCCTGCGGAAGGTTCAGCTCCTCGGCGAGCGCCGAGACGGCCGCACGGGCCGCCGACAGGCGGGCCGCCGCGACCGGGTCCTTGTCCGCCCAGGCGCGCGGCGGGGGAGGCCCCGCCACCTGCTGGCCGGGCTGCGGCAGCTCGTTCTCCGGCAGGGCCCTGGCCCGGTCCACCGCCGCCTGCCACTGCTCCAGCTGACGGCGGCCCATCCGGTGGCCGAAACCGGGCAGCGCCGTGAGCGCGGCCAGGTTCACCGGCACCGCGAGCGCCGCTTCCACGATCGCCGCGTCGCTCAGCACCTTGCCGGGGGAGACGTCCCGCCGCTGGGCGATCTGGTCACGGGCCGTCCACAGCTCCCGTACGACCGCCATCTGCCGCCGGCGCCGCACCTTGTGCATGCCGGAGGTCCGCCGCCACGGGTCCTTGCGCGGCGGGGCGGGCGGGGCGGAGGCGATGGCGTCGAACTCCTGGTGCGCCCACTCCAGCTTCCCCTGGCGGTCGAGCTCCTTCTCCAGGGCGTCCCGCAGGTCGACGAGGAGTTCGACGTCGAGGGCCGCGTACCGCAGCCAGGGCTCGGGCAGCGGCCGGGTGGACCAGTCCACCGCGGAGTGGCCCTTCTCCAGGGCGTAGCCGAGGACGGACTCGACCATCGCGCCGAGGCCGACCCTCGGGAAGCCCGCGAGGCGCCCGGCCAGCTCGGTGTCGAACAGCGAGGTCGGCAGCATGCCTATGTCGCGCAGGCACGGGAGGTCCTGGGTCGCGGCGTGCAGGATCCACTCGGTCCCGGCGAGCGCCTCGCCGAGTCCCGAGAGGTCGGGGCAGCCCACCGGGTCGATGAGCGCGGTGCCCGCGCCCTCGCGGCGGAGCTGGACGAGATAGGCGCGCTGTCCGTAGCGGTAGCCGGAGGCGCGCTCGGCGTCCACGGCGACGGGGCCGCTGCCGGCGGCGAAGGCGGCGATCACCTCGGCGAGGGCGTCCTCGGTCTCGACGACGGGCGGAATCCCCTCGCGGGGCTCCAGCAACGGGATCGGAAGCCCATTCGCAGGGACATCGTCGTCCGGGGGGCCGCCCCCGGTGGTGCGCAGTGCTGTGTCTGCTGCGGTCTCTTGGGCGTCGGTCACCTGTCAAGGGTATCGGTCAACGGCAAGCGCCTGTCGACGGAACGTTCCGTCGACAGGCGCTCGCCGTTCGCCAACCCGTCTGTCAGTGGATGATCCCCGTCCGCAGGGCGACCGCGACCATGCCGGCGCGGTCGCCGGTGCCCAGCTTGCGGGCGATGCGGGCGAGGTGGCTCTTCACGGTCAGGGCCGAGAGGCCCATGGAGACGCCGATCGCCTTGTTCGACTGGCCCTCCGCGACGAGCCGGAGCACCTCGACCTCACGGCCGGAGAGCTCGCGGTAGCCGCCCGGGTGGCTCGGGGCACCCGGGGGGCGGCGGTGGCCGAGGCGGGAGGCCGCGGCGCCGATGGGGGCGGCGCCGGGCCGGGTCGGGTGACCGATGTTGTTCCGGGTGCCGGTGACGACGTAGCCCTTCACACCGCCCGCCAGGGCGTTGCGCACGGCGCCGATGTCATCGGCGGCCGAGAGGGCGAGGCCGTTGGGCCAGCCCGCGGCGCGGGTCTCGGACAGCAGGGTCAGACCACTGCCGTCGGGCAGATGGACGTCGGCCACGCAGATGTCGCGCGGGTTGCCGACGCGGGGACGTGCCTCCGCGATGGACGAAGCCTCGATCACGTCGCGTACTCCGAGGGCCCACAGGTGGCGGGTCACGGTGGAGCGGACGCGCGGGTCGGCCACGACAACCATGGCCGTCGGCTTGTTCGGGCGGTAGGCGACCAGGCTTGCGGGCTGCTCGAGGAGAACGGACACCAGGCCTCCTGGGGGGAAGGGTGCGGGACGGAGCCGGCTCGGGGAAGAAGCCGGGGGCGAACCCGTGCTGAGAAGGGGTCACTGACTCCTTCGGCAGCTGGGCCGCCCGCCTTTAGGGAAAGATCACGATTTGGTGAGTAACAATTAGGGCAATTCGGACGCGTGATCGATCATCCTACGAGTGGCCCCCGCTCCGTCACCCCTGTGAGTGAGCGCCGGAGCCCCGTTCAGGCCCTCGCGGAAGTGGCCTGATCTCGTCCCTCAGGGCTGCTGAGGTCCCCGCCGCTGTGGCAACGAGACGATCCCCGCACCGGACACCGTTCCCGTCGCTCCCACCGTCGGCTCGGCCGGTGCGGGCGGCAGTCCCGCGATCTGGCAGAGCAGATCGCACCAGGCCGCCAGATGCGCTCCCGTGTCCGGCACCCCGCCCAGACCCTCCCGCGGCGTCCAGGACGCCCGGATCTCGATCTGCGTCGCCGGCCTGCGGTCCGCGAGCCCGCCGAAATAGTGCGAGCCCGCCATGGTGACGGTCCCGCTCGCCTCCCCGTACGCGAGTCCCCGCGCCTCCATCGCCCCGGTCAGCCAGGACCAGCAGACCTCCGGCAGCAGCGGATCCGCCGCCATCTCCGGCTCCAGCTCCGCCCGCACCAGCGTCACTAGCCGGAACGTGCCCTTCCAGGCCTCGTGGCCGTCCGGATCGTGCAGCAGCACGAGACGGCCGTCCGCCAGGTCCTCCTCGCCGTCCACGACGGCCGCCTCCACCGCGTACGCGTACGGGGCGAGGCGCTGCGGCGGCCTCGTCGGATCGATCTCGATCTCGGGCCGCAACCGCGCCGAGCGCAACGCCTCCACCGCCCGCCGGAACGCGGGTGGCACCGGGTTCGACTCCGTACTGTCCGCCGTTTCGTCCGTCCCTCGATCGCCGTCGGAATGATCGGAAAAATGTCCCTGAGCCGCAGCCATGCGGGGAAGAGTAGGCGGAACGGGGCCTCCGCGCAGGGAGGGACACCCGGCCCGGACGAGCGGCTTCCCGCCACATGCGAAGATTCTGGGCGTGAGTGCCAACGACCGCCCGCAGGGCCAGCAGACGAAGCAGCAGTCGCGGACGTACGACTCCGCGTTCCTCAAGGCATGCAGGCGCGAGCCGGTGCCGCACACGCCCGTCTGGTTCATGCGGCAGGCCGGGCGCTCCCTCCCCGAATACCTGAAGGTCCGCGAGGGCATCCCCATGCTCGAGTCGTGCATGCGCCCCGAGCTGGTCAAGGAGATCACCCTTCAGCCGGTCCGGCGCCACAAGGTAGACGCCGCCATCTACTTCAGCGACATCGTCGTCCCCCTCAAGGCCATCGGGATCGACCTCGACATCAAGCCCGGCGTCGGCCCGGTCGTCGCCGACCCGATCCGCACCCGCGCCGACCTGGCCCGGCTGCGCGACCTGACCCCCGAGGACGTCCACTACGTCACCGAGGCCATCGGCATGCTCACCGAGGAGCTCGGCGAGACCCCGCTCATCGGCTTCGCGGGCGCGCCCTTCACCCTCGCGAGCTACCTCGTCGAGGGCGGCCCCTCGCGCAGCCACGAGCACACCAAGGCGCTCATGTACGGCGACCCGCAGCTCTGGGCCGACCTGCTCGACCGCCTCGCCGAGATCACCTCGGCCTTCCTCAAGGTCCAGATCGAGGCCGGCGCCTCCGCCGTCCAGCTCTTCGACTCCTGGGTCGGCGCCCTCGCCCCCGCCGACTACCGCCGTTCGGTGATGCCGGCCTCCGTGAAGGTCTTCGACGCCGTCGCCGGCTACGGCGTCCCGCGCATCCACTTCGGCGTGGGTACGGGCGAGCTGCTCGGCCTCATGGGCGAGGCCGGCGCGGACGTCGTCGGCGTCGACTGGCGCGTCCCGCTCGACGAGGCCGCCCGCCGCGTCGGCCCCGGCAAGGCGCTCCAGGGCAACCTTGACCCCGCCGTGCTCTTCGCCTCGCGGGAGGTCGTGGAGGCCAAGGCGGACGAGGTCCTGGCCGCCGCGCGCGATCTCGAGGGGCACGTCTTCAACCTGGGCCACGGCGTCATGCCCGCGATGGACCCGGACGCCCTGAGCCGCCTCGTCGAGTACGTGCACACGCGGACGGCCGTCTGAGAGCCGTCCGCGTGCGGGGCGGGCGAGGTCAGTACTCGCAGTTGACCGGCGGGTTGCCCGTGTTCACCTGGCAGGCGTCGAAGCCGTCGCCCCCGTTGGCGGTGCCGTTGTTGACGTTGACCGTGAGGTAGTCGTTGCCGGCGTTGCCGCGGACGGCGCCGCTCGCGGTGAGCAAGCCGTCGACGACGAGGTGGTCCGACTCCTCGTTGCCCGCGATGACGCCGCTGACCACGACGTTCGAGCGCGACGTGATGTAGTCGCGGCCCGGGCCGCCGGTGACGGTGCCGGCGGTCGGGCCGGTCAGGACGATGTAGTCGTTGCCGCCGAGACCGTTGACCTGGTGGCCGGGGTCGACCGACGAACACGCGATGTAGTCGCTGCCCTGGGGGCCGCGGACAGGGCGAGCGGGGCGATGACGAGGGAGGCGGCGCAGAGCGCACGCGCCAGATATGCACGGTGACGGCATGCGCGCAAATCGTCACCGACCGTCATGCTGCCGCTGGAGTCATCCCGCCGCCCGAACGGCCGCCGTCGCCTTCCGCGCCGCGACCAGGACCGGGTCCCACACCGGCGAGAACGGCGGCGCGTACCCCAGGTCCAGGGCGGTCATCGCCTCCACCGTCATCCCCGCCGTCAGCGCCACGGCCGCGATGTCCACCCGCTTCGCCGCGCCCTCACGGCCCACGATCTGCACCCCGAGCAGCCGTCCCGTACGCCGCTCGGCCAGCATCTTCACCGTCATCGGCGCGGCCCCCGGGTAGTACCCCGCCCGGCTCGTCGACTCGATCGTCACCGTCACGTACCGCAGCCCCACCTCCCGGGCGTCCTTCTCCCGCAGGCCCGTCCGCGCGATCTCCAGGTCGCACACCTTCGACACCGCCGTACCCACCACCCCGGGGAACGTCGCGTAGTCACCGCCCACGTTCGCGCCGATGACCTGGCCGTGCTTGTTCGCGTGCGTCCCCAGAGGCACGTACCGCTCCCGGCCCGAGACCAGGTCCAGGACCTCCACGCAGTCGCCGCCCGCCCAGATGTTCCCCTGCCCCCTGACCCGCATCGCCAGATCCGTGAGCAGCCCGCCGTGCGCCCCGAGCGGCAGCCCCGCCGCCCGCGCGAGCGAGGTCTCCGGCACCACGCCCATGCCGAGGACCACCACGTCCGCCGGATACTCGGCGTCCTCCGTCGCCACCGCCCGGACCCGGCCGTCCTCAGCGGTCAGGACCTTCGTGACCTCCGCGGAGGCCACCGTCGTGATCCCCAGGCCGTCCATCGCCCGGTGCACCAGACGTCCCATGTCCGGATCCAGCGTCGCCATCGGCTGCTCGCCCCGGTGCAGGATCGTCACCTCGTAGCCCCGGCCGAGCAGCGCCTCCGCCATCTCCACGCCGATGTACCCCGCGCCGACCACGACCGCCCGCCGCCCCGGAGTCCGGTCGAGCGAGTCGAGCAGCGCCTTCCCGTCGTCCAGGGTCTGCACCCCGTGCACCCCCGGCGCGTCGATCCCCGGCAGCGCCGGGCGCTTCGGCCGCGCCCCCGTCGCGATCACCAGCTTGTCGAAACCCGTCCAGGCCTCCGTACCCGCCTCGAGATCCTTTGTGTGGACCCGCTGACCGGGCACGTCGATCGCCGTCACCTCCGTCCGCATCCGCAGATCGATCGCACGCTCCCGGTGCTCCCCGGGGGAACGGGCGATCAGCTCGTCGAGGGCGGACACGTCCCCACCGACCCAGTACGGAATGCCACAGGCCGAGTACGAGGAGAAGTGGCCGCGCTCGAAGGCGACGATCTCCAACTCCTCGGGGCCCTTGAGCCTGCGCGCCTGTGACGCGGCGGACATCCCCGCCGCGTCACCACCGATGACCACCAGTCGTTCTGTCATGAACCCATTTTCAGGGCTCGGTTCGCCTCAGGGGCGCTCAAGCCGGGCTCACTCGCCGGTTTCAGGGGTGGGCGTCTCCGGCGGTACGGGGGCCCCGGCGGCGTTTCGCCTGGCGTTCGGCAGGGCGGGGGAGTCGGTCGTCGTACGCGCGCGCGTGGCGAGGCGCGGGCGGACGAGGCGGCGCCACACGACGAACACGATCAGCGCCACCACCAGCCACGGCGCCAGGGCCGCCAGGACCACGCCGATCCAGGCCGCCGCGCCGACCAGCGCGTTCCACCCGCCGCTCAGGGCATCGCCGAAACCGGGACGGCCGTCCTCGGGCTTCTCCTCGGCGAGCGGCTCCTCCTTCTGCGTCAGTTGGAGGGTGATCGTCGCCAGGGACGTCTTGTCCTTCAGCGAGGACTGCTGGGCGAGCAGCGCCTCCAGATCCGCCTGACGACGGCTCAGCTCCCCCTCCAGGGTCACGATGTCGGCCAGCTTCTCCGCCCGCTGCATCAGCGCCCGCACCCGCGCCACGCTCGCGCGCTGGGTGGCGATCCGGCTCTCCACGTCCACCACCTGCTCGGTGACGTCCTTGGCGTCCGCCTTGCGGGCGAGCAGCTTCCCGGCCCCCGCGAGGTCGTTCAGGACGGAGTCGTACCGCTCCTGCGGCACCCGCAGCACGAGGTGGGAGGTGACGTGGTGCTCGTCGACCCGTTCCGTCGTCTCGTTCTCCACGCGCCCGCCCGCCGTCGCCGCCACCCGGCGGGCCGTGGCCAGGGCCTTCGTCACGTCACCGACCTCCACGGTGAGGGAGGCGGTACGGATGACGTGCTGCTGCTGTGCGGGGGCCTTCGGCTGCGCCCCGGCCGCCTGCTCGCTCCCCGAGGAACCGTCGGCGGCGGCGCCGTGGCCCGGGGCCTCCGCCATGCCGCCCTTGGCCGCGTCGGCGGGCCTCGCCGCGCTCAGACCCGACTTCTCCGAGCCCGCGTCCGCGCCTCCGGCGCCGCAGCCGGTCAGGACCAGTGCGGCCGTCAGCAGTGCCGCGGCCGCCGCGGCCCGCGTTCTCGCCGGCGTTCGTGCGTTTCGCATCGTGCCCCCCCCAGGGGTGGTGGTGAGTGTCGCTCCTTCGACGTACGGGCCCCCCGAGCGGGTTGCCGTCCTGCGGTAGCGATGCGGTCACGGTCAGGCCTCGAAACGGGAGGCGCGGGCGATTTGAGAGAGTGGTCCCATGAACGCGGACACCACGGGCCCCCATGTCGTCGTCGCCGGAGGCGGGATCGCCGGGCTCGCGGCCGCCCACCGGCTGGCGCTCGCCGGCCACCGGGTGACCCTCCTCGAAGCGGGGCCCCGGCTCGGCGGCAAGCTCCTCGCAGGGGAGATCGCGGGCGCACCCGTGGACCTCGGCGCCGAGTCGCTGCTCGCCCGCCGTCCCGAGGCGGTCGCCCTCGCCAGGGCCGTCGGCCTCGGCGACCGGCTCCAGGCGCCCGTCACCACCACCGCGTCCGTCTGGTCCAGGGGCGCACTCGTCCCCATGCCCAAGGGGCACGTCATGGGCGTCCCCGGTGACGCCCACGCGGTCGACGGGCTCCTCTCCGAGGAGGGCGTGCGCCGCATCGGCCGCGACGGCGAGCTGCCCCCGGCCGACATCGGCGAGGACATCGCCATCGGCGCGTACGTCGCCGACCGCATGGGCCGCGAGGTCGTCGACCGGCTCGTGGAGCCCCTCCTCGGCGGGGTGTACGCCGGTGACGCCTACCGCATCTCGATGCGGGCCGCCGTCCCCGCCCTCTTCGAGGCCGCCCGCCGCCACCCCACGCTCACCGCCGCCGTCCGCGCCGTCCAGCAGGCCGGGGCCACCGTCCCCGCCGACGCGGCGGGCGCCGCCACCGGCCTCGGCGGCTCCGTCTTCCTCGGCATCGAAGGCGGTGTCGGCACCCTGCCCGGCGCGGTCGCCGACGCGATCCGCGCCGCCGGCGGCACGATCCTCACCGACGCTCCGGTGACCGCACTGCGCCGCACCGGCCCCACCGGCTGGCAGGTCGTGAGCGGCGACCGGGTCCTCACCGCCGACGCCGTCGTCCTCGCCACCCCCGCGGGCCCCGCGGCCGCGCTCCTCGCCCCGCACGCGCCCGCCGCGTCCGCCGAGCTCGGCGCCGTCGCGTACGCCTCCATGGCCCTGGTCACCCTCGCCTTCCGCCGCTCCGACCTGCCCGCCCTGCCGGGCTCGGGGTTCCTCGTGCCGCCCGTCGACGGGCACACGATCAAGGCCTCCACCTTCTCCTCGCAGAAGTGGGGCTGGGTCGCCGACGGCGCCCCCGACCTGTTCGTGCTGCGCACCTCCGTCGGCCGCCACGGCGAGGAGGAGCAGGTCCACCGCGAGGACGCCGACCTCGTCGCCGCCTCCCTGAAGGACCTCGCCGCCGCCACCGGGCTGGCCGCCCGCCCCGTCGCCACCACGGTCACCCGCTGGACGGGCGGCCTGCCCCAGTACCCCGTAGGCCATCTCGACCGGGTCGCCAGGGTCCGCGAGGCCGTCGCCGCCCTTCCCGGACTGCGGGTCGCGGGCGCCGCGTACGACGGTGTCGGCATCCCCGCGTGCATCGCCTCGGCCCATCGGGCGGCCGACGAGATCATCGCCACGTCGAAAAGGACCGACCCCGGTGCGGGGCACTCCCGGTGACGGGCGAGAATAGGCGTATGAGTGCGCCCGAAAAGATCCCGAACGCCGGTAAGAAGGCGAAGGACCTCAACGAGGTCATCCGCTACACCCTGTGGTCCGTGTTCAAGCTGCGCGATGTTCTGCCCGACGACCGGAGCGGCTACGCCGACGAGGTCCAGGAGCTGTTCGACCAGCTCGCGGCCAAGGACATCACCGTCCGCGGCACGTACGACCTGTCCGGTCTGCGCGCCGACGCCGACGTCATGATCTGGTGGCACGCCGAGACGAGCGACGAGCTCCAGGAGGCGTACAACCTCTTCCGCCGTACCCGCCTGGGCCGCGCCCTCGTGCCGGTCTGGTCGAACATGGCGCTGCACCGCCCCGCCGAGTTCAACAAGTCGCACATCCCGGCCTTCCTGGCCGACGAGAACCCCCGCGACTACGTCTCGGTCTACCCCTTCGTGCGCTCCTACGACTGGTACCTGCTGCCGGACGAGGACCGCCGCCGGATGCTCGCCGACCACGGCAAGATGGCCCGCGGCTACCCGGACGTGCGCGCCAACACGGTCGCGTCCTTCTCGCTCGGCGACTACGAGTGGCTCCTCGCCTTCGAGGCCGACGAGCTGCACCGCATCGTGGACCTCATGCGTCACCTGCGTGCCTCCGAGGCGCGGATGCACGTCCGCGAGGAGGTCCCGTTCTACACCGGTCGCCGCAAGAGCGTCGCCGAGCTGGTGGCGGGCCTGGCCTGACGGCCTTACGAAACCTGGTGGCGGGCCCGGCTCCGGCCGGGCCCGCCACCCCTTGACCCGGAAGATCAGACGGCAGGCGGGAACATTGCCTGCCGCTCCAGCGACACCGGGTCCGGCTCCGGGTGCGGCGCGCGTGATGCGCGCCGCACCGGCGTCATTTCCGGGGCTTTCCGGCCGGACCCCCGAGGGCCGCGCCGCATGGTCAGCTGCTGGAGCTGGAGCACGAACTTCCGCTGGAACTGGAGCTGGAGCACGAGCTGCCGCTGGAGCTGGATCCGGAACACGAGCTGCCTCCGCCTCCGCCCCCTCCTCCGCCTCCGCCTCCGCAGGCGGAACCTCCGCCGGAGCAGGACCCGGAGGAACAGGAACCACCGGAACCACCGGAACCGCCCGACCCTCCTCCGCCGCAGGAGGGGCTGTTCCACGCGCACCACACGGCCGCCGCTCCGAGGGCGTCCCCCGAGGGGGAGTGACTGGAGACGTGCGGCGAAGGACGTGCGCCGCGTCCGGGCCGGGGCCCGTAGACCCGGGCGGCGGCGAGGAGTTGCTCCCGCAGCACCGGATCCGGCAGGGCCCGCAGCCCGTACAGGGCCACGAGGTGTCCGGTGTCCGCGATATGGCCGTACGCCCGCCCGTACGCGGCGACCGCGTTCCGGCCGGCCCCGGTGAGCTGCCCCGCGGAGATCGAGCCGCAGACGGCGCCCGTGATCCCGGCGGCGAACAGCACCGGCAGCACCGTGATGACGAACGGGAGCGCGAACTCCGCGTCCGCGGCGAGGTCGATCATCGTGAGGAGCACCGAGACGGGGAAGAGGAGCAGGGCCGTGAGGCCGAGGGCGGCGCACCAGCGGACCGTGGTCCGCCGCGTCGCCGGCTCGACGACGAGCCCGCGCGCCGCGAGACCGTCGCCGATCTCCTGCACCGCCGGGTGCTGCATGACGGCGAGCCGCAGGTGGTGCAGCGCCCCGTGCGGGGCGGCGGCGTGCTCCTGGAGAACGGCGCGCTCCACCGGGTCGTGCGCGACGGGGCGGATGACGGCCACGATCCCGGGGCCGCCGATGGCGAGCCTGCCGTCCGCCTGGAGGGCGGCGAGGGCGGTGTCGACGACCCTGGCGGGCCCGCCGTTGAGAAAGGCGACCTCGTACCGGTCGTGGACGGGCCCGCCCGGACCGCCACGGGTCCGGACGACCCGGCTGATCACCAGGGCGATGCCCGCGGCGCCCGCGAGGTAGTAGACGACGGTCAGAACGTTCATGGTCATCTCCTCACCAGGGCGTGACGGGCGGCCCGTGCGAGCCGGGTGGCGCGGCCCGGCGGGCGGCTGCCGGAACGGTCCTGCCACCACTCCGTGAGCCCGCGCCGTGCCGCAGGATCCTCCGGTCGCCCGGCCAGCAGCAGGTGCTCGGCGAAGTCGAGGGCGTCCCGGCGGTAACCGCCGGTCATGGGGCGGGTCCTGGCGTACGCGAGGAACGCGGGCCGGAACCCCGGACCGAGGATCTCCGGCAGCTCCGGCGCGACCTTCGCGACCACCCCGGCCCGCTTGGCCGCGAGGGCCCGGCTCTGCACCCCGAGCCGCCGGCTGTCGAACCCCTCGGGCGCGGGCGTCCCGGCGACGAGCGCGGAGAGGAGCGAGGCCTGAGCGAGCCCGAGGCGCTGACGGGCGTCGTCACGGGGTTCCTGTACGGCAACGGGGGCAGGGACAGGGACGGGGACGCCGGGCATCGGGCCTCCCGACACCCGGGCCCCGGCGCCGATCAGCAACGGGTGGGCTGCGGATACCTGCGCAAGGGCGCCGTGCCGGTGGGCTGTGCCCACCCCCGTCGCCCCGGCGGAACGCACGCCCACGGCCGTGGCCGCCACCGTCGAGCGGATCACGTCCAACTCCCCGGCGAGCTCCGCCACGGGCGGAAAGTCGTCGTCCCGCTCGAGGAGCACCCCCGGCGGCGACACCCGCGACGCCAGATCAGCCAGAACGTCGAGCACCGCCCCCGGCACGGGATGCGCGTGCGTGTCGTGCCAGACTCCGTCCCGCTCGACACCCCCCGCCACGTGCACGTACGCGATGGCCTCGACCGGCAGTTCGGACAGCGCCCGCGCCGGGTCCTCGCCCCGGTTGACGTGGTTGGTGTGCAGATTGGCGACGTCGACGAGAAGCCGTACCCCCGTACGCTCCACCAGCTCCGCCAGGAACCGCCCCTCCGACATCTCCTCGCCCGGCCAGGCGACGAGCGCCGCGATGTTCTCCAGGGCGAGCGGCACGGGCAGCGCGTCCTGGGCGATCCGCACGTTCTCGCAGAGCACGTCGAGGGCGTCCCGGGTGCGGGGCACCGGAAGCAGATGGCCCGCTTCGAGCAGCGGGGACGCCGTGAGCGGCCCCCCGGCCCGTACGAACGCGATGTGCTCCGTCACCAGCGGCGCCCCGAGCGCCACCGCCTTCTCGCCTAGCGCCGCGAGCCGCGCCGGGTCGGGCCGGTCCGCGCCCCCGAGCCCGAGCGAGACGCCGTGCGGGACGACCGTGACGCCGCGCTCGCGCAACCTGGTCAGCGATTCGGGCAGATGGTCCGCGCAGATGTTCTCCGCGACGACCTCCACCCAGTCGACGCCGGACAGTCCCTCCACCGCCTCAGCGATCTCGGGACGCCAGCCGATGCCGATGCCGAGTTCCGTCATGTCCCCCTCCTTCGGTCCTCAGTTCCCCACGTGATGACCCGGACGGGAACATTCGAACCCCGAGAGGGGAACGTTCAGAGCTTCATTTGAGGTTCGGGAACGCCGACACCACCGTGCACGAGCCCGGTGCGATCTCCGTGAACCCCGCGTCGCGCACCACCGGAAGCCCGCTCTCCGTCAGGGCGGCCCAGTCACCCCTCGGCGCCGTCCGTACGGCGAGCGGGAAACCGGCCTCGCGCCAGGCCTCCCGCTCCTCCTCCGCCATCGCCCACCACAGCAGCTGCGCCCCGTGTCCGGCCTGTGCCATCGCCTTGCCCGCCGACATGTCGAGCGCGGGACTGAGCCACAGCACCGCCGCTCCCTCAGGGACGGGTCCCGGCGCGGCCGGGTCGTCGAGGTCGGTGCCGGAGACCTGGAGCTTGGCCAGCTCCTTGGGCCAGCCGTCGAGCGGGACCGGCGGGAAGACCCGTACCTCCGCCTCCTTGCCGGTGACCGTGATCCCCGGGAGGGCCTCCGCCCGCCGCCACTCCGCACCGCGCGCACGCCGCACCACCTTGCGGATCCTGGCGTCCTGCCAGTCGGTCATGACCTGCGCCCACTCGCCCTCGCCGAGGGAGCGGTCGTCGGTCAGGATCTCCAGGACCGCGCGGGCGGCGGTCTCCAGGGCATCGGTACGGGCCGGCGGGGCGTCACGCTCGATGCGGACGACCAGGGGGAGGACGAACTGGGGCTTCTCGTCGCGGAGATCGGGGGCGCGGGGATCGGTCACGTTGCTGCTCACCCGGCAAGTCTGCCACTGCCCTGACGAGCCGTTCTTGTGGGAATCGTCCCTTCCGGGACAGGATGCCCCCTATGAAGAGCGATCTTTTTGCCGGCGAGCACCTCGCGGAGGCCGCCACCTTCCCGGGCATGACCCTGCAGAACTCCAAGTCGGTCAAGTACGCGGTCAACGGCGAGATGCACGCCCGGCAGGGCTCGATGATCGCCTTCCGCGGCGACCTCCAGTTCGAGCGCAAGGGCCAGGGCATCGGCGGCCTGCTCAAGCGGGCCGTCACCGGCGAGGGCCTGGCGCTGATGGCCGTGCGCGGCCAGGGCGAGGCGTGGTTCGCGCACGAGGCGCAGAACTGCTTCATCGTCGAGATCGAGCAGGGCGACGCGTTCTCGGTCAACGGCCGCAACGTGCTCTGCTTCGACGCCACGCTCCACTACGAGATCAAGACGGTGAAGGGCGCCGGCATGACCGGCGGAGGCCTCTTCAACTCCGTCTTCTCCGGGTACGGGAACGTGGCGCTGATCTGCGAGGGCAGCCCGATCGTCATCCCCGTCACCCCGCAGGCCCCGGTCTTCGTCGACACGGACGCCGTCGTCGGCTGGAGCGAGCAGCTGCACACCTCGCTGCACCGCTCGCAGTCGATCGGGTCCATGATCCGCGGCGGTTCGGGCGAGGCGGTGCAGCTGAAGCTGGAGGGCCAGGGCTTCGTCGTCGTCCGTCCGAGCGAGCTCACCCCGCAGAGGAACACGTCCAGTTGAGGCTGGAGCACGTCGGGCGGCGCCACGGCCTCCGGGGGCCGTGGGTCCTGCGTGAGGTCGGCCTCGACCTGCCCGCCGGGACCCTCGTGCGGGTCCTCGGCACCAACGGCACCGGCAAGTCCACCCTGCTGCGGATCGTCGCGGGCGTCGACGCGCCCACCGATGGCCGCGTCACGGGCCGCCCGGACCGCACCGCGTACGTCCCCGAACGCTTCCCGGTCGCCCTGCCGTTCACGGCCGGCGACTACCTCGTCCACCTGGGGCGGATCCAGGGCCTCGGCCCGGCCGCGGCGCGGGCCGGGGCGGGGGAGTGGCTGGAGCGCTTCGGGGCCGCCGAGCACGCCCGTACGGACATGGCGGAGCTCTCCAAGGGCACCAGCCAGAAGGTCGCCGTGGCCCAGGCGCTCCTCGCCGACCCGGACCTGCTCGTCCTCGACGAGGCCTGGACCGGCCTGGACACGGGGGCGCGCGCTGAGCTGGACGCGGCGGTCCGCGAACGCCGTGCGGCGGGCGCGACGGTCGTCTTCGTCGACCACGACCCGCGGCGCCTCGCCGGCGAGGCGGACGCGGTGTACGAGGTGGCGTCGGGGCGGGTACGGGAGAAGGCGCCGCCGGAGAGGGATCCTGCGGGGACGCCGACGGGTGCGGACGAGGAGGCCACGCCCGGCCCCCGTGTCCGGATCGCCGTCTCCGGGGGCCGCGGGCCCCTGCCCGGCCGGCTGCCCGGCGCCCCCGTCGTCACCGCGCCGGGACCCGGCGACACCGCCACCGTCCTCACCGTGGACGCCGCCCACTCCGACGCCCTCCTGGCGGCGCTGCTCGCCGCCTCCTGGCACATCGACCACCTCACCACCGAAGGCGTACGGGTATGACGGCGCTGCTGCGCTACCAGACGGGCCTGCTGCTCCGCTCGCAGCGGTGGCTGGCACCGCTGCTCCTGTACGCGGCCGTGCTCGGCGTCGGCGTCACCATGGGCGAGCCGGTGCTCGGCGCCCTCGGCGTCGCCGCGGCCGCGCTCCTCCCGGTGACCGCCTGGTCCGTACGGATCTGTCTGACGCACGAGCCGCCCGCCGCCCGGAGCGTGGTCGCGGCGGCCGCCGGCCGGGGCCGCGCGCATCTCGCGGCGCTGCTCACCGGGACCGGCCTGTCCGCGCTCGTCGGAGTGGTCGCCGTCCTCGGGGTGACGGCGTTCTCCGACCGGCGCGGTGTCACGGCGCTCGCCGCCTCGACCACCGGTCTCCTCGCGGCGCTGGCCTGCGCGCTGACGGGCGCCGCCGTCGGCGCGCTGGCCTCCCGGCCGTTCGTCCTGGCACCCGGCTGGTCGCTCGCGGCCCTCGTCCTGGGCTCGCTGCTCGCCCTGGCGACCACCGGCTCCCCGGCGAAGCACGCGGTGACGGCCCTGATCACAGGCGCCCGCACACTGACGGCGACTCCGCCGTGGCTCGCCTGTGCGGCCGCCGCGGTCCTCGCGGCGGCGGTGGCTTTCTGCGCCTGCCGGGCCTCGGCGCGCCTGGAGTGAGTACGCTCGAAGACATGAGCGACTCCACGTTCTCCTGTGTCCCCGAGCCCGCCCCGAGGCCCGAACCGGCGGCCGAGGGACCGTTCGCCGCGTGCGTGCTGTGCCAGGAGCCGACCGAGTACCCGGAGTCGGCGAAGGGCATCACCCTGTGTCCGGTCTGCGAGTGGCGGGAGGCCGAGCGGACGGCCTGCTCCGGCTGAGTCGCGCCGGCCGTCCTCCCGCTGCTGCTCGGCTGCTGGTCAGCCGCTCATCAGCTCCGAGACCTTCACGAAGCGGTAGCCGCGGGCCCGCAGCTCCGGGACGATGCGGCGGATCGCCTGCTCGGTGACCGGGGCGGCGCTGCGTGTGCAGTGCATGACGACCAGGGAGCCGGGCTTCACCCCGTCGATGACCTGCTCTGCGACCGCGTCCGCGTCCTTCGCGAAGGCGTCCCCGCTGACCACGTCCCACTGGACGGCCGTCACCCCGGCCGGGCCGAGCGCGCGGAGGGCCGCGTCGTCGTAGCAGCCGCCGGGGAAGCGGAAGTACGGCACGACGTTGACGGCCCCGGCGTCGCGGAAGGCGTCGAAGGCGCGCTGCACGTCGGCCGTCATGTCGGGGCCCGGGACGGTCGGCAGGCCGTAGCAGGGTGACGCGAAGGCGTAGTGGCTGTAGGAGTGGTTCGCGATCTCGAAGCGCGGATCGCCTCCGATGGACCTGGCCTGGTCGGGGTACTCCTCCGCCCAGCGGCCCGTCATGAACACGGTCGCGTCCACCTCGAGCCGGCGCAGGGTGGCGATGAGCTGCGGATTGTCGAAGCGCTCGCCCCGCGCGGCCCGGGGGCCCTGGTCGGCCGTCATGTCGGCGTCGAAGGTGAGGGCGACGACCTTCTCCGCGCTCTTCGGCGAGCCCGCCGCCCGGCGCGCGTACACGGGGGTGAGCCCGCCGGGTCCCGGCGCCATGGTGGGCGGCGCCGCGGGGGCGCGCGCGGGCTTCGGACCGGCCGCCGCCGCGCTCGGCCGCGCCGACGGGCTCGCGGCGGCGGGCTCCTTCGAGGGCGCGGTCTCCCCGGCTTGGCCGCCGCAACCGACGAGGACGGCACCCAGAAGACCGAGCGCCGCCATGTTTCGTACAGAAGTGTTCACGATCGGAAGTTAACCGATCAAAGTGGCTAACGCTCGCGACTCGACAGCAGCAGCACCCGAGTCCACGCGCTGAGCTGACGCACCATCGCCTGGGCGTGCGCGGCACGCTCCCGGCGGAAGGGCAGGACGAGCAGCGCGGGCACGAAGGCGAGGGTGACGAGCAGCAGGGGCAGGGTCGCGACCAGGACGATGAGGGCGCGCGTCACGAGCAGTCCGAGCAGTCCGAGCAGTCCGAGCAGTCCGAACAGTCCGAACGGTCCGGCCGCCGGCATCGAGCCGTACACGGCCGGCATGCCGTACTCCTGCTCGACCAGGGTCATCGGGGTCACGCCCGCGAAGGTCGCGCCCGTGACGATCGGCAGCCGGATGCCGAGGACCTTCCCGACGCCGAGGCTCTGGATCAGGGTGACGAGCCCGAGGCGGTCGCGCTACGAGCGCGTTGCGCGCGCGACGCGCGTAGCGCGACCACCCGTCACCGGGACCGGCTCAGCTCAGCACCAGGGTCCCGTCACCGCGAACGTCGTGCCCGGGGTGTAGCAGTTCACGTACATCGTCCGCAGGTCGGGGGAGAAGGTGACGCCCGCGAACTCGCCCCACTCCGGGGCCTCCGGGGTGCCGATGTTCCGTGCGCCCCGGGCGACCGCGTACACCTCGCCCTTCCTGTTCACCCCGTAGACGTGCTGCGCCCCGTCGCCGTCCTCGCAGACCATCAGGCCCCCGGTCGGCGCCAGACAGATGTTGTCCGGTGACTCGCCCGGCAGCTGGATGTCGGTGCTCGGGCCGAAGACGACGACGAGGGTGAGCCGGCGCCGGTGCGGCTCGTACTTCCAGACCTGCCCGAAGTGGGTGGCGCCGGAGCCGTCCTTGACGCGCGCGAAGGAGGACACGAAGTACACGGAGTTCCCGCCCCAGTAGCAGCCCTCCAGCTTCTGCGCGTGGGTGATGCCCTTCGGTCCGAAGTCCTGGAGTCTGATGGGGGTTTCCACCGCCTGCGGATCCGGTACGGGGACCCATTCGACGCCCTCGAAGCGGGCGCCGGTCTCCTGGATCACCGAGAGGTCGGGCACGCCCGGCACCCGCATGGCCTCCAGGGCGCCGCCCGCGCGCAGCGAGCCGGTGCCGCCGAGCGGCCGCTCGGGGAGGAAGCGGTAGAAGAGGCCGAAGGGCTGCTGGAAGGCGTCCTCCGTCTCGTACACGATGCCGTTCGCCGGGTCGACGGCGATGGCCTCGTGCTGGAAGCGGCCCATCGCGGTGAGCGGGACGGCTCCGGTGCGGTGCGGGTCGGCGCCGTCGACCTCGAAGATGAAGCCGTGGTCCTTGGCGTAGCCGTTGGTGCCGGCCTTGTCCTCGGTCTCCTCGCAGGTGAGCCAGGTGCCCCACGGGGTGGGCCCGCCCGCGCAGTTGACGGCCGTGCCGGCGATGCCGACGCGCTCGTCCAGGACGTTGTTCCGCCCGTCGAGCGTGAGCACCGTGCAACCGCCCTTGGCGGCCGGGTCGTACGTCAGGCCGGGGACGGTCGGGACGCCGATCTTCCCGGTGACCCGGTTCTCGTGGTTGCGGACGAGGTGCGTCCGGCCGCGGCGGCCGGCGAAGGCGGCCATGCCGTCGGGATTGCTGGGGACGAGGCCCTCGCCGGAGCGGAGCGGTTCGCCCTGCCGGGAGAGGACCGTGTAGCGGAAACCGGCCGGGAGGTCGAGGAGTCCGGCCGGGTCGGGAACGAGGGGGCCGTAGCCTCCCCGGCTCCCGGCGGCGACGGCACTGCCGGCGAAGAGTTCGGAGAGGGCGCCGGTGAAGGCGATCCCGGCGGCGGCAGCGCCGGTGCGGGAGAGGATCTGACGTCGTGTCGCGGACATGAGGCAACCCACTTTTCCTGTTGGCGGACAGGTGTGTGCTGTGACGTGTGACCCGCATGTGTGTATCACGCACTGTGGTGACACGTGAACCATGCGGGCCACAACGGCCTCATGTGGCGCGTGTTCCGACCTGGGGTCAGATTCAGACCAGTTCGGCGGTGAGCGTGATCGTCGTGCCCGTGAGCGCCTGGCTGACCGGGCAGTTCTTCTTCGCTTCCTCGGCGAGGGACGCGAACTGGTCGGCGTCCAGACCGGGGACCTCGCCGCGGACAGTGAGGTGGATGCCGGTGATGCCCTCGCCCGGCTGGAAGGTCACGTCTGCCTTGGTCTCCAGGCGGGTCGGCGGGTTGCCGGCCTTGGCGAGACCGCCCGAGAAGGCCATCGAGAAGCAGGAGGAGTGCGCGGCGGCGATGAGCTCTTCGGGGCTGGTCTTGCCGTTGGCCTCGTCCTTCCGGGCCGGCCAGGAGACGTCGTACGAGCCGAGACCGGAGGAGTCGAGGGTGACGACACCGGAACCCTTGAGGAGGTCGCCCTGCCAGACGGTGTGTGCGTGGCGCACGGTGGCCATGGTGGATCCCTTTCGATCGGGTACGGCCCCCAAGTTACTGTGCCACGAGGCCCTTCGCGTCGCGGGCGAGCGCGGTGAGCCGGGAGATCGCCCGGAAGTACTTCTTCCGGTAGCCGCCGTTCAGCATTTCGTCGCTGAACAGCCTGTCGAAGGGGAGACCGGAGGCGAGGACGGGTATCTCGCGGTCGTAGAGCCGGTCGGCGAGGACGACGAGCCGCAGCGCCGTCGACTGGTCGGGGACGGGCCGCACGTCGGTGAGGCAGACGGCGCTGAGGTCGTCGGTGAGCGCGCCGTACCGGCTCGGGTGGACCTTGGCCAGGTGTTCGAGCAGGTGCGGGAAGTCGTCGAGGGAGGCGCCCGGCGTCGCGTACGCGGTCTCCGTGACGGTCTGGTCGGAGTACGGGGCAGGGGCCTCGGGCAGGCCGCGGTGGCGGTAGTCCTCGCCGTCGATCCGCAGCGGCATGAAGTGGGCCGAGAGGCCCTGGATCTCGCGGAGGAAGTCGGCGGCGGCGAAGCGGCCCTCGCCGAGCTTGCCGGGGAGGGTGTTGGAGGTCGCGGCGAGCGCCACGCCTGATTCGACGAGCTTGCCGAGCAGGCTGGAGACGAGGACGGTGTCGCCCGGGTCGTCGAGCTCGAACTCGTCGATGCAGAGGAGACGGTGCTCGCCGAGCGTCTTCACCGTCTGCTGGAAGCCGAGCGCGCCGACCAGGTTGGTCAGCTCGACGAAGGTGCCGAACGCCTTGAGCGCGGGCTCGGCGGGGGTCGCGTGCCAGAGCGAGGCCAGCAGGTGGGTCTTGCCGACGCCGTAACCGCCGTCCAGGTAGACCCCGCGCGGCCCGGTCGGGGCGGCCGGCTTCCTGGCGAACCAGCGGCGCTTCCCCGCCCCGGAGGCGTGCGCTCCGCCCAGGCCCTCGGCGAACTGGCTCAGCGCCTTGACGGCGTCCGTCTGGCTGGGCTGGTGGGGGTCGGGGAGGTACGTGTCGAACCGTACGGAGTCGAAGCGTGGCGGCGGCACCATCTCCGCGACGAGGCGGTCGGCGGGGACGTGGGGCTCTCGGGAGCACAGCGAGAGCGGGGCCGCTGAGGCGGAAGCGGCTTCGGTGAGGGCACGGGTCGACACAGTTCCCCACTGTAAGCGCCATGTCAGACTGCCAGGATGCGACGCCTGCTCCCTGTGACGGACATGACAGCCCACGAGACCCAGGCAGGGGGTGAGGACTGGTCCCTCGACCAGCTCGCCGACGCCTACGCCTATCCCGAGCTGCCCGCCCGGGCCACCTGGCTGCGGGCCAACATGGTCTCGTCCCTCGACGGGGCCGGTCAGCACGACGGCCGCTCCCAGCCGCTCTCCTCCGACGCGGACATGCGGATCTTCGGCACCCTGCGGGGTCTGGCCGATGTCGTCGTGGTCGGTGCGGAAACGGTACGCCTGGAGGGATACCGCCCGGCACGCGCGCGTGAGGCCTTCGCCGCCCGCCGCGCCACGGCGGGCCAGGGCCCGGCGCCGGCCATCGCCGTGGTGAGTGCCTCGCTCGACCTGGACTTCTCGCTGCCGCTCTTCACCGGGCCGCTGGTGCCGACCCTGATCCTCACGGGGGCCGCCGCGCCCGCGGAGCGGGTACGGGCGGCCCGGGACGCGGGCGCCGAGGTGCTGGTCGCGGGCGACGGGGCGGGAGTGGAGCCGGCCCGGGCGAAGGCGGTGCTCGCGGAGCGCGGGCTGCGGCGCCAGCTGACCGAGGGCGGCCCCAGGCTGCTCGGGCAGTTCGTGGCCGCCGGAGTCCTCGACGAGCTGTGTCTGACGCTCTCGCCGACGATGACGGCGGGTGATGCTCAGCGGATCGCCGGGGGTCCTTCGACGACCGTCCCGACACGCTTCCAGGTGGCTTCTCTGCTGGAGCAGGACGGCTTCCTCTTCACCCGCTACCGTCGGATCTGACAATCGGCGGAATTTGTCGTTCCGCTTACCGTCCGCTGGGCACACTTACTGTCGCAGACCCCGTGCGGGCACGGGGAAGGATGGTTTCCGCAGAAGGGCTCCTGAGGTGTTCACAAGCGTTCTGATGATCGAGAAGCCCCTGACGTCCGTCGACGTGGAGTTCGTCACCACGCTGCACGGCGACGAGGGCGTGTCCTTCATCGTTCTGATGCAGCCGCGTGGTGACCAGGCCGATGTACTGCTGCGTGCCATCGACGACGTGGCCATGGGCGAACTGAAGGAAGCCACCCGCGAGGGCGAGGAACCGGAGGGCAAGGAGGCCCGGATCCCCGCCGAGCAGGCCCTGGAGCACTCGCTCCAGGCCCTGAGAGACGCCGGCTGCGAAGCGGTCGGCCAGGTCGTCGAGGACCACCCGCTCAACAAGATGAAGGCGGTGGTCGACGAATCGGAGGCGGACGAGGTGATCGTGCTCACCGCTCCGCACTACGTGGAGGAGTTCTTCCACCGGGACTGGGCCTCCCGGGCCCGCCACAAGGTCGGGGTCCCCGTCCTGAAGCTCTTCGCCCACAGCGAGTAACGGGCGGGCCGGGTCCGCGCCCCGTGCAGGGGGCGCGGACCCGGTCGGACCCGATGTGCCCCGGGCCGCACCACGGCAGCCACTAGGCTGGGGGCTTCCACGTTTCACGCACGCATGAAACGTGTGTCCACGCACGAAACGCACCCGGGGAGAGATCCGCATGGCACCCGCCATCCCTGCCGCCATGGAACGGCCGCACTTCATCGGCATCGGCGGTGCCGGAATGTCGGGCATCGCGAAGATCCTCGCCCAGCGCGGCGCCAAGGTCGCCGGCAGCGACGCCAAGGAGTCCGCGACCGCCGAGTCGCTGCGCGCCCTCGGCGCCACGGTGCACATCGGCCACGCCGCCGAGCACCTCGCCGACGACGCCTCGGCCGTCGTCGTCTCCAGCGCCATCCGCGCCGACAACCCCGAGCTGGCGCGCGCCGCCGAACTCGGCATCCCCGTCGTCCACCGCTCGGACGCGCTCGCCTCCCTCATGGACGGCCTGCGCGCCATCGCCGTCGCCGGCACGCACGGCAAGACGACGACCACCTCCATGCTGGCCGTCGCCCTCACCGAACTGGGCCTCGACCCGTCGTACGCCATCGGCGGCGACCTCGCGGGTCCCGGCACCAACGCCCTCCACGGCGCGGGCGAGGTCTTCGTCGCCGAGGCCGACGAGAGCGACCGCAGCTTCCAGAAGTACGACCCCGAGGTCGCGATCGTCCTCAACGTCGAGCTGGACCACCACGCGAACTACGCCTCCATGGACGAGATCTACGAGTCCTTCGAGGCCTTCACGGCCAAGATCCGCCCCGGCGGCACCCTGGTCGTCGGCGAGCACGCGGGCGCCCGCGAGCTGGCCCGCCGGGTCGCGGACCGCGAGGGCCTGGAGATCGTCACGGTCGGCGAGACCGAGGGCTCCGACGCCCGCATCCTCAAGATCGTCCCCAACGGGATGAAGAGCGAGGTGACGGTCGCCCTCGACGGCGTCGAGCACACCTTCACCGTCTCCGTCCCCGGCCGCCACTACGCCCACAACGCCGCCGCGGCCCTCGCCGCGGGCGCCCGCGTCGGCATCGACCCGGCCGAGCTGGCCCAGGCCCTCACCGCCTACACCGGCGTCGGCCGCCGCCTCCAGCTCAAGGGCGAGGCCAAGGGCGTCCAGGTCATCGACTCGTACGCGCACCACCCCACCGAGATGACCGCCGACCTGGAGGCCATGCGGGGCGCCGCCGGAGCCTCCCGGCTCCTCGTCGTCTTCCAGCCGCACCTCTTCTCCCGCACCCAGGAGCTGGGCAAGGAGATGGGCGACGCGCTGGCCCTCGCCGACGCGTCCGTCGTCCTCGACATCTACCCGGCCCGCGAGGACCCGATCCCCGGCATCACCAGCGAGCTGATCATCGCCGCCGCGCGGAAGGCGGGCGCCGACGTGACGGCCGTCTCCTCCGCCGACGCGGCCACGGTGCCGCAGGTCGTGGCGGGAATGGCCGGCCCCGGCGATCTCGTTCTCACGATGGGCGCGGGCGACGTCACGGACCTTGGTCCGAAGATCCTCGCCCACATCGAGGCGAACTGAGGAGCGAACGATGTCGTACGAGGTCGAGAAGCCGGACGAGCAGTGGCGCGCCGAGCTGACCCCGGCGGAGTACCAGGTCCTGCGCCAGGCCGGCACCGAGCCCGCCTTCCGCGGTGAGTACACCGACACGAAGACCAAGGGCGTCTACTCGTGCCGGGCCTGCGGCGCGGAGCTGTTCACGTCGAACGAGAAGTTCGAGTCCCACTGCGGCTGGCCGTCCTTCTTCGACCCGAAGGACAGCTCCGCCGTCGAACTGATCGAGGACCGCTCCCACGGCATGCTCCGCACCGAGGTCCGCTGCTCCCGCTGCGGCTCGCACCTCGGCCACGTCTTCGAGGGTGAGGGCTACCCCACCCCGACGGACCAGCGGTACTGCATCAACTCGATCTCGCTGCGACTGGAGCCGCAGGAGAGCTGAGGGCGAAAGGGCGGGGAGCCTACGCTTCCCCGCCCGTGCCCCCGCCGACAGCCACGACCTCGGGTCGAACCGGGGGAAGCCCCCAGGGCTGAAGGGCTGGCCTTCACCCACGCCTCCTCCGCACCGGGGCGCGGAGTCCAGAACGACAGGTAGTCGCCGAAGAGCAGAGGCGGATACACCTCCGCGAGCAGCTTGAAGTCCCCCGGCAACGCCGTCCCGAGCCCCCGCTCGACCACGGCCCAGTCGACGCGACCCGCTGCGCCCCCGCGCAGCGCGAGCAGCCCGGGCACGGCACCCTCCAGAGCCGCGAGCGCCTCATACGGATCACCCCACCGCACCACCGGGGCCTGCACACCTGTCCCGTCACCGTTCACGGGTGCAGCATCACACGACGGTGTTTCACGTCAGGAGCGGGCGAAGAAGTCGCGAAAGTCAGCGGCGACAAGGGCAGGATTCGAACCTACGTCCACCCGGAGATCGAGCCGGGCGCTCCTCCGCAGAGCTTCCTTGTCGCCGTCGCGATTCTCCGACGGCCGTGTCGTCCCGGGCAATCGATTTATCCGGCGTGCCCCTCACATCCATTCGGCCGCCGCGGCCCGCTGTCCCTTCCCCGAGAACACGCCCGCGGACCGCAGCGCGCTCGCCATCAGCGGGTCGGCCACCGCCACGCCGTGCACCAGTTCCGGTGTACGGCGGAACCCGACGGCCTCCGCCGCCGGCCGCGGCGCCGTCCAGCCGCCCGCCACCGGGTCCACGCCGTACCGCTTGCAGACCGACGCGACCAGCGAGCGCGGGCACTCCGCCTCCCCGCGCAGGACCTCCCACGGCCGGGGCAGGTCCGACCACACGTACGTGTCGGGGTGCAGGCCCCCGCCGCTCCTGCGGTGCCAGTACGCCACGTCCGCCGCCATCAGCCGCGGCACCTTGCCCGGACACACCCGGTCCAGGACCTCCTGCTGACCCAGCTCGGTCATCAGGGCGAACCAGTGGGCCCGGGCGGTGCTCCAGGCCTGCGCCGCCTGGTTCCAGGTCGACGAGTCGTCGCCGCGCCGCACGATCATGCTCGCGGCCTCGATGGAGGAGCGGTTCCAGGCGTCCTCGAGCAGCTCGGCGACCTCGCGCAGGAACCGGTTCCAGCGGACGAGGAGCCGGACCAGCGCGTCGTCCGACAGGTGCCCGAGGACCTCGGCCGTGGGGTGCACGTGCGCCACCGCGTACCAGTTCGTCCGCCCCTCCGCCGCGCGCAGCCGCTGGAAGAGCGCGTCCGCGACCTCGTCGTACGGCCTGCGCTGCCTGCCGTTCGTGAAGATGCTGCGCATGTGCGCGCGGGCGGTGAGGTACGCGATGAAGGCCGCCGTGTCCGGGTCGTCGGCGAACAGCTCGTACGGCAGGGCGTGCGCCAGCGCGCCCTTTCCCGTGACGACGACCTCGTACCGGCGCTGCTCGTGGAGGAGCCGGGCCAGCTTGGCCTCCATCCGCCGCAGCAGCCGGAACCGCTTGTTGTACTGGCGCTTGGAGAGGTCGCCGATGCCGGCCTCGGCCCTCTCCTCCCGGTTCAGCCGGTCGAGGCCGAAGTCGTTCTCGCCGTACTGCCGCCGGATCTCCTCGCCGGCCCGCCGGATCACGGCCTCGATCTCGGCGGGGTCCTCGCCTGCCGCCTCGGGGAGGTCGGGCACGGTGGCGAAGAGGCTCGCGGCCCGCCCGAGCTGGCGCTGCGCGCCGACGGGCCGTGCGAAGTCCTCCAGCATCGAGGTGTACCCGTGCCACATCCGGCTCAGCGAGTGCGCGGCGGCCTTCTCGAGCGCGGCCGCGGTCGCCGCGTCGGGCGTGATCCCACGGGCGGTGTACAGGTCCTGGATCAGCTGGGCGATGTCCTCGGGGCGCTTGCGGAGCCGGAGCGAGGCGTACAACTGGCGCAGTGGTTCCTCCATGGGGTGCGACGGCATGCGCCTCACCCTGGCAGCACGCCGGCGGCGGCTCCACCGATTAACCCGAAACCCGTGGACGGGCCCGCGGAAGATCACCTACTGTGTGGCTCCACGCCCTGAGACGGATGGAAGGAGGCGAGTGCCGTGCGGTTCACACCTTTCCAGCGCTCCCTTCATCGCTGTCCCGGCGTGGTTCGCGAGTTCTGACCGGGGGCGCTTCCAGCAGCCTGTTTACCGGAGGAATCCATGACCGATCCGGTCATCCGCGCGCTCTCCGCGAGCGACGTCCATCTCTTCGACGCACTTCCCGACCCCCTGGGCGCCCGTGAGGGCCATCGGCGCACCCGGTTCCGCGCCGACTGGAAGCGCGTCGCCCTGCGCGACGGCGAGGTCGTCGCACGCGGCGCCTGGTGGGGCGGCCCCGACGACTCGGAGCCCGTCAACATCAACTGGTTCGACGTGGCCGAGGGCGAGGAGGAGGCCGGGGCCGCGCTCCTGCGCTCCGCCCCCTGGCAGGTCGAGCTCGAGATCAACCTGCCCGGCGGCTGGCGGGAGCGGGCCGACCTGCGTGCCGCCGCCGAGGCGCGCTTCGCCGCCGCGCGAGCCGCGGGGTACGAGCTCCTGGTGGAACGCTTCCTGTACCGCTGGACCCCGGAGCGCGGCCTGCCCGAGCGGCCCGGACGCCTGCGGTTCGGCGCCGAGGCCGACGACGGCGTGTTCTTCGACGCGTTGCGCCGCATCCACTCCGTCACCCTGGACGCCCACGCGCTGAGGGCCATGGAGGAGGGCGGCCTCGACAAGGCCGCCCAGGAGGAGCTCGACTTCTTCCACTGGTGCCCGTCGCCACGGGAGTGGTGGCAGACGGCGCACACGCCGGAGGGCGACCTGGTCGGCATCCACATCCCTGCCCACAACCCCTCGGGACCGACCATCGGCTTCATCGGGGTCGTACCGGAACAGCGCGGTCGCGGTTACGCCTACGACCTCCTCGCGGAGTGCACCCACCTCCTGGTCGAGGAGGGCGCGGAGTTCGTCACCGCGGCGACGGACCAGGGCAACTTCCCGATGGCCGCGAACTTCGCCAGGGCCGGCTTCCCCGTCGTCAGGGAACGGCTCAACTTCCACCCGGCGGCCGGAGCGGTCTGACGCGCATCGCTCCGACCGACGCGGGATCGCCCCCGCGTACGGCAGCAGGGCCCGGGCCGCGTGTCGCGGTCCGGGCCCTGCCCCGTGCGGTGCCGCCGCCCTGCGGCGGCGGTGCGTCAGCTCTGTGCGGTGTCGTCGCCCGCCTGCCCGGCGCCCCCGGCCGCGGCCGCCTTCTCGCGCATCTTGCGCACCAGCTCCGCCTTCCGGTCGGCGGCGTTCTGGCGGTCGAGGTTGCGGTGCGGACCGTTGTTCTGCCGCTCGGCGCGGGACAGCTTCTTGCGCTGTCCGCCGCCCTGGCCCACGGGGTTGTTGATGTTCTTGCTGTCGGTCACGACAAAGACGTTACCCGCTTCCGCAGGCCCCGCACGCCAACCCAGTCGCCGCCCCGGCGCCGACGGCGAGCGCCCGGGGGCGGGCCACCCGTCGTCAGGACTGGAACGAGTCGCGGTTGAAGACGATGAAACCGTCTTCGGCCAGGCAGGGCGCGTTCATCTCGACGCCGTCCGTCCTCTTGTCGCCGGCCTCCCAGTAGCTTCCCGCCGCGACGATGCTGTCGCCTTCCCAGATGGTCCCGAAGCCCGGCACGTTCACCCCGCGCTTTCCGTCGGACAGCGTCGGCTCGGCGCCCTTGGGCCAGAGGGGAGAGGCCGTGAACTTCTCGCCCGCGCGTTCGCCTGTGACGACCAGGCACGAGCCGTCCGGCAGGGAGGCCAGACGCCCCTTCAGTGTCATGCCGGGAGCCACCGACAGGTCATGGACGATGATCTTCGGGTCGGTTCCGGTGGTGGAGATCTCCTCCGCGCCGCCGGAAGCGCCCCCGCATGCGGACAGCGTCAGAATGCCTGACGCCGCGATCAGTGCCGCGATCTTCGTCGACTTCATGGACCCAACCTCCCTGAGTCGGGCGGTTCCGGCGCGCGTCGCCGTATCCGCCCGGTCGCATCGCGCTCGGGACCGCCACCTCGTCCCTGCCCCGCAACCCTCGCATCCCCCTCGCCCTCCCCGGCCTCCGATGGGCGTGAACCGGACACCGCGCGGACCTCGGACGCGGTGTCAGTCCGCTCACGTATTCTTCCCGCCACCGCACACCGACTGTGAGGATCAAGAGAATTGACCGGCCTGTCTGCCTTCCCGCTGCCGTTTCGCGCCAGCCGTTCCATATCGCTCGCGACACCCCGGACGCTGCGGGAACTCGAGATGATCCAGTGCGGCTCTGTCATTCGGGCGAAGCCCGGGTGGTTCGATAAGATGAACGACGCCGACATCGTCGCCAGGTGGACCCAAGAGGCGGTCGCCCAGGGCCTCACCGAGGCGCAGGTCCGCTACGTGCTTGACGAACTCGTGCACTACGCCGGGCTGCGGGACGGACGGACGGGCGTCGAGGTGTCCGCCGTCGACGGGGTGTGGCAGTCCGACTCGCTGGTCGACGACAAGCTCAGGTCCCGGCTGCGCGACGCGGTCCGGGTCCTGGAAGAGGTCCCCGAAGCGGAGCGGGACTGGCATCCCGGATCCGACGGTCAGGTCCTGGATCTGGTGCATCCCTCACTGTTCTGCCTGGTGAAGGGCGTGAGCGGGGTGCCCGACGAGGCGTGGAAGAACCCGACGGACCGCTACTCGGCGTACGAGTTCTCGGAGAAGTTCCAGTGGCTGCCCACGGACGTCGACGTCAGTGAGGACGGCGACGTCGCCTTCCGCTCGTACGTCAACAACGTCCACCCCGAGGATCACCACGAACTGGCCGCCGTCCTCCCGGACTTGTTCGCGCGCATGCGCCCCCTGCTGGAGAACGTGCTGACGGATCTGCGCCATCCGCGGCCCGTGCGGATCGACGTCGATCCTTACGGGTGGTACGACTCGGAGCCGGAGGAGCCGGAGGAAGACTCCTTCAGCGACCCGGCGGCCTACGACGAAGCCGTCAGCGCGTGGGAAGACGCCATGGACGCGTGGTGGGAGGACCGCGTCCCGGTCGTCCCGGACGCCCCGGCCTTCACCGCGCCCGAGCTGCCCGACGCATCCGCCCGCGTCGACCTGCGCGGCCGCCGGCTCCAGGTCATCGTCAAGCTCGCCACCATCCATCTCACCCCGGAGGACCCCGAGTACCCGGGCGGTTCCTGGCACGTCGAGGGCATGGTGAACGAGCGGATCGTCTCGACCGGCCTCTACTACTACGACAGCGAGAACATCACCGAGAGCCTGCTGAGCTTCCGGACGGCCGTCGACGACCCGCGCTACGAGCAGAACGACGACAACGGCATGCGCGAGGTCTACGGCCTGGAGAACGAGGACGCGCTGAACCAGCTGCTGGGATCGGCATCGACTCCGGAGGGCCGCTGCCTGGCGTTCCCGAACATCCTGCAGCACCGCGTCGGCTCGTTCCGCCTCGCGGACCCCACCCGCCCGGGACACCGCAAGATCCTCGCGTTCTTCCTGGTCGACCCGTCGGAGACGATCGTCTCGACCTCCGACGTGCCGCCGCAGCAGCCCTGGTCCGACACCTCGACCATGACGCTCGAGCAGGCCAAGGAGTACCGCGAACAGCTCATGCAGGAACGCAAGTTCTTCGTCGACGAACACAACGAGCAGATCTACGAGCGAGAGTTCTCCCTCTGCGAGCACTGAACACCCCTCCGCCCGCAGGGTCATCGGCGCCCGGACGAGCCGGACGGCCGCCGACCGCCGAGGGCCCTGCGACGAAGGGCGGGAAGGGGCGGGTCACCGGCCGGCTACCGCTCCAGACGGAGCGCGAGGCCCTCGGCCGCGTCGCTGCCCAGCGGGACCGGCATGTGGCCGATCACGGGCCCGGCCAGGACCGCGGCCCCGGTGACCGGCTCGAAGCCGTACCCGGCCATGAGACGGCTCGCGACGGGGTTGGGCGTCCCGGCGCCCTCGACGTGCCAGAGGGTCAGGTCCGTGCCGAGCTTCGTCATCGTGACGTTCTCGGACCGGAGCAGACGGCTGATCTCCTGTAGCAGCTCCAGCCCGCGGAGATCCGCCGGTACGCGTGTGACGCGGCCGTTCTCCACGAGCAGCAGTCCGTTGTCCGCGGCGAGGCCTCCCCCCGGGGGCCTCGCCCTGACCATCAGCCCGCCGATCAGCGCCGCGACCAGCAGGGACGCGGCCCCCAGCTCGAATCTGTACCCGGCCGCTCCGACGAGCAGCGCGAAACCGAGCTCGGCGCCCACGTGCTGGTTCACCATGACGAGACCGGCCCGTCCGCCCGTGTCCTGCGCGGCGATGCCGTCCATGACGGTCGAGTAGAGCACCGTGCCGGCCGTGCCGAGACCGAGGCCGAGGCAGATCACGGTGGGGTAGGCGCCGGGGAGGGAGTCACCCGTGGCCAGCTGGATGAGCGGCCCGACCGCCGCGAGGAGCAGACCCGACACCAGCAGGGCGCGCGGCCCGATCCGAGGCAGCAGCCTGCCGGCGACCGGCACGGAGCCGACGAGGAACGAGACGGTCAGCAGTACGAAGACCGAAACCGTGGGCACCGGTCCGACGTTGGCGTACAGGAGATCGACGAGGGGCGCGATCATGGTCGACAGGGCGAGCCCGATCATGAACAAGGTGAGCGACGCGCCGAAACCGTCGCGGGTCCTGGTCGGGTAGGCCGGCAGGATCGCGCTCCGGGCCTTCGACTGCCACCGGGCGAAGGCTGCGATCAGGAGGATGCCGCACGCGAGGGACACGGACGGGATGGGAGCTCCCCATCCGGCCGCCGCGGACTCCGCGAAGCCGAAGACGAGTGCAGCGACGCCGAACGCGCTCAACAGCGCGCCGAGCCCGTCGAAGCGGGTGGGAGTGCGGCGGCCGGACCGGTCACGGACCAGGGTGGCGGTGCCGATGAGGGCGACGAGAGCCAGCAGGACGGTGACGTACAGGGACACGCGCCAGGAGGGCAGCGCATTGGTGAGCGGCACGGTCAGCACGGAACCGCCGAGGCCGATCACGGCGTAGAGCCCGATGGCCCTCCTGCGTGCCCTCGGCTCGGTGAACTGGGCGGCGACGAGGCCGAGGGAGGCCGGGGTGATCAGGGCGGCGAAGAGACCCTTGAGGACCTGGCTCCAGACCAGTGCGGCGGGCCCGGGGGCCAACACGCCGACCGCTGTGCTCACCGCGAAACCGGTCAGACCGATGAGCAGGGTCGGCTTGCGGCCGATGAGGTCGGCGACGTGCCCGCCGACGACCAGCAGCGCACCGAAGGCCAGGGCATAGCCGACGAACATCCACTGCTCGGAGAAGTGGTCCATGCCCACGTCGGCGCTGATCTCGTGCAGCAGATGGGGCAGCGTCGACGTCGACACGTCGAACAGCACGACCAGTTGCGCGAGCATGCCCATCGCAAGGCCCCACCGGCGCCGGGCATGAGGGCCCCCGTCAACGCCCGCCGTACCCAAGGAAGCGGGCGCGGGCCGGGGGCCGGGCAGCGGGGCCGCCGGTGGTCCGAATCCCGCCGCGGGGGCGGAGTTCGCCAGGGCGGCCGCCGGATCGTGCGGGTTCGGAGTGTACGGAGCCGGTGACGAAGCCGGCGGCAGGGGGTACGAGGTCGGCTGGGGCTGAGCGGCCGAGGAAGCGACCTGGACCCGTGGATCCGGCTGCGCGCCCCGCGCCTGCGGGGCGAAGTCCAGCAACTCCGCCGCACGGCGCCCCAGGTGGGCCAGTACCGACCCGGGCAGCCACTCCTCGTCCCGGTCCGTGGCCGTGCGCTCGATCACCTGCGCGGGCGTGGGCCGCTTCGCCGGGTCCTTCTCCAGACACGCGCGGACGAGGGGGACGAGTGAATCGGGTACGCCGGTGAGGTCCGCCTCCTCTTCGGCGATCCGGAACAGATGCGCGTTCAGCCCGGTGTCCGTGGCGCCGAAGAGAAGACGTCCGGTGGCGGCGTACACGAGGACCGCGCCCAAGCAGAAGACGTCGTTGGCCGGAGTGAGTTCGTGCCCCCGGACCTGCTCCGGAGACATGAAGCCGGGGGAGCCGATCAGCATGCCGGTGCGGGTGAGCAGACTGTCCCCGCCGATGCTGTCGAGTGCGCGGGCGATCCCGAAGTCGATGACCCGAGGGCCGTCGACGGTCACCAGCACGTTCGAGGGCTTCAGGTCGCGGTGGATCAGGCCCGCCTCGTGCACCGCCCGCAGGGCGAGGGCGAGACGGTTGGCGAGGGTGTGGACCGAGTGCTCGGGCAGCGGACCGAACGTCTTGCCGACCACGGTGGTCAGGTCGGGGCCGGGTATGTACTGCGTCGCCACCCAGGGCACGGCCGCCTCGGTGTCCGCGTCCAGGACGGCAGCCGTCCAGTCGCCGCCCACCCGTCTGGCCGCGGCGACCTCGCGAGCGAACCGCTTGCGGAATTCGGGGTGTTGGGCGTGGTCGGCCTGCACGACCTTCACCGCGACCGTACGGCCGAGCTCGGACCGGCCCAGGTAGACCAGGCCCATCCCACCCTCGCCGAGGCGGGCGATCAGACGGTACGGGCCGATGTGTGTGGGGTCCTGCTCCGTCAGCTGCTCCACGGTGAAGAGGTCAGCCCTTCACGTCGTGGCTCAGCCGGTGGCCGAACCCTGTGGTCAGCGCGGTCCCTGGGCCCTCTGGTGGCCACCCGGTGCGGATGCGCGCGATCTCGTCCTTGGTCATGTGGCGGATCCCCCCCCGTCGATCGGCTGAGGAGATCCAAAGTAGAGCAACTACCCCTGGTGCTGCCCTGGGTTGCCGGAAAGCTCGTGCGGCCCTCAGTGGACGGAGAGGCCGCCGTCCACGAAGAGGGACTGGCCCGTGACGTACGCGGACGAGGTGCTCGCCAGGAAGACGGCCGCGCCCGCGAAGTCCTCGGCGAGGCCGTTGCGGCCGACCATCGTGCGGGCGGCCAGGGCCGCCACCTTGTCCGGGTCGGAGGACAGGCGCTGGTTGAGCGGCGTCATCACGAAACCCGGGACCAGGGTGTTGGCGGTGACGCCGTACGGCGACCAGGCCTCGGCCTGCGAACGGGCCAGGGACTCGAGGGCGCCCTTGGACACCCCGTACGCGCCGCTCTGCACGAACGCGCGGTGCGCCTGCTGCGAGGTGACGTGGATGATCCGGCCGAAGCCGCGCCCGGCCATCCCGGGGCCGAAACGCTGACCGAGGAGGAACGGCGCCTCCAGGTTCACGGTCATCGTCGTGTCCCAGACCTCCTCGCCGAGCTCGCCGAGCGGCGGGCGGAGGTTGACGCCGGCGGAGTTCACCAGGATGTCGGGCTCCCCGAAGACGGCCGCCGCCTCCGCCGCCCCCGCCCTGATCCCCGCGCGCGTACTCAGGTCCGCGCTGACCCAGGCGGCCCTGCACCCGTCGCCCGTCAGCTCGTCCACGGTCGCGACCAGTTCGGCCTCCTTGCGGGCCAGCACCACCACCCTCGCCCCGGCGCGGGCCAGGGCCCCGGCGATGGCGCGCCCGATGCCGGAGCTGCCGCCGGTGACGAGGGCGGTACGCCCTTCGAGGGAGAACAGGCCGGAGAGGTAGTCGCCGGGGGTGGTGCTCATGCGTGTGTCGCTCCTCGGGTCGTCGTACGGCACCGGCCTCCTTCGTGCGGGAAGGAGGGCCGGTACACGCATCCTGGCAGAGGGCCTTCGTGGAGCGCCCACCCGCCGACCCGACTGCCTACGTCACCTGGCCTTGAACACGTACTTCTCGACCTCGCTGCGGTCGCGGTTCCAGAACGTGACCGACGGGTTGGGGCCGACGGTCACGAAATCGACCTCACCGGACAGGGACACGTCGACCGGCGAACCGTCGTTGTTGTTGTTCGGGTCGTGGTAGCCGAGGCCGAACGAGGTGTACGTCGTCGTCTTCTCGCCCCCGAGGAACAGCTTCACGCCCGCGTACGCCTTCTCCTTCGGCCCGAGCGTGGCGACCGCCGTCGGCTTCGACTCCATCGGGCCGAGAGGGCTGTCGTTGTCCTGGCCGAAGTAGACGAACGGGTAGTGGTAGAGCGTGCAGGGCTTGTCGGTGACGTTGGTGGCCGTGATGAGCATGTGCTGACCCGAGTCCCTCGGCCAGTACGACGTGCCGATCGACAGGTCCGGGTCGGCGCAGGCCTTGGCGGTGCCGTCGCTGACGCTGCCGGAGCCGGTCGCGGTCGGGGTGCCGGTACTGGGCTTCGCCGAGCCGGTCGCGCTCGGCGTGCCCGGCTTCGCGGAGTCCGTCGCGCTCGGCGTACCCGAGGGCTTCGGGTTCACCGGCACGTCGATCGTGCTGCCGCCCGGCTGGCAGGCCGTGGACGAGAGGAGCGCGGCGACGGCCGCCGCTCCCAGGGCGTAGGTCTTCCAACTCTGCCGGGCAGCGCGCATGGTGATCCCCCGTGTACTTCACATGGCTTGAACGGTGTGGCTGACGAGCCGATTCTGCCCAGGCGTCGCCGTCCTGTTCCGTTTCACTCCGGCTCGTTACGAACCGGGGACATGGAAGTGATGCTTCCCCTTCGCCGTGTCAGCGCAGCTGGTCGAGGAACTCCGTCCAGGCGACGGACGCCACGGCGAAGGTGGGGCCCTCAGGGACCTTGGAGTCGCGGACGTGAACGGTGGAGGGGCAGGCGGCGACCTCGACACAGTTGTCGCCGCTGCCACTGCTGTGGCTGGACTTGTGCCACGCCAGGGCGACTTCGACGCAGTCGTCGCCGCTGCCGCTGCTATAGCTGCTCTTGAACCAGGCCAGGTCTGTGGTGCTCATAGCGCTCCTCGGATCTCCCGCAACAGGCTCACGGAGTCCTCGACGGAGAGAGCCTGTGCCCGCATCCTGGCATATCGCTTCTGGAGGATGCTGACCACTTTGGGGTCGGGGATGAGGAGGCCGGTCTCCTGGCCCTCGCAGTAGGCGTACCACTTGTTCTCCGGGGTCTCCAGGAGGCGCATGGGGCCGTTGAGGCCCGCGTGATGCCCGCGCGACTGCGGCATGATCTGGATGTCGATGTTGCGCCGCGCGCAGAGGTCGAGAATGTGGTCGATCTGCTCCCGCATGACCTCCGGGCCGCCCGTCAGACGGCGCAGCACGTGCTCCTCGATGATGAAGCTGTAGATCGTGTGGGGGCGCTCCGTGAGCAGCTTCGTTCGTTCGACGCGGGCCGTGAGCAGGGGCTCGATCTCGTCGTCCCCCAGCGCCGGGATCTGCTCGTCGAACAGCGTCTTCGCGTACGCCGGTGTCTGGAGCAAGCCCGGCACCAGTCGGTTCTCGTACGTGTAGAGCGTCACCGCCTGGAGCTCCAGCCTCGCCCACTGGCGGAACCAGCTCGCGAGCCCCGGCTTCCGTGCCAAGTGCTTCGCCGCCGCCCGGATCACCCCGAACGCGTCGAGCACTTCCTCCGCCCGCTCCACGAAATCGACGGAAGGTAAACGTCGGCCCTGTTCGATCGAGGCGATCGTGGGCACCGAGTAGCCGACCAGCGGCGCGAACTGTTCCTGCGTGAGTCCGGCCCTTTTCCGGAAGGTCTTGACCACCTCCCCGAAGGCCCTCAGGCTGGCTGACGCCTCCGGTTCGCTTCCTCCCGGACCCTCGCCCGGCACCTCGTCCGTCATTCCGGCCACCTCCCGCACCCGTGCGCTCGTGTCGAACCGCACCCATGCTCACGGGTAGTGACCGGTACCGTCCAGAGCGTGAACCCGTACGCTGTCGCAGCGTACGAGTTTCTGACCTGGTAACTGGTGCCGTGCGGCGCCACATTGGCCCCATGACCTCCCCCGTGACCCGCGAAGCCGCCGTCACCGTACGTGTGTTCACCCAGCGCTTCAGCTCGACCCCGCGCGGCGCGCGACTCGCCCGCCGACTCGCTCTGCACCAACTCGACCGCTGGGGCGTTCCGTACGGCTCCGAGACCGCCGACACCGTCGGGCAGCTCGTCGCCGAACTCGCCGCCAACGCCGTCACCCACGGCCGGGTGCCCGGGCGCGACTTCGAGCTGAGGCTGTCGTACGACTCGGGGCAACGGCTCCGGGTCGACGTCTCCGACACCCGGGGCGAGCGGCGGCCGACCGCGCCGACGGCGCCCCGCCCCCTCGACGAGGGCGGGCGCGGTCTACTGCTCGTCGAGGCGCTGGCCTCGCGGTGGTCGGTGCTCGACCGTGTCCCGGTCGGGAAGACCGTACGGGCCGAACTCGACCTCACCGACCCCGATGCCGGCCCCGATCGAGGCTGTGGAAAACCGGCGGCGTCCTAGATCATCAGGCGTTATGGTGGCGCGATGTCATCCGTGAAGCAGTTCCAAGTCACCTTCGACTGTGCGAATCCCGAGCGTGTCGCTCGTTTCTGGTGTGAGGTCCTCGGGTACGTCGTACCGCCGCCGCCGGAGGGGTTCGCCACGTGGGGCGAGTACGACGCCTCGCTGCCGCCGAAGGATCAGGGTGCGTGGTTCGCCTGCCAGGACCCCACGGGTGTGGGACCGCGCATGTACTTCCAGCGCGTTCCCGAGGGGAAGGTCGCCAAGAACCGGGTGCATCTCGACGTGCGGGTCGGTACCGGGCTCGTGGGCGAGGAGCGCCTCGCGACGCTGCAGGCGGAGTGCGACCGCCTGGTCGCGCTCGGCGCGGTGTGCACGAAGGTGCTGCTCGCCGACGAGGAGAACGAGTCGTGCATCAACATGCAGGACGTCGAGGGCAACGAGTTCTGCATCGACTGAGCGGGAGGCGCCGCGCACGCGTCAGGCGCGGCGCGACGCCTCCCGATTCGCCCGTACGGGCCCGTCAGCGTCGCGGCAGCCTGAGCGCTGCCACCACGCCCGCGTGGTCCGAGGGCCACAGGCCCGACGGAGTGCGGTCGCCCGGCTCCTCGCCCACGCGCTCGGCCCGCACGGGCTCGAAGCCGTTGCGGAACAGCACGTAGTCGATGCGCTGGCTGAGGGTCGACGGGAGATTGCGCAGGTCGGGGTCCTGGCAGCAGGTGAAGCCGGGGTCCCTGCGACGGGTTTCCGTCCATACGTCGCGGAATCCAGCGGCCAGGAAGTTGCCGTAGGTCGGCGTGTCGCTCATGCCGGGGATCGCCCCGACGCCACCGGCGGCCGAGTTGAGGTCGCCCAGGAGCACGGTGGGCAGGTCGGTGTCGAGCGGGCCGGCGAGCAGCTCGGCGCCCTGCCGCACCTGGACGGAGGGGCTCCGGACTTCGAGGTGGGTGTTGACCACGCGCATGGTGTGGCCGCCCAGGGTGGCGTCGACAGAGGTCCAGCCCTGCATGAAGGGGATGCTCCCGAGTACCGGGTGGGGGATCGTCAGGCGAGCCGCGAAGGCACCCTGCCGCGGGTTGGCGACGGAGAACCTCCTCGTGGGCAGGTCGGTGCGGGCCAGGATCACGTCCTGGTCGGTGAGGCGGATGTCCTGGTAGCCCGTGGGCGTGGACCGGGGGACCTCGCGGTCACTGTTGGTGACGGTCGCCACGGCGGCGTAGTGCTTGCCGCGCGCTGCGAGCTCGTCGAGCAGGGTCCGCAGGAAGTCGTACTCGACGACGGTGGCGTTGGGTGTGGAGCTGAAGTCGGCCGGGGTCTGGCTCCGCCACAGTTCCACCTCCTGCAGGCCCACCACGTGGGGGTCGGCGTCGGCGATCTCGTCGGCCATGGCCTCGGCACGCTCGGGGAAGTTCGTGGCTTCGACCTGTGCGTACACCCGGGTGACGGCCGCGATGAGCGAAGCGGTGTCGGTGGCTCCGAGGACGGGCCGGAGGTCGGCGCCCAGGTACATGTTCTGGGTCATGACTCTCAGCTGGACCGGGGGCTCGTGGGCCGTGGCCGCCGCGAAGGACCCGGGGAGTACGAGCAGGAACGTGCACAGGGCGGTGAAGAACGCGGCGCGGGTCCGGCGGCGGATGCGGCCGGCCGACGGCGGCGCGCCGGGCAGGGCGTTTTCGGGCACGACAGTGCGACCTTTCGGCAGGGAGGGGGAGCGGGCCAGGGAGGCCGGAGCCGGGGAATCCCGAGGCTGTGGCGCATGCACCACAGCCTCTTCCGTTCGTCCCCCGCGAGCGTAGAAGGAAGCCGAAGGGACAGCCTCAGGCCCGCCGGGCCGGTCGCCCCCGACAACCCGATCGGCTGCCAGGCCAGCCAGGCCAGCCAGGCCTGTGTGCCCGAAGCCGCCGCGCGTCCGACCCGCACCACTGGTGCGGACCGGACGCCCGGCGTTCAGATGGCCCTACGGCGCCGGGGCGTACCCCGCCGGACGGGTCGTGAACGTGCCACGGCCCTGCGTGCGGCCCCGCAGACGGGACGCGTAGCCGAAGAGTTCGGCCAGCGGGACCGTCGCCGCCACCACCGCCGTACCCGACCGGGTCGTCGAGTCCGTGACCCGGCCGCGGCGGGCCGCGAGGTCGCCGAGGACCGAGCCGACGGACTCCGCGGGGACGGTGACCGTCACGTCGGCCACCGGCTCCAGGAGCGTCATCGCGCTCGCGCGGAGCGCCTCGCGGAGCGCGAAGCGGCCCGCCGCGCGGAACGCCATCTCCGAGGAGTCCTTCGGATGCGTCGCCCCGTCCGTGAGCGTGACCCGGACGCCCGTCACCGGGTGGCCGCCGAGCGGACCCTCGACGAGGGCGTCCCGGCAGCCGGCCTCGACCGCGCGGACGTACTCCTGCGGCACCCGGCCGCCCGTGACCGTGGACACGAACACGAACTCCTCACCTCCCGCCGCCGGTTCGACGTCGACGACGACATGGGCGAACTGGCCCGCGCCGCCGTCCTGCTTCACATGGCGGTAGAGCAGGCCGGTGACGCCCTTCGCCACCGTCTCCCGGTACGCCACCTGCGGACGCCCGACCGTCACCTCAAGGCCCCGGTCGCGCCGGAGCTTCTCCACCGCGACCTCCAGGTGCAGTTCGCCGAGCCCGGACAGCACGGTCTGGCCCGTCTCCGGGTCGGACCGCACGACGAGCGACGGGTCCTCCTCGCTCATGCGCGCGAGAGCCGTCGCCAGGCGGCCCGTGTCCGTGCCGCGGCGGGCCTCCACCGCGACCGAGACCACCGGGTCGGCGGTCGCCGGCGGTTCGAGGACGACCGGCGCGGACGGATCGCACAGCGTCGACCCGGCGCGGGCGGCCTTCGGCCCGACGACGGCGACGATGTCGCCCGCGCGCGCCTCGTCGACCTCGGTCGCCCGGTCGGCCTGGACCCGCAGGATGCGGGCGATCCGCTCGGTGCGGCCGGTGACGGCGTCCAGCACGGTGTCCCCCTTCCCGATCGTGCCCGCGTAGACGCGGACGTAGGTCATGCGGCCGGTGGCGGTCGCGCTCACCTTGAAGGCGAGCGCGGTGAACGGCGCCTCCGGATCCGCCGCGACCTCGCCGCGCACCGGCGGCATGTCGGAGGGAGCCGGGAGGTACGCGACGACGGCGTCGAGCAGCGGCTCGATGCCCCGGTCGCGGTACGCCGAGCCGCACAGGACGACCACGGCCTCGCCGGAGAGGGTGAGGTCGCGGAGCGCGTCCGTCAGCGTCCCCGCGGACAGCGCGCCGTCGGCGCAGAACTCCTCAAGGGCGCCGGGATGCAGCTCCGCCACCGTCTCCTCCAGGTGTCGCCTGCGATGCCGGGCCTCGTCCCGCAGCTCGTCGGGGACGGGCCGCTCGGTGTACGTGCCGGTGCCTTCGGGCCACACGTACGCCCGCATCCGGACCAGGTCCACGACGCCGGTGAAACCGTCCTCGCGCCCGATGGGGAGCTGGACGGGGAGCGGGACGGCGCCGAGGCGGGTACGGATCGACTCGACGGCCGCGTCGAGCTCGGCGCCCGCGCGGTCCATCTTGTTGACGAACGCCAGGCGCGGAACGCCGTGCCGGTCCGCCTGCCGCCACACCGTCTCGCTCTGTGGTTCGACGCCCGCGACGGCGTCGAAGACGGCGACGGCGCCGTCGAGGACGCGCAGCGAACGCTCGACCTCGTCGGAGAAGTCGACGTGCCCGGGCGTGTCGATCAGGTTGATCCGGTGTCCGGCCCAGTCGCAGCTGACGGCCGCGGCGAAGATCGTGATGCCCCGGTCCCGCTCCTGCGGGTCGAAGTCGGTGACGGTGGTGCCGTCGTGGACCTCGCCGCGCTTGTGGGTGGCGCCGGTGAGGAAGAGGAACCGCTCGGTGACGGTGGTCTTGCCCGCGTCGACGTGGGCCAGGATGCCGAGGTTGCGGACGCGGTCGGTGAGGTGGGTACGCACGGTGTCGTGCCTTTCGCTGCTGCGTGGAGAACAGGGCAGCGCGATTCCCGTACGACGGTCAGGTCAGGGAGCCGACGTCGTCACGGGCGGCGATGGCGGGCGCGCAGCCGCCACCGCTCGGCGGAGGAGGCGAGGATCACGTCGTACCGGGCACGGGAGGAGGACACGGCGACGGCGGAACGGCTGCTGCGCATGGTCTTCTCCCCTCGGACGGTCGCTCGGAACGTACGGATGTACGGACGCACGAACGTACGGGCGTACGGTCGTACGGCCCGGCGGCGCACCCATCGGTGCGCCGAGACGCGAGTGTAGGGAGCCGAACCTGCCGGGCGACAGCGATTTATCGCCCCTCGGGCCCGCCAACCGCCTTGTTGGCCTGGCGGTTTGATCGAGAGGCGGAGACGAGAGATGACGACACCGACCACGTTTCGCATCGGCGGGGAGCTGGACGTGCGGCGGTTCGGATTCGGAGCCATGCGCCTGCCGACCGGACCGGGCCCCGCGCGCGAGGCCTCCCTCCAGGTGGCCCGGCGGGCCGTCGAGCTGGGTGTCACCCTGATCGACACCGCGCACATGTACGGCTGGGGCACCAACGAAGAACTCCTCGCCGAAGCCCTTCACCCCTACGCCGACGGGCTGCTCATCGCCACCAAGGTCGGCATCGTCCGATCGTCGGGGCCGGACGGGTGGAGGCACGACGCGCGGCCGGACTCCCTGCGCCGTCAGGTCGAGGACGCGCTCCGCCGGCTCCGCGTCGAGCGGATCGAGCTGCTCCAGCTGCACCGCATCGATCCGGGGACGCCCCTCGCGGACCAGCTCGGGGCGCTGCGGGAGCTCCAGGAGGAGGGCAAGGTCGGGCGGATCGGTCTTTCCGAGGTCACCGTCGACGAACTCGACCGGGCCAGGGAGACCGTCGACGTCGTCAGCGTGCAGAACCGGTACAGCCTGTTCGACCGCGAGCACGAGCCGGTGCTCGCGGCCTGCGAGGCGGCGGGCATCGCGTTCCTGCCGTGGCGGCCCGTCGCCGGAGGCGCACCGGGCGCGTCGGCCGAACTCGCCGCCGCCGTCGCCGATGTCGCCGCGGAACTCGACGCCACCCCCGCGCAGGTCTCCCTCGCGTGGCTCCTCGACCGCTCGCCGGTCATCCTCCCGATCCCGGGCACCGCCCGGACGGCCCACCTGGAGGAGAACGTCGCAGCGGCGGACCTCCGCCTGACACCGGGCCGGCGCGAGCGGCTCGACGGGTTCACCGGGCAGGTGTAGGCGGGGCCGACGGGGGCTTACGCGAGGGGATCGGCGTCCGCCGGCTGGAGGAGGTCCCAGCGGTTGCCGTACAGGTCCTCGAAGACGGCGACCGAGCCGTAGGGCTCGTGGCGCGGTTCCTCCAGGAACTTCACCCCGGCCGCCGACATCCGGGCGTGGTCGCGGGCGAAGTCCTCGGTGTGGAGGAAGAACCCGACCCGGCCGCCGGTCTGGTTGCCGACGGCGGCCTCCTCCTCCTCGTTCTTGGCGCGGGCCAGGAGCAGCCCGGCGTTGCCGAGGCCGCCGACGCCCGCGGCGCCGTGCGGACGGACCACGACCCAGCGGCTGCCGTCGCCCCGATCGGTGTCCTCGACGAGGGCGAACCCGAGGGCGTCGGTGTAGAAGGCGATGGCTTCGTCGTAGTCACGGACGACGAGGGTGACGAGTGCGATGGACGGCATTACTACAACGTAATACGCGGAAGCGGCAGGAATCTATCCGCGTCGACCCCCGTCGACCCCGCAGATACCCTCGCCGTACCGAGGGTACGAACGAGGGACGGGGGAGGGTCCGGGCAAGGGTTCGGATGAGGGGTGCGGGGTGTCCGGGGGTCGGGGACAGGGCCGTGGCCGCAGGCAGCCCCCCTATCCGCCCCGGTGCGCGACAATGCCCCTCATGGACGCGCAGGAGTTCGACCGGCTCGCCGCCCGCGCGCGGCGGCTCGCCGTGCCGGGGCGCCGTCGCGTCCTCGGGCTCGCCGGTGCGCCGGGCGCCGGGAAGTCCACGCTCGCCGCGCGGCTCGTCGACCGCCTCGACGGGCTCGCCGTCCTCGTCCCGATGGACGGGTTCCACTTGGCCCAGGCCGAACTGGAACGCCTCGGCCGGGCCGGCCGCAAGGGCGCGCCCGACACCTTCGACGCCGCCGGGTACACCGCGCTCCTCGCCCGGCTGCGCGCCCCCGAGCCCGGCACCACCGTCTACGCGCCCGCCTTCGACCGCTCTCTGGAGGAGCCGGTCGCCGGGGCGATACCCGTCGGGCCCGGGGTCCCGCTCGTCGTCACCGAGGGGAACTACCTCCTGCACGACGAGGGCGTCTGGGCCGGGGTCCTGCCCCTCCTCGACGAGGCCTGGTACCTGGAGCTCGACGACGCGCACCGCGTCCCCCGGCTCGTGGAGCGGCACGTCCGCTTCGGCAAGGACAGGGACCGCGCCGAGCGCTGGGTCCTCGACTCCGACGAGCCCAACGCCCGTCTCGTCGCCCGGGGCCGCGACCGCGCGCACCTCGTGGTGAGCACGGGTTAGGGTCTTTCGTTTGGATCAGGCCGGATCAGGGTGCGGTGCCAGGGCCCGCGAGCCCGGCATGATCCAAACGAGAGGCCCTAGGGCTGCCGGTCCTCCTCAGTCCCGGCCCGCGTGTTCCGTCGCCGCCGTCGCCAGCGCCCGGACCAGGGGATGCGGGCGGGTGCCGTCGCCCGCCAGCTCGGGCTGGAAGAGGGTCGCGAGGAAGAACGGGTGCGAGGGCAGTTCGGCGATCCGCACCCCGCCCTCCTCGTCCGCGCCCGTGAACCGCAGGCCGTGCGCCCGCAGGGTGTCCAGGTGGCGGCTGTCCGGGCCGTAATCGCAGTGGTACCGCTCCGTCGTGCGCTCCGCGCCCAGGGCCTTCTCGGCCAGCGAGCCCGGGGTGACCCGTACGGGACCCTCGTGACCCACCAGCGAGCAGGCGAGCGGCGCGATCAGCAGGTCGCCCGGGTCCGCCGCCGGGTCGTTCTCGGCGTGCGCCGCCCGCTCCAGACCGCAGACGTCCCTCGCGAACTCGATCAGGGCGTGCTGGAAGCCGCCGCAGGTGCCGAGGAAGGGGATGCCCTCCTCGCGGGCGGTCCGGATCGCCGCGAGCGCCCCCGCCTCGCTCGCGTACGGGCTCCCCGGCAGCAGCCACACCGCGTCGAAGCCCCGCACCGCGCCCGGCGCCTCCGCGTCCCCGGTCGGGATCCAGTACGCGTCGAGGACGAGACCGTCCCGCTCGGCGAGCGCGTCGAGGAGGACGGGGACGCGGACGTGTGAGCGGACGTGCGGCGAGCGGTCGCCCACCAGGGCGATACGGGGGGTCCGGGAGGAGCGGGGAAGGCCGGTGCTGTTCATGCCGCCATCCTTCGCGGCGCTCCCCGTTCACGTCCAACGATGATTCCTGCACGCTCCATCACGAACGCTTATGCGCCGACGGATACGCTGAACCGCATGACGAACGACCGTGACCACGACCAGGACCACGACCACGACTGGGAGCGCCGCGTCACCGCCCTCTGGGAGCGGATCGACACCCACGAACCCGCCGACTTCCGCGCCCGCGTCGCCGAACTCGCCGCCGAGCGGCCCGCCGACGACCCCGCCGCCCTCTTCGAGCAGGGCGCCGCCCACGACTCCACAGGACAGCCGGAGGAGGCCGTCCGGTTCTACCGGCGCGCCCTCGACCAGGGCCTCACCGGACTGCGCCGCCGCCGGGCCGTCATCCAGCTCGCCAGCAGCCTGCGCAACCTCGGCCGGCCCGACCGCGCCGTCGAACTCCTCACCGCCGAGCGGGACATGCCGACCGAACGGCTCGACGCCGACGAACAGGCCCTCGGCACAGCCGTCGACGCCTTCCTCGCCCTCGCCCTCGCCGACACCGGGCGCGACCGCGAGGCCGCAGCCCTCGCCCTCGGCGCCCTCGCGCCCCTGCTGCCGCGCTACAACCGCTCCCTCGCCCACTACGCCCGCGCCCTCCTCACCGCCCCCGACGGGTCCTGAGCCGACGACTCCATGGACCCGCACCTCCTCCGGACGTACGTCACCGTCGCCCGGCTCGCCTCCTTCTCCGAGGCCGCGCGCGCACTCGGCTACACCCAGTCCGCCGTCTCCCAGCACATCGCCGCCCTGGAGGCCGACCTCGGCCTCCCGCTGCTCACCCGGCGGCCCGTCGCCCCCACCCCGGCCGGGGCGCGGCTGCTCGAACACGCCGGGGCGCTGCTCCTGCGCCTCGACGCGGCCCGCGCCGACCTCGACCGGTTCGCCGCCGCGGCGCCCCGCGCCACCCTGCGCGTCGCCGCCTCCCCGCTCGCCCTGCACGCCCGCACCCTCGCGGCGCTCCCCGCCACCGGCGTCACCCTGCGCGGTCTGCCCCCGGAACAGGTGCCCGTCGCCGTCGTCACCGGAGAGGCCGACGCCGGGCTCGTCGACGGCATCGCCGCCCCCAGCGACCCGCTCCCGCCGCCCGACGTCGCCCCGCTCGCCGCGACCGGCGTCGCCGAGGAGCCGCTTGCCGTCCTCCTGCCCGCCGGCCATCCGCTCGCCGGGCGGGCCGGGCTCCGCCTCGACGACCCTGGGGCCTGTCTTTTGGATCAGGCCGGGCTCGCGGTGTCCGGCACGCACGCTCGCCGCGTTGTCGTCACTCGCCGACGCTCCGCGTCGACTCCCTCCTCCGCCTTGCGATCGCACGCACCGGACACCGCTCCCTGATCCGGCCTGATCCAAAAGACAGGCCCCATCCGACGCCCGCTGGCTGGACGCGCCCGACGCCGGCATCCCGCTCGACCGGCTGCGGGCCGTGCACGGCGGGCCCGCGGGCGGGGGCTTCCGTACCGCCCTGCGCTACGAGGGCACCGACACCCGCACCCTCCTCGCCCTGGCCGTCGCGGGCCACGGCCTGACCCTGCTGCCCTCGCCCCTCGCGGCCTCCGTGCCCGGCGCCGTCGCCGTCCCGCTGGTGGCGCCCCGGCTCGTCCACCGCACCGAACTCCTCCTGCCGTCCGGCGTGCCCGCCGAACCGACCGGCCCGGTCGCCGAGTTCATCCGTCGGCTCCGGGGCTGACACGCGCAGTCGCTACGCTGGGCGCAACGGCGACGGAAGGCGGGCGGGCGTGGGGTGGCTGCGACGAGGACCCAGGCGGGACGGCGACGACGCACCGAGGGACCCCGAGTTCGCGTACTTCTCCGAACGCGAGGCCGCGCTCTTCCGCGGCCGGGTCCGCGCCACCTTCGCCGAACTCGGCCTCGAGGTCACCGTCTACGCCGACCACGTCGTCGACGACAAGGGGCGCCGCTTCGGCCTCGGCAACCTCGCCGCCGTCTGCCACCAGGACCCCCGCGGCCCCCGCGTCTGGCCCGGCATGATCCACCGGCACATCGGTCTCGTGGTCCGCGCGATGGACGGTCCCTCCGCCCTCGACACCCTGCCGCCCGAGCAGATCCGCTCCCAGCTCTACCCCCGGGTCGTCAGCGGCGACGGCATCGACGCCGCCGCCTTCGGCTACGCGCGGACCGTGGCCCCCGGCCTCTACGAGATCCTCGCCCTCGACCTGCCCGAGAGCGTCATGATGCTCACCGACGAGGCCCTCGAACGGCTCGGGGACCACGCCCAGCTGCGCGACCGGGCCCTGCGCAACCTGCGCGGGCTGCCCGTCGAGGAGCACGAGACCGTCCGGGACGCCGACGGCATGTGCTTCGAGATCATCCTCGGCGACTCCTTCTACACCGCGAGCCGCGTCCTCGACCTGGACGGCGTGGTCCAGCGGGTCACCGGCCGGCCGATCGGCGAGCACGGCGCCCTGGTCGCGCTGCCCTTCCGGCACCAGCTCGCCTTCCACCCCATCCGGGACACCTCGATCATCCCGGCCCTCGGCGCGATGGCCTCGTTCGCCGCCTCCGGGTACGAGGACGTGCCGGGCGCCATCAGCCCGTACGTCTTCTGGTGGCAGGGCGGCACGCTCACCCAGCTCAGCGAGCACGACGAGGAGCGCGGGGAGCTGCGGATCGTCGTCGGCGACGACTTCCAGGAGCTTCTGGAACGGCTCATCGCCCAGGGCCCCGACCGCCGCTGACCGGTCGCGGGTGGAGGCGCCGCCCGGCAGGATGCTGTACGTCGAGGAAGCCGAGAAGGAGTCCCCCATGCCGAGCACGGAAGCCCCCGAAGAGGTCGTCCCCTTCACCGCGGACGACTACCGGGCCCGGATGGCCCGCGCCGCCGAGTCCGCCGCCGACGCCGGGCTCGCGGGCGTCATCGTCGCCCCCGGACCCGACCTCGTCTACCTCACCGGCTACCGGCCCACCGCGATCACCGAGCGCCTCACCGTCCTCGTCCTCGCCGCAGGGCAGGAACCCGTCCTCGTCGTCCCCACCCTGGAGGCCCCCGACGCCGAGAAGGCCGCGGGGGCCGCCGCGCTCACCCTGCGCGACTGGACCGACGGCAAGGACCCGTACGCCGTCACCGCGCCCCTGCTCGACGTCGACGGACGGTTCGGCGTCAGCGACAACGCCTGGGCCATGCACCTGCTCGGCCTCCAGCAGGCCCTGCCCGGCACCTCGTACGTCTCCCTCACCGAGGCCCTGCCGATGCTCCGGGGCGTCAAGGACGCCCACGAGCTGGCCCGGATCGCCGCCGCCGGGGCCGCCGCCGACCGGGCGTACGGCGAGATCCTCGGGGTCCCGTTCGCGGGCCGCAAGGAGACGGACGTCGCCGCCGACCTCGCCGCGCTCCTCATGCGCTTCGGCCACTCCCAGGTCGACTTCACGGTCGTCGGCTCCGGCCCCAACGGCGCCAACCCGCACCACGAGGCCGGCGACCGGGTCATCGAACGCGGCGACATGGTCGTCCTCGACTTCGGCGGCCTCAAGCACGGCTACGGCTCCGACACCACCCGTACCGTCCACGTCGGCGAACCCACCGACGAGGAGCGGCGGATCCACGACCTCGTACGGGAGGCCCAGCAGGCCGGCTTCGAGGCGGTACGCCCCGGGGTGGCCTGCCAGGACGTCGACCGGGCGGCCCGCAAGGTCATCACGGACGCCGGCTACGGCGCGTACTTCATCCACCGCACCGGCCACGGCATCGGCGTGACCACGCACGAGCCGCCGTACATGATCGAGGGCGAGGAGCTGCCGATCGTCCCCGGCATGTGCTTCTCCATCGAACCGGGCGTCTATCTCCCGGGCCGCTTCGGCGTCCGCATCGAGGACATCGTCACGGCGACCGAGGACGGCGGCGGGCGCCGCTTCAACAACACCCCGCACGAGATGGCGATCGTCGAGTAGACACCTGCGGGGGAGCCTCAGCCGTCGGTGAGGACGACCGCCGACTCGCCGGGGAGCCGCAGGGCCCCGTCCGCCGCCGGGGCCTCGACCGGCTCCCAGGCCGCCAGGACCCGGTCGCGGCCGTTGGTGCCGAGCGGGATCACCGCCGGCTCCTTGCCCAGGTTGACGGCCACCCGCAGGACCCCGCGCCGGAAGACCAGCCAGCGGGCCTCCTCGTCGAAGGCCGCCTTCACGCCCGCGAGGTCCGGGTCCGTCAGGTCCGGCAGGGTGCGGCGCAGCGCGATGAGCTCGCGGTGCCAGGCGAGCAGCCGCCTGTGCGGGTCCCGTTCGCGTTCCGCGCGGTCGAGGACCGAACGGTCGCGGGTGGCGGCCTCCTGGGGGTCGGGCACGTCGTTCTCGGACCAGCCGTGCGCCGCGAACTCCTTCCGCCTGCCCCGCCGTACGGCCTCCGCCAGCTCGGGATCGGTGTGGTCGGTGAAGTACTGCCAGGGCGTCCCCGCCCCCCACTCCTCGCCCATGAAGAGCATCGGCACCGAAGGCCCGGTGAGGACCAGGGTCGCCGCGCAGGCGAGCAGGCCGGGGGAGAGGGAGGCCGAAAGACGGTCGCCGAGGGCCCTGTTGCCGATCTGGTCGTGGGTCTGGGCGTAGCCGAGGAAGCGGTGGGCGGGGGTGCGTTCGCGGTCCACCGGGCGCCCGTGGTGCCGGCCCCGGAAGCCGGAGTACGTCCCGTCGTGGAAGAAGACGCGGGTGAGCGTCTTGGCGAGCGCCGCCATCGGGGCCCGCGCGAAGTCGCCGTAGTAGCCCTGGGACTCGCCGGTCAGGGCGGTGTGCAGGGCGTGGTGGAAGTCGTCGTTCCACTGGGCGTGGACGCCGAGGCCGCCGAGACCGCGCGGGGTGGTCGTGCGCGGGTCGGCGAGATCGGACTCGGCGATCAGGAAGTGCGTACGGCCCTGCTCCTTCGCCAGTTCGTCGACGGCCGCCGACAGCTCCTCCAGGAAGGTCAGCGCCCGGGTGTCGGCCAGCGCGTGCACGGCGTCGAGCCGCAGCCCGTCGATCCGGTAGTCGCGCAGCCAGGCGAGCGCGCTGCCCTGGAAGTACGCCCGGACCTCGTCCGAGCCCGGCGCGTCCAGGTTCACCGCGGCGCCCCACGGTGTGTGGTGGGTCTCCGTGAAGTACGGGCCGAAGGACGGGAGATGGTTGCCGGACGGGCCCAGGTGGTTGTGGACCACGTCGAGGACCACGCCCATGCCGAGCCCGTGGGCCGTGTCCACGAACCGCTTCAGCGCCTCGGGGCCGCCGTACGGCTCGTGCACCGCCCACGGCGCCACCCCGTCGTACCCCCAGCCCCGCACCCCGGGGAACGGGCACAGCGGCATCAGCTCCACATGGGTGATGCCGAGGCCGGCGAGCTCCCCGAGGCGCGCCGCGGCCGCGTCGAGCGTCCCCTCCGCGGTGAAGGTGCCGATGTGCAGCTCGTACAGGACGGCCCCGCGCAGCCGCAGGCGCGGCGACCCGTGGCGCCAGGTGTACGCCGAGTGGTCGACGACCGCGCTCAGGCCGTCGGGCCCGTCGGGCAGCCGGCGCGAGCGCGGGTCGGGCAGCACGGGCCGGTGGTCGAGGGCGAAGCCGTACCGGTCGCCGTCCTCGGCGGGTACGACACCGGTCCACCAGCCGTCCCGTTCGGCGTCCCTTTCCATGGGGTGGTCGATGCCGTTCAGCGACAGCATCACCCGGTCACGGGCGCTCGGCGCCCACACCTCGAAGAGCACGGGAATCCCCTCGTCGACGGACCAGCCACTCGGCGGACACTCTGCGGTTCAACGCATGACCACCGCGACCATCCTGGCAGTCAGGACCCCGACGCGCCCGGCGCGTCCCACACGTAGTTGATCGCGCGCTCGAACGTGTCGTAGCCCGTACGGGCGAAGGACGCCGCCATCGGCACGTTCCCCAGGTCCGTCGCGGCCCGGATGCGGGGCACGTCGACGGCGGCCAGGATCCGGGTCCCCTCCGCCAGGATGTCGTCGATGTATCCGTGCCCCCGGTGGGCGGGGAGCACACCGATGTACGCGATCGTGTGGTTGTAGTTGTTGCGCGCGGGGACGACGAAGCCGACCGGCTCGCCGCTCTCCGGAAGCCGGGCCACCTGCCACCACTCGCGCGGGGAGGAGTAGTGCGCGAACTCCTCGTCGAAGTGCTGCTCCGCCGCCTCCCGCGCGGTGAGCCCGGAGGCCAGCTCGGCCTGGCCGTGCGCGTCGAGGGTCCCCTCCATCACCGGCGTCATCAGGGCGACCAGGTCCTCCCGGTCCCGCACCGGGCGGAACTCCAGACGGCCCTTCGGCTCCGGTACGGGGGTGCCGGGCAGCCACTCCAGACGGAGCCGCTCGACCAGCGGACGCGCCCCCGCGCGCTCCAGGACGGAGAAGACGGACTCCAGGTGGGAGCGGGTCTCCGGCAGCTCGCGCCAGTCCGCCGGCATGAACCGCCCGAACTCGGGGCGCTGCGCACCGGCCGGGATCACCGCGGCCGTCGCGGTCTCCATGAGCCGCAGACCGATCTCCTCGCGCGCCTCGGCGGGCAGCTCGGGGGAGAGGTCGAAGAAGTCGAGGGCCAGCGGTTCGCCGCCGGCCTTGTTCGTCCACCAGGCGATCCGGCCGACGAGCCGGTCGCCGTCGAGCGCCACCCACATCCACTCCGGGACCCGGCGGCCGGTGGCGAGGTCGTCGGCGAGCTCGTGGTCGAGCGAGTAGGCGAGGCCGAGGAACAGGTCGAGTTCCTCCGGCCCGGCGAGCGGACGTATGACGAGGCCGTGCGTGGTCGAGGCAGACGTGGTCACGTGGTGCTTCCCCCTGGGGATCTGTGGCGTGGAGAGCGCAGACCGTAGCAGCGATCTTGTGGAGCCGGCACGGAGTTACCGGGCCCGCCGGCCCATCGGCGCCGCTAGGGCCTGGTCCAAGAGACAGGCCGTGGACGCCGTCGGCGGGGGCCCTTCTGGACACTTCGGGCCCGACGGGCCGACAATCACGGGTGTGACGACCCCTTTCGAGCTTCCGGCGAACTCACCTCGGCTGACCGACGCCGAGCGGGACCGCGCGCTGGGGCTGCTCCGTGAGGGCGCCGCTCAGGGCCGCCTCTCGCACGACACGTTCCTCTTCCGGATGGAGCGCGCGCTCCAGGCGCGGCGGCCGGACGAACTCGACCTGCTCACCGCCGACCTGAGGTCCGAGGGCACCTGGACCCGGCGGGTGGTGGGCGCGGTCGAGCGGATGTCCGCGTTCACGGCGAAGCTGGGGCGGGCGTGGCACGCGGAGCGGCTGCCGAAGCTGCTGCTGCCGCTGCCCGGCCCGTACCCGCTGCGGATAGGGCGCGACCCGGTGAACGGACTGCGGCTCAGCCATGAGACCGCGTCCCGGCTGCACGCCGAACTCTCGCTGCAGAGCGGGATGTGGGTGCTGCGCGACCTCGGCTCGACGAACGGCACGACGGTCAACGGGCGGCGGGTCACGGGCGCGGTGGTCGTGCGCCCCGGGGACGTCGTCGGCTTTGGACAGATGACGTTCCGGCTGTCGCACGGCTGAGGCGGACCCTCAGGGCGGCCAGGGCGGCCGGGCCCGCGCGCGACTGCGTTCACCCGTTCGGCGGTATGGGGCGGGCGGTGCGGCGTGCGCGGTGATGGGCTGTGGGGACGCGCGCCACGATCTCCGGCCGCGGCACCCACCGCCGATCGACAGGGGGCGCCATGAGCGACGAGCCGAAGCACGGCATAGGGAGCGAACGGCCGGAGCCGCCCGAGGGCGGTGACCCCTGGACACGACTGCCGAGCATGGCTCCCGCGGCTCCCTCGGGGCCGACCTCCGGTGCCTCGGGCGCGGCCGGGACCCCGTTCGGCGCGTCCGCCGCGGCCCCCGGGCGGGTCGGTCCCGTTCCGGTGCCGGGGACAGTGCGGACCGTGGCCGATCCGACGGCCACCGGGCCCGAGGGGACGGCGGGAGCCTTCCGGCCGGGCCCCAGGACCGTCGCGCCCAGCCCGCTCGATCCAGGGGCCTCGCGCGACCCGCACGGCATTCACCGCACCCTGCGCGAGGAGTTCCCGCTCACCTACGACCCGCTGCTGCGGGCCTGGGTGCTCTCCCGGTACGCGGACGTGGCCACCGCCCTCACCGACAGCCGCTTCACCCACGGGCACCGGCCCGGAGACCCGCCGTGCGCGCGGGCCCACGTCGACGTCGACGTCGAGGCCCTGCGGTCGGCCGCCGAACGCACCGCGTACGTCCTGGCCCGCCGGCTCGCCGAGCGGCCCCAGGTCGACCTGGTCGCCGACTTCTGCCACTGGCTGCCCGCCGGAACCGTCGCCGCCGCCGTCGGCGTGCCGTACCGCGACATGATGCGGCTCGTACGCGGCCGGGCGGCCGGGGCGCTCGCCGGGGAGTGCGGCGGACAGATCGCCGTACGGGAGAAGGCGCTCGCGTCCTTCCTCGGCAACGTCCTGGCCGACCCCGACCAGGTCGCAGCCCTCCGCGACGCCCCCGCCGGGCTCGCCGGCCGGGCCTGGGCGGAGTCGTTGCGCCGGGACCCGCCGGTGCAGATCGCCGTGCGCCGCACCAGCGCCGAGGTCCCGGTCAGCGGTGGCGCGATTCCGGCGGGCGTGTCCGTCGCCCTGCTCGTCGGTTCGGCGGGCCGGGACCCGGAGCGCTTCCGGGAGCCCGACCGCTTCGACCCGCTGCGCGACGACCCGGGTCAGCTCACGTACGGCTCCGGCTTCTGCCCGGCCGTCGTCCTCGCCGGACTCGAAGCCGAGTACGCCCTGCGCGCCCTGTTCGCGGCCATGCCCCGGCTGCGGCTCGCCGACGGCTTCCGGCCCACTCCGGCGGGGCTGATCACCCGGGCGCCGCGCAGTCTGATCGTCCGTCCGGCGGGCTGATCGGAGGTGTCGGCGAGCTGTCCCCGACCGCTGCTAGGGTGACGTGCGCTCGTCAAGGAGCCGTCTTTAGTACCACTTTCAACGGGGATTGAAACATGAAGATGCGTCATGTCCGCGGAATCGCCGTCGCCGCCATCGCGGTCGTCGCCCTCACCGGTGCCCGCGGTTCCGGCGGAGGCGGCTGCGACAACAACAGCAGCAGCGGCAGCTCCGGCAGCTCCAGCGGCAGCAACCACAACGACGACGACAGCACCTCCGGCGGTACGTCCGGCGGCTCCCTGCCCGGCGGCTCCAGCAGCGCCGACAAGGCGGCCCGCGACGTGACCATCGACGAGTGCAAGTACGACCCGGCCACCAAGAACCTCGTCGCCCGTGTCACCGTGAAGAACGACAGCACGATGGACTACGACTACAACGTCACCATGAAGTTCACGGGTGCCGCGGGCGGCGACGTCATCCCGAGGACCGCCATCAAGGCCGGTATCGCGGTCACGGCGGGCGCCTCCCAGAGCGCCGAGATCACCACCCCGTACATCGGCACCGGCGACGGCTCCGAGTACACCAAGTGCGAGGTCTCCCGCGCCTCCCGCTTCTGACCGCCCGAAGGCCCCGCGGAGCGCGGGGCCCAGAGGGTGTCACGCCGCGAGCCCGGCCCGATCGGCAAGACACCCCCTAGGGACGGTGACGGTTGTGGATGTCCTTGTAGCTGATCGGGGCGTCGTGCACGGCCAGGGGGTGATAGGTCACCCGGTCCTCGGCGGCCTGCTCCCTGGCCCGCTGCTCGATGAGCAGCCCCTCGGCCCCCTCGGTCCTGCTGTACCTGCGAGCGCGCCGCGCGTGGACCAGGACCAGTAGCCCGACGAGACCCCAGAGGACCCCGAACAACACCCACAGTGAGCTCATCGCCCCGACCTCTCCCCGTTCGGCCGCCCGTCCGGCGGCACGGTCCGGAGGCGCGTGGTTCACCCGTGGATCCGGGCGAGCAGGGCCACCGGCCGCTCCGCGAAGAGCTCCGCCGCCTTCGTCTCGGAGGCCGGCCCTCCCGTGAACTCCCTTACCCCGTCCAGGAGATCCTCCCACCTGCCGTCCGGCAGGACCAGCTCCGTGTCCTGCCAGCCACCGGCCCGCGCGAGCCGCAGCGGCAGCCGGGTCACCGCCGTCACCACCTCGCCCGAGCGGGCGAAGGCCAGGCAGTGGGCGGCGGCCGGACCCTCGGCCCTCAGCGGCGTGTACGTGCCTCCGGCACCGAAGGCCTCCGGGCGCTCGCGGCGCAGCCGGAGGGCCGCACGCACCAGCGCCGTACGGTCGTCGTCCGCCCCGACCGCGAACGGGGCCCTGTTGTCCGGGTCGACGAGGGCCCGGTACTCCCGCTCCGTGTTCTGGTACAGCTCCGGCACCCCCGGCATCGTCAGCTGCGCGAGGAGCACCCCGAGCGCGTGCGCCCGGATGTGCGGCTCCAGGGCGAAGGCCGCCTCGGACGCCGCCCGCAGCGGGATGCGGCCGGGGCCGGCCGCCGCGAACTCGGCCACCGCGCGCTCGTACTCGGCATCGGGTTCGGTCCAGCTGGTCCGCAGCCCCGCCTCCCGTACCGACTTGAGGATCGCGGGGGTCAGCCGGTCCGCGTCCGGGGCCCCGAAGCCGAAGGCGGTCTGCCAGGCCGTCCACGCCACGTGCGCGTCGGGCGCCGGCACCCCGGCCACCTCCCCGAGCAGCTCCGCCCACACCTCCGGGCACTGTGAGAGCACCGCGATCGCCGCCCGGACGTCGGAGCTGCGCTTGGTGTCGTGCGTGGACAGCACGGTGCCGGTGCCCGGCCAGTCCCGGGCGATCCGCAGGCAGTACGCGTGGAACTCCTCCACCGGCACGGCCGGGCGGCCCCCGTCGCCGCCCACCTCGTTCGCCGAAAGCAGCGGCGTGTACCGGTAGAAGGCCCTGTCCTCCACCGACTTGGCCCGCAGGGCGGACGAGGTCTGTGCGAACCGGGCCCGGAACGCCCGGTGTTCGGGTCCGTCGCCGAGCGCTCCGAGCGCCAGGTCCCGTACGACGTCGACCGCCGCGGCCTCCTCCGGCACCGCGAAGGCGGCCTTCGCGCCCCGCGCGGCCTCCGGGGTCAGCACCTCCTCGCCGCCGGTCCGGTAGGGGCGGTACACCGGGACCCGGACGAGGAGTTCACGGATCGCGGTGCGCAGCGCCCAGGGGGCGTGGTCCCGTAGCGTGGGGTCCGCGGCGCAGATCCGCTCCGCGATCCGGGTGAGCGCGGCCGTCTCGGCGGCCAGGTCGTGACCGACCACCTCGTACGCGGCCCGCCGCTCGGTCGCCTCCCAGTGCCCGCCCCTGTCCGCCGCCTTGCCGACGAACTCGCGATACACGTCGGCCAGTTCGGAGGCGCCTTCGGGGTCCGTGAACACCCCGTCGAGGTGCCGCAGCGCGTCGTACCCCGTGGTGCCGGCGACCGGCCAGGCGGTCGGCAGCGCCTCGGGACCCGTGAGGATCTTCTCGACCACCGTCCAGCAGCGCCCGCCGGTCGCCGCCGCCAGGTCCTCCAGGTACCCCTGCGGGTCGGCGAGGCCGTCCGGGTGGTCGATGCGCAGCCCCTCGATCACCCCGTCCCGTACCAGCTCGACGATCTTCCCGTGGCTCGCCGCGAACACCTCCGGGTCCTCCACCCGCACCCCGATCAGCTCCGAGACGGTGAAGAACCGGCGGTAGCCGAGCTCGGTCCTGGCGAGCCGCCACCAGCCGAGCCGGTACCACTGGGCGTCGAGCAGCTCGTCGAGGGGCAGCCCCTCCGTGCCGGGGCGCAGCGGGAACTCCTGCCCGTCCAGGTGCAGCGCCCCGCCGGAGACCCGCAGCCGGTCCCGCACCTCGGGGAGCCGCGCGGGCAGCACGGGCAGCAGCACCCGGCCGTCCCCCGCCCGCCAGTCGATGTCGAACCAGCGGGCGTACGGTGAGTCCGGGCCGTCGCGCAGGACGGCGCGCAGCGCGTGGTTGTGCCGGGGGGAGGCCGCCATGTGGTTGGGCACCAGGTCGACGACGAGCCCGAGCCCGTGCGCCCGCGCGGTCGCCGCGAGGGCCCGCAGCCCGTCCTCGCCGCCGAGTTCGGCCCGTACGGACCGGTGGTCGGTGACGTCGTACCCGTGGTTCGAGCCGGGGACCGCCTCCAGGACCGGGGAGAGGTGGAGGTGCGAGACCCCGAGGCCTGCGAGGTGGGGCACGGCCCGCTCGGCGGCGGCGAACGGGAACTCCGGCTGGAGCTGGAGGCGGTAGGTGGCGGTGGGGGCGACGAAGGAGGAGGTCATGCGAACGTACGTACCCGGCCGGAGGGCTTCTGTGTCATCGCCCCCTGCACCCGTTCGGGTGCGTCGCGTCGCCGGCGCCGTCGCGGTCACCGCCCTCCGGAACCCTCCAGGTCCACCCGATCGGGTGCCGCCGAACGGACGCGCCTGCCCGGATCGGCGTACGCCCTGCGCGGCGCGACGGCCCGGCCGTCTCGGGACGCCTCGCCGAACACCACGGCGCCCCCGCCGCCTTCGCGGTGGCGGTGGGGGCGGCCGTGGCCTGCGCGCCGCTGTCCTGGTCGGTACGGGTGAGCACTCCCGTACGGGAGCTCAGGCCGGCCGGCGCAGCACGGTCAGGCTGAGCGGCGCGAGGGTCAGCCGCTCCCCGCCCGCCAGCTGCGGGCCCTCCTGCGGCGGCATGCCCTCCGGGTCGGAGGTGTCCACCACCGTGCGCCAGCAGGCCCCGTGGCTGTCCGGCACCGAGAACTCCAGCTCCTTCGCCGAGGCGTTGAACATCAGCAGGAAGGAGTCGTCGGCGATCCGCTCGCCCTGGGTGCCCGGCTCCGAGATGGCGTTGCCGTTGAGGAAGACGGTGAGCGCCTGGGCGTGCGCCGCCTGCCAGTCGCGGGCCTTCATCTCCTCGCCCTCGGGCGTGAACCACGCGATGTCCGTCAGCTCGTCGTGGGTGCCCTCCACCGGGCGTCCGTGGAAGAACCGGCGGCGCCGGAAGACCGGATGGTCCCGGCGCAGCCGCACCATCGCCCGGGTGAACCGGAGCAGCGTGGTCTCCGCCTCGCTGTCCGGCTTCGGCCAGCGCACCCAGGACACCTCGTTGTCCTGGCAGTAGGCGTTGTTGTTGCCGCCCTGCGTCCGCCCGAACTCGTCGCCGTGACTGAGCATCGGCACGCCCTGCGACAGCATCAGGGTGGCGAGGAAGTTGCGCGTCTGGCGGGCGCGCAGCTCGGCGATCCCGACGTCCTCGGTCTCGCCCTCGGCGCCGCAGTTCCAGGACCGGTTGTGGCTCTCGCCGTCCCGGTTGCCCTCGCCGTTGGCCTCGTTGTGCTTGTCGTTGTACGAGACGAGGTCCCGCAGGGTGAAGCCGTCGTGGCAGGTCACGAAGTTGACCGAGGCGAGCGGCCGGCGCCCGTCGTCCTGGTAGAGGTCGGAGGAGCCGGTCAGCCGGGAGGCGAACTCGGCCAGGGTGCGCGGCTCGCCCCGCCACAGGTCGCGCACGCAGTCCCGGTACTTGCCGTTCCACTCCGTCCACAGCGGCGGGAAGTTGCCCACCTGGTAGCCGCCCTCGCCGACGTCCCACGGCTCGGCGATCAGCTTGACCTGGCTCACCACCGGGTCCTGCTGCACCAGGTCGAAGAACGATGACAGCCGGTCCACCTCGTGGAACTGGCGGGCCAGGGTGGCCGCCAGGTCGAAGCGGAAGCCGTCGACGTGCATCTCGGTCACCCAGTACCGCAGGCTGTCCATGATCATCTGGAGCACGTGCGGGGACCGCATCAGCAGCGAGTTTCCGGTGCCGGTGGTGTCGTAGTAGTAGCGGGGGTCGTCGCCGAGCCGGTAGTACGAGGGGTTGTCCAGGCCCCGGAAGGACAGCGTCGGGCCCATGTGGTTGCCCTCGGCGGTGTGGTTGTAGACCACGTCGAGGATGACCTCGATGCCCGCCTGGTGCAGGGCGCGGACCGCCGACTTGAACTCCAGGACCTGCTGGCCCCGGTCGCCCCAGGAGGCGTAGGCGTTGTGCGGGGCGAAGAAGCCGATCGTGTTGTAGCCCCAGTAGTTGGAGAGCCCGGCGTCCACGAGCCGGTGGTCGTTCACGAACTGGTGCACGGGCATCAGTTCGAGCGCGGTCACGCCCAGCTCCTTCAGGTGCCCGATCACCGACGGGTGCGCGAGCCCCGCGTACGTCCCGCGCAGCTCCTCCGGAAGGTCCGGATGGAGCATCGTCAGGCCCTTCACATGGGCCTCGTAGATCACCGTGTGGTGGTACTCGGTGCGCGGCCGCCGGTCGTCGCCCCAGTCGAAGTACGGGTTGACCACGACCGAGGTCATGGTGTGCGGGCCCGAGTCGAGGTCGTTGCGCGCGTCCGGCCGCCCGAAGGGATAGCCGTACACCGCCTCGCCCCACTGGACCTGACCCGACACCGCGCGCGCGTACGGGTCGAGGAGCAGCTTCGCCGCGTTGCAGCGCAGCCCGCGCTCCGGCGCGTACGGGCCGTGCACCCGGAACCCGTACCGCTGGCCGGGCATCACGCCCGGCAGATAGGCGTGCCGCACGAAGGCATCGGTCTCGCGCAGCTCCACCGCCGTCTCCGAGCCGTCGTCATGGAGCAGACACAGCTCGATCCTGTGGGCGGCCTCCGAGAAGACCGCGAAGTTGGTTCCCGCTCCGTCATAGGTGGCGCCCAGGGGGTACGCCTGTCCCGGCCAGACCTGCATGGATACGACTCTTCCTCTTCTGTCCGGGTTTTGGTGGTGTTCTTCGGCCAGATCCTGCCCGAAAGAGGGGCAACCTCCTAGGACTTCGCCCCGTCCTACCGGGTGACCGCAGACCAAGAGGGGGAAAGAGGGGGAAGTGTGTACGAAATAGCGCGTCGCCACCTGGGGAAGGTGGTGGCCGGAGCGGCCATGGCGGTGACGGGGACCGCCGTCGCCGTCGCGATCAGCCTGCCGGGCCCGGCGGGAGCGAACGGGGCCGCCGGACCGGCCGGAACCGCCGGAACCGCGGGGGCGGCCGGAGCCACAGGGGGCGCCGGTACGTCGGCAGGGGGCACGTCCGCCGGCGCGACCGGCCAGGGGGAGGCCGGGGCCGCGGCCACCGGCGCCGCACCGCCGCCGGCGACCGTGGTCCCCGCGGCGGCCGAGGGGAAGAAGGGAGTGGGCAGCGACCCGCTCACCGACGACGAGCTCGCACGGGCCGGGACGCTGGCGCTGACCCCGCCCGGCGCCACCGCCCAGCAGGACGTCGAGGGCGGCCGGGGGCCGCAGCACCTGGGCACCGACCTCGCGGACCCGGTGGAAGGGGACCCGACACGCCGTGCCGAGGTCCGCCTCTACGACTACGCGCGGGACGAGCTGATCATCCGGACCGTCAACCTCGACACCGGGAAGGTCGAGAAGTCGGGCTCGCAGCGCGGGGTCCAGCCCTCCGCCCACCCCGAGGAGCTGCGCGAGGCCCTGGAACTCATCCTCGCGAGCCCGCTCGGCAAGGGCGTCAAGGAGGACTACCAGGACGCCACCGGCAACAAGCTCACCTCCACCGCGCAGCTGTGGTTCAACGGCGACGTCTACCGCACCTACCGCGAGAAGAACGTGCCCGGACAGCTCGCCCGCTGCGGCGAGCACCGCTGCGTCCGGCTCGTCACCAAGGTCCTCAACGGGGCCTGGATCGACACCCGGAACCTGATCGTCGACCTCTCCGCGAGGACCGTCACCCGCGTCGGCTGACCACCGCCGCCACCGGTCCTCTCCTGCCCCACTCCGTACGAGGGAGTACGTACACATGCCCATCCAGCTGCACCGGCGCGCCCGCAGGCGGGGCGCCGTCCTGACCGCGGCCGCCCTCCTCGGCACCGCCACGGCCGCGGCGGGCCCCGCGACCGGGGCCACCGCCGCCCCCTCCGCGCCCCGCCCGCCGACCCCGGCACGACCGGTGGTCCAGGCGCCGCCGGACTGTTCCCCCGCGCACCGCATCACGCAGAAGCTCGACGGCGGCACGACCTGGCGCATGTGCTGGCGCTACGACACCGACGCCGGGCTCACGCTCGACAAGGTCACCTTCCAGCCGCGCGGCGCCGCGGCCCCCATCAAGGTCCTCGCCAGCGCCCGGCTCGCCCAGATCCACGTGCCCTACGACGACGGTGCGGCGGAGTACGACGACCTCACGGGCGCGGGCTTCGGCTGGGGCCTGCAGAACCTCAAGCCCTTCGAGTGCCCCGGCGGCGCCGTCACCACCGTCAAGGTGCCCGAGGTCGGCCAGATCAAGGGCCTGTGCACCACCACGCGGGCGCGTGGCCACGCGTACCGCATGGCCAGCGACAACGGCACCAAGGTCTGGCAGGCCCAGGGCAAGGACCTGCTCGTCTACACCGTCAACAAGGTCGGCTGGTACGAGTACATCTCCGAGTGGCGGTTCTCCGCCGACGGCACCATAGCCGCCAACGTCGGAGCCACCGGCAGCCTCTCGCCCGTCGACTACAACGCCACCGACGGCCGCGGCTGGCCCATCGGCAAGGGCGCCCGCTCCTACGCCACCAGCCACGCCCACAACGTCTTCTGGAAGCTCGACTTCGGCCTCGACGGCTCCACCAAGGACCGGATCGAGCAGTTCGACTCCACCGTCACCGCGCCGCCCGCCAACGGCGGCGGACCGACCGTGAAGACCAAGCGCACCGTCGTCACCAAGGAACTCGCCGGAGACGCGAAGAACATGCGCTGGTGGCGGGTGGTCAGCGGCACCGGCAAGAACGCCGACGGCCACGCCCGCTCGTACGAGATCGCCCCCGGCCACACCGACACCCACGCCGGGCGCGGCTTCACCAAGCACGACGTGTACTTCACCCAGGCACGCGCCTGCGAGAAGTTCGCCAGCAACAACATCGGCGACTGCGCCCCCAACGCCGGTGACAGCGTGGACAAGTGGGTCAACGGCGAGACCCTGACCAAGCCGTCGGTCTGGGTCAACATCGGGTTCCACCACATCGCCCGGGACGAGGACCAGCAGCCGATGCCGGTCCACTGGCAGGGCTTCCAGCTCGCCCCCAGGGACGTAACCGCTATGAATCCGCTCACTCCGCCCGATCTCGCCTCCCAGAACGGACAGCCCGATCTGGGGAGTTGAGCAAGCAGCCTGACGATCCTGCTGCACCGCCTCCCGCTCGCGGAGTACCCTTCCTTGATCGTTGTCGGACCGGTCGACACGGGCGTCCAGGAGCAGAAGGCGGTGCGCGGGTGAGCTCGGGAGGTCTGGAGCTGCCCCCAGGAGATGCGGGCCGTGAGGGGGGCCCGGCGGACTCCGCCGAGGCGCCGCCCGGCGCGGTCGCCCCGCCGGGCGCCGTGCCGCCGGGCACGGTCACCGTCGCCCGGCCGGTGGAGATCGGGGCCGAGATCGACTGGGACGCCGAGGCCTGGAGCGAGGTCCGCACCCGCGCCCAGCGCGCGGGGCGGGCCTACATCTGGCTGAACCTCGTCGAACAGCGGCTCCGCGCCGTGGTCGCCGCCGTCCTGCGGCCCGTGTACGAACCGGTGCACGGCGAGGAGTGGGTCGTGGCCGCGGCCGGCCCGGCGGGCCAGGAGTGGGTGCAGCGCGCCGTCGCCGTGCGCGAGGTGTCGCGCCGCAAGGGCTACCTCCTCGACCCGGCCGACGACAACGTCCTCAGCTTCCTCACGCTGCCGCAGCTGCGCGAGCTGATGGTCCAGCACTGGCCCTGCTTCGAGCCCTACTTCGACGACCGGCGCGAGGTCGAGCTCGCCCTCGACGAACTGGAGGTCACGCGGAACGTGGTCTCCCGCAACCGGGCCCTCTCGCTGACCGTGCTCGCCCAGTCCGAGCGGGCCTCCGCCCGCATCCTGGAGATCCTCGGCAGCGGCGCCGGGGTGCCGTCCGCCGACCGGCTGCCCGTGGACGCGGTCGAGGACCTCGTCGGCGACCGGTACGCGGACGTGGTCTCCGTCCATCCCGACCGGGTGCGGCTCCAGCGGCAGCTGCCCGCCGAGGACCTCTTCGGCGGCGCGCGCCGACTCGACGCCACCGGCATAGGTCTCAATCTGCTCGTGCAGAACTTCTCCGGCCGGCGCATGGTCCGGCTCGCCGAGTCCGGCTGCAGGACCCGGCTCCTGTTCCTCAACCCGGCGAGCAGCGCGGTCAAGCGCCGCGAGCGCGAACTCGGCCTCAAGAAGGGCGAGCTGAGCCGCTCCGTCGAGATGAACATCCTGCACATGCGCCGGGTCCGCTCCAAGCTCCGCGATCCGGGCGCCTTCCAGATCCACGTCTTCGACGAGACCCCCCGCTTCACCGCCTACCTGGTGGACGGCGACGGGCCGGACGGGGTCGGCGTCGTCCAGTCCTACCTGCGCCGGGCCCGGGGCATGGAGGCCCCCGTCCTCGTACTGCGCGGCGGCGGGCGGAACGTGGTGCGGCACGGGCAGGGCAACCACGACGGCGATCACGGACTTTTCGAGACATACCGGGAAGAGTTCGAATCCGTCTGGCTCGACTCCCGACCCGTCTCCTGAACCCGTTGTCAGTGGCCCGTGCGAGGGTGGTCAGCACCACGGGGGAGATCACGTAAGGAGGACCCGATGGCTTGGCATGGGGAGACACTGGTCGGCTTCGACCTGGAGACCACCGGCACCGATCCGCTGGAGGCCCGGATCGTGACGGCCTCGATCGTCGCCGTCCACGAGGGACGGGTCGTACGGCAGCGCGACTGGCTCGCCGACCCCGGCATCCGCATCCCCGAACAGGCCTCCGCCATCCACGGCATCAGCAGCGAGCGGGCCGCCGCCGAGGGCCGCCCGGTCCGGGAGGTCGCCGACGAGATCGCGGAGACCCTGACCGGGTACTGGAAGCAGGGCGTGCCGGTCGTGGCGTACAACGCCTCCTTCGACCTGACGCTCCTCTCCGCCGAGCTGCGCCGCCACGGACTGCCCTCGCTGAGCGAGCGGCTCGGCGGCACCGGCATCGGACCCGTCGTCGACCCGTACACCATCGACCGTGCCGTCGACCGCTACCGGCGCGGCAAGCGGACCCTGGAAGCGGTCTGCGGCGAGTACGGGGTGGTCCTCGAAGCCGCCCACCAGGCCGCCGCCGACGCGCTCGCCGCCGTCCGGGTCGCCGTCGCGATAGCCGAGCGGCACCCCGAGGTCGCCGCCATGCACCCGGCCGAACTCCACGAGCGGCAGATCGTCTGGTACCGCGCCTGGGCCGAGAACTTCCAGGCCTTCCTGCGTCGCAAGGGCGACACGGAGGCCGTCGTCGACCCCGTCTGGCCCCTGCGCGACGCCGTCCCGGTCCCTTCCTAGCCGTTCTCCTTGAGGAACGAGAGCAGCAGCTCGTTCACCTTCTCCGGCTGGTCCAGCGGGAACCAGTGCCCCGCGTCCTCCACGCGCTCGTAGCGCCGGGGACCCGACACGTGCGCGCCGGTGTCCGTCATCTGCCGCTCGGTGAGGAAGCGGTCGCCGGTGGACCAGACGCCCATGACCGGGACGGACAGCGGAGGAAGCACCGGCGGTGCGGCCGGCTGGGCCTCGATCGGCAGCCCGGCCCGGTAGGTGTTCAGGGCGGCGGTCAGCGCGCCCGGAGCGCGCAGCGGCTCCAGGACCGCCTCCACGTCCGGGTGTTCGCCGAGCATCTCGCGCAGGTTCGCGAAGTCCTCGCGGGAGAGCCACTCCTCGGACAGGCCCTCGTGCTGGAACATCGGCACGTGCCACAGACGCTGCCGCTGCTCCCAGCCGGCGCCGAGGATGGCCGCGATGGCGCCCACGGACATGAGCGTCGCGCTCGCCACCCGGTCCGGCACGAACTGCGCGAGACCCTGCGCCACTCCCGACCCCCAGTCGTGCCCGACCACATGGAAGCGGTCGATCTCCAGGCGGGCCAGCAGTTCGAGCAGGTCGCCCACGTGCTTCGCCGGGTGGTACGCCTCCGGACCGCCCTCGGGACGGTCCGAGGCACCGAAACCCCGCAGCGTGGGGGTCACACACCGGAAGCCCGCCGCCGTGAGGGCCGGGACCTGGTGCCGCCACAGCCGGTGGCTGTCGGGAAAGCCGTGGACGAGCAGCACGGCCGGTCCCTCACCGCTCACCTCGACGTCGAGCGTCACCCCGGACAGTTCCACGCGCATGACGACACCCCGGTCGATCCTGACGGTTCGGCCGTGGATCATGATGTCAGAACGGGTACCAGCGCACCTCGGGATCGCCGTCCCGCAGCGATGCCACCCGCCGCTCGAATTCGGCCAGGGCCTTCGGGTTCGCCGGCGCGTGCTGCGCCACCCACGCACAGCTCGCCGTCTCCCGCGCCCCCCGCAGCACCGCGCACCCCTCCCACTCCCGGGCGTCCCAGCCGTACGCCTCCGTGAACGCCTCGTACGCGGCCGGATCGAGGCCGTACCGGTCACGCGAGAGCGCCAGCACCACCAGATCGTGCTCGCGCAGGTCCGAGGAGAACGTCTCCAGGTCCACCAGGACCGGCCCCTCAGGGCCGACGTGGACGTTCCGGGGGAGGGCGTCACCGTGGATCGGGCCCGGCGGCAGGTGCGGGGTCAGGACAGCCGCCGCCGGGGCGAAGGAGTCGCGTCGCTCCCGCAGGAAGGCCGCGTCCGCCGGGTCGATCGCGTCCCCCGCGAGCCGCAGCCACCGCTCGACCCCGCCGAGCAGCTCACGGCGGGGCAGCGTGAACCCCACCGGCTCCGGCAGGGCGTGCACGGCCCGCAGCAGCGGGGCGAGATCACGGGGCTCCGTGGGCCGCACCGCCCCGGGCAGCCGGTGCCAGAAGGTCACCGGATGCCCCTCGACCAGACGCGGCTTCCCCTCGGCGGCCCGCACCGCGGGGACCCCGGCCTCGGCGAGCCAGCCGGCGAGGGCCAGCTCCCGCTCGGCCCGCTCGAACAGCTCCGCGTCCCGGCCCACCTTCACCGCAAGACCGCCCACGGCGAAGACCGCGTTCTCCCCGAGGGCGAGCAGCCGCGCCTCCGCGACCGGCAGCCCCGCCGCCGCCACGATCTCCCGCGCCCGCGCCTCGTCCATCGACCTCTCCCTCACCTGTGCGTTTGAGCCAAAGTCTCGCATCCGCGCAGCTCACCGCGCAGGCCGCCTTGACGGCCCGACGACCCGTCAGGACCATGACGGGGTTCCCACGGCGGCGGAAGCAGCGGACGGGGGTCGGATCGATGAGCTCGGCGACCGCGACGAAGCGGCCGGACGGGACGCGGACACCGCGCACCGTCCGCTCGTCACGACCCCGGGGCCCCGACTTCGGCGCCTGGTTCCTGGTGCTCCCCGCGCTCCTGCCCATCCTGGTCGTCAGCGTCGGCCCGCTGCTCTACGGCATCGCGCTCGCCTTCACCGACGCCCAGTCCGGCCGCACCCAGGCCACCCGGTGGGTGGGCACCCTCAACTTCCAGGACCTGCTGCACGACACCCTCTTCTGGGACTCGTTCCGCATCGGCGTGGTCTGGGCCGTCGGGGTGACCGTCCCGCAGTTCCTCCTCGCCCTCGGCCTGGCCCTCCTGCTCAACCAGAAGCTCCGCTTCCGCTGGCTGGCACGGGCCCTCGCGATCGTCCCCTGGGCGATGCCCGAGGTCGTCGTCGGCATCATGTGGCGGCTGGTCTACAACCCCGACGCCGGCATCCTCAACGAGACCCTCCGGAACCTCGGCCTCGGCGAGGGCCACGACTGGCTCTCCGGGCTCGCCACCGCACTCCCCGCCGTCATCGTCGTCGGGGTCTGGGCCGGCATGCCGCAGACCACCGTCGCCCTCCTCGCCGGCCTCCAGAACACCCCGCGCGAACTCCATGAGGCCGCCGCCCTCGACGGCGCCGGAGCCTGGCGCCGCTTCCGCACCGTCACCTGGCCCGCACTCCGACCGGTCGCCCTCGCCATCACCGCCCTCAACCTCATCTGGAACTTCAACTCCTTCGCCCTCGTCTACGTGCTCACCAGCGGCGGACCCGGCGGCCGCACCCGGCTCCCCATGCTCTTCGCCTACGAAGAGGCCTTCCGCTACGGACAGTTCGGCTACGCCGCCGCGATGGGCTGCGTGATGATCGCCGCCGTCTCGGTGCTCATCGCCCTCTCCCTCGTACGCCGGCTGAAAGGGGACCAGGACCGGTGAGCGCCCTCCGGACGAGCAGACCCGCGCGGATCGGCCAGTACCTCGCCCTCCTCGCGTACCTGGTCTTCCTCGCCTTCCCCTTCCTCTGGCTGATCTCCACCGCCTTCAAGCCCGCCCCCGAGCTGGCCTCGCTCCACCCCACCTGGATCCCCGAGGACCCCACGCTCGGCAACTTCCGGCAGGCCTTCGACGAACAGCCGCTGCTCAGGGCCGCCGCGAACAGCCTGATCGCCGCCGTCTCCGCCGCCCTCATCGCGGTCGCCGTCGCCACCCCGCTCGCCTACGTGACGGCCCGCCACCGGGGCAGGCTCGCCTCGGCCGCCACCGGCTGGGTCGTGATCAGCCAGGCCTTCCCCTTCGTCCTGGTGATCATCCCGCTCTTCCTGATCCTCAAGAACCTGCACCTCGTCAACAGCGTCCTCGGCCTCGTCCTGGTCTACGTGGTCTGGTCGCTGCCCTTCGCCCTCTGGATGCTCATGGGATACGTCAGGGCCGTCCCCGCCGAGCTCGAAGAGGCCGCCGCCGTCGACGGCGCGGGGCGGCTGCGCACCCTCGTCTCCGTCACCGCCCCGCTGCTCGCCCCCGGCATCGTCGCCACCGCCCTCTTCGCCTTCGTCACCGCGTGGAACGAGTTCTTCTTCGCGCTCGTCCTGCTCAAGACCCCGGAGAAGCAGACCCTGCCGGTCGTCCTCACCCACTTCCTCGGCGCCGAGGGCGTCGCCGACCTCGGCCCGCTCGCCGCGGCGGCCTTCCTCGCGACGCTGCCCTCCCTCGTCGTCTTCGCCGTCCTCCAACGACGCATCACCGGCGGGATGATGGCCGGGGCGGTGAAGTCATGAGGAGGATCCTCACCGCCGCCGCGCTCGTCCTGCTCCTCACCGGATGCACGGCCGGCGACGAAGGACCCGACGACGGAGTCGTACGGCTCCGCTTCCAGTCCCTCGCCTGGCAGAAGGAGTCCGCCGACGCCAACCGGCAGCTCGTGGACGAGTGGAACGCCACCCACCCCCGCGTCCAGATCGACTACGTCCAGGGCAGCTGGGACTCCGTCCACGACCAGCTCCTCACCTCCTTCGAGGGCGGCGAGGCCCCCGACCTCATCCACGACGCCTCCGACGACCTGGCCGACTTCGCCTACGGCGGCCACCTCGCCGACCTGCGCCCGCTGCTGCCCGAGCGGCTGCGCGCCGACATCCCCGCCCGCAGCTGGGAGACCACCACCTTCGGCTCCGACAACGGCGTCTACGGCGTGCCGTTCCTCCAGGAACCGCGCGTGATCATCGCCAACCGGAAGATCCTGGAATCCTCCGGCGTCCGCGTCCCCACCCCGGAGAAACCCTGGAGCTGGACCGAGTTCCGGCAGATCGCCCAGGGCCTCACCCGCAGCATGGGCCCCGGCCGGTACGCCGTCGCCTGGCCCCTCAAGGAACCGGTCTCCGTCAGCCTCAACCTCGGGCTCTCCGCGGGCGGCAGGCTCTTCCACCGCGAAGCCGACGGACGGGTCACCGTCCGCTTCACCGAGGCCGACGCCGTCGTCCCCGGCACGATCCACGACCTGGTCGTCACCGACCGCACCGCCCCGCGCACCACCCTCGGCAGCGGCGGCTCCGACACCCTGCCCGGCTTCTTCGCCGGCAAGTACGCCATGGTCCCGCTCGGCTTCGCCTACCGGCAGCAGATCGCCCAGCAGGCGCCCGAGGGCTTCGAGTGGACCGTGCTGCCCGCCCCCGCCGGGGACGCCGGGCTCACCCAGGGCGTCTCCCCGCAGACCCTGTCGATCGCCGCGGACAGCCCGTACAAGAAGGAGGCGGCGGAGTTCCTCGACTTCTTCCTCCGGCCGGAGAACATGGTGCGGCTCGCCCGCGGCGACTGGATGCTGCCCACCGGCACGAAGGCCCTCGCCGACCCCTCGCTGCACACCGCGGAGGACGGCTGGGCGACCGGCGCGGCCGTGGCGCAACGGCTGCGGCCCGCGCCCGCGCAGTCGGTACGGGGCTATCCGGAGTGGAAGGACAAGGTCGCGACCCCGGCGTTCCAGGAGTACTACAGCGGGGCCATCGACGCGGGGGAGCTGCGCAGAAGGCTGGTGGAGGACGGCAATCGGGTGCTCGCCCGCTATCAGCGCAAATGATGGATTCGCGATTACGAAACCTTGTTGAATAAGTCACAGATGAGTGAAGGGTCTTCTCCCCGATCCCCTCCATCGGCCAGTGTTCGAACCGGCCACCGTGCCGCCCCCCACGAGGCGCGGTGGCCGACTTAGAGTGAGGCCATGACGCAGACATACGCGCTCCTGCTCCGCGGAATCAACGTCAGCGGGCACCGCAAGGTCCCCATGCCGGAGCTGCGGACCGTCCTCGAAGAACTCGGGCACCGGAACGCGCGCACCTATCTGCAGAGCGGGAACGCCGTCTTCACCACCGACTCCACCGCCGGCGAGGACGCGCTCACCACCCGGATCGAGGACGCGATCGAGAGCCGCTTCGGCTTTCGCGTCGACTGCCTCGTCAGGGACGGCGACTACCTCGCGGCCGTCGCGGACGCCTGCCCCTTCCCCGCCGCCGAACTCCAGGGCAAACAGCTCCACGCCTTCTACCTCTCCGGCCCCGCGGACCCGGAGCGCTTCGCCGCGATCGACCGCGCGGCCTACCTCCCCGAGGACTTCGCCCTCGACGACCGGGTCCTCTACCTCCACGTCCCCGAAGGCCTGGGCAGGTCGAAGCTGGCCGACGTCCTCACCCGGCCGTCCGTCGTCAAGGGCCTGGTGGTCACCGCCCGCAACTGGAACACCGTGGTCAAGCTGGTGGAGATGACCCGGGAGGCCTGACGACGAAGCGGCCCGAGTGGCCCAGTCCGGGGGCTGCCGATTGACCCAAGGCGACGGGCCATTCGCTGGCTAGATTCGGCCGTATGACGACCACCACCGAGACCGCGTCCCGTCCCACCGTCGACTTCTTCTTCGACCCGGCCTGCCCCTTCGCCTGGATCACCTCCCGCTGGATCCTGGAGGTCGAACGGCACCGGGACATCGACCTCCGCTTCAAGCTCATGAGCCTGTACCTTCACAACGAGGGCAACACCCTGCCCGACTGGTACCGCGCCCTGGTCGACGCCTCGATCGGACCCGTCCGGGTCGCGGCGGCCGCCGCCGCACAGCACGGCGAGGAGATCCTCCGCCCGCTCTACACCGCGTACGGCACCCGCATCCACGAGCAGAAGCGCGACGACCTCGACGCCGTCGTCGACGAGTCCCTCGCCGAACTCGGCCTCCCCGCGGCACTCGCGAAGGCCGCCCACGACCCCGCGTACGACGAGGACGTCCGCCGCCACCACGACGCCGGCAAGGAACCCGACACCGGGGCGTACGTCGGCACCCCGACGATCCACGTCGACGGCACCGTCTGGTTCGGCCCGGTCCTGCGCGCGATCCCGCGGGGCGAGCAGGCCGCAGAACTCTTCGACAGCTTCCGCGTCCTGGCCGCCCACCCCGACTTCTTCGAACTGAAGCGGACCCGCACCGGAAGCCTCGACTTCGGCTGACGCCCCCCCCGCGAGCCGTCGCGGGAACCGGGTCACACGAGGCGACAGCTGCCGTCGATGCCGGCGATCTTGCCCGACAGGCGCAGGAACCGCCCGAGCCCCCTGGGCAGGACGCGGGTGCGCAGGGTCACGACGGCGTCGACGGGCTGCCCTGCCGGGGCCCGGACGAGCAGCCGCAGCTCCTCGTTGACGTGCAGGAACGCGCGATCGGAAGCCCTGAAGTCCCAGTAGGCGCTGGTGAATCCGACCCCGGACGACGTGATGCGCGGACAGTAGACGGTACGCCGCCGCAACACCTCGGGACCGGCCTCCAGGCCCAACGGCGTCCCCGCCACGCTGAACGTGAGGTTCGCCCCCAGCGTCGTCTCGATCTCCTGGGGCGTGTCGCCCTCCACCAGGGTGGGCGACATGGCCGCGACGGTCGCGCCAGGGCTGGGCGACAGATCGAGGACCAGACGGGACCAGGCGACCGTGGACTCGGGATGCGTCTGCACCACCAGGATCAGCGGGATGTCGTATCCCTGGAGCCCGGGCTCGCCCGTGTCCACCGGGGTGACCGTGCCCCGGGCGAGTCCGATCCTTGTCTCGCGGCGCAGAAGCCGCACCGTCGTCTCGTCGACCGTGGTGAAGGCCCGGTCGGCCTCGTCCTCCTCCACGGTCGGCTCGACCAGCCCCACCAGCCGGTATCCCTCCGGAAGCCGGGGGGAGAGGTCCAGCGTCTCCGTCATGCGTCGCTCCTTCCACTCGAAGATCCCAGGGTGTCGGCCGCCCGGCCGCCGGAGGTCCGGTCCGCCCGCCACTCGCCCAGCAGACAGAAGGCGGCCCAGCGGTCGAGGCGGTCCCCGCCGGGCCGGTCGCGCGAGGCCAGCACGGCCGCGCGCAGCGCGCCCGCCGGAGTCGCGCCCGACAGGGTCAGCTCGTGGAACGCCCCCATGATGTCGGCCGTGGAGCGGTCCGGGACCCGCCACAGACTCATGACGAGGGACCGGACGCCCGCGAAGAGGAGGGACCGGCTCAGGCCCAACATCTCGTCGGTGCGATCGACGCCTCCGAGCCCGGTCTCGCAGGCCGACAGGACGGCCAGGCGCACACCGTGCCAGTCCTCCCGCAGGATGTCCCGCCCGGTGAGCGGCCCGTCCGCGAGCGCCAGACCCGACGACAAGGGGTCGTCCGCACGGAAGGTGGCGTGGCAGGCGGCGTGCAGGATCTCCGACCCGGCCATCGCGTCGAGCACCCTCCGGCGGGTCGCGTCGGCGCCCAGAAGCGGCTCCGTGCCCAGACGTGCGGCGAGCAGCCGCGCCTCCTCCCGGGCGTACGGCAGGTCGCCGCCGGGATCGCCGAGCACCACGGCTCCCCGCCCGGTCCGCGGCTCCCGGTGGGCGAGGGTGCCGAGCAGCGAGACGCTCGGCAGGTACGCCACCGGGTTCCGCTCGATCAGGGAGGCACCTCCGTCGGGAGACAGGGCGTGGAAGGGAACGTTGTGGAGGGGGCCGGTCGGGCAGATCAGCACCGTGTCCTCCGGCCGGGTCAGGCCCGCCAGCGGGGCGACGAGCGGCGAGAGCATCTGTTGGAAGAGGCCGGGCATGTCGATGGCCATCTCCCTGACCTGCCCGGCACTTCCGAAGTTGTCCGCCACGAACCGGGTCAGGGCTGCTCCGTCCGCGTCGATCGGCGTCACGGCGACTCCGGTCCGGGGGGCGAGCAGGAAGAGGACGAGCCGGCCGTCGCGCAGGCGGGCGTACGAGGCCACCACCACCTGCTCCCCGCGCAGCCGCCTGAGGGCGGCGTCGGCCGTGACGGCCGCGGCGGAACGGATCGCGGCGTACTCCGCGCCCGACACGTGGTGCGAGGCCATCTCCGACCACAGCGTGTCCAGCTCCCGGCGGACGGTCCGGAGCCGCGTCCAGTCCGTGCGCGGGGCCCGTTCCAGCGCCGTACGTTCGCGGAGGAGTTCCGACTCACGGTCGATCAGAGCCGCCGGCACGCCGTCCGGAGCTCTCAGCTCCGCCGTGCTGAGGGTGTCGAGGAGCGTGCGGGAGCGCAGCCGTTCCGCTGCGGCGAAGGCGGCCCCGACCTCGGCCGGCCCGTCGCTCCCCTCGGGGCCCTCGGCCCCGTCCGGCCTCTCGGCTCCGGCGGCGCCGTCCAGGTGGTACTGGACGAGGAGTTCGTACACCTCGGCGCGTTCCTCCTGGAGGTGTCGCCGCAGGGCGGGGTCGGGCTGCGCGGCCCGTACGAGATCGGAGAGTTCGACGCCCAGTTCGAGGACCCGGATCGCGGTCTCCGGTTCGTCGGCCGTCCAGGCGGCCCTGGCCATGGGGGCGACGACCTGCCAGGCCCGCTCGGCGTTCTCGATCCGTACCGGCTGCCCGGCACCGTGGCGCGGACGCCACACGAGGGGACCGCCGGACTCCGCGGGCACACCGGACAGCTGGAGGACGTGCTCGTACGCCTCCAGGGGGTCCCCGAGCTCCGGACGGGCGCCGAGGATCTCGGCGGTCACCAGCCAGTCGGTCGCCAGTCGGTCCGAGTTCCCCGCGTTGTGCCGGCGGGCCAGGGCCGCGTGGCGCAGCGCGCCGCGCTGCGGACCGAGCACGGCCAGGGCCCGCGCGCGGGTGTGGTGGACCAGGGCCGGCGCGTGCTCGACCGGACTCCAGCCCGCCTCCCGCTCGGCGAGCGGCAGAGCCTCGTCGAGCAGGCGGAAGCATGTGTCCGGATCGCCCTCCCCGAGCGAGACGAGGGCTTGTGCGCACATGGCCACGATCCGGTCGTGGTCGGAGTGCGGAGACCCCTCGCGCCATCGGTCCGACAGTCCGTCGTAGCGCCCGGCGGCCTCGATGTCCCCGCAGCGCTCGGCCGCGGCGGCTAGCATCCCGTACAGGTCGGCGCGGGGGTTCTCCCTCAGCACGTGCGGGCCCGGAAGACCGGTCATCGGCCTGCCGGCCAGCTCGCGCTCCTCCCGGTCCTTCTCCAGCCAGACCTCGGCGTCGCGCAGCACCGCGTACGCCTCGGCGTACTGCCCGAAGTCGGTGAGGTACGCCGCTTTCGCCTGCAGGGCGTCGCTGATGAGCAGGGCGCGGCCGGCGAACTCGGGTGCGCCGTCGCCCCACTGGGACGGGAGGCCGGTCACGAGCTCCAGCTTGCGTTCGGCCATGAGGAGTGCGCGCCCGGTGTCGCCCGCCTTGGCGTTCCACTGCCAGGAGAGGACGCGGAGCGCCGTGAGCGCGGACGCGAGCCGTTCGGGCAGCCACCGGTCCTGCCAGCGCGCGAACGCGTCGTCGTCCGGCAGCGCGTCGAGGAGCTCCGCCGTCCAGGGCTCGCGTGCGCGGAGCACGGCTTCGAGCTGTTCCGGCAGGCGGTGCCGGACCCCTGCGGGCGACAGTCGGTTCAGCTCCTCCTCGACGGAGTCCGGCACGTCGGCACCGTCGCCGGGAGCGGGCGCCGCAGGCGCGGCCGGACGCCGCAGCCTGCGCCAGACGCGCCGTGGCAGAGACGTCCGCTCCGGTGCCGCTGGGCCAGCGACCGCTTCAAGGTCGTCGTACTCCTCCGGCGGAGGGAGCGCGGCGAGTGCCTGCCGGGCGCCTCCGTACCCGGGGTCGAGCGCGAGCGCGCGCTCGTAGCAGGCGCGGACGTCCGCGGTCGCGGCCGACGTCTTCCTCAACACGTCACCGAGGAAACGCCAGGCCATCGGCGTCTCTTCGACGGCGAGCGACTCCTCGAAGTAGGCCCGCGCCACCGCGAACCTGTCCTGGACGTAGTACGCGTCGCCGAGGCAGAGGAGAGCTGTGACGTGGTCAGGGTTCAGCCGTAGGGCGCCGACGTAGCAGGTGATCGCCTGCTCGAACTCGCGCCGCCCGAAATGGCCTTCGCCGCGGTGGAAGAGATCGTCCGCCTCGCCGTGCGCCCCCTCCGGCGGCGGCTGCCGCCGGATCCCGAGGAGGTCCGCCACCTGCGCCGCGAGGACGGGTGAGTCGGCCGCGAGCGTACGGAACATCTCCGCCCCTTCGGGGCTGCCCGCGATCAGCGCCGCGGTGAGATGGGCCTGAAGCTGACCCGGTGGCAGGGCCGCGGCGGCCGCGGGATCGACGGTCAGCCTGCCGTCGGCGAAGTGGGCGGCGAGCGGAGCGGGTCCGCGCGCCGCGCTCGGGAACAGCGAGGCGATCTCCTCCTCGTTCAGGAGACGCGCGAAACGCTCGGCCCACTCCGGGGCCTCGGGTGAATCCGCCGCCGAGAGCAGGACGACGAAGAGGTGCGCGAGGCGCTCCTCGCCCGGCACGGGCGGGTCCGAGACGTGCGGCCGGAGCACCGCGACGCCCTCCTCGGGAGCGCCCACCCGCCGGTACGCCTCCGCGAGCTGGAGAGCCACGTCCCTGTCGCCCGGATGTGCGGCGTTCCAGGGCTTCAGGACCGTGACCACGGCGTGGGGCAGGTCGTGTGCCTGGTAGAACCGCGCCAGCACGTCCTGGAAGAGGGTCGTCTCGCCGTGCACGCCGAAGGCGGCGTCGAGCAGCCGGGCCCGTGCGGCGGCGGCCTCCGGGTCAGCGGCCGCGTCGATCAGGCGCCGGGCGGACACCCATCTCAACTCCGCCGCCTCGTCCCGGTCGTGGCCGCGCAGCCACTCCGTCAACAGCGCCGCCGAGGCCTCAGGACCGTCCGCCGCCCAGACGCGGGACACCGTCCCGTAGGCGGAGAGACGAACATCCAGGGAGCGGCGGACCGCGTCCCGTCGCTCCCCGGACTCCGGTCCGGTCGGCGGGCCGAGCTCCGCCGCCACCGCGCGGCGCAAGGAGTCCGCGTCCGTGCCGTCCCACGCGGACACGAGCCGGCCGACCGTCCCCAGGGTGCGGGCGAGAGGAGCCTCGTCCACCGTCAGCGCGTGGAGCCCGTGGTCGAACTGCCGCACGGCCTCCTGGTCCTGGCCTTGCAGAGCGGCCGTCGCGCCCCGCAGGACGTGGGACTCGCGACGCAGTTCCTCCGACAGGACACGGTCACCGGTGAGGAGTTCGGCGGCGAGCGAGACCGAGGCCAGGACGTCACCGAGAGCGGCAGCCGTCGGACGGTCCCGCCAGACCGTGCCCGCCCCTTCCGCAACCTCGGTCAGATCGCCGAGGAGGTGGCCGAGCCCCTCCGCGGGCAGGGCCGCGACGGTGCGGTTCAGTTCCTTCGGCGGAAGCGAGGCCAGCCGCAGGACCCGGTCGGCGGCGGCCTGTCGATCGTCCGGATCGCGCGGGGGGACGAACCCGCCGCGCTCCGCCGCCCACAGCCGGAACAGAGCCCAACCGAACACGCCGCACCCCCTTGCGTCATGTCTGACCCCTCATACCCCGCAGGGCACGTCTGCAAGGGAGAACGAAGGAACGCCCGGCGCGGTTCCAGTGGTGGATCAGCCGGCGGCGGCCACGCGGGAGAGCGGGCGGGCCGCCTCGGTGTAGCGCTCCAGCAGGAGCGCGGCCAGTTCGGGGGACGGGCCGAGGACGTCCGACAGGACGTCCGCGCCCGCCGCGCCCGCCGCGATGCGGTCGGGGAGACGGCCCCGGGCGATCACGTACGGGGCCACCGCCACCCGGCGTACCCCGTCGGCGCGCAGGGCCAGGACCGCGTCCTCGGTCCTGGGAAGGGATGCGGAGGCGAAAGCGGGCCGCACGGAGCACCAACCGGTGCGCCGCAGCTCCCGCGCCGTTTCTGCGATCACCGCGATCGCCTCCGGGTCGGTGGAGCCCGCCGAGGCCAGGACGACCCCGGTCGTGCTCTTGTCGCCGGGCGTGAGCCCGGCCTCGTACAGCCGTCGTTCCACCGCCGCGATCAGCAGCGGCGACGGCCCCAGGACCTCCGCCTGCCGGATCCGCAGCGAGGGAGGGGCCTGCCGCAGGACGGCGGGGACGTCGGCCTTCGCGTGGAAGGCCCGGGTGAGCAGCAGCGGCAGCGCCACCACGTCCCGTACCCCCTCGGCGGCGAGCCGGTCGAGGACCCCCGTCACCGACGGCAGGTTGAAGTCCAGGAACGCCGTCTCCACGCGCAGCCCCGGCCGCAGCGCACCGGCCCGGCGCACCAGCGCCTGGACGGTCGCCGCGTGCCGCGGATCGCGGCTGCCGTGGGCGATCACGAGGAGGACGGGCCTGTTCATGGTGCGGTCAGCCCTTCGTCAGCAGACCGCGGCGGCGCAGGACCGTGCGCTCCAGCGGGCTGAAGATGAGCAGGTCGATGGCGATGCCGACGAACAGGATCAGGATGATCGCGAGGAAGATGCCCGCCATGTCGATGTTGTTGCGGCCGTTCTCCAGGAGCTGGCCGAGGCCGAGGCCCAGGTCCGGGGAGGACGCGATGATCTCCGCGGCCATCAGCGAACGCCACGAGAACGCCCAGCCCTGCTTCAGGCCCGCCAGATAGCCCGGCAGCGCGGCCGGCATGACGATGAACCAGGCGCCCTTGAGCCCGGTCGCGCCGAGCGTCTGGCCGGCCCGCAGGTAGAGCGGCGGGACCTGGTCGACACCGGCGACGAGGCCGTTGGCGATCGACGGGACGGCGCCGAGCAGGATCACCGCGTACATCATGCTGTCGTTGAGGCCGAGCCAGAGGACGGCGGGCGCCACCCAGGCCACGGACGGCAGCGACTGGAGCCCGGCGAGGATCGGGCCGATCGCCGCGCGGACGAACTTCACCCGGGAGACCAGGAGTCCGAGCGGGGTGCCGATGGCCAGGGCAAGGAGGAAGCCGAAGAGGGCCCGGGACACGCTGGTCCACAGGACTTCGAGGAGCGTGCCCTCCAGCCACATCGTGGTCAGGCTGTCCCACACGGCGGACGGTGCGGGCAGCTTGTACGCGTCGGTGACCTCCAGCGTCACGAGCAGCTGCCACACCACCAGGACGAGCAGTGCGGCGACGACCGGCGGCAGCACCTTCTTGAGCAGCACCTCGCGGACCGGGGTCCGCCGGACCTGCACGCTGTCCAGGGCGTCGAGACCGGCCTCCAGGCCGGCCAGGTCGTCGGCCTTGTGCGCCTTCGGGCTGGTTTCAGTGCTGGCCATGACGGCGGATCTCCCCACGCAGGTGCTCGGTGATCTCAAGGGAGAGCTCCGCGACGTCGGAGTCCTCGATACGGCGCGGCTGAGGGATGTCGATGGTCCACTCGTGCGCGATGCGGCCCGGCCGCGACGAGAGGAGGACGACGCGCTCGGCCAGCCGCACGGCCTCGCGCACGTTGTGGGTGACGAAGAGCACCGACAGCCTGGTCTCCCGCCAGATCCGGGTCAGCTCGTCGTGCAGCACGTCCCGGGTGATGGCGTCGAGCGCCGCGAACGGCTCGTCCATCAGGAGGAGTTCGCTGTCCTGGGCGAGCGCGCGGGCCAGCGCGACCCGCTGGCGCATGCCGCCGGACAGCTCGTGGACCCGCTTGCCGTACGAGCCGCCGAGCCGGACCAGGTCGAGCAGCCGCTCCGCCTCGGTCCGCCGCTCGGCCTTGGGCACCCCGCGCAGCCGCAGGGCCAGTTCGATGTTCTTGCCCGCGGTGAGCCACGGGAAGAGGGCGTGCTCCTGGAACATCAGGGCCGGCCGGCCGCCGGGGGTCTCGATGGACCCCGCGGACGGCCGGTCGATCCCGGCGACCAGGTTGAGCAGCGTGGACTTGCCGCAGCCCGAGGCGCCCAGGAGGGTGACGAACTCGCCCGGGGCGACATCGAGCGAGATGTCGTCGAGGACGAGCTGCCCGCCGGCGGGTCCGCCGAAGGACTTGGAGACATGCTCGATGCGGGCGGCATGGGTCACCGCCGCACGGTCCTCGGCCTTGGCGAGCGTCGCGGTCGTGGCCATGGTCGTCACCTCCTGGTGAAGCTGAACTCGGGCTGCTGCGCGGGTGTCTGACGCTGTTACTCGGGGACTACTTCACGCCGAGACCGGCGTCGGAGACCTCGGGCCTGCCCGCGGCCTTCAGGACCTTGTTGAGCGGCTCCAGGTCGTAGATGCCGGACAGCTCGGGCTTCTCCAGGAGACCGGCCTTCACCGCGTGGTCCGCCTGCGCCTGGAGCGTGGCCGCCAGCGGGTCGTCGGTGAACCGGATGGACGGCCACGCGGCGTCGATCACCTCGGCGCCCAGTGCCTTGCCGGACAGGTCCTTCAGCTTGGCGTTGGCCGAGGCCTTCGCCTTGTCCTGGTTGGCGTTGATCCACTCGTTGGTCTTCACCGTGCCCCGCAGGAACGCCTCGACGACGTCGGGGTGCTCCGTGAGGAACTTCTGCGACACGATGATGTTCGTGATCACGAACTTCTTGTCCGGCCAGAGGTCGGACTCGTCGAGCAGCACCTTCGCGCCGTCGCTGACCAGCTTCGACGCGGTCGGCTCGGGCACCCAGGCGCCGTCGATGGCGCCGGAGGCGTAGGCGTTCGGGGTGACCTTGTTGTCCGTACGGACCACGGAGACGTCGCCCTTGCCGCTCTCGGCGTCGACCTTCCAGCCCTTCTCGGAGATCCAGTCGAGGAAGGCCACGTCCTGCGTGTTGCCGTGCTGCGGAGTGGCGATCTTCTTGCCCTTGAGGTCGTCCAGGGTCTTGATCTTCGCGGGGTTCACGACGAGCTTCACACCGCCGGAGGCGGCGCCGCCGACGATCCGCAGGTTCGAGCCCTTGGTCTTGACGTAGCCGTTGATCGACGGCGAGGGTCCGATGAAGCCGATGTCGATCGAGCCGGCGTTGAGCGCCTCGATCTCGGAAGGACCGGCGTTGAAGGTGGTGGGCACCAGCCTGGTGCCGCCCAGCTCCTTCTGGAGGATGCCCTCCTGGTCGCCCACGAGCGCGGTGGCGTGGGTGAGGTTGGGGAAGTACCCGAGCCGTACGGTGTCGGCGGAGAGCTTCGCGCCCTCGGCGGCCACCTTCTTCTCGTCGTTCTTGGCCTGGGAGCCGTAGCCGCAGGAGGCGAGCGCGCCGATCAGCAGCGGCAGAGCGGCGGCGGCGGCGAGGCCGCGGCGCAGGGTGGTACGGGTGGTGGCAGCCACGGGAGGTTTTCCCCTCGATTCAGCGTTTTCGAAGTCTGCGTCTATGTCGTTCGGGGTGGAGCGGGGTCGCGCCGCGCATGCGGCGCGTCGAGGTCACCACGCACATCGCGCGACACCTCCGCGGCCCGCGCCGAGGGCGCCGGAGCCCACCCGGCCGCCCTCCTTCGCGAAGGTGGCGTACATGTCCTTCGTCATCAGAAGTCCCACCCTTCTTCGTCCTCGACGACCGTGACGGTCTTGGTGGTGGCGAACGACTCGCCCGCCATGCCCGCCGCGAGCGTGGTGCCGTCCGCCGGGTCGATCAGCAGGAACGAACCGGTACGGCGCGAGTCCGCGTACGCGTCGAGCGCGAGCGGCTCCGCCGTGCGCACCACGACCCGGCCGATGTCGTTGGCGACCAGCTGACCCGGGTTCGGGTGCTGCGAGAGGTCGTCGAGGGTCAGCCGCGAGGGGATCTCCTTGACGATCGCCTTGACCGTGCGGGTGGTGTGCTTGAGCAGCACCCGCTGGCCGACGGCGAGCGCCTGGTCCGCCACGTGGCAGACGGTCGCCTCGATGTCCTGCGTGGTCGCCGGGGCGTCACCGCTCGGGGCGAGCAGGTCGCCGCGAGAGATGTCGATGTCGTCGGCGAGCCGGATCGTGACCGACTGCGGGGCCCACGCGATGTCCACGGACTCGCCGAGCGCGTCGATCCCGGTGATCGTGGACGTCTTCCCCGACGGCAGGACGGTGATCTCCTCGCCGACGCGGAAGGCACCGGCCGCGATCTGACCGGCGTAGCCCCGGTAGTCGGGGTGTTCGGCGGTCTGGGGGCGGATCACGTACTGCACGGGGAAGCGCGCGTGGCAGCTCGTCAGGTCGTGGCTGACCGGCACGGTCTCCAGGTGCTCGAGGACCGTGGGGCCGCCGTACCAGTCCATGTTCGCGGAGGGCTCCACGACGTTGTCGCCGGCGAGCGCCGAGATCGGGATCGCGGTGATCTCCGGGACGCCGAGCTCGGAGGCGTACGTCGTGAACTCCTCGGCGATGGCGGCGAAGACGGGCTCGGCGTACTCGACGAGGTCCATCTTGTTCACGGCCAGGACCACATGTGGGACGCGGAGGAGGGCGGCGACGGCGGCGTGCCGGCGGGTCTGCTCGACGACGCCGTTGCGGGCGTCGACGAGGACCACGGCCAGCTCGGCGGTGGAGGCGCCGGTGACCATGTTCCGGGTGTACTGCACGTGCCCCGGGGTGTCGGCCAGGATGAACCGGCGGCGGGGCGTCGCGAAGTAGCGGTACGCCACGTCGATGGTGATGCCCTGCTCGCGTTCGGCGCGCAGACCGTCGGTGAGGAGCGCGAGGTCGGGCGCCTCCTGGCCGCGCTTGATGGACGCGGCCTCGACGGCCTCCAGCTGGTCGGCGAGGACCGACTTGGAGTCGTGGAGGAGGCGTCCCACCAGGGTGGACTTGCCGTCGTCGACGGAGCCGGCGGTGGCGAAGCGCAGCAGGGTGGTGGCCGCCAGCTGCTCGGTCAGCTGCTCGGTGGTCGTGCTCATTAGAAGTACCCTTCGCGCTTGCGGTCTTCCATCGCGGCCTCGGACATCTTGTCGTCGGCGCGGGTCGCGCCCCGCTCGGTGAGCCGGGAGGCGGCGATCTCGGCGATGACGGCGTCGAGCGTGGTGGCGTCGGAGTCGACGGCGCCGGTGCAGGACATGTCACCGACGGTGCGGTAGCGGATGAGCCGCGTCTCGACCGTCTCGGTGTCCTTCGGGCCGCCCCACTCGCCCGCCGTCAGCCACATGCCGCTGCGGGCGAACACCTCGCGCTCATGGGCGAAGTAGATGTCGGGGAGTTCGATCTTCTCGCGCTGGATGTACTGCCAGACGTCGAGCTCGGTCCAGTTCGACAGCGGGAAGACACGCACGTGCTCGCCGGGGGCGTGCCGGCCGTTGTAGAGCTGCCACAGCTCGGGGCGCTGGCGTCGCGGGTCCCACTGCGAGAACTCGTCACGGAGGCTGAACACCCGCTCCTTGGCGCGCGCCTTCTCCTCGTCGCGCCGACCACCGCCGAAGACGGCGTCGAAGCGGTGCTGCTGGATCGCCTCCGTCAGCGGGACCGTCTGCAGCGGGTTGCGGGTGCCGTCCGGGCGCTCGCGGAGCTTGCCCGCGTCGATGTAGTCCTGCACGGAGGCGACGTGCAGCCGCAGCCCGTGCCGGGCGACGACGCGGTCGCGGTACTCGAGGACCTCGGGGAAGTTGTGCCCGGTGTCGACGTGCAGCAGCGTGAAGGGGACCGGCGCGGGGGCGAAGGCCTTCAGCGCCAGGTGCAGCATGACGATCGAGTCCTTGCCGCCGGAGAAGAGGATCACCGGCCGCTCGAACTCGCCCGCCACCTCACGGAAGATGTGGACGGCCTCGGACTCCAGGGAGTCCAGGTGCGACAGCGCGAACGGGCTGTCGGTGGCGTCGTGGAGATGAGCGACGGTGGTCACGGTGCCCCTTTCGTGAGCTTCTCCGCCCGCGCGGCGCAGAGGTGCGGCTTTCGTCGTCGGCTGCGGCCCGGCGGCCGCGTGTGCGTCGCTCACAAGAGACCCCTCTCGGTGAGCAGTGCGTGGAGCTGCGCCGCGGACTCCTGCACGGTCTGGTTCTGGGACTCGATCCGCAGATCGGGCGTCTCGGGAGCCTCGTACGGGTCGTCGACCCCGGTCAGGCCGCTGATCTCGCCCGCGGCCTGCTTGGCGTACAGGCCCTTCACGTCACGGACGGAGCAGACCTCGACGGGGGTGGCCACGTGCACCTCGACGAAGGCGGTGCCCTCGGCCTGGTGGCGCTTGCGGACCGCCTCGCGGCTGTCGGCGTACGGGGCGATGACCGGGACCAGGACCTGCACGCCCTGCGAGGCGAGGAGTTCGGCGACGAAGCCGATGCGCTGCACGTTGGTGTGCCGGTCCTCGCGGCTGAAGCCGAGGCCCGCCGACAGGAACTCGCGGATCTCGTCGCCGTCGAGGACCTCGACGCGGTGGCCCTCATCGCGGAGGCGGCCGGCCAGCTCGTACGCGATGGTGGTCTTGCCGGCGCTCGGCAGGCCGGTGAGCCAGATGGTGGCACCGGTCACGTGGGTCTCCTGGGAGGTGTGGGAGGTCTCGGGGGAGGTCTGAGGGGTGGTGGTCATCAGCCGTGCAGCCCGCATTCGGTCTTGGCACGGCCCGCCCAGCGTCCGGCGCGGGCGTCCTCGCCCTCCAGGACGCGGCGGGTGCAGGGGGCACAGCCGACGGAGGCGTACCCGTCCATGAGGAGCGGGTTGGTGAGGACACCGTGCTCGGTGACGTACGCGTCGACGTCGTCCTGCGTCCAGCGGGCGATGGGGGAGACCTTGACCTTGCGCCGCTTCTCGTCCCAGCCGACGACCGGGGTGTTCGCCCGGGTCGGGGACTCGTCGCGGCGCAGCCCCGTCGCCCACGCGCTGTACCGGGTCAGGCCCTCTTCGAGCGGCTTGACCTTGCGCAGCGCGCAGCACAGGTCGGGGTCGCGGTCGTGCAGCTTCGGGCCGTACTCGGCGTCCTGCTCGGCCACCGTCTGACGCGGGGTCAGGGTGATGACGTTGACGTCCATGACGGCGTCCACGGCGTCACGGGTGCCGATGGTCTCCTCGAAGTGGTAGCCGGTGTCGAGGAAGACGACGTCCACGCCGGGGCGGACCCGGGAGGCGAGGTGGGCGACGACCGCGTCCTCCATGGAGGAGGTGACGCAGAAGGTGTCGCCGAAGGTGTCGACCGCCCACCGGAGGATCTCCAGGGGGGAGGCGTCCTCCAGCTCGCGGCCGGCCTGTTCGGCGAGTGCCTTGAGGTCGGCCGCGGTCGCGTCCTCGTTCGCCTGAGTGACCGTCATATCTCTTTCCCTCCAGCGTTGTTGCTCGAAGTGCCCGGGGCGAGCAGCCCCAGGAACTTCAACTGGAAGGCTCGGCTGCACGCGGCGCATTCCCAGGCGCCGTGGCCCTGCTCGTTCGGACGCAGGTCCTCGTCGCCGCAGTAGGGGCAGTGGAACGGTGCGGCGCGCTCGCTCACGGTGCCTCCTTGATCGCTTCTCCGCCCGCGCGGCGCAGAGGTGCGGCCGTCGTCGTCGGCTGGGGCCCGGTGGCCGCGCGTGCGTCGGTCACGACAGCGCCTCCTCGGAGGCACGCGACGCCCAGGTGGCGAAGCGCTCGCCGGTCTCGCGCTCCGCCTGGAAGCGCTTGAGGACCCGCTCGACGTAGTCCGGGAGCTCGGTCGCGGTGACCTTGAGGCCGCGGACCTTGCGGCCGAAGCCGGCCTCCAGGCCGAGGGCGCCGCCCAGGTGCACCTGGTAGCCCTCGACGCGGTTGCCGTCGTCGTCCAGGACCAGCTGGCCCTTGAGGCCGATGTCCGCGACCTGGATGCGGGCGCAGGCGTTCGGGCAGCCGTTGATGTTGATCGTCAGCGGCTCGTCGAACTCCGGGATCCGGCGCTCCAGTTCGTCGATCAGCGAGGCGCCCCGCGCCTTGGTCTCGACGATCGCGAGCTTGCAGAACTCGATGCCGGTGCAGGCCATCGTGCCGCGCCGGAACGGGGTCGGGTTCACCCGCAGGTCGAGCGCCTCCAGGGCGGCGACCGCCGAGTCGACCTGTCCCTCCTCGACGTCGAGGAGGATCAGCTTCTGGTCCGCGGTGGTGCGCAGCCGGCCGGAGCCGTGCTGCTCGGCCAGGCCCGCGATCTTGGTGAGGGTGGCGCCGTCGACCCGGCCCACGCGCGGGGCGAAGCCGATGTAGAAGCGGCCGTCCTTCTGACGGTGCACGCCCATGTGGTCGCGCCACTGGCCGGCGGGCTGCTCGGGGGCGGGGCCGTCGGTCAGTTCGCGCTTGAGGTACTCGTCCTGAAGGACCTGGCGGAACTTCTCCGGGCCCCAGTCGGCGACGAGGAACTTCAGCCGGGCGCGGTTGCGCAGGCGGCGGTAGCCGTAGTCGCGGAAGATCGAGATGACGCCCTCGTAGACGTCCGGGACCTCGTCGAGCGAGACCCAGGTGCCGAGGCGGACGCCGAGCTTGGGGTTGGTGGAGAGGCCGCCGCCGACCCAGACGTCGAAGCCGGGGCCGTGCTCCGGGTGGTGCACGCCGACGAAGGCGATGTCGTTGATCTCGTGCGCCACGTCGAGCTGCGGCGAGCCGGAGACCGCGGACTTGAACTTGCGGGGCAGGTTGGAGAAGTCCTTGTTGCCGACGATCCGCCGGTAGATCTCGTCGATGGCGGGCGTGCCGTCGATGATCTCGTCCTCGGCGATGCCGGCCACGGGGGAGCCCAGGATGACGCGCGGGGTGTCGCCGCAGGCCTCCGTGGTGGACAGGCCGACCGCCTCCAGGCGGTTCCAGATCTCGGGGACGTCCTCGATGCGGATCCAGTGGTACTGGACGTTCTGCCGGTCGGTGATGTCCGCCGTGCCGCGGGCGAACTCCTCCGAGATCTCGCCGATGACCCGGAGCTGCTCGGTGGTCAGCCGGCCGCCGTCGATGCGGACGCGGAGCATGAAGTACTCGTCGTCCAGCTCCTCCGGCTCCAGGACGCCCGTCTTCGTGCCGTCCAGACCCTGCTTGCGCTGGGTGTAGAGGCCCCACCAGCGCATCCGGCCGCGCAGGTCGTTGGGGTCGATGGAGTCGAAGCCGCGCTTCGAGTAGACCGTCTCAATACGTGTCCGTACGTTGAGACCGTCGTCGTCCTTCTTGAACTGCTCATTGCCGTTCAGGGGGGTGAAGTGCCCCACGGCCCACTGACCCTCGCCACGGTGGCGCCCGGCCTTGCGGCGGGCGGCGGCGGGAGTGGGGTTTTCCGGGGTGGCGGCCATGGCGTCTTGTCCTTCGGGACTGCGAGAGGGCGGCTCTGACCTGCACACTGGCGCTCAGGTCAGAGGGTGGCGCGTCAGTGCGCAGCAGGGTGGGGCAGAGTCGGGCTGTGAGGAGATCGCGGCGGTGCTGGTTCTCTCAGCGCGCCGGACAGATGGCGCTGGACATGCGGCCGAGGTCGACGTGCCGCCGACTCACCAAGGCAATTCCAGTTCCAGACATGACGGAAGCGTGTCACGGGACTTTGGACCCAGTCCAGCATCGTCCAGAATTTGGACAAAGTCGTCTCGTCAGGTGAGATAGTGTGGTCTGGGTCACGCGAAAGGGGCCCTGATCAGGGCCCCTTTCGGCCGGGATGCCGGAAGCGACCGGCTCAGGCGTGGGCGCCGGGCCACGGGCCGGGCGTCTCGCTCTCCTCGACCTCCTCGACCTTGGTGTCGAACAGCCGGAAGCCGCGCCGCTCGTAGTTGGCCATCGCGTGCGGTCCGTCGAGGGAGCAGGTGTGCAGCCAGACGCGCTTCGTCGTCTCCCGCTCCGGCCACCGCTCGGCCAGGTCCCAGGCCCGCGCCACCCCGTACGAGAGGAGGTGGCCGCCGATCCGGCGCCCCCGGAAGGCCGGGATCAGGCCGAAGTAGACGATCTCCACCGCGCCGTCGTCCTGCGGGTCCAGCTCCACGTACCCGGCCGGTGTCCCCTTGTCGTACGCCACCCAGATCTCGGCCCCCGGCTTCTCGACGATCTCCCGCCACTGCTTGTACGTCAGCGACAGGCGGTCGTTCCAGCGGATGTCGCCGCCGACGGCCGTGTAGAGGAAGCGGCTGAACTCCGCCGAGGGCACCTCGGCGCGCCGGACGGCCACGTCGTCGCCCTCCGGCGGGGTGGCGGGGCGCAGGTCGGACGGCGAGGTCTGTTCGAGGGACCAGGTGGTGAGAGTGATGCTCATAGGGTCATCGCATCATGCGGAGCGGCCGAGTCCCACCCTGTTCGGTATCGGCGGACAAGCGGTCCGACATGCGGACACCCGGCGATTCGCTCACGGACGCGCCTCCGCCCGGACCGCCGGGGCCAGGGAGTGCGGCAGCAGGTCCGCCGCGCGCTCCGGCCGCAGGACCTCCACCGCGACCTCCTCCCGGAAGCGGTACGGGCGGTGTGCCAGGACCCCGGCCAGATTCCGGCGCACCCGGGACATCTCCGCCCGTACGGTCACCGTGCGCGTCCGGTCCCCGAACACGTCGTCGGCCAGCTCCGCCGCCGTCCGCCCATCCCGGTGCACCGCCAGTACGTAGAGGAGCTCCGCGTGCCGGGGGCTCAACTCCAGCTGCCAGCTGCCCGCCGCCCCCGACACGGACACCGTCCAGCGGCGCGGCCTGCTCAGGTCGAGCACCACCCGGCTCGCCGCCGCCGCGCCCGGGTCCTCGCCCGGCGTCCCCTCCTCCACCCGCAGCAGCCAGCCCCCCGGCAGCGGCTCCACCGCACACGGGCCGAGCGAGGGCAGCCACAGCCGGCCGGACCTGAAGGACTTCGGCAGCGGGATCCGGTCCACCGGCGCGAGCCCGGTCACCGCCGCCGTCCAGCCGTGGGTGTCCACCGCGACGGCCCGGCCGCCCACCCGGCACAGGATCGGCGCGGCCACCGCCCGCAGCCGCTCGATCGAGCTGCGGTGCCGCTCCCGCATCTCGGCCTCGGCGAGCTGGGCCACCGAGTCCACCAGGGCCAGCATCGCCGGATGGAAGGTGGACGCGGGGCCGCTCACGTCCAGGATGCCGAGCAGCCGACGGTCGCGCGGGTCGTGCACGGGCGCGGCGGCGCAGGTCCAGTTGTGGAGCGTGTGCACGTAGTGCTCGGCCGAGTGCACCTGCACCGCCCGGTCCATGGCGAGGGCCGTGCCGACGGCGTTGGTGCCGGTGGTGTGCTCGGACCAGGCCGCGCCCTCCTCCAGGCAGATGCCGTTCGCCTGCCGCAGCACCGCCGCGTTCCCCTGCCGCCACAGCACGCGGCCGTGCTCGTCGGTGACCACCATGATCTGGAGCGAGGTGTCGGCGATGCCGGCGAGGCCGCGGATCAGCGTCTGCATGACCTCGGAGAGGAGCGTGCTCCTGCGCCGCTCCTCCAGCTCGTCCCGCTGGAGCAGCACACTGCTCGTGCCCTGGTCGGGGTCGAGCCCGAGCCGGGCCATCCGCTGCCAGGAGGCGTCGATCACCGGGCGGGGCGCGATCGGGGGCGTACGGCCCGCCAGGGTCTCCTCGCGCACCCGGTGGAGCAGCCGGCTGGCCTGGACGGAGTCCATGGAGGCGAGGCGCTTCATGTCGAGCTGCGTGTTCTTCATCGGTCTCTCCCAGCCACCCGGGGTGCTGTATCGGTTCTGCACGGGGCAGATGTCCGGAGTGTCGGTGCCCATCGTGCCGTTCGTCGCCGTCCGGCGAGGCCCGGTTCGCGTAATCCTGCAACCCTTTGCAACTCTGGCCGTCCACCCGCCCCCTGGGCGAAGGTGGTGCGAGCGGTGGGTGGTGCCGTGTCGGCGCAGCACCACCCCCGCTTTTCCGCGCGTACCGACCCCCTGCGGTCCACCCCTGGTACGCGCGGCACGACTTCCCGCCCAGGGCCTGTCTTCCGGATCAGACCTGATCCGGAAGACAGGCCCTGGGTCGTGTCCGGCGCGGACTCACGGAGCCTCAGATCTCCACCCGCGCCCGCTCCACCACCGCCCGCAGGTCCAGGGTGTGCGGCAGCGTCCCGAACGCGGCGCCCCCGTCCCCGCCGAGCCGCGCCGCGCAGAACGCGTCCGCGACCTCCGGCGGCGCCCACCGCACGAGCAGCGCGCCCTGGAGGACCAGCGCGAGCCGCTCCGTGAGCCGCCGCGCCCGCGCCTCGATCCCGTCCATGTCCGCCAGTTCGACGAGGACGCCCCGGATCGCCCGGTCCAGACGGTGGTCCGCGCCCCGCGCCTCCCCGACCTCCCGCAGGAACGCGTCGAGGGCGGCGGGCTCGGTCCGCAGCACCCGCACCACGTCGAGCGCCTGCACGTTCCCCGAGCCCTCCCAGACCGAGTTCAGCGGTGACTCGCGCAGCAGCCGGGGCATCCCCGACTCCTCCACGTACCCGTTGCCGCCCAGGCACTCCAGGGCCTCCGCCACCATCGGCGTGCAGCGCTTCGTCACCCAGTACTTCGCCGCCGGAACGGCGATACGGAGCAAAGCCCGCTCCTGAGGGGTGTCGGCGTCGTAGGCCGCCGCGAGACGCAGTCCCAGGGTCGTCGCCGCCTCCGACTCCAGGGCGAGGTCGGCCAGGACGTTCCGCATCAGCGGCTTGTCGATCAGCAGCCCGCCGAAGGCGCTGCGGTACGCGCAGTGGTGCACGGCCTGCGCCGCCGCCTGCCGCATCAGGGCCGCCGAGCCGAGCACGCAGTCCAGCCGGGTCGCCGCGACCATGCCCATGATCGAGCGCAGCCCGCGCCCCTCCTCGCCGACCCGGCGCGCCCACGTCGTCCCGTCGAACTCCACCTCCGCGGAGGCGTTCGAACGGTTGCCCAGCTTGTCCTTGAGCCGCTGGAGCGCGAAGGCGTTCCGCGAGCCGTCCGGCAGCACCCGCGGCACCAGGAAACAGGTGAGACCCGCCGGGGCCTGCGCCAGGACGAGGAAGGCGTCCGACATCGGCGCCGAACAGAACCACTTGTGCCCCGTCAGGACGTACTCCCCGTCGGCCGCCAGCGGGCGGGCCTCCGTCGTGTTCGTCCGGACGTCGCTGCCGCCCTGCTTCTCCGTCATGCCCATCCCGAGCAGGACACCCGCCTTCTCCGCCACCGGACGGAGCCCCCACTCGTACACGTGCGAGGTGGCCGCGGGCTCCCAGACCTCCGCGACCTCCGGCTCGGTGCGCAGCGCGGGCACCGCGGCGTGCGTCATCGACAGCGGGCAGCCGTGCCCCGCCTCCACCTGCGACACCACCATGAATCCGGCGGCCCGACGCACATGACCACCCGGACGGCCCCACGCGTCGGTGAGACCGGCCCCCACCGACTTGCCGAGGAGCCGGTGCCAGGCCGGATCGAACTCGACCTCGTCGATCCGGTGGCCGTACCGGTCGTGGGTGAGCAGCCGCGGCGGGTTCGCGTTCGCACGCTCGCCCCACTTCGCCATCTGCCCCGAACCGGCCGCCTGGCCGAGCACGCCGAGGTCACCGCGGGCCTCGTCGAGGAGCTCCGGCGCGAGGTGCCGCTCGACCGCCTCGGCCAGCACCCGATCGCTGCCGAAGACGTCATGTCCGACCAGGGGCGGAGCCTGGTTGGTCACGGTGTGGGTGGTCGCTGTCATGCCGATACGGTAAGCAGGTGCAGGCAGCAAGCGAAACACCCGAACGGCCCGAGCGGCCCTGGAGCAGGCTCCACCGCGCGCGCGTCCTCTACCGCAACGTCTCGAAGCGGAAGATGGTCTGGCTGCTCCTCAAGGACACCGTCAACTCGTGCATCGAGTACCGGATCCTCGGCCTCGCCGCCGAGGCCGCGTTCTTCACCCTGCTGTCCTTGCCGCCGCTGCTCCTCGGTCTGATCGCCCTCCTCGGCTACGCCGACGACTGGACCAACACGGACACCGTCGCGAGCATCCAGGAGAACATCCTCCGCGCCGCCGGAACGGTCCTCTCCGACCGGGGTGTCGACGACATCGCCAAACCGATCCTGGACGACGTGACCCAGGGCAAACGGGCCGACCTGATCTCCCTCGGCTTCGCCATCGCCCTCTGGTCCGGCTCGCGCGCGGTGAACGTCTTCATCGACACCATCACCGTCATGTACGGGCTCGACGGCCACCGCGGCATCGTGAAGACCAGGCTCCTGGCCTTCCTGCTCTACCTCGTCGCCCTCCTCATCGGAGCCGTCGTGCTGCCCCTCGCGGTGGTCGGCCCCGACCGGGTCGTCGAACTCGTCCCCTTCGGCACGGAGGTCGTCGCCGTCCTCTACTGGCCGGCCGTCATCCTGCTCTCCATCGCCTTCCTCACCACGCTGTACCACGTGTCCGTGCCCGTCAGATCGCCGTGGATCGAGGACATCCCGGGTTCCCTGGTCGCCCTCGGGATGTGGGTCCTCGGCAGCTTCCTGCTGCGCATCTACCTCACCAGCCAGGTCGAGGGCCCGACGATCTACGGCTCGCTCGCCGCGCCCATCGCCGTCCTCCTCTGGATCGGCATCTCGGCCTTCGCCGTCCTCGTCGGCGCCGCGGTGAACGCCGCCATCGACCGTGTCTGGCCCTCCGTCGCCACCGCGGCGGCCCGCGAGGCCAACGAACGGGCCCGCGCCGTCCAGGCGGCGGAACTCGTCGCCCGCGTGCGCGCGGAGGCGGAGGACGTCGACGAGGACGACCCGGACATGCCCTCCGAGTTCCCCGAACGCTGGTCCCGCTTCCTCCCCCCGGACGACGTCAAGGCCCGCCTCCACTCGGGCTGGGAGAAGGACTGACCCCGGGTGTACGAGGAGCGCCCCGCCCTGCTCGACGGAGCCGTCCTGTGGACCCGCACCGCCGGCCCCGCCACGGAGCGCGCCCGCCCGGTCCTGCCCGACGGCTGCATGGACCTGATCTGGGCCGACGGACACCTCCTCGTCGCCGGACCCGACACGCGCGCGTACGTACCGGGGGAGACCGCCGTACGGTACGCGGGAATCCGCTTCGCGCCCGGTGACGCCCCCGCCTTCTTCGGCGTCCCGGCCCGTGAACTCCGCGACCGGCGGGTCGCCCTCGGCGCGCTGTGGGGCGAGGCCGAGGCGCGCCGCCTCGCCGAGCGGATCACCGAGGCCCCCGACCCCGCCACCGCCCTGGACGAGCTCGTACGGCACAGGGCGGCCGAGGCGCCCGCGCCCGATCCGCTGCTCCGGGCCGTCGCCGAGCGGCTCGCGGCCGGCCGGCCGGTCGCCGAGACGGCCGACGCGGTCGGGCTCTGCGCCCGGCAACTGCACCGGCGGTCCCTGGACGCCTTCGGCTACGGCCCGAAGACCCTCGCCCGCGTCCTCCGCCTCCAGCGCGCCCTCGCCCTGGTCCGCGCCGGAGTGCCGTACGCCGAGGCGGCCCTGCGCTCGGGCTGCGCCGACCAGGCCCATCTCGCGCGCGAGACACGAGCCCTGGCCGGTACGACGCTCGGCGCCTACGCGCTCGCGTCGGCGGCGTCGGCGAACAGGGAGACCCCGCAGCCGTCCGGGTCGAGGACCACCGCGTAACGCTGGCCCCAGACGGCGTCCCAAGGCTCCAGATGCCCCCGGTACCCGGCGCCGACCAGCTCCTCGTACACCGCGTCCACGTCTGCGGGCGTACCGCACCGGAAGGCGAGCTCGATCCGGTTCCCGCCCCCGGGCCGCTCCCAGCCGGGATCGAAGGAGCGCACGACGTCCTCGGTGTCCCAGGCGATCCGCAGCCCGCCGGGCAGCGCCACCTCCACATGCGGGGCGGACTCGGCCCCCTCGGGAACCTCCAGGCCGAGACGGCGGTAGAAGGCGAGCGAGGCGGCCATGTCCGAGACGACGAGGCCGACGAGGTCGAGACGGGGAGTGACCCGGGGTGCGATGTCCATGCCTCCCATGCTGGACGACGCGCCCACCGAGGTCTTGTACGAATCGGACACGGGCCGGCCGTCCGACCCCTCCCGGCGCCCCCGAGGGCGCCGACACCGGTATGTCCAGGCCGCCCTTCCGCACGCTGTTCCCGGCCCTCGGCCGCATCAGCGCCTACGAGGCCGAGCACGGCAGGCCCCTGCTGTCCGCCCTGGCGAAGGCCCCGCATGAGCACAGCCCCGGGTTCCGCGGAGCGCCCCGGCTCAAATCGGTGGCGCCCCGCCGGGGGTGGGGCTATGGTTCTGCTCATCCGGTCCCCGTGGGGCCGGAGTTGGCTCGTTGAGAAGAAGCAGGAGGTGAGGACATTGATGACTGTCACGGTGACGGGCTCTGCCCGCATTCAGGAGTTCATCGTTCCCACCCCTGTGGCCTCCGGCTGACACCCACTCGACTTCCGCGCGCAGAGCGCGCCGCCGGGGCCGCCCTTCGAAGGGTTTCCCTTGTCTTTCCCGCTTTCCTCCGTCACCTCCGACTCCTCGCTGCTCGACGCCCACGGCTGGGACTCCGGCTGGGCCTCCCTCTTCGCGCCCTACGCCGCCCAGGGACTCGTCCCCGGGCGGGTCGTCCGGGTCGACCGCGGGCAGTGTGACGTCGCCACCGCCGAGGGGATCGTGCGCGCCGACACCGCGTTCGTGACCCCGCACGACCCGCTCCGGGTCGTCTGCACCGGCGACTGGGCGGCCGTCGACCCGGCCGGCGTCGGCGACCCCCGCTACGTACGGGCGTGTCTGCCGCGCCGTACGGCCTTCGCGCGCTCCACCTCCTCCAAGCGGTCCGAGGGGCAGATCCTCGCCGCCAACGTCGACCACGCCGTCATCACGGTCTCGCTCGCCGTCGAGCTCGACCTCGGCCGGATCGAGCGCTTCCTCGCCCTGGCCTGGGAGTCCGGCGCCCAGCCGACCGTCGTCCTCAGCAAGGCGGACCTCGTTCCCGACCCCGTCGGTCTCTCCTACCTCGTCGAGGACGTGGAGACGGTCGCCCCCGGCGTCCAGGTGGTGCCCCTCAGCTCCACCACCGGCGAGGGCCTCGACGTGCTCTCCGCGGTGGTCGCGGGCGGCACGACCGTGCTGCTCGGAGTCTCCGGCGCCGGCAAGTCGACCCTCGCCAACGCCCTCGTTGGCGAGGACGTCATGACCGTCCAGGCCGCCCGCGACATCGACGGCAAGGGCCGGCACACCACGACCACACGCAACCTCTTCGTGCTGCCGGGCGGGGGAGTCCTCATCGACACCCCCGGTCTGCGGGGCGTCGGCCTCTGGGACGCCGAGACGGGCGTCGGACAGGTCTTCTCGGAGATCGAGGAACTGGCCGCGAACTGCCGCTTCCACGACTGCGCCCACGAGGCGGAGCCGGGCTGCGCGGTGGCGGCGGCGATCGAGGACGGCTCGCTGCCCGTGCGCCGCCTGGAGAGCTACCGCAAGCTGCTCCGCGAGAACCAGCGGATCGTGGCCAAGACCGACGCCCGGCTGCGCACCGAGATCCTCAAGGACTGGAAGCGCCGGGGCGCCGAGGGCCGCCGGGCCATGGAGCTGAAGCGCGGCCACGCCCGCTAGAGCGTGAACGCCGTGTCCGAAAACCGCGAGCCCGCCGTCCGGCGGGCCCGCACACTGGGAGGCATGAAGGACGACGACACCCGCTACGAGGCGGTGAGCAGCAGGGACGCGCGGTTCGACGGGGAGTTCTTCTTCGCCGTACGGACCACCGGCATCTACTGCCGTCCCAGCTGCCCCGCCGTCACCCCCAAGCGGCGGAACGTCGCGTTCTTCCCGACGGCCGCCGCCGCCCAGGGCCACGGTTTCCGGGCCTGCCGCCGCTGCCGGCCCGACGCCGTGCCCGGCTCCGCCGCCTGGGACGTACGGGCCGATGTCGTGGGCCGCGCCATGCGGATGATCGGCGACGGCGTCGTCGACCGCGAGGGCGTGCCCGGCCTCGCGGGACGCCTCGGCTACAGCACCCGGCAGGTGCAGCGGCAGCTCACCGCCGAGCTCGGCGCCGGGCCCGTCGCGCTCGCCCGCGCCCAGCGGGCGCACACCGCGCGGCTGCTGCTCCAGACCACCGGCCTTCCGGTGACCGAGATCGCCTTCGCGGCCGGCTTCGCCAGCGTCCGCCAGTTCAACGAGACGATCCGCGCCGTCTACGCCCGTACCCCCACCGCCCTGCGCGCGGAGGCGGGCAGTGGCGCGGGAGCCCGTACCGCGCTCGCCGCGGGCGTCCCGCTGCGGCTCGCCCACCGGGGGCCGTACGCGGCCGGGGAGGTCTTCGGCCTGCTCGCGGCCGAGGCGGTGCCCCGCGTGGAGGAGGTCGTCGGCGCCCCCGGCGCCCGCACGTACCGGCGGACGCTGCGCCTCCCGTACGGCACCGGGGTCGTCTCCGTCGACGAGCGCTCGGCCGGGCGCTGGCTGGACGCCCGGATCCATCTCACCGAGCTGCGCGACCTGACCACCGCCGTGCACCGGTTGCGCCGCCTCTTCGACCTGGACGCCGATCCGTACGCGGTCGCCGAGCGCCTCGGTGCGGCTCCGGGACTCGCCGCCGAGGTGGCGGCCCGGCCCGGGGTACGGTCCCCCGGCACGGCCGATCCCGAGGAGTTCGCCCTGCGGACCGTCCTCGGCGCGGAGGAGTCGGCCCACGTCGTCGAGCGCTACGGGACCGCCCTGGGCACGGCCTGCGGCACCCTCACCCACGTCTTCCCGGGACCGGCCGCCCTGACCGGCCACCCCGTCGCGGGACCGCTGGCCCGCGCCCTCGCCGACGGAGCCGTACGCCTCGATCCCGGCGCCGACCGCGACGAGGCCGAGCGCGCCCTGCTCGCCGTCACCGGCGTGACCGCCGAGTCCGCCGCCCTGATCCGGATGCGGGCCCTCGGCGACCCGGACGTACCCCCGGCGGGCTGCCGGGACACCGAGGACTGGCGGCCGTGGCGTTCGTATGCGGCGCGCTATCTCGGGACGGCCCCGGCCTCCTGAACGACCCGTCTCACCCCCACAGGACCGCCCCCGCCCACGCCCCCACGATCAGCAGGCAGGCGAACAGCTCGACGAGCACGCTCGTGCCGGCCGCCCGCATCACCGTCCGGGTCGCCGCCCTGGCCTGGCCGTGCCCGCCGAGCCGGAGCCGCTCCGAGAGGTAGATCCCGCCGACGAAGCCGGGGACCGCGCCGACGACCGGGACGATCACGAAGCCCAGGAGCGCGCCGAGACCGGCGTACGTCACCATCCGCCGGGTGATGCCCACGCCCCGCATGCGGCGGGGCGGCAGCTGCCAGACGACGACCTGGGTGAGCAGCAGCAGACCGGTGGTGGAGGCGAGCAGGATCCAGGCCAGGTCCGTCCGCTCGTGCAGCGACCACCAGAGCATCGCCGCCCACACCAGCCACGTGCCGGGCACGCCGGGGGCCAGCACCCCGAAGAGACCGAGCAGCATGACCGTCGCGACCATCAGGAGCTGCCAGACACCCACCTGCCCAGGGTGCAGGATGGTGCGGGTTCTCGCAGGTCGCGGAGGGCGGACGGGGTACGCGGGACCGGGACCCCGGTGCCGTCAGGCCGCCAGGGGGAACGCGGCGGCCACCAGATCGCGGTCCTTGCGGCCGAGCAGCGGGAAGACGATCTTCAGGCCGTCCCCGCCCGCCGCGGGGGAGACGACGAAGGAGGAGTTGACGAACCGCTCCTTGATCTCCGAACGGACGAGGCCCGCGCGCGCGACCGTCAGGGTGTGCTCCGCCGGCTTGGCGAAGACCGGGTCCGCCCGGTGGACGAGGATCCGGCGGTCGGTCATCGTCAGGTACATCGGTGTCGGCACCGGTATCACCGCCATCGCGCCGGCGGACGCGATGGCGGAGGCCACCGCGAACGCCGCCGTCCGCCGCACGGAGACGCTGCTCAGGTTCACGACGGTCGTCACCTCGACGCTCTCCCCGGGTTCGAGGAGGGGGTGGACGGTGGCGAGCAGGGCGCGACGGCGCCTTCCGTTCATGGGGGTGCTCCTGGGTGCAACGTACGAGGTGAGAGGTGCGGCGGTATGCGGAACCAGCCGCTCACCCTGCCACACGCCCGGATCTCCGCCGCGGGCCACCCAGCCCTTCGTGTACGACCTCCGACGCGGGCCATCCAGCCCTTCCCGTACGACCTCAGCCGCGGGCCACCCAGCCCTTCTCGTACGCGTGCCAGCCGAGCTGCAGCCGGGTCGTCACGCCGGTCAGCTCCATCAGGCCCTTCACCCGTCTCTGCACCGTCCGGAGCCCCAGGTCCAGCTGCTTGGCCACGCTCGCGTCCGTCATCCCGGCGAGCAGCAGCGACAGGATCTCCAGGTCCATGGCGTCCGGGCCGGGGGCCTCGTCCTCGGTGATCTGGGCGCCCGCCCCGAGGCGCAGCGGCAGCGCCTCCCGCCACACCGACTCGAACAGGCCGAGCAGCGATTCGAGGAGCCCGCTCGCGTGCACGACGATCGCCGCGGGCTCCACGCCCCGCCCGGTCAGCGGGACCATGGCGAGGGACCGGTCGGCCACCACCAGCTTGGTGGGGACCCGGTCGGCGACCCGGATCCGCTCCTCGCGGCCGAGCGCCGCCGAGAGTTCGAGGAGCCCGGAGGGGAGCGTGAGCACCTCGCGCTCGATCACCACCCGGTAGCGCACCCCCCGCTCGGCGGCCTGTTCCTCCGCGTCGTTCTCCAGGCCGGTGACCGCGATCGGCTTGCCCGTCACCAGGGCGCAGACCTCCTCCTGCGCGCCCAGCTGGAGCTGGAGGAAACGGTGGGTGACGGCGCTCGCGCCGGTCACCACCTCCACCAGGTCGTGCACGGCCGCCTCCGCCGCCTCCGCCCGGTACTCCTCGGCGAGCAGCGCCGCCGCCAGCTCCGCCTGCTCCAGCTCGTGGCGCTGCTGGGTGAGGAGCGCGCCGAGCGCCACCCCCGGGGGCGCCGCCACCCACCGCCCGGTCCTGGCCGAGGACTGGGCGGCGAGCCCCTGCGACTCGAGGCGGCGCAGCGCGCGCTCGGTCTCCCGCTCGGGCAGCGCGAGCCGGTGCGCGAGATCGGTCACCTCGGCCGCGCCCAGCGCGACCAGCGCGCGGTACGCCGACTCCTGGCGCTCGTCGAGTCCTATCGCTCCCAGCATGGATGCCCCACCCCTCGCCGTACCTGCGGCGGACGTCCCGGATCTTCCCGGGACGTTCACCGGAGGCATTCGTTCCGTTGGTGACCTGGCGGGAAGCGGCCACGGCGTATTCCCGCCTTCCCCATCATCCCTGTACCGCCCTCACCTCTGCCAATGTGGCGCCACCGCAGCACCGACAGCCTCCGGAGACGGGTGTTCTGCGCCCAATTTCCGGAATCAGATGGGGAGAGCGATGCGCCCGATTTCGCGTACGGCCCTGGGGGCGGCGACCGCCGTCGTCCTGGCCGTCACCGCGGTCGCGCCGTCCACGGCGAACGAGCCGCAGGACGACACGGCCGGCAAGCGACCGCTGGTAGGCAGCGAGGCCGCGGCCCGCGCCGGGGACCGGCCCGTCACCGTGACCCTGGTCACCGGCGACCGCGTCGTGGTGAGCCGCGACGCCGACGGCAACCCCGCCGCCACGGCCCTGCCCCGTGAGGACGGCACCGTCCCCCTGGTCCAGACCCGCCGCTCCGGCCAGGACCTGTACGTCTACCCCGAGGCCGCCACCGCCGCCCTCGCCGCCGGTCGTGTCGACCAGGAACTCTTCAACGTCACCGGACTCGTCCGGCAGGGCTACGACGACACGTCCACCACCACGCTCCCCCTCATCGCGGTCTACGGCACCGACCTCGCCCGCTCCGTCCCCGCCGCCCCGCGCGGCGCCCGGCGCGGCCAGGTCCTGAAGACCGTCGACGGCGTCGCGCTCAAGGCGGACAAGAAGCAGGCCGCGACCTTCTGGGCCGACGTGAACGCCCCCGCGGCCCGCTCCGCCTCCGGCATCCGGAAGCTCTGGCTCGACCGCAAGGTCCAGGCCACCCTGGAGCAGTCGACGAAGCAGGTCCACGCCCCCGAGGCCTGGGCCGCCGGCTACGACGGCACGGGCACCAAGGTCGCCGTCCTCGACACCGGCGCCGACGCCGAGCACCCCGACCTCAAGGGCCGCATCACCGCCGCGGAGAACTTCACCGACTCCGACACCGCCGACGACCGCCAGGGCCACGGCACCCACACCCTCTCCACCGTCGGCGGCTCAGGTGCCGCGAGCGACGGCACGAAGAAGGGCGTCGCACCCGGCGCCGGCCTCCTCAACGGCAAGGTCCTCAACGACTACGGCTCCGGCGCCGCCTCCTGGATCATCGCGGGCATGGAGTGGGCCGTCGCCCAGGGCGCCGACGTCGTCTCGATGAGCCTCGGCAGCCCCGTACCCACCGACTGCACCGACCCGATGAGCGTCGCGGCCGAGGAACTCGCCCAGAACGAGGGCACGTTGTTCGTCATCGCCGCCGGCAACTCCGGCCCCACCCTCAACACGGTCTCCTCGCCCGGCTGCGCGCCCAGCGTGCTCACCGTCGGCGCCACCGACCGCGACGACTCCACCGCGTGGTTCTCCAGCCGCGGCCCGACCATCGTCAACCACACCCTCAAGCCCGAGATCGCCGCGCCCGGCGTCGGCATCTCCGCCGCCGCGGCCGGCGGCCGGGGCGTGTACGCCTACCAGTCCATGTCCGGTACGTCGATGGCCACCCCGCACGTCGCGGGCGCCGCCGCCATCGTCAAGCAGCGCCACCCCGACTGGACCGCCCAGCAGATCAAGGCGGCGCTCGTCGGCTCCGCCGAGAGCTCCGTCCCCGGCGACGTCCGCGAGGTCGGCGGCGGCCGGCTCGACGTCAAGGCCGCCGTCGACCAGACGGTCCTCGGCGCACCGGCCGTCCAGGGCGGCACGTTCGACTGGCCGCAGGACCGGACCGACCGCACCACCGTCTCCGTTCCGTACACCAACACCTCCGACGCCCCGGTCGCCCTGGACCTGGCCGTCGAGAAGGTCACCGGCAACGACGGCACCCCCGTGCGGAGTTCGGTCGCCCGCCTCGGCGCGCGCACCGTCACCGTCCCGGCCGGAGCCACCGTCCGGGTCCCCCTGGACATCGACCCGACGGCCCGCCTCGACCGCGCACAGTACGGCGACGTCACCGGACGGATCGTCGCCACCGGCACCGGCGGCACGCACGTCTCCACCCCGTTCTCGCTGTACGTCGAGCCCGAGACCGTCACCCTGCGCGTCAAGCTGATCGACCGTCAGGGCAAGCCCGCCACCGGCGCCTCCTCCCTCGACGTCATCGGCACCGACGACGCCAGCGGCGAACGCCGCTTCAACGACGGCGCCGCCGACCAGGTCTACCGCCTGCGCCCCGGCAGCTACTTCCTCTCCTCCTTCGTCACCACCCCCGACGCGGGTGAGGGCGCCACGCTGAACGACTCGCTCAGCTACCTCGGCCGCCCGCAGCTGGAACTGAAGAAGGACACCACCGTCGTCCTCGACGCCCGCAAGGCCCACAAGCTCTCGGTGAAGACCGACAAGGCCACCGAACTCCGCGGCGCCACCCTCGCGTTCGCCCGTTCCTGGGACGACGTCTGGCTGCACGCCGGCACCGCCGCGGGACCGCGCACCATCCGCGGCTACTACGCCTCCGTCGAAGGCGCCGCCGACGAGGGCGACTTCGAGTTCGGCAGCTACTGGCGCGCCGCCGCCCCGCAGATCACCTCGCTGCGCACCACCGACGGCCTGACCCTGCACCCGCTCACCGCCTCCCTCGGCTCCGACAACCTCGACGGCACCGGATCCGCCCGCCTCGTCGACGCCGGAACCGGCACCCCGGAGGAGCTCGAAGCCGCCGGCGTCCAGGGCCGCGTCGCCCTCGTCCGGCTGCCCGACGGCTCCACCGCGGCGGGCGCCCTCGCCCGCAACGCCAAGGCCGCCGGGGCCGTAGCGGTCGTCGCGTACCACTCGGCTCCCGGCCGCTGGTACCCGGCCGGTGGCTTCGCGGGCCTCGGCCTGCCCGTCCTCTCCGTCCCGTCCACGGAGGCGACCGCCCTCCTGGGCAAGCTGGCGGTCGGCGAGGTCACCCTCGCCTGGCAGGCCACCGCGAAGACCCCGTACCTCTACAACCTCGCGTTCCCCGAGGACGGCGCGCTGCGCGATGCCAAGAAGTACCGGGTCCGCGACGGCCAGTTGGGCCGTACGGACTCCACCTACGGCTCGGCCGGCATCGCCGCCGACTTCACCGACTTCCCGGACGCCCACCGGCCGAACGGCCTCTCCGTCTCCTTCGGTTCGCTGGAGACCGTCCCCGCGCCCGGCACCCGCACCGAGTACTACACCGCCGGTGACACCGCCTGGCGCCAGATGGTCAACAGCAGCTTCCCCTTCGGGGAGATCATGATCGGCGCCCGGCACACGTACACGCCCGGCGAGCAGCGCACCGAGCGCTGGTACGACGGAGTCATCGCCCCCACGGCCCCGCGCGACACGACCGGGAAGCCGGTCCTCGTCTCCGAGCGGCAGGGCGACCTCATCGGCTTCGCCAACGCCATGTGGGGCGACGGCACCCACCACGCCGAGCCCGGCTCCTTCGGCGACATCGGCAACCTCCGCCTCAGCCGCGACGGCGAGCTCCTCGGCGAGAACGCCTGGCCGTTCGGCGCCTTCGAAGTACCGTCCGAAGCCGGGACGTACACGCTCGAACAGAACACCATGAAGATAGGCAGCAAGGTGTGGGCACGCTCCACATCCGTCAACTCGGTGTGGAAATTCACCTCCAAGCTTGACGAGAGCGTCTATTCTCAGGGCATCCCGATTCTCTTCCCCCGGTACGACCTTCCGGAGGACGGACTCAAGACCCTCGCCGCGACCGACGGCCAGCACATCGGCCTCACCGCGACGGGTCACGCGGGCTACACTCCCGCAGCGCTCACCTCGGCCAAGCTCTCGTACTCCTACGACGGTGGTACGACCTGGACCGAAGCGCGGGTCTCCCAGCAGGGCGGTTCCTGGACCGCGACCGTGAACCACGCGGGCGCGACCGGCAAGCCCGTCACCCTGAAGACCGAACTGACGGACGCCAACGGCAACTCCGTCACCCAGACCGTGGTCCGCGCCTACGACGTGCGCTGATCACGACGGTCCGCCGGGCGTCCTTCCCGTGGGGGGTGGGGCCGCCCGGCGGACCACCCATTTGCAGCAACGGTTTTCCTGATGTCCCGTTTTCGGGCGCCGTGCGCGGTGGACAATAAGGGCATGACTCAGCAGGGGGACAGCAACTGGTGGGACAAGCTCTACGACGAGTCGGCGCCGGACACGGTCCCGGCGGTCTCGGGTGACACGCTCGACGACCACTTCGCCACGGCGACCAGGGCCACGACGGGCCCGCCCTCGCCGCGCCCACCGGACATGACATCGCCGGACGTGACGCCGCGGGACACGACACCGCCGGACGTGACGCCCGAGCGGGCGGGCCCGGATCAGGCGCACGCGGACGACAGGGCTCCGTGGGAGTCCCCGGCGGGCGGTCCCCGGACCTTCCCCTCACCGCCTCCGCCTCCTCCTCCGCCGCCTCCGGTTCCCGTCGCGCCGGTCGTCGAGACGCCCACCGTCCAGGTGCCGGTGCCGCCCCTCGGCCCGGCCCCGGAGGCGCCCGACACCGGCGCCGACAGGGACGCGTCTGACGCCGGCCTCACCGTCGAGGTCTCCGTGCCCCGGCCCCGTACCGGATTCGTCGGCAGCAGACCGCCCACCTACGAGGCCGAGCCGACCGCCCTGCCCGTCGCCCGTCCCGGCGAACTCGGCGAGCTGGTCCCCGACACCGTCCTCGACGGCGCCCGCTACGGCACCTGCACCGTGCGGGCCGCCTCCGTACGGGGCGACTCGGCCCGCTACCGGGGCGAGCCCCGCCGCGACGCCCTGCTCACCGCCCGCTTCGGCCACGACGAGACCGCCCTCGTCCTCATCGCCGTCGCCGCCGGATCCCGCGCCGCCGAAGACGCCCACCTCGCCGCCTCCGACGCCTGCCGGTGGATCGCCGAGGCCGTCTGCCGCAGCCACGCCCGGCTCTCCGAGGACATCAGGACCGGCCGCCGCGGCGACCTCAAGTCCGGGCTGCACCGGCTCACCGACCGCACCTACGGCAAGCTCAGGGCCCGCGCCGCCGAACGCGGCCTGGCCCCCGACGAGTACACCGCGACCCTCCGCTGCCTCCTCGTGCCCGCCGACCCCGCCTGCCGCACCCGGGTCTTCTTCGGCATCGGCGGCGGCGGTCTCTTCCGGCTCCGCGACGGCGCCTGGCAGGACATCGAACCGCTCCTGCCCGAACCGGCCGCCGTCACCGGCGCCCCCGTCGTCGGCTTCGGCTCCCCGCCGCCGGAGCCGGTCGCCTCCACGAGCGAGGAGACAGAGGAGGGCGACCGGCTCACCATGGACCTCGGCATCACCACCGCTCCCGCGCCGCTCGTCGAGGATCCCGTACCACCGCCCGCCGAGCCCTTCCGCTTCCGTGCCTCCGTGGCCCGTCCCGGTGACACCCTGCTCCTCGCCTCCCCCGGCCTCGCCGAACCGATGCGCGGTGAGCCCGCTCTCGCCCGTGAGCTGGCCGCCCGCTGGGCCGACGCCGAGCCGCCCGGCCTGGCCGCCTTCCTCGCCGACAGCCAGCTCAGGGTGACCGGTTACGCCGACGACCGTACGGGGGTGGGCGTCTGGGAGGCGTAACCCACCGGGCGCATCCCGTCGGGCCATGGGTTGATGGAGCCATGGCCAAACAGAACGTGGCGGAACAGTTCGTCGACATCCTCGTGAGCGCGGGCGTCCGGCGCCTGTACGGCGTGGTCGGTGACAGCCTGAACCCGGTCGTCGACGCCATCCGCCGTACCCCCGCGCTCGACTGGATCCAGGTGCGGCACGAGGAGGTCGCGGCCTTCGCCGCCGGCGCCGAGGCCCAGATCACCGGCGGCCTCGCCGCCTGCGCCGGCTCCTGCGGGCCGGGGAACCTGCACCTCATCAACGGCCTCTACGACGCACACCGCTCCATGGCCCCGGTGCTCGCCCTCGCCTCGCACATCCCGTCCGCGGAGATCGGCCTCGGCTACTTCCAGGAGACCCACCCCGACCAGCTGTTCCGCGAGTGCAGCCACTACAGCGAACTCATCTCCAACCCGAGGCAGATGCCCCGGCTGCTCCGGACGGCGATCCAGCACGCCATCGGCCGCGGCGGGGTCAGCGTGGTCTCGCTGCCCGGCGACATCGCCTCCCAGGAGGCCCCGGAGAAGGGCGCCGACACCTCGCTCGTCACCTCCCGGCCGACCGTCCGCCCCGGAGACGCCGAGATCGAGGCACTGGTACGGATGATCGACGCGGCCGACCGGGTGACGCTCTTCTGCGGCAGCGGCACGGCCGGGGCGCACGCCGAGGTCATGCAGTTCGCCGAACGGATCAAGTCACCCGTCGGCCACGCCCTGCGCGGCAAGGAATGGATCCAGTACGACAATCCGTACGACGTCGGCATGAGCGGGCTCCTCGGCTACGGCGCCGCCTACGAGGCCACCCACGAGTGCGACCTGCTGATCCTGCTCGGCACCGACTTCCCGTACAACGCCTTCCTGCCCGACGACGTCAGGATCGTGCAGGTGGACGTCCGGCCCGAGCACCTCGGCCGCCGCTCCCGGCTCGACCTCGCCGTCTGGGGCGACGTCCGCGAGACCCTGCGCTGTGTGATCCCGCGGGTCCGCGCCAAGACCGACCGCCGCTTCCTCGACAAGATGCTGAAGAAGCACGCCGACGCCCTCGAAGGCGTCGTCAAGGCGTACACCCGCAAGGTGGAGAAGCACGTCCCGATCCACCCCGAGTACGTCGCCTCCGTCATCGACGACCTCGCCGACGGCGACGCCGTGTTCACCGTCGACACCGGCATGTGCAACGTGTGGGCGGCCCGCTACCTCAGCCCCAACGGGCGGCGCAGGATCATCGGTTCGTTCAGCCACGGCTCGATGGCGAACGCCCTGCCCCAGGCCATCGGCGCGCAGTTCACCGACCGGAACCGCCAGGTCGTGTCGCTTTCCGGCGACGGCGGCTTCTCCATGCTGATGGGCGACTTCCTCACCCTCGTGCAGTACGACCTGCCGGTGAAGGTGATCGTCTTCAACAACTCCTCGCTCGGCATGGTCGAGCTGGAGATGCTGGTCTCCGGACTGCCCTCGTACGGAACGACGAACAAGAACCCCGACTTCGCGGCCATCGCGCGCGCCGCGGGCGCCTACGGCGTCCGGGTCGAGAAGCCCAAACAGCTCACGAACGCCCTCAAGGACGCCTTCAAACACAAGGGCCCGGCCCTGGTGGACGTCGTCACCGACCCCAACGCGCTGTCCATCCCCCCGAAGATCAGCGCCGACATGGTGACCGGCTTCGCCCTCTCCGCCAGCAAGATCGTCCTGGACGGCGGAGTGGGCAGGATGCTCCAGATGGCCCGCTCGAACCTCCGGAACGTGCCCCGGCCCTGAGGGAATGCGGACGAACTGGCGGGGCATGCATCCCGTGAGCCTGTTCGACGCGATCTGTGGGTGGGGGTTATGGCAGGGGAGGCACGACAGCCGACTCAACTGCTCAGGAAGGTGGGATGCGCGGATCTCACCGCGGTGCCGGAGGTGCGACATGCCTTGCGTGAACTGCTGCGGAAGTGGGGCGGACCGGGCGCCTCCGACGTGGCGGAACTGCTCACCAGCGAACTGGTGACCAACGCCCTGGTCCACACCGAGCACGGGGCCCTCGTGACCGCGACGGTCGTGCCCGAACAGCTGCGCGTCGAGGTGAGGGACTTCGTCCCCGGACTCGCGCCGTCGCTCGTACCGCCGCTCGTACCGCCTGCCGACGACGGTACGCACGGCAGGGGGCTCTTCCTCGTCGAGGCCCTGGCCGACTCCTGGGGGGTCGAGGACCACGGGGTCGGCAAGGTGGTGTGGTTCGAACTGAACGGCGGGGCAGCCTGAGAGGCGGCCCCGCCGGTGTGCGGTGCGGAGGATGTGCGGTGCGGAGGGTGCGACGCTCAGCCGAACTGCTGCTCCAGGTCCTTGAGCTTGCGCTCCAGGGAGTCGAGACGGGGCAGCGTCTGGGTGTCGTCCTCCGCGGTGAGGTCCACCGTCCGGGAGTCACTTCCCCTGACGGCTTGGAGGGAGGGCCGGGGTCGAAGCGGCAGTTGTCCCGGGTCCGCTATGGCGGGTTCCGCGACGGCGGCCTGGACGGACGCCGTGGCGGAACCGGAACCCGGACTGCCGCCGGACCCCGGACCCGGGCCCGTACCGGCCACGGGGGAGGCGTTGAGCGCGGCCATCTCGACCTGGCGTCCGCCGCCCCTGCCGAGCCCGAAGGACCGGTGCTGGCGGTTGATCGCCTTGAGCCGTGCCCGGTCGAGCTTGACCTGGTCGCGCCGGCGGATGCGGTTCTGCTCCTTCTCCTTCCGGTCCTCGCGGACCTCGTCGACCGCCTCGTCCAGGGTCCGTACGCCCTCCAGGAGCATCAGCGACCAGGCGGCGAAGGTCTCCCGGGGCGCCCTCAGCCAGCGGACGATCCGGATCTGCGGCAGCGGGCGGGGCACGAGGCCCTGCTCGCGGAGCGCGGCCCTGCGGGTCTGCTTGAGGGCCCGGTCGAAGAGGACCGCCGCCGAGAGGGACATGCCCGCGAAGAACTGCGGGGCGCCGTCGTGGCCCAGGCCGCGCGGTGCGTGCACCCAGTTGAACCAGGCCGCCGCGCCCGCGAACAGCCAGACCAGGAGGCGCGAGCCGAGGGCCGCGTCGCCGTGGCTGGCCTCGCGGACCGCGAGCACCGAGCAGAACATGGCGGCGCCGTCGAGGCCGAAGGGGACCAGGTACTCCCAGCCCCCGGCGAGGTTGAGGTTCTGCCGGCCGAAGCCGACGAGTCCGTGGAAGGACAGCGCCGCGGCGACCGCGGCACAGCAGAAGAGGAGGACGTAGGAAGCGGTGCCGTAGACCGCCTCCTTGCGTCTGCGGCGCTCCTCACTGCGTTCCCAGGAGTCCTCGGCCGCGGCCTGGTCACCGGCGCGCTTCCCGCGCGCGAGCACCGCCACCGCCGTCAGGACTCCGGCCACCATCACGCCACCCGGAAGCAGCCAGTCCAGCGATATGTCGGTCAGTCTCATGCGGTGTCCCTTGCATCGCAGTAGGGCGTTTGGCGGCCCATACTGGCCGACCCCGTGGGGTGCTCAAGGGGTTTCCGGGCAAGAGCACGCCATCGGGGCGCCAGGACATACGAATAGGTGCGATCTGGTCGAACACCCATGCAGGGAAGGGGATTCGGGTTCGATTTACGCCATCCTTCCGGGTGGCGTAATCACTCGGGTGCCTCAGGCGGTCGCGGCCAGTCGGCGGACGCGGTCCGCGTCACAGGTGCGCGGGCAGGTGAGGCAGGTGTCGTCGGGACGCAGGGTGTAGAAGAAACAGCAGGTCGCCCGGTCGCGCGTGGCGCGCGGCTCCCCGTCGGGACCCTCGGAGCCGGTAAGCTCGCGGAAGGCGGCAGAGCCCGCGTACGGCTTGTACGGCTTGGCGGTGCCCGGCATCAGGAGTTCGAGCTCGTCCATCGCCCGCCGCTCCTCGCCGAGCAGCGTCCCGACGTACCAGAGGCCCTCGACGATCTCGTCCGTCGCCATTCCCCACAGGGCCCGGCGCCCGCGCCGCATCCGGGGGCCGAAACCGTCGAGGACCGCCTCGAAGTGCTCCGCGAGCGAGGCCCGCAGCTCGGCCCGGAGCGCGTCCTCGTCGGCGACGACCCGGGCACCCGGCAGCGCGGCGGCGGGGTCGCCCGGCAGGCAGGCGAACTCCTCGATCCGGACCGAAAGTCGGCCGAGCGCGCGCTGGAAGGCCACGTTCCCGACGGGCAGCCGGGGGACCCTGCGGTCCAGGAACCAGGGGACGGTGACGAGGAGACAGGCGGGCCACGCGTACCGGTGCAGTCCGAAGCTGGCGACGACGTCGGGGCGGGCCTGGGTGCCGTAGTCGCGCAGCACCTGGGCGTTGTCCCAGGCGAGGAAGGCGTCCAGGTCGGGGCCGCCGGCCGCGAGGTCCTCCGCGCCGACCCAGCCCGCGCCGTGCGGAAGCCGCTCACCGTCGGCGATCTCGTCTATCCGCAGATGGGGGAAGACCTCGGCGAGGCGCGCGTAGGCGGCCGCGACGGGCGAGGTCAGGGGGGCGGGCAACAGGGCGGGGACGGTCATGTGGACCACCGAATCGCGAGCGTTGGCAGGTTAGCCTTACCTTACCCGATTCGAGGTCGCCTCTCACCACCGGCCCACCGCTCTCACCAGCGAGGTATGTTCCCCGCGTCCGTGATGTCGGTCCGTTCGCCTATGGTGCACAGAGGACCCGGGCGACGCGAGCCGGGCCCGGCACGAGGCCGCAGGAGGACCCGGGTGGAGCAGGGCGCAGCGCGCGAGGGGGCGACGGAGAGGCCGTCCCCGCCCTTCGGCGACGCCGCACGCGTACCGGAGCAGGTCCGCGGCACGGAACGGCCCCACGGCGCGGAACCGACGCGCCGTGCGCAACCGACCCACGGCGCGGAATCGACTCGGGGCGCGGAAGCCGTTCGTGGCGCGGAAGCGGTCCGTGGTGCCGAACGGCCTCGTGGTGCCGGGCGGCCTCCGGGTGGCGCGGCGCGGCGCGGCGAGTGCGCCCGGGGTGAGCACACCCACGACGAAGCGGCGGCCTTCCCGTCCGGCGGCGCCCCCGCACCCCGTGTCGTACGGCACTCCGTCCGCGGCCAGATCCTCGACGCCCTCCGTACCGCCCTCGTCGGCGGCGAGCTCGTCCCCGGCGAGGTCTACTCCGCCCCCGCCCTCGGCGAGCGCTTCGGGGTCTCCGCCACCCCCGTCCGCGAGGCCATGCAGCGCCTGGCCGTCGAGGGCGCGGTCGAGGTCGTGCCGAACCGAGGGTTCCGTGTCGTCGAGCGCACCGCGCGTGAGCTCGCGGAGCTCGCCGAGGTCCGCGCGCTCATCGAGGTCCCCGTGATGCTGCGGCTCGCCCGCACGGTCCCGGCCGCCCGCTGGGCCGCGCTCCGGCCGCTCGCCGAGGCGACGTCGACCGCCGCCGCCCGGGGAGACCGCGCCCATTACGCGGAGGCCGACCGGGCCTTCCACCGGGCCGTCCTCTCCCTCGCGGGGAACGAGCAGCTGCTCGCCGTCGCCGACGACCTCCACCGTCGCTCCCAGTGGCCCCTGATCAGCGCCCCCACCCTCCGGCACGGCGTACTCGTCGCCGACGCCGCCGAGCACACGGCGCTCCTGGACGCCCTGATCGTCCAGGACCTGACGGTCGTCCAGACCTTGGTACGGGAGCACTTCACCGGATCCGATTGTTAGGGGAGGCTCCATGGGCCGCCCTGACGGGCCCGTTCCCTGATCCGGGCTGATCCACAACACAACCGCCGGGCGCCCCGGACCACTAAGGTCGTTGACGTCAGCCGCCCGCACCGCGTCGCCCGTGAGGTGTCCCATGCCGTCCGCGACCCCGTCCCCGGCATGGGACGGACGCCGACCCGTCACCGGCACGGAAGCCGAGGCCGCGGCCCTGGTCGGCTGGCTCACCGATCCCGAGGCGCCCCGGCTCTGCCTCGTGACCGGTGCCCCCGGCAGCGGCAAGACGGCGCTGCTCGGCTGGCTCGCGACCTACGGCCCGCGCGCCGGCCGGCCGCGCCGCCGCGCGGCCCGGGCGCTCGTGCCGCTGGCGGGCCAGAGCGCACTCGGCGCGACCTGGACGATCGCCGACCGCCTCGGCGTGGTGGCCAGGTCGCCGGGCGACCTCGTGCACGCCCTCGCCACCAGCGAGGCCCGGCCCGCCGGACGCACCGTCCTCCTCCTGACCGATCTGCACGCCGCCGCCGAACCCGGCGCGCTCACCGAGCTGATCGCCGAGCTCGCCGGCGTGGGGCGGATCCGTCTCGCCGTCGAGGCCCGCAGCGGCACCCCGGCCCTCGCCGCGCTGCGCGCCGACCGCCGGGTGACCGTCGTGGACCTCGACGGCGACGCGGAGCCCGCCGACGGAACCCGGCCGGAGCCGCCCCGGCCGCAGCCGGACCTCTCCGACCCGGTGGCCGTCTGCGTCGCCGACCCGCTCCTCGTCACCACGGCGTACGTCACCGGATCCGCCGCCGCGGGTCTGCCCGGCACCCTCGACGGTCCCGAACCGTCCGCCCGCCCCGGCGAGGGCGCCGCAGGGGACCACGGCGGACTGCGGGCCGCCTGGATGCGGGCCGGACAGTCGCTGTGCCGCGAACAGACCCCGGGCGAAAGGGCGTTGGTGCTGCTCGCGGCGCTCGGCGACGGCGCCGACCCCCGACTGCGCCCGACACTCGCGGAGTTGGCGGCGGGCGCGCCCTGGCGGCTCCGCTGGGCCCGCCACCGCGGCGACCTGACCCCGCCCTGGCCGGGCCCGGTCACCGTACTGGGCGCGGCGGGCGGCCCCCTGGAGGGAACCCTCCTCGTCGGCGACCGCACCGGGGCCGTACGACTGCTGCACGAGGCCGACGCGAGCCCGGCGGGACGCCTCGCCCACACCGTGCCGGGCCGGATCACCGCGCTCGCGCCCGCGCCCGACGGCACGGTGCTCCTCCTGGACGACCGGGGACGGCTGCACACCGTACGAGGGGCGGCGCCCCGTGCCCCGTACCTGGAGCGCCTCACGGAGGCCGTCTCGGCGACCCTGGCCCGTCACCCGGGCACGGCGCTCGCGGCGATCGCGGGTTCGGTGGTGGTGGGGGACCGGCTCGGCTCCGTGCACGCCTTCGGCCTGAGGGGGCTGCACCAGGCGGCCTCGCACAGCGGCCGGGTCACGGCGGTCTCGGCGGTCGAGTCCGAGACCCCGTTCGTCTGCTCCGGAGGCGTCGACGGGACGGTACGGCTCTGGACCCCGGGCCGCGACCCGCGACCCGAACCCCTCGCCGAGCGGCCCTCGCCGGTGGTCTCCCTGCACGCGACGGACACCCCGCACGGTCCGCTGGTCGCCGTGGCCTGGGCCGACGGACTCGTCGGACTCCACCACCCGGAGGGAGGCCGGACGTTGTCGTTCCGTCCCGGCCCCCCGGTCCGCGCGGTCGCCGTCACCGGCGCCGGTTCCCTCCTCGTCGGCACCGACGAGAGCCTGGTGTGCCTGGCGCCGAGAAGTTGACCCGGCTGTACTGAGGGGTCGTCACCAACCCCTCAGTACGCAGGACTTCAGGCCGCGGTCTGCGGTGTCAGCTGGCTCGCGAGCCAGGTCGGCACCCCGCCGAGGAGACGGAAGAGGCGGCGCGCCTCGGCGCGGAGGCGGCCCGCCTCCGGCTCCGTCTCGGTGGTGGCGAGGGCGGTGAGCGCGGGGGCCGTACCGACCAGGTACCCCAGCTCCTCACGGATGCGGAGTGACTCCGCGAAACCATGCCGTGCCTCCGCCAACTCCCCTTCCCGCAGGGCCAGTCCCGCGAGGTGCCGCCAGGTGGAGGAGAGCAGCAGCGAGTCCCCCTGCGCGGCGGCCCCCGCGTGGGCCCTGCGGTACGCGGCGCGGGCGGCCTGCGGGGAGTCGCCGAGGTTCTGGGCGATGAGCCCGCGCCGCAGGTCGAGCAGCGGCCGGCCCTCGCCGGAAGGCGAGATGAGGGCGGCGGCCCGGCCCAGGGCCATCCGCGCCTCGTCGGCCCGGTCACGAACCCCGAGGAGCGTGGACGCGTAGGCGAGATAGCCGCGTTCGCACGCGGCGGCCCCTCGTTCCTCGTCGGTGCGGGCCACGGCCTCGGCCGCCCGGAGCGCCTCCTCGGCGTCGGCCCAGCCCTGTTCGGTGTAGAGGCAGCGCTCGATCAGCAGCGCGGCCCTTTCGAGTGCGGCGGCCGGTTCGGCCGCGTGCGGTGCGAGCAGTGCTGCCGCGTCCGTCCAGCATCCCCGGGAGCGGAGCCGCCATATGGCGGTCTCTACGGGACTCTCCTTGCCATAGGCGAGGGACGGATCTTCGCCGCCCCTTGATTCGGAACCAGACATGGCGGTATCCGCCACATTGCCCTCCCCGAGCGCGCCATTGAGCTGTTGAGTGAGAACCGCATCAGAGCACGAACGGGAGTACCTGGCCAAGGGGTCAGGTGAAAGATTTCACAAGAGCGCGGTGGATCGGGGTACGGCTCCCGGGCGGGCGGCCGAGAGTCCGTCAGATCGCCGTGGAGCCCGGGATCAGGCCCCGGGGCGGCCCCTCGGCCACCCCGGCCCGGGGGCCGCCACCGGCCAGGACGTCACTCCGGTGGACTCGCCCGAAGGGGTGAATCCCGAAGGTGACTTCCGGGCCCCTCCGCAGGCTCGGACGCTCCGCAGGGGCCCTTCTCGGCCACCCGATCAGCTCATCCGCAGCGCGAGGAAGAAGTCGAGCTTGTCCTCAAGACGCGACAGATCGCGTCCGGTGAGCTGTTCGATCCGGCCCACCCGGTAGCGCAGCGTGTTCACGTGCAGGTGCAGCCGCGTCGCGCAGCGCGTCCAGGAGCCGTCGCAGTCCAGGAACGCCTCCAGGGTCGGGATCAGCTCCGCGCGGTGCCGACGGTCGTAGTCGCGCAGCGGGTCGAGCAGCCGGGCCGTGAAGGCGCGGCGGACGTCGTCCGGCACGAACGGCAGCAGCAGGACGTGCGAGGCCAGCTCGTGGTGCCCGGCGGCGCAGACCCGGCCCGGGCGGGCGGCGGCGACCCGGCGGGCGTGCCTGGCCTCCTCCAGGGCCCCGCGCAGCCCCTCCGCGGAGTGCACGGCGGCGGACACGCCGAGGGTGAGCCGCCCGTCGTCGGCGAGGCCGGCGGAGAGCGGGGCCCGCACGGCGGCGAGCAGCGCGTCCGCGTGCAGGCCCAGGGCGGGGGCGGGGTTCTCGGGGGTCTCGTCCTCGCTGTCCGGCAGCGGCCCGGCGGCCAGCGGAACGAGGGCGATGGCCTCGTCGCCGCTGTGCGCGACGGCGATCCGGTCGGCGGACTCGGCGCCCACGGTCGCCGGGTCGACGAGGATCTCTTCCAGGAGCGCCTGGGCGACCGGGCCTCCGTCCACGGCGGTGCTCTGACCGGCCTCCTGCTCCCACTCGACCCGGGCGACGACCACCTGCCAGTGCGGGGCGCTGCCGAGGCCGGGCAGCAGCACCGGGGCGGCGACCCGCAGCCTGGCCGCGATCTCGGCGGGCGCGGCGCCCGTCTGCACCAGTTCGAGGACCTCCTGTGCCAGCCGGCGGCGTACCGTACGGGCCGCGTCGCGGCGGTCCCGCTCGACGGCGATCAGCTGGGTGACGCCCTGGAGCAGGTCGAGCCGGGCGGCCGGCCATTCCCCGGCGTCCGCCTCGACGGCCAGCAGCCAGTCCGACAGGACCGTCTCGCGCACGTCCCGGGAGGCGGGGGCGGCGCCCCGGCCCGTGTTGCGGATCGGGAAGAGCGAGTACGCCGTCCCGCCGGTGCTCAGCCGGTGCGGGCCGCGCCGGCCCGTCCGGGTGGCGGCCAGGTGCTCACCGGCCAGGGTGGCGGCGAGAGGGGCCGGGAGGGGCTCGCCCGCGCCCGCGATCTGGCGGCCGGTGGGGGAGAGGACCCAGGCGCGCAGATCCAGGTCGGTGCCGAGCAGATCGAGGACCACCTCGGGGCCGCCGCCGGCCGGTCCCGAGGTCATGAGGCGCCTGTGGCGGTCGACGACGGCCGCCAGGTCACCGGCCCGCTCGCCGGACACCTGTCGAACAACGTGCTCGGTGATCGTCGCGAACGCAACGGACTCGTTCACCGCGAACAGCGGCAGCCGATGGCGTGAACACGCCTGTACGAGATCGTCGGGGATGTCGCCGAGTTCCGCCTCGCCCGCCGCGAGACCGGCCACCCCGGCGGAGGCCAGGATCCGGACGAAGGGCTCGGAGTCGTCCGGCTCGGCCCGCCAGGCGAGGCCGGTGAGCACCAGCTCGCCGCCGGAAAGGTACCGGCTGGGGTCCTTGAGGTCCGTCGTCATCACGCCGCGGACGGTGCGGTCGAGCTCGTCCTCGCCGCCGAGCAGGCGCAGCCCGAGCGCGTCGTTCTCCAGCAGTGCGCGCAGCCGCATCGTGTCGCCGCCGTTCCTTCGTCTGGGGGTGGAGGTGTGTCGCGTTGTCGACGGTGGGGTGGTGCCACCGTTTCCAGGGGAAAACAGCGAGGTTTCTGTTCCCCGCCGTTCGTTCGAATCTACAAGACGACAACAGGACCCGGCCAACTCCTTCATGTTTTCGGTGACTGCACCCGGGCGATCGTGGCCTTGTGTACTAGGCCACACACCGCGTGAACAGCACATGAACACGATGTCGAGGGCCGGCCGTCCCCCCGGGCCCCACCGTTCGACCCCCGATCACCAGAATCACTAGAAGAGAGCCACCATGGACTTCCTTCGCCCCGCCAGCTGGGAGGAGGCGCTCGCCGCCAAGGCCGAGCACCCCACGGCCGTGCCCATCGCAGGTGGTACCGACGTCATGGTCGAGATCAACTTCGATCACCGGCGGCCCGAGTACCTCCTCGACCTGAACCGTATCGAGCTGCTGCGCGAGTGGGAGGTCGGCGAGGAGAACGTCCGCCTCGGCGCCTCCGTTCCGTACACCCGGATCATGGAGAGCCTGCGGGCCGAGCTCCCCGGTCTGGCGCTCGCCTCGCACACGGTCGCCTCCCCGCAGATCCGCAACCGCGGCGGCGTCGGTGGCAACCTCGGCACCGCCTCGCCCGCCGGCGACGCCCACCCGGCCCTGCTCGCCGCGGGCGCCGAGGTCGAGGTCGAGTCGGTGCGCGGCAGCCGGTTCATCCCGATCGACGAGTTCTACACCGGCGTGAAGCGCAACGCGCTCCAGCCCGACGAGCTCATCAAGACCGTCCACATCAAGAAGGCGGACGGCCCCCAGCAGTACTCCAAGGTCGGCACCCGCAACGCGATGGTCATCGCCGTCTGCGCCTTCGGCCTGGCGCTCCACCCGGAGACCCGGACCGTCCGCACCGGCATCGGCTCCGCCGCGCCGACCCCCATCCGCGCCAAGGAGGCCGAGGCCTTCCTGAACGCGGCTCTGGAGGAGGGCGGATTCTGGGACAACGGCAAGATCATCACCCCTTCGATCGCGAAGCAGTTCGCCGACCTCTGCTCCGGCGCCGCCAACCCGATCGACGACGTCCGGGGCACCGCCAAGTACCGCCGCCACGCCGTCGGCATCATGGCCCGCCGCCAGCTCGGCTGGACCTGGGAGCAGTACCGCGGCGCAGGCCGCACGCTTGAGGGAGCTGCATAACCATGCGCGTCAATTTCACGGTCAACGGTCGTCCGCAGGAAGCCGACGACGTCTGGGAGGGCGAGTCCCTGCTCTACGTTCTGCGTGAGCGCCTGGGTCTGCCCGGCTCCAAGAACGCCTGCGAGCAGGGCGAGTGCGGTTCCTGCACGGTCCGCCTCGACGGGGTGCCGGTCTGTTCCTGCCTGGTCGCCGCCGGCCAGGTCGAGGGCCGCGAGGTCGTCACGGTCGAGGGCCTCGCCGAATACGCGAAGGACCGCGAGCAAGCCCGTAGGGAAGGAGGAGCTTGCGCCTCCGGCGCCTGCGGCACCTCGCTCGACGCCGCCAAGAAGTGGGAGGCCAAGCCCGGTCAGGACTCGCAGACGGGCGAGGGCGTCGAACTGAGCCCCATCCAGCAGGCGTTCATCGACGCCGGCGCCGTCCAGTGCGGCTTCTGCACCCCCGGTCTGCTCGTCGCGGCCGACGAGATGCTGGAGCGCAACCCGTCCCCGACGGACGCGGACATCCGCGAGGCGCTCTCCGGCAACCTCTGCCGCTGCACCGGTTACGAGAAGATCCTCGACGCGGTCCGTCTCGCGGCCGCTCGCCAGGAGCGTCAGGAAGAGGCGGTCTGACGATGGCTCAGCACACACGCACGGTCCCGGCGGGCACGCCCACCGAGGTCACCCAGAACCACGTCAAGGGCGGCGTGGGAGAGTCCACCCTCCGCCCGGACGGCACCCTCAAGGTCACCGGAGAGTTCGCGTACTCCTCGGACATGTGGCACGAGGACATGCTGTGGGGCCAGATCCTGCGCTCCACGGTCGCGCACGCCGAGATCCTGTCCATCGACACCTCCGAGGCCCTCACGATGGACGGCGTCTACGCCGTCCTCACCCACGAGGACCTGCCCGCCGCGAAGAACTACGGCATGGAGTTCCAGGACACCCCGGTCCTCGCGTACGGCAAGGTCCGTCACCACGGTGAGCCGGTCGCCCTCGTGGCCGCCGACCACCCGGAGACCGCCCGCCGCGCCGCCGCGAAGATCCGGATCGAGTACCGGGAGCTGCCCCTCATCACCGATGAGGCCTCGGCCCTCGCCCCCGACGCGATCCTCGTCCACGAGAACCGCGACGACCACCACTCCGGCCACGTCCCGCACCCCAACATCGTGCACCGCCAGCCGATCATCCGCGGCAACGCCGACGAGGCCGCCAAGCGGGCCGACGTCATCGTCAAGGGCGAGTACACCTTCGGCATGCAGGACCAGGCCTTCCTCGGCCCCGAGTCCGGCCTCGCCGTACCGGCGGAGGACGGCGGCGTCGACCTGTACGTGGCCACCCAGTGGCTGCACTCGGACCTCAAGCAGATCGCCCCCTGCCTCGGCCTGCCCGAGGAGAAGATCCGCATGACGATGGCGGGCGTCGGCGGCGCGTTCGGCGGCCGCGAGGACATCTCGATGCAGATCCTCGCCTCCATCCTCGCGCTGCGCACCGGCAAGCCGGTCAAGATGGTCTACAACCGCTACGAGTCCTTCTTCGGGCACGTCCACCGGCACCCCGCCAAGCTGTACTACGAGCACGGCGCCACCAAGGACGGCAAGCTCACGCACCTCAAGTGCAAGATCGTGCTCGACGGCGGCGCGTACGCGTCGTCCACGGCCTCGGTCGTCGGCAACGCCGCCTCCCTCTCCGTCGGTCCCTACGTCGTCGACGACGTGGAGATCGAGGCGATCGGCCTCTACAGCAACAACCCGCCCTGCGGCGCCATGCGCGGCTTCGGCGCCGTCCAGGCCTGCTTCGCGTACGAGGCACAGATGGACAAGGTGGCGGCGAAGCTGGGCATGGACCCGGTGGAGTTCCGCCGGCTCAACGCCATGGAGCAGGGCACCATCATGCCGACCGGGCAGCCGGTCGACTCGCCCGCCCCGGTCGCCGAGCTGCTCCGCCTGGTCAAGGCGCGCCCGATGCCGCCGGAGCGCCAGTGGGAGACCGCCGGCGAGAGCGCGGACGTCCGCGCGCTGCCGGGCGGCCTGTCCAACACCTCCCACGGCGAGGGTGTCGTCCGGGGCGTCGGCTACGCCGTCGGCATCAAGAACGTCGGCTTCTCCGAGGGCTTCGACGACTACTCGACCGCCAGGATCCGCATGGAGGTCATCAACGGCGAGCCCGTCGCCACGGTCCACACCGCCGCGGCGGAGGTCGGCCAGGGCGGTGTCACCATCCACGCGCAGATCGCCCGCACCGAGCTCGGCGTCCAGCAGGTCACCATCCAGCCCGCCGACACCCAGGTCGGCTCGGCCGGTTCGACCTCCGCGGGCCGCCAGACGTACATGACCGGCGGCGCCATCAAGAACTCCTGCGAACTCGTCCGCGAGAGGGTCCTGGAGATCGGCCGGCGCAAGTTCGGCTCGTACCACCCCGCCTGGGCCAACGCCGAACTCCTCCTGGAGGGCGGCAAGGTCGTCACCGACGGCGGCGAGGCCCTCGCCACCATCGCGGACGTCCTGGAGGACCAGGCCGTGGAGGTCGAGGAGGAGTGGCGGCACCGCCCCACCCAGGCCTTCGACCTCGTCACCGGCCAGGGCAACGGCCACGTCCAGTACGCCTTCGCCGCGCACCGCGCGGTGGTGGAGGTCGACACCGAGCTCGGCCTGGTCAAGGTCATCGAACTGGCCTGCGCCCAGGACGTCGGCAAGGCGGTCAACCCGCTCTCCGTGGTCGGCCAGATCCAGGGTGGCACCACCCAGGGCCTGGGCGTCGCGGTGATGGAGGAGATCATCGTCGACCCGAAGACCGCGAAGGTGCGCAACCCCTCCTTCACGGACTACCTGATCCCCACGATCCTCGACACGCCCACCATCCCGGTCGACTACCTCGAGCTGGCCGACCCCAACGCGCCGTACGGCGTGCGGGGCATCGGCGAGGCCCCGACCCTGTCGTCGACCCCGGCCGTCCTCGCGGCGATCCGGAACGCGACGGGCCTGGAGCTGAACAAGACGCCGGTCCGCCCCGAGGCGCTCACCGGCACCCTCTAGGAACTCTCCGGGCGGTACGTGCCTCCCCAGGAACGTCACACTTCCCCCGCCCGCACCGCCCGGAGTATCCCCAGGCACCACCGGCCGCTCCCGGTAGCGCCAGCACCACCGGTAACACCAGCACCACCAGGCAGTACCAGCACCACCAGCACCACCAGTCAGTACCCGCAGTGCCGATTCACTTCGTTCGTCTCGGGCCGTCCCCCGGGTCGTGCAGCCCACGCAGCATCCCAAATCCCGCAACTTCAACCAGATCAGAGTCCTTCGAAGTCTGATGCGGGTGCCCCTTTGAACCTTGGGAGTAGGCCCCATGACCCAGTCGTCTGTGGAGCCCAAGACCGCTTCGGAGGACGCGGGCTCCGGCTCCGACGTCCCCGCCGGCCGCTCTTGGCTCGACCGGTACTTTCACATCTCGGAGAGAGGATCCACCGTCGCGACGGAGATCCGCGGCGGCGTCACCACCTTCATGGCGATGGCGTACATTCTCCTGCTCAACCCCCTGATCCTCGGCGGCAAGGATGTGGCCGGCAACGTCCTCAGCCAGCCCGCCCTCATCACCGCGACCGCGCTCGCCGCCGCGGTGACCACTCTCCTGATGGGCTTCTGGGGCAAGGTCCCCCTCGCCCTCGCGGCGGGACTCAGCGTCTCCGGCGTGCTCTCCTCGCAGGTCATCGCCGTCATGACCTGGCCGCAGGCGATGGCCATGTGCGTGGCCTACGGCGTGATCATCTGTCTCCTGGTGGTCACCGGCCTCCGCGAGATGATCATGAATGCGATCCCGCTGGCGATCAAGCACGCGATCACCATCGGCATCGGCCTCTTCATCGCGATCATCGGCTTCGTCAAGGCCGGCTTCGTGCACGAGAACCCCGCCCCGGGCGGCGGCCCCGTCTCCCTCGGTCCGGCCGGTGAGCTCATGGGCTGGCCCGTCCTGATCTTCGCCGTCACCCTGCTGCTCATCTTCGCGCTGCAGGCCCGGAACATCCCCGGCGCCATCCTGATCGGCATCGTCGCCGGCACGGTCATCGCCATGATCGTCAACGCGGTCGCCGACATCCCGGCCAAGGGCGCGGGCGCCTGGTTCTCCGGCCCGCCGGAGCTCAACGGGAGCGCCGTCTCCGCACCGGACTTCTCGCTCATCGGCGAAGTGTCCTTCAGCGGCTGGGGCGACGTCGGCTACATCACGATCACCATGATCGTCTTCACCCTGGTCCTCGCCGGCTTCTTCGACGCCATGGCCACCATCATCGGCGTCGGCTCCGAGGCCAACCTCGCCGACGACAAGGGCCGCATGCCAGGCCTGTCCAAGGCCCTGTTCATCGACGGCGCCGGCGGTGTCATCGGCGGCGTGGGCGGCGGCTCCGGCCAGACCGTCTTCGTCGAGTCGGCCACCGGCGTGGGCGAGGGCGCCCGCACGGGCCTCTCCTCCGTCGTCACCGGCGCCTTCTTCGCGGCCTGCCTCTTCTTCACCCCGCTCACCGCGATCGTGCCGGCCGAGGTCGCCTCCGCCGCCCTGGTCGTCATCGGCGCGATGATGATGCAGAACGCCAAGCACGTCGACTGGAGCGACCGCTCCGTGGCGATCCCGGTGTTCCTCACCGTGGTCCTGATGCCGTTCACGTACACCATCACCACGGGTGTCGCTGCCGGTGTCATCTCCTACGCCGTCATCAAGGTGGCGCAGGGCAAGGCCCGCGAGGTGGGAGCCTTCATGTGGGGCCTCACCGCGATCTTCGTCGTGTACTTCGCGATCCACCCGCTCGAGAGCTGGCTCGGCGTCGGCTGACGCCGCCACCGCCGCCCTCCCCACACCTTCCAGAGGAGAACCGAGATGCTGGACATCGCCGAAGAGCTGCACCGGTGGGTCGAGCAGGGACGCGTCTTCGCCGTCGCCACCGTGGTGGCCGTCGGCGGCAGCGCGCCCCGGCAGCCGGGAGCCGCACTCGCCGTCGACAGCGAGGGCACGGCCATCGGCTCGGTCTCCGGAGGGTGTGTGGAGGGGGCGGTGTACGACCTGTGCGTGCAGGCCCTCGAAGACGGCAGGACCGTCGTCGAGCGCTTCGGCTACAGCGACGAGGACGCCTTCGCGGTCGGCCTGACCTGCGGCGGCGTCATCGACATCCTCGTCACCCCGGTCCGCGGCGGGGTCTTCCCCGCCGCGGTCGCGGCCGCCGCCACGGGGGAGGCCGCGGCCCTGGCCCGGATCACCGCCGGCCCCGAGGAACTCATGGGCCGGGCCCTCCTGGTCCGCCCCGACGGCTCCTACGAGGGGGCGCTCGGCGGCCACCCCGAGCTGGACCGCACCGCCGCGGGCGAGGCCCGCGCGATGCTCGACGCGGGCCGCACCGGCACCGTGGAGATCGGCGAGGACGGCAGCCGCTGCGGGCAGCCGCTGACCCTCCTGGTCGAGTCCTCGGTCCCCGCCCCCCGCATGATCGTCTTCGGCGCCATCGACTTCGCCGCCGCCCTCGTCCGGGTCGGCAAGTTCCTCGGCTACCACGTCACCGTCTGCGACGCGCGGCCCGTCTTCGCGACGCCGGCCCGCTTCCCCGAGGCCGACGAGATCGTCGTCGAATGGCCCCACCGCTACCTGGGGTCGACGGAGGTGGACGGCCGTACCGTCCTCTGCGTCCTCACGCACGACGCCAAGTTCGACGTGCCCCTCCTCCAGGCCGCCCTGAAGCTTCCCGTCGCCTACGTCGGCGCGATGGGCTCCCGCCGAACCCACGAGGACCGCAACGAGCGCCTCCGCGGGGTCGGCGTCACCGAACTCGAACTCGCCAGGCTGCGCTCCCCGATCGGCCTCGACCTCGGCGCCCGTACGCCCGAGGAGACCGCCCTGTCGATCGGCGCGGAGATCGTCGCCAACCGCCGCGGCGGCAGCGGCGCCTCCCTCACCGGCGCCCACACCCCGATCCACCACGACGGCCCCCGCGAACCGGACGGCCGCATAGGCTCCGTGGCGTAGCGAGACCAGGGCGTAGAGAAGTGGCAGGCCGAAGACGAGCTCAGTGCGCCGCCCTCTCCCGTAGCGTCGACGCCCAGGCCGGCTGTTCCCCGGGGGGATCCGTCTCCGTGCGGCGGCCGCCGCGGGCGAAGAAGTCCGCGAGGGGCAGGATCGCCGCGCCGACCGTGACCGCGTCGGGGCCGAGCGAGCCCATGCCAATGGCGACCCGGGCCGCCGGGTACGTGAGGGCGTACTCCTTCGCGTAGCCCTTCACCGTCTCCAGGAAGCGCGCGCCGAGCTGGAGCCCCGCCCAGCCGCCGACGAGGATGCGCTCGGGCTGGAAGAGGTTGATCAGGTCGGCGAAGCCGGCGCCCAGGTACTCGGCGGTCTCCTCCAGGACGGCCACGGCCGTCGCGTCGGGGTCCGTTCCCGGGGCCGCCGGGTACGCGGCGGCCAGCATCGCCGTCAGGGCCGTCTCCTCGTCCGCCCCCGCCGGAGGCCGCCCGCCCGCCTCCCGCCACCGTTCGAGGAGCGCCTCCGCACCCGCGTACGCCTCCAGGCAGCCCTGGGCTCCGCAGCGGCAGCGGCGCCCCCGGACCCGTACCGTCAGATGCCCCCACTCGATCGCCCGGCCGGGCCCCAGCGGGTCCGTGACCACGCAGGCGCCGACGCCGGAGCCGAAGAGCACGACCACGGCGCTGAGCGCGCCCCGGCCGGAGCCGAACCACATCTCGGCCTGGCCGAGGGTCTTGGCGCCGTTGTCGATCCAGTACGGCACGGCGGCCGGCAGCTCCACGCTCTCCCGCAGCAGTCGTTCCAGGGGGACGCCGTCCCAGCCGATGGTCTGGCCGTGCACGACCGCGCCGTCCTCGGCGGTGCGGGCCACGATGCCGGGGACTCCGACGCCGACGCCGAGGAGCCGCTCGGCGGACACGTCCGCGGTCCGCAGGACCTCCGCGATGCCCTCCCGTACGTGGCCGACGACGACCCCGACCTCGTACCGGTCTTGCGGATGGGGGCTGTCGACCGCCAAGGGGCGTTCCGTGCGGGCGAGTTCGGTGAGGGTGAGGTCGAAGAGCTCGATCCTGACCCGGGTCTCGCCGACGTCGACGCCGATCATGCAGCCGCTGCCCGGGGTGATCCGGAGCAGGGTGCGGGGGCGCCCGCCGGCCGAGTCGACGCTGCCCGCCTCCTCGACCAGGCCCTCCGCGACGAGTTCCGCGACCACGTTGCTGACGGAGCCGGAGCTGAGGCCGGTGGCGGGCCCGAGCGAGAAGCGGCTCAGCGGCCCGTCGAAGTAGAGGCGCTGGAGGACGGCGGTGCGGTTCTCGCGTCGCAGGTCACGCACGGTGCGGCCGTTCCGCATGGTCACTGGGCCCCCAGGTGAAGTAGTCCTGTCCGCAACATACCGCTGTCCGGCCCCTTGACCACCCTTCTCTTGCGGCTTAACCCACACCCTGAATTAGGTGCCCGCGCCCACCGGCCCTACACGCCCAGGAGCGTCCTGAGGTGGGCGCAGGCGCCCGCCTCGCTGTCGTGCGCGGCGACCGGCTCGTACCCGCCCCGCTCGTACACCCCGGTCTCCCAGCCGGACCCGCCCGGCCGCGTCCGCAGATAGACGAAGTCGGGCGGGGTGGGCGCCGGTTCGTGGACGCCCTCGATCCAGTAGTACGCCTCGGGCACCCCGGCCTCCCGGAGTGCCCGTTCCAGCGCGCGGCGGTCCGTCACGCGGGGACGCGCACCAGGTAGCCGTTGTCGAGCAGCCACTTGACGTTGAGTCGCTGGCCTTCGCCCGGGTTCAGGAAGGCCGGGTCCAGCTTGATCTGGCGGCCGCCGCCCGGCTGCTCGAACCAGGGGGCGATGGAGCCCTCCCAGACCACGAACGACCGCGTCACCTCGTACAGGTGGTAGTCACAGGGGAAGTCCGCGTCCCGGGTGTTGAGGTTCTGCGGGGGCAGCGCGCGCTTGGCGTACGCGTCACCGGCCGGGGCCAGGTAGGCGCCGTACTCGGAGCCGAAGCGGTCCAGGCGCTCGCCCTCCGCCAGCAGCTCGGGCGCCTTGTCGACGGTGCCGTTGACCTCGCCGAAGCCGTCGTTCGGCGGGTACTTCCAGCTGCCCGTGTCGGCGGGACCCTCCCAGTACTTCTTGAGGAAGTCGGCGGAGGAGAGCTTCCCGGTCCGGTGGTAGCGGTTGAGCAGCGGGCCGACCGGCTCCTGCCACTTCTTCGGCAGGAACTTCGGGCCGAGCCGCTTGTCGCCCTCGAACTCCCCGGTGCAGGGGGCCGGGGGAGCGGAGACGGGCTTCCCGGCCGTCTCCGCGGGGGCGGCCTGCGCCGCGGGGGCCGCGGCGAGGGCGGCGGTGACGCCCATGGCGGCGAGGACGGCACGGATCCTGAGGGCGGTACGGCTGCGCTCCACGCGGAGGTCTCCCTGAGTGGGGGTGGTCAGTGGCGCCGCACACAGTAGTGGATCATCTGCGCAGAGTGATCGAACGCGGACGGAAACCGGCCATTCGGGTCCGCCGGGACGCCGCCGCCCCGCCGCGGCCTCAGGCCCTGCGGAGCCCGCTCAGCAGCAGCTCGGCCAGCTGTTCGTACGCCTCCGCGTCGGCCAGGCCGGTCGCCGCGGCCACCTGGCGCCGCTGGATGCGGACCATCACCGAGGAGATGACGTCGGCCGCGAAGGTCACGTGCACCTCGCGGAAGACGCCCGCCCGCACGCCCTCCTCGATCAGCTGCTGCACCCGGCCGGCCGCCGCGCGCGTGTTGCGCTCGTACACCTCCGCCGCCGGCTCGAAGGCGGCCACGTCGTCGAAGAACTGCGGCGACACCGGCGCCAGCTCGGCCGAAACCGCCCGCAGATAGGCGGCGAGCCGCTCGGCGGGGTCGCTCGCGGCGGCGAGGACCGCCTCGACGCGGGCCGTCGCGCGCCGGAAGAAGTGCACGACCGCCGCCCTGACGAGCTGCTCCTTGCTTCCGGCCAGGCCGTACAGGGTGCGCTTCGAGCAGTGGAGGCGGGCGGCGAGATCGTCGAGCGTGAACCGGGCGAATCCCTCTCCGACGAGGAGGGCGACGAGTTCCTCGAAGAGGGCGGAGCGGCGCGCCGCTCCGCGGCCCGTCAGCTTCGGGGTGTCGGCGGCTGAGGTCTCGATCACGCCGCCAGTATTCCAGGCCGGCCTTCCTGGGGGTTACGGCGGCACCCTTCTGCGCTACGCTAACCGGTACTACAGTACCCACCCCAGTACCACTTTGAGCGCTGGAGTCGCCATGGATGTCGACCGCCTGCTTCCCACCCCCGAGGCAGCGGACCTCATCGCCCTCACCCGGGAGATCGCCGACAAGGAGCTCTCTCCCCGGGTGGACGAGTACGAGGCCGCCGAGACCTATCCCGAAGGGCTCTTCGCCACCCTCGGCGAGGCCGGGCTCCTCGGCCTGCCGTACCCCGAGGAGTACGGAGGCGGCGGCCAGCCGTACGAGGTCTACCTCCAGGTGCTCGAAGAACTGGCCGCGCGCTGGGCCGCCGTCGCCGTCGCCACCAGCGTCCACACCCTGGCCTGCCACCCGCTGCACACCTACGGCACCGCCGAGCAGAAGGAACGCTGGCTGCCCGGGATGCTGGAGGGCCGGACCATCGGCGGCTACAGCCTCTCCGAGCCGCAGGCCGGCTCCGACGCCGCCGCCCTCAGCTGCAAGGCCGAGCGGCAGGAGGACGGCAGCGGCTACCGCGTCACCGGCACCAAGGCGTGGATCACCCACGGCGGCAAGGCCGATTTCTACGCGCTCTTCGCCCGTACCGCGCCCGGCAGCCACGGCATCTCCTGCTTCCTCGCCCCGGGCGCCACCGAGGGGCTCAGCTTCGGCCTCCCCGAGCGCAAGATGGGCCTCCAGGCCGTCCCCACCACCTCCGCCTACTGGGACGGCGCCCTCCTCGAGGCCGACCGGCTCGTCGGCAGCGAGGGCCAGGGCCTCCAGATAGCCTTCAGCGCCCTCGACAGCGGCCGGCTCGGCATCGCCGCCTGCGCCACCGGCCTCGCGCAGGCCGCCCTCGACGCCGCCGTCGTGTACGCCAACGAGCGCACCACCTTCGGCCGCCGGATCGTCGACCACCAGGGCCTCGGCTTCCTCCTCGCCGACATGGCCGCCGCCGTCGACGCGGCCCGCGCCACCTACCTGGACGCGGCCCGCCGCCGCGACCTCGGCCGGCCCTTCAGCCGCCAGGCCAGCGCGGCCAAGCTCATCGCCACCGACACGGCCATGAAGGTCACCACGGACGCCGTCCAGGTCCTCGGCGGCTACGGCTACACCCGCGACTTCCCGGTCGAGCGCTACATGCGCGAGGCCAAGATCACCCAGATCTTCGAGGGCACCAACCAGATCCAGCGGCTGGTCATCAGCCGAGGTCTCGCGCAGGCGCGGGGGTAGGGGCGGGGGGCAGCGGACCGGCGGCCGGACGGGACCCCGGCTCCCCGTGGTCCTCCCGCTCGCTCGGCTCCCGAGAGGAGCGCGGCGATCTCCGTGAGGCCGTGACGGACGGCGTGGTCCAGGGCCGTGCGGCCGTAGGGGTCCGGGAGCCCCGGGTCCCCTCCGCGGCGAGCAGCAGGGCGACGACCTCCTGGTGCGGACGGGCTCCCGAACCGGGGATCACCGCCTCCAACAGGGCCGTCCAGCCGAGCCGGTTGACGTGGTCCACGTCGATGTCGGTCTCGTCGAGGACGGCACGGACGTACGCCACGTGGCCCCGTTCCGCCGCGGGGATCAGGGCCGTACCGCCGTAACGGTCGGTCAGCCCCGGATCCGGGCCCGCGGGAAGCGGGGTCCGCATCATCGCGACGCTCCCCGTGACACCGGTGACCAGCCAGGGGCTGTCGCACCGGTCGTCCTGGGCGCTGCTCCAGTGAACTCGGGGAACCGCGGGGGCCGTCGGGTATCCGTGGCCCGCTTCCCTTCCATCCTGGGGTCGTCCACCCGCACCGCCCGTCGTCGTCCCGGCTGCACCCGCCGCCCGCAACGGTCGACCCCGGCGTCATCCGATCGGTTGACCCCTCAGGACGCTGGGCGCGGCCTGGGGTTCCATGGTGGACGGCTCTAGGGTGGGCGGCGCAGACCGCGCGGACCGCGCGGTCCTCCGCGGGCGCGCGCCCGATCCGGCGGCCAACCCGGCGGCAGGGTCGCACCCGCACGACACGAACGAGGAGTTCCATGGACATCGCCGGCTCCGCCGCTCTCGTCACCGGTGCCGCCTCCGGTCTCGGCGCCGCCACCGCGGCGGCCCTCGCCGCCCGGGGCGCCACCGTCTACGGCCTCGACCTGGACAAGGCCGTGGCGGCCGCGGGAGCGCTGCCCGAGGGCGTCCGGCTGCTCGCCGCCGACGTCACCGACGAGGACCAGGTCCGCGAGGCCCTCGCGGCGATCGACGCCGACGGCGCCGAACTCCGGCTCGCCGTCAACTGCGCCGGGATCGCGCCCTCCGCGCGCATCCTGGGCCGCAAGGGACCGCACGACCTGGACCTGTTCCGGACCGTGCTCGACGTGAACCTGCTCGGGACGTTCAACGTGATGCGGCTCGCCGCCGAGGCCATCGCCCGGCACGAGCCCGACGAGCACGGGCAGCGCGGTCTCGTCGTCAACACCGCCTCGATCGCGGCCTTCGAGGGCCAGGTCGGCCAGATCGCCTACGCCGCCTCCAAGGCCGGCGTCGCGGGCATGACCGTCACCGCCGCCCGTGACCTGGCCCAGTTCGGCATCCGGGTCGTCACCATCGCCCCCGGCATCGTCGACACCCCGATGATGGCCGGGTTCGGGGAGGACGTCAGGGCCGGTCTCGCGGCGAGCGTCACCTTCCCGCAGCGCCTCGCGCGCCCGGAGGAGTACGCCCGGCTCGTCACGATGGTCGCCGAGCACGACTACCTGAACGGCGAGACGATCCGTATGGACGGCGCGCTGCGGATGGCGCCTCGCTGAACCTCCGTACCCCCATGACAGCACTGGGTGCCGGATTCGTCCGGCACCCAGTGCCGCGCGGAGCCCTTCCGGGTGTTAGGTTCGGGCCATGGGAACAGCGTCGACGAACTCCACGAAGCCCCCGATGCGGGACTCCCTCATCGCCGCCGCCTTCCGGCTCTTCCTGGAGCGGGGCTACGAGCAGACCACCGTCGACGACATCGTCACCCTCGCGGGCGTCGGCCGCAGGTCCTTCTTCCGGTACTTCCCGTCGAAGGAGGACGTGGTCTTCCCCGACCACGAGCAGTGCCTCGCCGACATGACCCGCTTCCTCGCCGCGAGCGCCGACTCCGACGACCCCATGGTCCGGGTCTGCGGCGCCGCCCGACTCGTCATGCGCATGTACGCCGAGAACCCCACCTTCTCCGTCCAGCGCTACCGGCTCACCCGCGAGGTGACCGGACTGCGCACCTACGAGCTCTCGGTCGTCTGGCGGTACGAGAAGACCCTCGGCGACTATCTGCGCACCCGCTGGGCCGACCGCAGGGACGGCACCCTGCGCGCCAACGTGGCCGCCGCCGCCGTGGTCGCCGCCCACAACCACGCCCTGCGGCACTGGCTGCGCTCGGGCGGGGAGGGCGACCCGCTGGCGGAGGTCGACCGGGCCCTGGAGTTCGTCCGCGCCACCTGGAGTCCCGACGCCGTGGTGGACGCGCCGGCCGAGGAGACCGAGGACGTCGTCGTGGTGATCACCAAGCGGTCCACCCCGATGTGGCGCGTGGTGCGTGAGGTGGAGGCGAGCCTCGGCGACGACTGAGGGACGCCGAACGGGCTGCCGGGGTTCCCGGTATCTCCAATTGAGGGAACTCAGGTCTTTATTTGATGGCACTCAGTGCCATATCTTTGCTCCATGCACGGTTGAGCCGCCGAGTGCAAGGAGAAGCCATCGTGTTCCACACCGGACCGAGGAGCGGGACCGCCGTCAAGGTTGCCGAGGCATCGGCACCCGACGCCGAGCTCTACTTCCAGCGCTGCCGCTGGTGCCACACCACGACGTTCCAGCGACTGCTCTGCCCGACCTGCGGGTCGACCGACCTCAACCCCGAACTCAGCGAGGGTGAAGGCGTGATCTCCGTACGGCGCGGGGTCGCCGCGGCCGACGCCGACCTCTGGCCGGTCTACATGTCGGAGGGCTTCACCGTCCGCTGCCGCGTCGACGGGCCGCTGCACGCGGTGCGCCCCGGCGTCCGGGTCAAGGTCTCCTCGGGGGTCGGCGTGACCGGTCGCAGGCCGGTCGTCCGGCTCTGCGAGGAGGTCCCGCTCGACGGCTGGATCTGACGTCCGCAGCAACGGAAAAGGGCGGGTGAGTGGCACAGAGTGCCACTCACCCGCCCTTTTCTCGTCGTACGACGGTCAGCGGGCGCCGATCTCGTCCGTCAGCTGCGGCAGCACCTCGAAGAGGTCACCGACCACGCCGTAGTCCACCAGGTCGAAGATCGGGGCCTCCGCGTCCTTGTTGACCGCGACGATCGTCTTCGACGTCTGCATGCCGGCCCGGTGCTGGATCGCACCCGAGATGCCCGCGGCGACGTACAGCTGCGGCGAGACCTGCTTGCCGGTCTGGCCGACCTGGTTGGCGTGCGGGTACCAGCCCGCGTCCACGGCGGCGCGGGAGGCACCGACGGCCGCGCCGAGCGAGTCGGCCAGCTTCTCGACGACCGCGAAGCCCTCGGCCGCGCCGACGCCACGGCCGCCGGAGACCACGATCGCGGACTCGGTCAGCTCGGGGCGGCCGGTGGAGACGCGCGGGGTGCGCGAGACGACCTTCGCGGCGTTGCCGGTGAAGGCGACGGTGACGTTCTCGACCGTACCGGCGGCCGGGGCGGCCTCCGGGGCGGCGGAGTTCGGCTTGACGGTGATGACCGGCACGCCGTGCGAGACCCGCGACCTCACCTGGTACGAGGCGGCGAAGACGGACTGGGTGGCGACCGGGCCGTCCTCGCCGGCCTCCAGCTCCACGGCGTCGGTGATCAGACCGGACCCGAGGCGGAGCGCGACGCGGGCCGCGATCTCCTTGCCCTCGCCGGAGGAGGTCACCAGGACGGCGGCCACCCCCTTGTCCTTGGCGAGCTGGGTGAGCGCGTCGACCTTCGGCACGACCAGCTGCTCGGTGAACTCGGCGCCGTCCGCGACGTACACGGTCGCCGCGCCGTACTCGCCCGCGGTGGCGGCGATCGAGGCCGCGGCCTCGCCGGCGCCGAGCACGACGGCCGTGGGCTCGCCGATGCGGCGGGCCAGGGTCAGCAGTTCGAGGGCCGGCTTGCGGACCGCACCGTCGGCGTGGTCCACGAGAACCAGGATCTCAGCCATGATTCGTTGCTCCTGTGTGGTGTCTGGCTGACGGTTGGTCAGATGAACTTCTGGGTGGCGAGGAAGGCGGCGAGCTGCTTGCCGCCGTCGCCCTCGTCGGTGACGATCGTGCCCTGCGTACGGGCCGGGCGCGCGGCCACGGCGTCGACCAGGGTCCAGGCCCCGGCGAGGCCCACCTCGTCGGCGTCGATGTCCAGGTCGTCCAGGTCCAGTTCCTCGACCGGCTTCTTCTTGGCGGCCATGATCCCCTTGAAGGAGGGGTAGCGGGCCTCGCCGGACTGGTCGGTGACCGAGACGACGGCCGGCAGCGGGGCCTCCAGGAGCTCGGTGGCGGCGTCGCCGTCACGGCGGCCCTTCACGAGGCCGTCCTCGACGGACAGCTCGGAGAGCAGCGTCACCTGGGGGAGGGAGAGACGCTCGGCGAGCAGCGCGGGCAGCACGCCCATGGTGCCGTCGGTCGAGGCCATGCCGCAGACGACCAGGTCGAAGCCGGTCTTCTCCAGGGCCTTGGCGAGGATCGCGGAGGTGGCGATGACGTCGGAGCCGTGGATGTCCTCGTCGTTGACGTGGACGGCCTTGTCGGCGCCCATCGACAGCGCCTTGCGCAGCGCGTCCTTGGCGTCGTCCGGGCCCACCGTGACCACGGTGACCTCGGCGTCGTCGGCCTCTTCCGAGATGCGCAGGGCCTGCTCGACGGCGTACTCGTCGAGCTCCGAGAGCAGGCCGTCGACGGCCTCGCGGTCGGTCGTCAGGTCATCGGCGAAACCGCGGTCGCCGGTCGCGTCGGGGACGTACTTCACACAGACAGCGATCTTCAGGGTCACGGCCTGTCTCCTTTCAACGGGCAGGGGGAGTCGGGCGGGGGGTTACGGGAGGTTGCGGGCCATGACGATGCGCTGGACCTGGTTGGTGCCTTCGTAGATCTGGGTGATCTTGGCGTCGCGCATCATGCGCTCGACGGGGTAG